>JBIOGJ010000187.1:0-1534 GCA_044447965.1 Thermoanaerobaculales bacterium | reverse complement strand
GTGGGCAGCGACATCGCGCTGGCCAACGCCATGGCGCGTGTGATCATCCACGAGGGCCTGGCGAACGACGAGTTCATCCGGCGGGCGACGACGGGGTACGAGGAGTTCGCACGCTGCGTCGAGGCTTACACGCTCGAGGTGGCTGAGAAGGAAACCGGAGTGCCTGGCTACGCGATCCGCGATGTTGCGCTCGAGTACGGGCGCGCCGACCAGGCGATGATCTGCTGGACGCTGGGCATCACCGAGCACCACAACGCCACCGACAACGTGCTGGCGCTCATCAACCTGGCGCTTCTCACTGGAAAGGTCGGCCGCTATGGCTGCGGCCTGAACCCGCTGCGCGGTCAGAACAACGTGCAGGGCGGTGGTGACATGGGCGCCATCCCGGCGCGCATGCCCGGTTTCCAGGACGTGCAGGACCCGGCAATCCACGAAAAGTTCTCGCGCGCGTGGGGCGGTGCGCAGTTTCCCGAGAAGAAGGGCTACCACCTGAGCGAGATGTTCGAGGCGATGGACCACGGCGAGCTGACGTCTGCCTACATCGTGGGTGAGAATCCCGCGCGCAGCGAGGCGGATCAGACACGGGCCGTGCGCTTGCTGAGCGGCCTCGAGCACCTGGTCGTCCAGGACATCTTCCTGACGCAGACGGCGGAGCTGGCTCACGTCGTGTTGCCGGCCTCCGCCGGTTGGGCCGAGTCGGACGGCACGGTCACCAACAGCGAGCGCCGCGTGCAGCGGGTGCGCCGCGCGCTGGAACCTCCCGCCGGGGCCAGGGACGACATGGACATCATCTTGGAGCTCGGCCGGCTGCTGGGTTGCGATTGGGGCCATCCCACCGCCGAGCAGGTTTGGGACGAGTGCCGCAGCCTCTCGCCAATGCACGCCGGCATGTCGTACGCCCGCCTGGACGAGCTTGGTGGCATCCAGTGGCCGTGCCCGGACGAATCGCACCCTGGCACGCAGTTCCTGCACGCACGCCTGTGGAAAGACCCGGTGGAAGGAATGCTCGCCCCGTTTTCGGCGGTGGAGCACGACCCGCCGGTCGACAAGCTGACGGAAGAGTTTCCGATCCGTTTGACGACCGGCCGGCGCCTTGACTCCTTCAACACCGGCGTGCAGACGGGCGGCTACACCTCGCCGCTGCGTACGAGGGAGGCGCTGCTGATCTCCCCGGTGGAGGGCGAGCGACTTGGTATTCACGACGGCGAGCGGGTGCGCGCCAGCTCGCGGCGCGGATCGGTCGAGGTGCCGGTCCGATTTGAAGAGTCGCTAAGGCCGGGACTGGCGTTCCTGACGCTTCACTTCCCGGACCAGGTGGCCACCAATGTGCTCACCATCGACGCGACGGATCCGAAGTCCGGCACAGCGGAGTTCAAGGCGAGCGCGATCAGAATCGAGAAGCTGCCCACAGGCGTCAGGGCGTAGTGGACATCCGGACCACAGGGAGGCCGGCGACCGCCGAGGAGATGGCGGCGGTCGACGGCGTGCTGGGCGAGCCCGCATCGCTCTGGGAAGGAGGCGAGCGCCGGCCGGC
>JBIOGJ010000186.1:0-1540 GCA_044447965.1 Thermoanaerobaculales bacterium | reverse complement strand
GGCGCGCCCCGGCTGGCGCGGGTCCCCTACCGCGACCGGGTCACGCCGAGCGAGGTCGACGGCGAGCCGCTGACGATCTTCGCCTCGTGCATGGTCGACCGGGTGCAGCCCCAGGCCGCAGTCGCGCTGAAGCAAATCGCCACTGCCGCGGGCTTCAACGTTGGTTTTCCCAAGGGTCAATGGTGTTGCGGGCTCATCGCGGCCAACGCGGGCGACTTCGCCGGTGGAGCGGCCTTACACGACGACCTGGCCGAGAGTCTTGTAAATTCCAAGGGTTTGATCGTCACGCCGTCGGCGTCGTGCTTCGGCGCCTTCACGATCGACGCCCCGGACTGGGGAGCCTCGGCCGCGGAAAGCGTCCGCTCGCGGATGCGCGACTCCACCCGGTTCGTGCTGGACGTCCTGACTCGACGCCCCGACCTCGTGGAGCCCGACGTGATGAGCTTGAAGATCGCCTACCACGACTCCTGCCAGAGCCTGCGCCAGCTCGGTCTCAAGAGCGAGCCGCGCCGGCTCCTCGAGCTGGCGGGCTATGAGGTGGTCGACATCCCCGACATCGCGAACTGCTGTGGCTTCGGCGGCACGTTCAGCGTCGAATGGCCGCGCGTCGCGGGCCGCCTCGCGCAGTGGAAGCTGGATGCGATCGCCAAGACCGGATGTACGGTGGTTGCCTCGGACAACCCGGGCTGCTTGATGCACATCGAAGCCGCAGCGCGACGGCGGCACATCAACCTCAGGGTCGCCCACGTGCTCGAGCTGGTCGCGGAACACCTGGCCCGGTAATGGCCAATCTCCCTTCCCCCGCAGGGGGCAATCAGTAGGTCCCATCCTCATCGCCGCTTTGCGCGCAAGGTGGCCCGCCGCGAAGCGGCCGGCCGGATGGGAGGAGGCGCACTCGGTTTAGGCTTACTCGTCAGTGAAGATAAGCCTGGTCGCGACGCCGGCTGCCGAGCTTCCTGTGGACGCCCTGGCGGTTGCCGTCGCCACCGGCCAACGCCTGGCGGGCAACGCCCTCGAGCTGGACAAGGCATTGGGCGGCGTGCTGTCCGACATGATCACGAGCGCCGAGTTCCGGGGCCGCATTCACGAGGTGCTTCCGGTACCGACGCACAGCAAGTCTGGGCCGCGTCGCGTGATCCTCTACGGGGTTGGCGCACCCCAGGACATGGACGGGCAGCGGCTCCGTTCGGCGCATCACGAGCTCATTCGCGCTTCGCGCACATATGGCTACAAGCGCATCGGCCTGCTGAGGGCAGAGCCACCGCTGGGGATGGACACGCTCAAAGCCGTCGTCGAGGGCTGCGTCATGGGCACGTTCGAGCGGCGCTCGCGACAGACCGGCGCGCAGCCCGAGCGGCGCGAGATCGAGGAGATCGTGCTGACCGGCTTTGGGATCGGACGCGAGCACGAGGTCGTCGCGGCGCAGGAGAACGGGGAGGCGACCAACCGCGCCCGAGAGTGGCAGAACGCGCCGCCCAACGAGCTCACCCCTGAGGCCCTGGCGCAGGAGGCGGTGAAGATCGCCCAGCGCCACGGAATG
>JBIOGJ010000185.1:0-1574 GCA_044447965.1 Thermoanaerobaculales bacterium | reverse complement strand
CTTGTCCGCGGGGAGGCCTGGCGCCGAAGGCATGCCGCGGACCTTCTGTCGGAGGTTGGGCACGAGGTTCGCAAGCAGCGGGCCGTTGTGGCCGGCCGGCTCTTGCAGGGCCCTGACCGTGGATTTCGCGACCACGGACGCAAGCACCTCGCGGAACGGCGCGTACGGGAGGCCGCCCTGCTCGATGCATCGCCCGCTGTACACCAGCCATCCCTTGGCTGCGGCCTCGCCGGCGACCTCGGCCGCGAGGCGCGAGGTGCCGATCCCTGGCGCGCCGGTGAGGAACACCAGGCCGCCCGTGCCGGTGGCAGCCCGGTCCAGCACCATCTGGATGTCGAGGCGCTCCTGTTCGCGATCGACGAACCCGTCGCCGGAGGGAAGGGCGTGGGCGGTTTCCCGCCTCTCGCCGGCCGTGACCTGGTGCAGGCGCCAGCGGTCGGGGAACCCCTTCAGCTTGTAGCGCCCGCGGTACTCGAACTTGATCTCGGACACCGGCCCGACCAGCTGGCGGACGACCTCGGAGACGAGGATCTCTCCCCCACGCGCTTTGCCGGCGACGCGCGCGGCGACGTTGACCGCGGCTCCGAATATGTCGCCGGCCTCCTCCACCACCTCGCCGGTGTTCAGACCGATCCGGATCTTCAGCGTGCGAGCGGGGTTCTGCTTGCTGTATTCGGCGATCGCCTGCTGAATGTCGAGGGCGCATTCCACCCCGTGGCGCACGGATCCAAAGCTGATCATGTAGCCGTCACCCAGACCCTTGATCCGCCGACCGGCGTGCTCGCCGATCTTCTCGTCGATGACCGTCTCGTACGCCTTCATGATCTCGTGAGACTCGGTGAACCCGCGGGTGGACAGGAGCCGGGTGGATTCCTCGACGTCGGTGAACATGATGGTCACCGTGCCTTCGGTCTGCCCGACGGCCAGGCTTCCGATGATGGTCTCGGGGGTCAGTGGGGTGGCCGAGTTGACGGGCTGACCCAGGCCTTCGGCAACCTCGCGCAGGAGTCCCTGCGCGGCTCTGAAGCCGGCCTCACCCTGTGGGTAGCGGACCACCTGCAGCAGGCCGGATTCGACAGCCTGCCTGAGCTCGCGACCGCCCGATTCCTTGCTGATCTTGGTTTCCGCGGCGTACTCGCTGCCCTTGAGCTCCGCCCCCTCGAAAGCCTGCGTCAGGGCCGGGGCCATGCGCAGGTTGAGGTTGTGCTTGGTGAGGACGCTCTCGATGACGGCCTGGATTCGGCGCGACGCGCCGGCCGGGCTGGCACCTTCGGCCCGGACGGTCGGCAGCATTCCAATGTACCCGCCGGACGCCGCCGCCAGCTGGCCGAGGGCCGTCGTGGCGCGGGCCATCGCAGTGGCGGCCTGGAGGGCCTGCGAGGCGTGGAACGCCGACTCGCCCGGGATCGGAGGCGGAGCCGGCTCCTGCGCGTACCAGGCCGGCGGTCCCGGGTATGCGATCTGGGGCGGCGGTTGTGCGGGCCCCGCCGGGGCCGCTTCGTACTGGGTGGGAGACGGGCCGGTCGAAGCCGCGGCCGGCATGCTGGGCGGGGGCGCCGCGGGCTGCTCGCGAG
>JBIOGJ010000184.1:0-1584 GCA_044447965.1 Thermoanaerobaculales bacterium | reverse complement strand
TTTGCGCTCGTCGTTGTCAAAAGCCATCGGCGACACGATGAGGGTCTCGACGCCGGCGTCGCGGAAAGCACGCAGCTTTCTTCGCGCGCGCTCGGGCTTCCCGGCGATGCTCACCGCGTCGATCAGATCGTCGGGCAGCGCCAGCATCGCCTCGCTCTTGCGCCCGGCCAGGTAGAGCTCCTGCACCTGCTGTGCCTCGCGCTCGAAGCCATACGAGGAGACCAGGCGGTTGTAGAAGTTCTGCTCGCGCGAGCCCATGCCTCCGACGTAGAGCGCAAGCACCGGGCGCATCGCGTTGCGGGCGACGTCTTCGTCCTCCGCGATCATCACGTTGACGCTCGGACAGATCCGGAAATCTTCAAGCGTGCGGCCGGCGCGCGCGGCGCCTTCCTCGAGCGGCACCCGCAACGCAGCGGTGTGCTCCGGCGAGAAGAAGACCGGCAGCCAGCCGTCCGCGATCTCGCCGGCCAGCGCGACATTCTTGGGACCGAGCACCGCAAGGTAGATCGGGATGTGGTCCTGCACCGGCCGGACGGTGAGCTTGAGCGCCTTGCCCGGCCCGTCCGGGAGCGGCAGGTCCATGGTCTCTCCGTGGAACTCGACCTTCTGGTGCGCCAGCGCCATGCGCACCACGGCCACGTACTCGCGCGTGCGCTGGAGCTGCTTGGCAAACCGCACTCCGTGCCACCCCTCCGAGACCTGCGGCCCTGAGGTGCCGAGGCCGAGCAGCATGCGGCCGCCCGAAAGGTTGTCGATGGTGGCGGCCGTCATCGCTGTCATGGCGGCGCTGCGCGCGGGGATCTGGAAGATGCCCGAACCGAGCTTGATCCGCGACGTGCCGGCGGCGAGCCACGCGAGCACAGTCGCCGCGTCGGAGCCGTAAGCCTCGGCCGCCCACACCGAGTCGTAACCGAGGCGCTCGGCGGTCTGGGCGATTTCTAGCTGGTCGGCGGCGGTGAGGCCGAAACCCCAGTAGCCCACCGATACTCCGAGCTTCACGGAGCGGAGCTTAGGCGGTCGGCGCCTCGGTCGGCACGCTGTCCGGCCAGGTCGTGATGCAGGGCTTCATCAACCGCCAGATCTCCGGCTTCCTCCGCGCGATCAGGATGGTCCTCGCCATGATCGATCGGGATCCACTTCGACCCGTCACGCGCCTTCGTGCTGAGCCAGGGCTGATTGGTCTTCCCCATCCGGCGCTTCGCGCCACCCTCCCCGCGAGCGGGGAAGTGACTGGCCGCAACCTGCGAGGGGGAAGTGAATTCCTTGCTACTTACCGATCAGGCGCAGGCGCCGGTCGCGCTGGTCGCGGGGTTGTAGGTCACGCTCACATTCGGCGTCACGGTGATGTTCGACGCCGACGTGAAAACGGCGAGGTAGTCGGCGCAGCCTTCGGCATCGTGGAAGTCGTAGTTGATGCTGGTGACGTTTTGAAAGCTGATGACGGCGCCGGAGTGGTGCATGCAGTAATGGCTCGTGCCGACCCCGTTTTCAACGCACCGGATCGCCGCCGCCCACTGCTCGAGCTTGAGGATGCTCACGGACATCGGCCCGGTTGCGATGGCCTGCAGGTGATAGGTGAACGTG
>JBIOGJ010000183.1:0-1605 GCA_044447965.1 Thermoanaerobaculales bacterium | reverse complement strand
GGATGCGGCCGCCTCAGCACCGCCGTATCCGATGTGCGCGAGCACGCTGTCGCAGCCGACGACGTGGCGGGACAAGGCCAGCGCCGCGGTGGAGAGCCCGAAGGCCAAGCCTGCGAGCTGCGAGACGTGAAGAACGGGAACCTCGTATTTGCTGCGGAATTCGCGCTCCATACTCGGCTGGTAGGCGTCGAAGACGGTGTGGCAGAGCGGACAAGGCGTCACGATGCATTGGGCGCCGTTGCTCTTGGCGTTGGAGAGATGGCCCCCGCTCATCCGCACCGCGATGCGCTCCTCCACGCCGACGACATGGAAGCCGCAGCACTTGTTGGCCCCCGGGTACTCGACGACCTCGGCCCCCAGCAGCCGGCAGAGCCGATCGAGTGCGGGTGCCTCGCCCTCCTTGCTCGCCCCATAGACCGTGCTCGGACGCTGGATGTGACAGCCGTAGAAGGGTGCGACCTTGAGCCCTCGCAACGGCCGCACCACCCGCGCCTTGAGCCGTTCCTCGCCGAGGTCCTCCGTCATCACCCAAAGGAAGTGCTTGACCTCCCTCTCGCCTTTGAACGCGAGCCCCTCCCCCGCAAGTGCCCGGTTGACGGCGTCGCGCGCCGCCCGATCGGCTTTGAGCCGTTGGTTCGTCTCGGTCAGGTTCAGCAAGCACGTGTCGCACACCGCCACGAGATCGCAACCCTCGCGTTCCGCCAGCGCCAGGATGCGCCCGTTCGCCGTCAGGTGGAGCTGCTCGCTCACCGCACGGAACTCCCGCGCACCGGTGCAGCCCGGGTTCTCGAGCTCCTTGAGCTCGACGTCGAACAAGGCGGCGACCGCATGGGTGCTGAGGTCGAGCTCGCGACAAGTCCCCTTGGCCGAGCAGCCGGGAAAATACGCATATCTCCGTTTCATTCGGCGTCCCCATCGGACTGGTAGGTCTTCCGCATCGCCTCCATACCGGGCGACGGCCGCTTCGGGAACACGTCGGCCAGGTTGAGCTTTCCGCGCAGCATGAGGCGGAACGCGAGGCGTAAGGCGTTCAGGCTGATCCCCTTGGTCTTGAGCGCTATAGGTGCCGCCTCGGCGCGGCCGCGCGCCTTGACCACGTCCAAGAACGCGCGCGCGCGCCGCGCTCCCGCGGCCTCTCCCCTGCGGTAGACCAGACGCTTGAGCGGCTCGATCGCCTCGCCGACGATCGGAATCTCGGTCGGACAGACACGCTCGCATTCGTAGCAGGACACGCACTTGAAGACCTGCGCCACCTCGTCGGCGAGCCGCGCGCGGTCGGCCTCGTCGCGCGGGTCCTGGGCCAGCTCGCTCAGCGCCACCAATAGGGCCGGACCGGCGAAGCCGCTGTCGGGCTGCTGCAGCACCGGGCAGGCCGACTGGCACGCCAGGCATTGGATGCAGTCGCGCAAGTGCGCGGTCGGCGCCATGTCCTGCTCCGAGAGCGGCTCCGGGAAGCCCGGGTAGTCCCGCTTGCGCACGACGAGCGGGGAAAGCCTGGCCAGGAACGCCTCGAAGGGATCGCGCGAGGTCACCAGGTCGCGCACGAGCGGGAGGTTGCTCAGCGGCTCGATCGTCATCTCCGGCTCCGCCTCCTCCCAACAGGCG
>JBIOGJ010000182.1:0-1610 GCA_044447965.1 Thermoanaerobaculales bacterium | reverse complement strand
CGGCATCTCCGGCGCCACGCAGCACATGGCCGGGCTCAAAGGAGCCAAGCGGATCCTCGCGATCAACTCCGACCCGCAGGCGCCGATGATGCAGAACGCCGACTACACGGTGGTCGGCGACCTCAAGGAGATCGTGCCGGCAATCTCAGCCGAGATCCGCAACCGCCGTTGATCGCCATCGACGCCGTGGCTCTCGCCGCCGCGCTCGTCATCTCGGGCTTCCTGTTCGGCCGCCGGGCACTCCTCATCTTCCGATTGGTCCGGGCGGGCAAACCGGCAGCCCGTTTCGGCGACGTGCCTGCCCGCGCGAAGGCGGAGGCGGTCGTGGTGGTCGGCCAGAGCAAGCTGCTGCAGCGCCTCTTGCCGGGGCTGATGCACGCGGCGATCTTCTGGGGATTCCTCGTCCTGTTCCCGACGATTCTCATCGCGATGATCGGTGCGGTCGACCCGCACGCGACCCTGCCGTGGCTCGGCGCTCAGGGCTGGTACGCGCTGCTCGTCGACGTTTTCGCGCTGCTGGTCCTCCTGGGTGTGATCACCGCTTTCGTCATCCGTAAGGTGCAGCGGCCGAAGCGCTTCGTGGGCAGTCACATCGGCGAGGCCGATCTGATCCTGGCCATGATCGCCGGCATCGTCATCACGTTGTTTCTCTGGCACGCGTCACAGATCGCGGTGGGACTGAACGACTACCCCG
Organism: Thermoanaerobaculales bacterium; assembly: GCA_044447965.1. GTDB lineage: Bacteria > Acidobacteriota > Thermoanaerobaculia > Thermoanaerobaculales > Thermoanaerobaculaceae > DATIYW01. The sequence goes on along the minus strand of JBIOGJ010000182.1, from coordinate 916 downwards.
CGAGCTGGGCGCCCATTTCAGGCTCGATCGCGAAGCTCCTGCACGGCGCGCTGGTTCCGTACCTCGAGCGGGCCGCGGTGTGGGCCCACGTCCTGATCATCCTCAGCTTCCTCGTCTACCTCCCTTACTCCAAGCACCTGCACATCGTGATCGCCGCGCTCAACGTCTACTTCGGTCGCACGCGCGCCCGCGGCCGGCTCGAGCCGATCGACTTCGAGCAGCCCGAAGCAGAGGTGCGGTTTGGCTCGGCGCGGGTCACGGACATGACCTGGAAGCAAACCCTCGACACCATGTCGTGCACCGAGTGCGGGCGGTGCCAGGACGTTTGCCCCGCCTACGCGACGGGCAAAGCGCTGTCGCCAAAGCTGCTGATCATGGCGATCCGCGACCAGGCGATGGCGGAAGGCCCGAAAGCGCTGGCGGACGCCTCGTATTCACCGCCACCCATCGTGCCCAACGCCGTGACCGACGACATCGTGTGGGACTGCGTGACGTGCGGTGCGTGCGTGCGCGAATGCCCCGTCGGCATCGAGCACATCGACCACATCATCGACCTGCGCCGCAATCTGGTCATGGTCGAGTCGCGATTCCCGGAGGAGGCGGGCACGATGCTGCGGGACGTCGACCGTTCATCCAATCCCTGGGGCAAGCCACAGGCGGACCGCACCCACTGGGCCGACGGGCTTGGAGTCCGCGTGCTGCAGCCCGGCGATCCCGCACCGGACGTTCTGTTCTGGGTCGGCTGCGCTCCCGCCTTCGACGAACGCGCGCGTAAGGGCGCCGTCTCGACGGCCAAGCTGATGCTGGCCGCGGGTGTCGATTTCGCGATCCTCGGGCCTCGCGAAGCCTGCACCGGAGATCCTGCGCGGCGGATGGGTGACGAGTACACCTTTCAGCGCCTCGCCGGCGAGAACGT
>JBIOGJ010000181.1:0-1614 GCA_044447965.1 Thermoanaerobaculales bacterium | reverse complement strand
GTGGCGGCGCTGATGGAGCTGGCCAACTCGATGCAGGACTACCTTCAGGGCGGCGGGTCGCGAGATCACGAGTGGGATTCGGCCGTGAGGACGCTGGTCAGGCTGCTCAACCCCATGGCGCCGCACATCTGCGAGGAGATGTGGGAGAGGTTGGGCGAGGGTGGGATGCTGGCGGATGCATCGTGGCCGGAGTTCGACGCGTCGGCCGCGGCCGAGCTGAAGCTGGTCCTCGTGGTGCAGGTCGCGGGCAAGCTGCGCGACCGGCTGTCCGTCGAGGCTGGGCTTTCTGAGGCCGAGGCGCTGAAGGCGGCGATGGCCAGCGAGAAAGTCCGCGCAGCCTTGAACGGGCGTGGCCCCTCGAAGGTGATCTACGTCCGGGACCGGCTGATCAACCTCGTCCCGTAACGGCCAGGCTTGACCCTCTTTCGCCAACCACGAGCCCTTGCCTTCGTTCCTTGACGACGAGACTTGGTCCGTCGAGCCTTAACAACCTGGCTTGACCCCTCGACCGCCCCGCCAATACCATCCGCGTCACCCCCAATGGGTGGGCGGGGGGTGGTGGATGGTACGGTCCTTTACTCATTGCTGCGGAATCGGGACCCGGATTCCGGTATCGAGAACGTAGTCGGCGACGATATGCGAACCCGCGGCGACGGTCACGGCGGTCGGCCCCGTGATGATCCGCATGTATGTCTTCAGCGAGACCTTCCACGTCCCGGCGGCCAGGTCGATCGAGTAGGAGCCCCGCGAGTCCGTGACGGCCGCCGCGCTGTTCCGGCCGTTCGAGAAATCCACCTCGACTCCAGCCACAAATCGCTTGGTGCACGCATCAGCAGTCGGCTCCATAGGAGCGCATGGCACCGCGGTCACGAGTCCGCTGACGGTGCCAGTACCGGTGGACGGCGTCGCGCCAGGAAACTGGTACGCACCACAAGCCGCCGTCAGAAGCACCAGCGCACCGAGAAGGCCATTCTTCATTGCTTTACAGAACGCGCCTGGCAGGCGGTAGGTCACGCGGCTGGCTCGGGATCGTGGCAGCCTTCGCGATACTGTTGTGGCTGCGATCCGCGGTGGCCAAGCTCGGTAAGGCAGAGGACTTTGGATCCTTGACCGAAGGTTCGAATCCTTCCCGCGGAACCAAAACCGAATTCAAATCCATCGGGGCTTGATGTCTGGACAACCCGGGGTCGCCGACGTTTGATGGCCCCGGAGCAGCGGTCAGATCGCTGTCTGTGAATCTTCCAACCCCGTCCTCATCCTGTCTTCGGTCATGTGTCCTCCGACTTGCGCCTCCTAGGTGGAGGCCAAACCGCGTCTCTGGCCGAGGAACATGCTCAGCTGAGCCGCGTGCTCGCGAACATGCCCCATGTTGTAGAGCAAGAGCTCGGCGAAGCGGATCGTGCGCCCTCGGCTTCCGATCTGATGCACACGCCGGGCTTGCTCGTCGGTCAGATTCTTGAACGTCTCTCGGCACTTCTCGGCACTGTGCGCGAGATAGCGTTCGAGCTCGTCCCGCGTATACACCCTGGGAGGCAGCACCCCGGCTGGGTCCAGCTCATCGAGGGTAAACGGAGCGGGGGGAGCGAATCCCTCGCGGGATCCCGAGAGGTAGAG
>JBIOGJ010000180.1:0-1618 GCA_044447965.1 Thermoanaerobaculales bacterium | reverse complement strand
TCGAGGGCTTGATGGTTCAAATCAGGCAGCAGCTTGCGATCGAGCTGATGCGCGAATCGGACGTCAACACGGTGCAGGAGATCGAACGCGAGATCTTTGCTACGCCGTGGCCCAGGAACGCCTACTATCGCGAGCTCGCGTCGCGATCCAGCGCGCATTACGTGGTGCTGCGCCAGGAGGGTCTTGATCCGCATCCGCCCGAGGTCAGAGCGCCTGACTTCGACCCCACCGTCATCGGCTACGGCGGGATGTGGCGGATGTACGACGAGGCCCACGTCACGACGATCGGTGTGCGCCACGACCTCCACCATCACGGCTATGGCCGCATCCTTTTCGCGGGTCTCGTTCAGGCCGCTTATGACATGGGCGCGAAGTGGGTCACGCTCGAGGTGCGCACGACCAACGACAACGCCATGCGCATGTACGAGGGATTCGGCTTCAAGGTCATCGGCCGGCGCAAGGGCTACTACACGGACAACGGAGAGGACGCGATCGTGATGTGGTCCGACTCGATCCACTCGCCTCGCTTCCGCCGGGCATATGAGTCCAACCTGGAGCGAATCGAGGCGGATGTGCGCGGCCTTCGCCGCGACCTGATCACCCGGAGCGAGTAGGCCCGGATCTGCGCCGCCTCAGGCGACGGTCCGATGCAAGCCCATGACCGAATTGGTGTCGCTCGCCCAGGAGGAGCTGGCATTGGTCCTGGAGGCGCTCGATGACGCCGCTTTCTATCGCGACACCCGTGCTCGCGTGCTCGACAGCGCGGTGAGACGAAGCCGGCGCCCGCCGGCCGGCGGGGAGCGGGGCGCCGGTCGTGACGCGGCGCTCCACAAGCGCCAGGCGCAAGCCTATGGGGCGTTGGCCCTCAAGCTGAGGAAGCAGGCGCCCACCGGCCGGACACGATCTTGAATCACGGCACGGAGATATCGAGTTGACGCTGACGCTCGGAATCGAGACCAGCTGCGACGAGACGTCGGTGGCCGTGGTGGCGGACGGCCGCCGGATCCTCTCCAACGTGATCCACTCTCAGGTGGACCTGCACCGGGAGTTCGGAGGAGTCGTCCCCGAGCTGGCCGCGCGCGACCACCTCGAGCGCCTTCCCCACATCCTGGACCTCGCCCTGGAAGGCGCCGGCGCGAAGCCGAGGGATGTCGATCTCGTCGCAGTGACGCGCGGGCCGGGGCTCGCCGGCTGCCTGCTGGTCGGGCTGGGCGTGGGGGAGGGGCTTTCCGCCGCGTGGTCGAGGCCCATCACAGGCGTCAACCACCTGTGGGGCCACATCTACGCCGCCCTGCTGAGCCGGCCCGACCTCGAGCCGCCGCTCCTCGGGCTCGTGGTCAGCGGCGCCCATTCGGACCTGGTGCGCATGCCCGCTCACGGCCGGTTCGAGGTCATCGGGCGGACCCGGGACGACGCCGCGGGCGAGGCGTTCGACAAGGCGGCGCGCATGCTGGGCCTCGGGTATCCCGGTGGCCCGGCCCTCGACCGGCTCGCGCGCACCGGCGACCCGCGCCGGCAGCCCCTGCCGCGCCCGTCGCTCCCCGGTCTCGAATACAGCTTCAGCGGGCTCAAGACGGCGCTCCTGTACCGCCTGCGCGACCTCGGCGAGAAAGCGGGC
>JBIOGJ010000179.1:0-1666 GCA_044447965.1 Thermoanaerobaculales bacterium | reverse complement strand
GCCAACCTGCTCGGACAGAGCGGCGTCACGCCGGACACGACGATCCTTCTCTACGGCGACAACAACAACTGGTTCGCGGCCTACGCCTACTGGGCGCTGAAGTACTACGGGCATGACAAGGTCGCGCTGATCGACGGCGGCAGGGTCAAGTGGGAGAAGGAAGGACGCGATTACAGCACCGACGTGCCGAGCTTCCCCAACACCGACTACAACTTCCACGGCTCGCCGAAGGAAGACATCCGCGCCTACCGAAGCCACGTGGAGTCAAAGCTCGGCAAGGCCGGCCTGGTGGACGTGCGCTCGCCCAAGGAGTACTCGGGTGAGCTGCTTGCGCCGGAGAACCTTCCGCAGGAAGGCGCGCAGCGCGGCGGGCACATCCCGACGGCGGTCAGCATCCCTTGGGCCACCGCGGTCAATCCCGAGGACGGCAGCTTCAAGAGCGTCGAGGAGCTGAAGGCGATCTACGGCGACAAGGGCATCACCTCCAACAAAGAGGTGATCGCGTACTGCCGCATCGGCGAGCGCTCCGCGCACACGTGGTTCGTTTTGAAGGAGCTTCTCGGCTACCCCGACGTCCGCAACTACGACGGCTCGTGGACGGAGTGGGGCAGCTCGATCAAGGCCCCGATCGAGAAATAGGAATGGCCACCCAGATCGTCGACCACTCGGCCCTCAAGGTCAACCAGACCGGGATCATCGTGACGGTTCTCGTCGCGGTGTTCGGGAGCGAGGTCGTGCCTGCGCTCATCTGGTTGATACCGGTGCTGGCGATCGTGCTGCTCGTAGGCACCTTCGCTCCCCGGTACGCACTTTTCAAGCAGCTGTACTTTCAGGTCTTGAAGCCGCGCGCCATCGTCAAGCCGCGGCCCGTGCCGGACCGGCCCGAGCCACACAACTTTGCGCAGGGTCTCGGTGGAATCTTTCTCGCGATCTCGTCGCTGTTTTTGTTCGGACCACCGTTGCTGGCCGGCGACTTCCGGCCGGGCCCCGGCCTCGTGATCGGGCTGGCGCTTGCGCTCATCGTCGCGGTGCTCGCCTTCGTCAACCTGGCGTTCGGGTACTGCCTGGGCTGCCAGATCTACTTCCAGCTTGGCAAGCGGGGATTGATAAGGGCTTTATGAACGCACAACTTTGGGCGCTGGCGGTGGCGGGTGTGGTCGTGCTCGCCGCCGCCTGCCTGGAGATCTTTCGCGCGCGGCGGGCTCGCGTGAAGACTGTCGGCGTGAGTGCAGCGCCGGCGAGCGACCCCTACATCCTTTACTTCACCGGCGCAGGATGCACTGTGTGCCGCACGCACCAGGAGCCGGCGCTCGCGAAGCTGGGCGCGGTGCGCATCGACAAGGTCGACGCGGTCGCCGACCGGACGATGGCCGACCGATTCAACGTCTACACGCTTCCGACCACGGTCGTGATGTCGCCGGAGGGGCGCGCGCTGCACGTCAACTACGGATACGCGACCGCTCCGAAGCTCGAGCGCCAGCTGGCCGAGGCACGCGGCGCGGGGCTGCAGGCCGCCACCGCGTAATCGGTATTCTGGCCGGAGTGATCCGGCGCATCGCCCTCGTCGCCCTGCTGTTGTTTGCGGCCGCGGCGTGCGGGCAATCCCAAGCGAATTCGAGTCACGACCTCGTGCTCGGCGCCATCTATCCGCTCAGCGGTCCGCAGG
>JBIOGJ010000178.1:0-1673 GCA_044447965.1 Thermoanaerobaculales bacterium | reverse complement strand
GGGCGCCCGGTGCCCCTGCCAGAGGCCGCGGCCAGCTGGTACGACCGGGTGTACAAGCCGGTGGCGGAGGCGATCAGGAGACACAAGGTGCTCGAGCAGCTGCCCGGCTGGACCGAGGCGGACCTCTACGTGGAAATCACCCGCAGGTGGCTCAAGATGAGCCAGGTGGGCGAGGCCTCCGGTCCGGACCCCGCCGTGCAGGAGCTGCTGGCAGAGCACTCCGACAACTGGTGGCGGCGCCGCCAGGCGATCCAGATCCCGGATCGCCGGCAAAAAGGCCGAGCTGAGCCGTGATCGGAAGAAATATGAGAAGGAACCTGCCGGTTCCTTCTCATCGACAGGCCGGCTTCGCCGGCGTGTCTGCTCATCTTCCCGCTGTTGGGATTTTCGGAATAGTTACTCCAGGCGACGCTTGGGAGTACCTACGACAAAGTTGCGGCCGGGCCAAGCCCGGCCGCCCATGCCACGCTGGTAGCAGGGAATGATCGGCGTTATTTTCGGCCCGCCTGGCAGTGGGAAGGGCACCCAGGCCGCTCGAATGGAGAACGAGTTCCACCTGACCCATCTGTCGACTGGCGACATCCTGCGGTCCGAGGTGGCCCGCGGTACGGACATCGGCAAGGAGGTCGCGCGGATCATGGCCGCCGGCGACCTCGTGCCGGACGACGTGATCATCAGCATCGTCCAGGGCATCCTGCGCGACCCGAACGTGAGCTCAGACGTGCTGCTCGACGGGTTCCCCCGTACGCTCGAACAGGCGCGGGCGCTCGACAAGATGCTGGCGCAGGAAGGCCACCGGGTGGACTTCGTGATCGCCCTGGACGTCCCCGAGAGCGAGCTGGTCGATCGGATCCTGCACCGCGCGGCGATCGAGGGCCGCGCCGACGACACGCGGGAGGCGATCGCTGAGCGTATGCACGAGTACCACAAGCTCACGCATGCGGTGCTCGACCACTACCGCAAGCAGGGGGTGAGGGTGGAGGTGGTCGACGGGACGGGCGCCGTCGATGAGGTATTCGGGCGCATCCGGCGGGCCATCGGAATATCCTCTCGCTAGCTGGGTAGACGGTGGCAAAGAAAGTGGAAAGTAGAGCGTCCGAGTCCGACCTCGGGCCCTCCATGAAACCGGCCGTGAATGGCGATCGAGCGCACCTCGAACCTGGTGGCGAGATCGACACGGAGATGGCGGTCGCGCGCCCACGCGTTGCAAGCGCGTTTCCGCCGATCGCCGACTACGCGTTCCTATCCGACTGCGAGGTCAACTGCCTGATCGCCCCCAGCGGGCGACTGGAGTGGATGTGCCTCCCTCGCCCCGACAGCCCAAGCGTGTTTGCGGCCATGCTCGACCGCGCCGCGGGCAGCTTCCGGTTCGGACCGACCGGCGTCCAGGTTCCGGCCGGCCGGCGCTACCTTCCCGGCACGCTGGTGCTTGAGACGACCTGGCGGACCAGGACCGGCTGGATGATCGTCCGCGATGCTCTCTGCATCGGGCCGTGGTATCACAACCAGCGCCGCTCGGGTACGAACCGCCGTCCGCCGACCGACTACGAAGCCGAGCACATCCTGCTGCGCACCGCACGCTGCGTGGTTGGCGACGTCGAGATCAGTCTTGACTGCCAGCCCGTGTTCGATTACGGGCGCACAGCGGCGAAATGGGAGTACGCCGGACAGGG
>JBIOGJ010000177.1:0-1685 GCA_044447965.1 Thermoanaerobaculales bacterium | reverse complement strand
GGTGGGGCGGCGGCAGCTTTTCCGCTGGCGGGGGCTCGTTCGGCGGCGGAGGCGCTTCAGGCTCGTGGTGAGAGACGCAGGGTCGGCAAAGAGGGAGCTGGGACGGGAAGAGACAACAACTTGACCGGCGAGCACGACTGGGCCCGAGCGTGCCGCGTGCGATGGCGGAGGCAAAGTGGAAGAGCTTGAGCTGATCATCAAGGGCGGGACGGTGCTGACGATGACCCCGGACAGCGAGCCGCTGCCCGACGGTGCGGTCGCCGTACGCGGTGGCGAGATCGTCGCCGTCGGCCCCGCCAGCGACGTGCTTGCCCACGCCGGCTCGGCCCGCGTACTCGACGCGGGCGGCGGCCTGATTCTCCCTGGCTTCGTCAACACGCATACCCACTTGGCGATGGTCCTGCTCCGCGGCCTCGCCGACGACCTGCCGCTGAAGGAATGGCTCGAGCAGCACATCTGGCCGGCCGAGCGCGCGCTGATGAACGCCGAGACGGTAGCGCTCGGCAGCCGCCTGGCCGCCGCCGAGTGCCTCAAGGCCGGCGTCACCACCGTGTGCGACATGTACTTCCACGCCGAGAGGATCATCGGCGTGGTCAAGGAGGTCGGCCTGCGGGCCGTCGTCCCCGAGTCGCTGTTTGATTTTGCCACGCCGTCGTGCCCCTCGCCGGAATACGCCCTCGCGCGCCAGCGTGAGCTGCTCGAACGCTACCGGGACGATCCCCTCGTCGTACCGGCCGTAGCCCCGCACTCGCCGTACACCGTTTCGGCCGAGAACCTGGTCAAGGAGGCGGAGCTGGCCGAGGAGTTCGGTGCACCGCTCATCATTCACGTCGCCGAGACGAGGTGGGAAGCGGAAACGATCCAGTCCAGCAAAGGCGTCACGCCGGTCGCGTACCTCGCCGACCTCGGCATCCTCGGCGAGCGTACCGTCGCGGCGCACTGCGTCCACGTGACGGAGCCCGATCTCGATCTGCTCGCCGAGTTCGAAGTCGGGGTTGCCTCCAACCCGGCCTCGAACCTCAAGCTCGGGAGCGGCGTGGCGCCGCTTCCCCAGATGCTCGCGAGAGGCATCAAGGTCAGCTTTGGCACCGACGGCGCGGCCTGCAACAACACGCTCGATCTCCTCCGCGACGCGCAACTGGCAGCGCTGCTCTACAAGGGCCTGGGCGGCAACCCCACCGTGATGCCGGCGCGCACGTTGGCGGAGCTCCTCACGATCGGTGGCGCGCGTGTGCTCGGGCTGGAGCACAGGATCGGCACCCTTGAGGTGGGTAAGCGCGCGGACGTGATCTGCCTAGCCGCGGATGAGCCCCACGCCGTCCCGCTGTTCGACGCGTTCTCGCATCTCGCGTACGCAGCGCGTGCCGCGGATGTGCGTCACGTCGTGGTGGACGGCAACGTCGTGGTGACTGACCACCACCTCGTCAGAGTGGACGAGACGGCGCTGCTCGCCGAGGTCCGGGACGCCGCGGCGCGGGTGCACGCGGCGGTTGTCTAATCGCCCCGCGGGCCTCAGCCCGGAGACCTCAGCTAGGAGCCTGTCTGGGAAAGCGGGTGGGCCGCGTTGCCGGCGCCGCTGGGCGAGATGCAAGGCGCCGCGACGAAGGTGATGTGGACCTATCGGCGAGGAGCGGCAACGCCGCAGATCGCCCCGCGCCGCCGCAACCCATGGGCGCAGGGGATTG
>JBIOGJ010000176.1:0-1687 GCA_044447965.1 Thermoanaerobaculales bacterium | reverse complement strand
ACGGAAACCTCGTCCGGGCAGCGGCCGGTGAGGCGCTCACCATCTGCAACTGAAACCTGGCCCGCGACATACAGGAGGCCGCGGCCATCCCCGATGGGCACGAGCCGGGTGGGCAGGTACGAGGCTGCGGGTGCCGGCGGCGCGGGCAGCTCGAGCCCCAGCTCGCGCAGCCGTTCGTAAGGCGTGCTCAACTCGAGGGAGTCTACGCAGTCACCCGCGGCGGCCGCGTAGATGTGCGACTGCGGCGAGCAGGACCACGAGGAGCGCGGCGACGCCAAGTCCGACGTATGGCGCCTGCGAAGACCTGAGCAGGTTGAGCACCGTGGAGTCTGGCGAAGCCCCCGGCGCGGTCCGGGCCCCGCTCGCCACCGGGGTCGGCGAGCCAAATGGACCTTGAGGCGTGCCCCCTGTGTCGTGGTAGATCCAGAGCGCGGCGGTGTGGTCGGAGGGCCGGAAGGTGGCCACGTATAGAGTTGGCGACTCGTCGTTGGACACGCCCAGCGCGGTGATCGATCGCATCGGCGGAACAAGTGACGTGAATGTCTGGCCCGCGTCGTTCGTCCTCCACAGGCCACCGGCACCAGACCCGCCTCCATCGCTCGCGGCATAGAACCGATCGAAGTGGTCGGTGATGAAAGCGATCTGCGTGTAGTCGGTCGAAGGCAGCTGACCCCCCCCACTCAAGGGAGTGAATGATGCACCGCTGTCGCTGGATTCGAACAGTCCCGCATTTGTCCCGACGACCACGGGTCTCGTATCGCCGACAGGGGGCAGCGGTCCGGCGGCGAGCTCCACGACATAAGTCCCGCTGATCGCTGGGTTCAACGACGACCACGTGGCACCGCCGTCGGCGCTCTGAAACATGGGCAGGTTCCCGGCGGAAACAGGTCCGTCAGAGGCCGCGAGAATGTGGATCGGAACATGCACCGCGGAGATCGCGATCGCGTCGATGCTGCGGTCGGCCAACCCGGACTGAGACCACGAGCTTCCGTCAGCGCTGATGTACACACCCTTGTCGGTGGCGGCCGCGATGATGGTGAGGCTGAAACCGAATGCTCGGACGGCCCGGCCGTCGAGGCCACCGGCCACCGACCAGCTGGCTCCGCCGTCGCTGCTCAGCAATGCGCCGCCGCCTCGCGTGCCGGCCAGGACGAGCCCGGGCTTGTACGGGCTGAACGCGATTGTGGTGGCAGTGAACTTGCCACTGTGCACGGGCGCCCAGGTCGAGCCGGCGTCGCTGGTTCGGAGCAGGGTGCCTTCCGAGTTGCCCGCGATCACGACCTGGTTGTTCGCGGGATCGACCGCCAGCGCGAAAATCGCCGAGCGGCCCTGGTGAGGCAGCGGCTTCAGGGCGACCCAGGTTGAGGGCGCAGGGGCCTCGGCAGAGACTCCGATCGCGGCGAACGCGACGACCCACAACGCCACAAACATGGAAGCGAACCGTGGGGCTGCCCATCCTGCTCGCGCTTGCGCGTGAAGACGTAGGCCTGGAAACGACACGAGCCTGCCGATTATCACCCACAGAGGCTCTTTGAAGCCCAAAGGGCCCGATTGCCTACAATCCCAGCGTGCTGGCTCGAGCGGCGGCCGCACTGGATCGCGCCGCATTCAAACCGGCTTCGCTGCCGAATGACCTGATCATCGGAATCGCTCTGAGTCCGCCGGTGATCGCGGGACTGATCATCTT
>JBIOGJ010000175.1:0-1691 GCA_044447965.1 Thermoanaerobaculales bacterium | reverse complement strand
GTGGTCGAAGGCGCCGCCTACGCGCGGCACGAGCCGGTGGTCGGGATGTTGCTCATCGCGGTGGCGGTCTTCTCGCTGTTCGCGATGAATCGCCTGACCCTGATCCCCTTGTTCGCCGACCAGGTGCTGCACGTCGGCGCACACGGGTTCGGCTTTCTGCTGGCCTCGATGGGATTGGGCGCGCTCATCGGAGCGCTTACGCTCGCCTTCTCACCGACGCTGGGCGCCGACCCGAGACGCCAGTTCTGGATGGCGATGATCTGGGTCGCCGCGCTGCTCGAGTTCTCGATCTCGCGAGTCTTCGTGCTTTCGATGGCAACCCTGTTTGTGGCCGGCTACTGCCAGATCTCGTTCGTCGCCACCGCCAACAACAGGATTCAGACGCTTACGCCCGATCACCTGCGCGGGCGCGTGATGTCGCTCTACGCCCAGGCCTTGATCGGCGTCGGCCCGCTGGGAAGCACGCAGGCGGGCGCATTGGCAACCCTGTTTGGCGCGCCCTGGGCGATGGCGACCGGCGCCATCATCGCGGGTGCGGTCTTGCTCGGAATCCGGATCCTGCGACCCGAGGTCTTCGCGGAGCCGCCGGGATTCAATCCCGGGGCAGAAAGCGCGGAAGGTCGGCCGGCGAACTGAAGCCTCGTGCTTCGAGGAATGCCGCGATTCCGTCGTGGACCTCAGCGATCGCGTTCGGATTGATGAACGTGGCCGTTCCGACCTGCACGGCGGCGCACCCGGCGACCAGGAACTCCAGCGCATCCTCGGCCCGCGAGATTCCCCCGATGCCGATCACCGGGATGCGCACTGCGCGCGCCGCCTGGTGTGCCAGGTGCACCGCGAGCGGACGGATGGCCGGGCCCGAGAGGCCGCCGGTCCGAAAACTCAGCCGAGGTTTGTACGCGTTGAGGTCGATGGACATGCCCACGAACGTGTTGATCGCGCACAGTGCGTCGGCGCCCGCCGCCTCGACAGCGCGTGCGATGACGCCGATGTCGGTCACCATCGGAGTTAGCTTCACCCACACCGGAAGGCGGGTCCGTTTGCGCACCGCTTCGGTCACCGCCGACGCCGCACGTGGGTCGTTGCCGAAGTAGAGCCCGCCCTGCTCGACGTTCGGGCAGGAGATGTTGATCTCGAAGCCAGCGATTCCTGGCACGCCGTCCAGGCGAGCGGCGAGCTCTCCGTATTCCGCTGCGGACTCTCCGTTGAGGTTTACGAGCACCGGGAAATCCCAATCCGCCCATTTCGGCGCGTAATCGCGGATGAGCGCCTCGACGCCAGGACCCTGCAGCCCGATGGCGTTCAGCATGCCGCTGGGGGTTTCGGCGATGCGCGGTGGAGGCGTGCCAGCCCGCGGGCGCAGGAAGATGCCCTTCGAGACCATGCCTCCGAGGGCCGCGCGCTCGAGCAGCGGCACCTCAGTCCCATACCCAAATGTGCCCGAGGCCGCCAGCACCGGACCGCGCAGCTTGAGGGCGCCGATATCGACGGACATCTGGGTCATGTGGCCACGGCATAGGCAAGGTGGGACGGGAGCGCTGCCCAGTCGACGTCAGCCGCGCGATACACCGGACCCTCTTTGCACGCGCGGTCGTATCCGCCGCGCACCAGCGGGACTGCGCAGCCCAGGCACACGCCCGTGCCACAGCCCATGTAGGTCTCGACCGCGACCTGTGCTTGCGGCCATCGCG
>JBIOGJ010000174.1:0-1711 GCA_044447965.1 Thermoanaerobaculales bacterium | reverse complement strand
CGTGCCTTCAACCGCTCATCGAGCTCCTGCACCGGGGGAGCCAGCCATGGCTCGCAGATGCCCTGGAGCTGCAGGGCGGCCTTGATCGCGGCGGGGAAGACGCCGGCACGGACGGCGACGACGAGCTGGTAGAGCGCGTCCTGGCTCTTGCGTGCCGCTGCCAGGTCGCCCCGGCGGTAATCGTCGTAGATGCGAACGACCCAGTGAGGCGCCACGTTCGCAGCGCCGCAGATCGTGCCTGCCCCGCCCATCGCCATCGACGGCAACAGCATGGCGTCGCTCCCCGTGAAGATGCGGAAGCCGGGGAGGTCGCGGGTCGCGATGCACACGCCCTCGAAGTACTCGAAATCGCGGCTCGAGTCCTTGATGCCGGCGATCGTCCCCTCACGCGCGAGGATCGCCACGGTGGCGGGCTCGCTGACGACCTTCGTGAACTGGGGGATGTGATACAGGAAGAGCGGGAGCGGGCTGCGCTCCGCGAGCTGCCGAAAGAACGCGAGCACGCTGGGCTGGTTCATCGGGTAGTAGAAGGGAGGGGCGACCAGCGCCACGTCGGCTCCAAGGCGTGCAGCGGCTTCGACCTCAGCTCGCGAGGCGGCGAGGTGGCTTTGCGCCACGCCGCAGAGCACGGGGACCCGGCCTTCCGCCGCCCTGACCACCGCGCCGAGGACCTTGCGTCTCGAGCTCTCGTCGAGCGAGGCGGTCTCGCCGGTCGAGCCCAGAGCGAGCAGGCCGTGGACGCCGCCGTCGAGCACGTGCTGCACCAGGCGCGGGATCGCGTCCTCATCCACGCTCCCGTCCCGTTTCAGTGGCGACACCAGAGCCGGGATGACGCCTGCCAGCTCGTCGACCTCGAACACCCGCTTAAGGCTACTCGCGCGCCATCCGGCCGTCGCGCGGCGTGCGTTCGGCGATCCGGACGACGAGCTCGCGCTGGTCGCGGTCGAACAGAGGCGGCTCACCGCCGCGTGCGTTCTCGATGACGCGCTCCACGCGTTGGGTCGCGGTCAGCACCGTCGTCACGCGAGGGTCGCTGGCGATCCATCTCAAAACTGCCTGCGCCCAGGTCTCGACACCCAGCGCCTTGAGCTCCTGGGGTGAGGGGCTCCGGTCGAGGATGCCGTGCTGGAGAGGGCTCATGACAAAGACCCCAAGCCCGAGCGACTCCGCCAGCGGCAGAAGCTTGCGCTCCGCAGTGCGGCGGAGTGGGTTGTAGGGCACCTGGACCATGTCGATGCGGCCGCTCGACATGAGCGCCATCAGCTCGTCGAAGGCCGGCTCCTGGTAATGGGTGGCGCCGACAGCCCTCACCATGCCCTCTTCTTTCAAGCGTTCGAGCAGCGCGAGCTGCGCCGGCACGTTGACCAGGTTGTGGACCTGGTAGATGTCGACATGGCCGAACAGCCCAAGGGCCCGCTCGGCCTGCCGGCGGCCCTCGGCCACATCGGGGGTCCAGACCTTGGTGGCGATGACCACCTTCTCCCGCCGGCCCTCGACCGCCCTGGCGAGCATGTCCTCCGCTCGCCCGTACATCGGTGACGAGTCGAAAAGGTCGATGCCCGCGTCGATCGCGGCGGTCACGAGCGTGCGGCGGTCATCGCTGGTGTCGAAGGTCCGCCATGTGCCCATCCCGATCGCGGGCACCTCGATGCCGGTGCGTCCCAGCTTCCGCCGTTCCATGCTCCGACCTTAGCGGAGGCGGCTACCCGTG
>JBIOGJ010000173.1:0-1720 GCA_044447965.1 Thermoanaerobaculales bacterium | reverse complement strand
CTCCGACCTCGTCGCCTCGACGGCTGTGCTGCTGCTCGCGACCCTCGCTCTCCTTCTATATGTGAGGCTCGTCATACACCAGGCTCTGCTGGTCGAGGGAGCCGAGCATGAGATCGGCACGGATGCGCCCTGTCCGGAGTGCCACCGCATCGTGCCCACGATGGCCTTCTGTCCGTCGTGCGGGGCGGCGCGGGCCGCCGGCACGAAGCAAGGCCGCACGCGCGGCGGCGGCCTGGCTTAGATAGTGGCGCAGGCGCGCTATTGCGGACGCTGCGGAGCCCCGGTGCCGTTCGGCGCGACGTTTTGCGGGCGCTGCGGCGCGCCGCAGGCCGCGGCCGTGGCGGCGGCCGCGCCCGCTTACAGCTACCCGATCGCGCCGCGCGTCCAGTACCGGACGGCACGCCAGTGGAGAGGCTCGCAGGTCGCGGTCGCGGGTGGGTTGCTCGCGATCCTCGCCATCGTGACGGTGGCGATCAGCATCTTCGCCGTCTCACACGCCCTCGGAGGAACCCATCCACCCTGCACGGTCAACTGCGCTCCGAAGTTCGTCACCCCGCTGCCAGAATCGGCCACGTTCCACAGCACCGCATTCGGATTCGAGGTCGACTACAACTCGGGATGGACGGTGCGCAGCCAGGATGCCAACGGGATCTCGCTTGGCACCAGGCTTGGCCTGGTCACGGTCGTGGGAAGCAAGGGCGGCCAGCCTCTCACACAGGTGCTCCAGTCCACGGTGTCGGCGCTTCCCACCGCCCAATGGCAGGACGTGACGCAGGTCTCGGACTTGAAAGGCGCGCACCTCGGCGACCAGGATGGCGTCGGTGCCGTCTACTCTGCCAACCTCATCGGAACCAACTCCACGTCCGCACAAGTGCGGTTCGCGGTCATCGCCGCGACGCGTGGTGGGGTCACCGTTGTCTTTTTCGCCGCGGACCCCGCCGACCTCAAGAACTCGCCCAACGGCATCCCCGAGGGCCAGTCGTTCGACTACATGTGCTCGGAGTTCCGCTGGACAAAGAACGCTTAGGAGCTCTCGCCGGAAGACACGGATCTGATCAGCTCCCAGGTCGTGCGCACGTCTTCCAGCGTTGTGCGCAGGTTGCCGATCGCGATGCGCAGCGCGTAAACACCCCGCACGTCGGTATGCGAGATCAGAGCCTGACCCGAGCGATTGACCTCGTCGTGAATCCGTTCGTTGGCGGCGTCGCCGGCTCGATGGCGAAACACGACCGTTGAGAACGGCGACGGAGCGAGCATCTCAAACTCAGGATCCGCTTCGATCCAGGCTCGGAGCTCCTGAGCCATCGCGATGTGCGCCGCGATGCGGCGCCGAGCGCCATCGATGCCGAAGGCGCGAAGCACGAACCAGAGCTTGAGCCCTCGAAACCGGCGGCCCAGCGAGGACCCGTAATCCATCAGGTTCCTCACCTGGTCCGCCTCGGAGGTCTTGAGATAAGCCGGAGTGAGGCTGAACGCGCTCTTCAGAAGGTCCTCGCGCCTGCAGTAGAGAACGCTGCAGTCCATGGGCGTGAAGAGCCACTTATGCGGATTGACCACAATGGAATCGGCGTGCTCGCAACCGGCGAGAACCCAGCGGTGGCTGTCGAGCACCGCGGCCGCTCCGCCGTAGGCCGCGTCGACGTGCAGCCACAACCGCTCGGCCTCGCAGACGGCGGCGATTTCCGGCACAGGATCGACCGCGGTCACCGAAGTGGTTCCG
>JBIOGJ010000172.1:0-1723 GCA_044447965.1 Thermoanaerobaculales bacterium | reverse complement strand
GCGTAGCCGGCGGCGCGCGCCATGCCGGAGAAATCCACGTTCGGATTGGGGATCGGGTGCCCGCCATTGGCCTCATAGGTCCCGTTGTGGCAGACGAAATGGACGAGGTTCTTCGGCGCCGCCGCTCCGATCGACACCAGGCTGCCGAGATTCATCAACAGGCTGCCGTCGCCGTCGAGCACCAGCACGCGCTGGTCGGGACGCCCGAGCGCGAGCCCCAATCCGTGCGAGGAGGCAAGCCCCATGGCGCCGACGGAGAAATAATTGAGCACCCGCGGATTGAGCTCGTTCCATTCCACCGCCGCGCTGTAGGAAGCGATCACGGTCTCGTCCGTCACATGGCGGGCGAGGATTCGGAAGCATTCGTCGCGTTTCATCATGGCGCGTTCATCTTCATCACGGCGCCAGCGGCCGGCGGCCGATCAGGAGCGCGACCGGGAGCGATTGCGCATAGGCCTTGTCGATGGCGGGCTTGATCTTGGGCACGTCGGCATCCTGGCTGATGAGATCGTGCGCGATCCCCATGGCATCCAGGATCGGCTCCATGATGCGCACCCCGTAGCGGCCCGATTGCGTGGGCGGCCGTTCCGGCTCGTGGCCCAACAGCCCGATCATCATGCAGATCGGCTGCTTGTACTCGACCGCGACCGCCCGGATCGCGTTGATCGAATCGAGGAAGCCGGTGTACTGGATCAGGATCAGGGCGCGCTTGTCGCAATAGGAAAGGCCGGACGCGATGCCGATGCATTCGTCCTCCTTGCAGACCCGCACCAGGCGCAGCTCGGGATCGCGCGAGATCGGCCGCAGCAATCCGGCGCTGGTGACGATATCGGGCACCGACAGGACGAATTGCACGCCGCTGTCCTTGATGGCGGCCAGGATGGCGCTGCCGTGCAGCTCGGCCTTGGTTTGATCCTTGGTGGCGGACGCACCGGCATCCATTGGCAGCCTCCCCAAATCCGGTAAACGGACCTTTTGCATTGTCATGGCCGGACTTGTTCCGGCCATCCCGAGAAGGAGCGCGTGGTGCTTCCCTGATCGAGATCGCCGGGACATAAGGGCGCTTACGCCCGTCTCCGCGGGCTATGCCCGGCGATGACAATTCATTGAAAACTGCTCTAACTAATTCGAAATCGCCGCCCACCGCAACCTCGGACTGGACGGCGGCGGGCGATCTTGACTCACGCCCCCCGCCTCCCTAGGTTGCGGGCGCTCACATAGAGCCGTCATCATCGAACCGCCGACCGGTCCGAGAGGGGCCGGAGGCAACCGCCCGACAGCGCGATGCGCCCTCGGGCGCTGAAACTGTTTGTTGGAACACTGGTTCCTGGATCAATCGTCTCGAGACCGCCATGTTCGATTCGCTCTCGGAGAAGCTCGGCGGCATCCTGGATCGCCTGACCCGGCGCGGCGCGCTCGGCGAGGCGGACGTGGATGCGGCGCTGCGCGAGGTTCGCCGCGCGCTGCTCGAGGCCGATGTGGCGCTCGATGTGGTGCGCGACTTTTGCGATCAGGTGCGCCGCCACGCGGTCGGGGTCGAGGTGGTCAAGTCGGTCACGCCCGGCCAGCTGGTGGTGAAGATCGTGCACGACCAGCTGATCGCGACGCTGGGCGAGCGCGCCGAGCCGATCGATCTCAATGCGCCCGCCCCGGTCGCCATCATGATGGTGGGCCTGCAAGGCTCCGGCAAGACCACCACCACCGCCAAGCTCGCCAAGCGGCT
>JBIOGJ010000171.1:0-1726 GCA_044447965.1 Thermoanaerobaculales bacterium | reverse complement strand
TTCCGGCCTGGCGGCCGCCCCCTTGAATGCGGTCGCGATCGTCTGCGCGATGCGTCAGCACTCGACCGAGGACAACGTCGCGCTCGCGCGCGAGGCCGGGAAGTTCGCCGGTGCCGGCGTCGTCGGGTTCGACCTGGCCGGAGACGAGGTGCGATATCCGGCCGGGCCCCAACGGCCGGCCTTCGAAGCGGCCCGAGCGGCAGGCCTGCGTCTGACCTGCCACGCGGGTGAGGCGGGCGGGCCGCCGAGCGTCGAGGACGCGCTCGACCTCGGCGTGGAGAGGATCGCCCACGGCGTGATCGGAGCCCGCGACCCGCGCATCGTCGAGCGGATCCGCCGGGAAGGAGTCGTCCTCGACCTCTGCCCGACGGCCAACTGGAAGTGCAAGGCCGTGCCGTCGCTCGCCGAGCACCCGCTGCCTCGCCTGCTTCGCGCCGGCGTGCGCTGCACCATCAGCACCGACTCACGCACCGTGGCCGCCACCAGCCTGAGTCGCGAATTCAGGCTGGCGTCAGAGATGGGCCTCGACGACGACGAGCTCAGGCACTGCAACGCCATCGCCTACGAGGCCGCGTTCGGTTTGCCGGACGGCCCCACCCCGACTACTTCCGCGGTCTAGTTCCCGGTGCCGAAGAGCCGGTCGCCGAAATCGCCCAAGCCGGGGACGATGTAGGCCCGGTCGTTCAGCCTCTCGTCCAGCGCGGCCGCGTAGATGTCGACCTCGGGGTGGCGATCCTCGAGCACCTTCACCCCTTCTGGCGCTGCGACCACGCAGATCATCCGCGGGTTGACCCCGCCGACCTCCTTGATCAGATCGAGCGCCTGGGCGGCCGAGCCGCCGGTGGCCAGCATGGGGTCGAGCAGCAGAGGAATCTTGCCCTTCAGCCTGGGCAGCTTCTGGTAGTAGATGCGCGCCACGGCCGTCTCCTCGTCCCGCTCCAGTCCGATGTAGCCGACGCTGACGTGCGGCAGCAACTCCAGGACGGGACCGAGGAGCCCCAGGCCCGCCCGCAGCACCGGGATAGCGACCACCTCGCGCTCGACAGTGGTCGCGGGGGCGTCGGCGAGAGGGGTGCGCACCGTGCCCTGCCGCACCGGAAGGTCGGCGGTCGCCTCGTATAGGAGCAGCGTGATCAACTTGCGCGCGAGTCCGCGGAACTCCTCCGGGGCCGTCGTCTCGTCGCGTAGGCCGCGCAAGCAATCCGCGACGACCGGGTGCCTACTGACGCTTATCGGCAAGTGCGTCGCACTTGATCAAACGCCGGACGGCGTCAACCGCCACCTTCAGCATGCGGTCCATGTAGCTCGGATCGAGGTGATGGATCTCGCCCGCGCCCAGCTCGTCGACGCAGAGGTTGATCGTCCCCGCGCGCAGCTTGCGCAGCCGCGCGACCACGAAAAGCGTGGACGTTTCCATGTCGTTGCTGAGCACGCCCGCCCTGGACCACATCTCCAACTCGTCGCGGAGGTGAGGGCGCGGCATGCTGTCCGGCACGAGGTCGGAGTAGAGGGCATCGACCGAGCGGATGATGCCGACGTGGTACGGCGCCTTCGACGCCTTGGCCGCCTCGACCAGCGCCTCGACCACGTCCAGAGACGCGACCGCCGGATATTCAAGGGGGATGTAGCCGTTGGGGGTGCCCTCGCTGCGGACCGCGCCCTGGGCGATCACGAGGTCGCCCATCTTGATCTCAGGCTGCGCGGCGCCGCAGGTGCCGACCCGAAG
>JBIOGJ010000170.1:0-1757 GCA_044447965.1 Thermoanaerobaculales bacterium | reverse complement strand
CCGCTCCGCAGTCTCCCCCATCTGCAGCGTGCCGTACAGCTCGGCCATCCTGGGGTTGATCAGCCGCCAGCCGAGGGCGGTGTCGAACGCGGTCTGGGGGCCGCGAGGAAATGCTCCATCCGGCTTCGGCATCACCCACGGGGAGCGGGTCATGGACTCGACCCCGCCGGCGATCATCACGTCGGCGGCCCCGGTCTGGATCTCGCGCGCGGCGGCGATGGTCGCCTGCATCCCCGAGCCGCATAGCCGGTTCACGGTCTGCCCCGGCACCTCGACCGGAAAGCCCGCGAGCAGCAGCGCCATGCGCGCTACGTTGCGGTTGTCCTCGCCCGCCTGGTTGGCGCAGCCGAGGATGACGTCGGTCACCTCGCCCGGCTTGATCTGCGCGCGCTCGCAGACCTCCTTGAGCACGATTGCCGCCAGGTCGTCCGGGCGCACGTCCTTGAGCTGGCCGCCGTAACGCCCCATCGGCGTGCGGGCAGTCGCGACAATTACGGCATCCCGGAGCATGGTCACGGTCGGAGGCACCGGCGAGAGATTTGGCGGATCGGCTGCCCAGATGCTAGGAGCCGGCGAGCACGCGAGAGAGCGCATCCGTGATGCGCGACCGAGCGCGCGCAGGAGGCGACTACGCAGATGGGCGGCCTAGACGCCAAAGATCCGCCGGGGATCTCCGACCGGGACCATCTAGTCATTTTTTCGCGCGTTTGGCGAGGAAGGCCTGGACCCCATCGGCGAACTCCGGGCTCGCAGCTTGCGCCTCTTGCAGGTAGGACTCGAATTCCAGCGCTTCCTCATAGCTCGACTCCAGCGCGTGAGTGACCGCGCGCTTGGCGCCCGCCATCGCGCCTTTCGGCTGCGCGGCCAGCTGAGCCGCCAGCTCGCGGACCTCAGCCTCCAGCCTGTCCGCGGGCACGATGCGGTTGATCACGCCCAGCCGGTGGGCGTCCGCCGCCTGCAGGGGTTTGCCGGTAAAGAACATCTCGTAAGCAATTCCGGTTCCGACCAGTCGCGGCAGCAGCCAGCTCACTCCTCCGTCGGGCGCGAGCCCGATGTTGACGAAGGCTTCGAGGATGTAAGCCTCGGGCGTGGCGATCCGGATGTCACAAGCCAGCGCGTAGCTCGCGCCGATTCCCACCGCAGGGCCGTTCATGGCCGCGATCACCGGCTTGGGCATCGTGCGCAGACGAGTGAGCATCGGCATGTACTCGTTGCGCAAGACGTTGCCGACGTCCTCGGGCGTACGCATGCCGCCTTCCTGCGCCATCTCGGTGACATCCGCGCCCGAGCAGAAGGCGCGGCCCGAGCCCGTCATGACAACGACCCGCACCGCGTCGTCACGTTCCACCTGCTTGATCGCGTCGCCCAGCTGTTTGCGTGTCAACGCGCCGATCGCGTTCATCTTTTCCGGCCGGTTCAGCTGAATCAAACCCACGCCGTCGTGGACGCGGACCACCACGTGCTGCTCGACTTCGGTCGTTGCCATCTCTTTACTTACCTGCCTTTGAATACGCCTTTCCGTTTCTCCAGGAATGCGTGCATGCCTTCTTTCTGGTCTTCGGTCGAGAACAGGAAATAGAAGCTCTTGCGCTCGACGGCGAGCCCTTCCGAGAGCGGCGACTCGAACGCCTTGAGCACCGCCTCCTTCGCCATACGGAGCGCGAGGGGCGGCTTCTCGGCCAGCTCGCGGGCGGTTCGCTTGGCGATGTTGATCGTCATGTCGGCCGGAACGACCTTGTTCACCAATCCCACCTCGT
>JBIOGJ010000169.1:0-1793 GCA_044447965.1 Thermoanaerobaculales bacterium | reverse complement strand
GGCACGGTCAGGGCGGCCGAAGAGGTGGCCGCCGAGCTCGGCGCCCCTTGCTACCACGGGCAGCAGGACGCCGAGCGGCGGCGTCGGGTGCAGGAGGACTTCAGCCAGGGACGCACCAGGGTGGTGGTTGCGACCTCGGCCTTCGGCATGGGCGTGGACATACCCGACATCCGGCGCGTGATCCACTACCAATTACCCGGCAGCCTGGAGGCTTACTACCAGGAGGCCGGGCGGGCAGGGCGCGACGGACAGCAGGCGGAATGCACCCTTCTTTACAGCCCGGCGGACCGCGACCTGCAGGCTTTCTTCATCGAGCAGTCGGGCCTCGAGGACGGCTCGCCGCTCAAAGACCACGCCTATGCGCGGCTCGGTCAGATGATGGCCTACGCCGAGATGCGCGAGTGCAGGCACGCGCGGATCGCTGACTACTTCGGCGAGCAGGGCGTGGCGCGACGCTGCAGCGCGTGCGACAACTGCCTCGCCGAGCGCCCACCCGAGGAGGCGGTTCCGGTCGACGCCGTTGTCGCGAGCCTTGCCGCGGTCGCACGCTTCAGCGGGCGGGTTGGACTCGCCAACGTCGCCGCGGTGCTCGGCGGTCGCCGAACCAAGTGGTCGACCGCTCAGGAATGGGTGCGAGATCTCCCGTTCCACGGAGCGCTGAACAAATGGAAGGACGAGCGAATCAGACAGCTGCTCGCGGAGCTCGTGGGTGTCGGCCTCGCACGCCAGAGTTCGGGCGAGTACCCGGTCGTCGAGATAACGCCCGCAGGCCGCGAGGCGATTCGAGGAACACCGCCACCGCTGAAGCTGCCCGCCGAGTCACGCCCCGCCAAAAACGGAGTCCCAGGCGACGTACCGGTCGAAACGCTGGATCGCCTGAAAAGGTGGCGCTCGGAGACAGCTCGTGCGGCCGGCATTCCGGCATACATCGTCTTCCACGACTCCACGCTCAATGCGATCGCGGTGGCGGATCCCAAGAACCTCGCCGACCTCCTGCACGTGCCGGGCATCGGCGACTCGAAGCTGCGCAAGTACGGCGAAGAGGTGCTGGAGGTGCTGCGGACGCCGACCGACTGATGTTTAGCCTCGAGGTTTGTCGACCCGTCGAATCACGAGCGTTCGGATCGAGAGTCCGCTGCCACCCTTAAATACCCAGCGAACTTCCGGTCGGCGGCGGTCCGCTCCATGCGCTCGAAATGCTTCGCCGCGTAGCCCTTGAAGTCGAAGTCCAGCTCTGAGATCCCGCTCTGCAGCACCCCCCACATCGCTTCACGAAAGTCCGACATGAAGCGCATCAATCGCACCGCCGCCAGGTCCGCGTCGCGTTCAACCCCGAAGTAGGCGGCCACCAGGCGCGCGTCGTCCTCCACCCCGAACTCGTGGTTGACCGAGAAGTTCGCCAGGTCGAAGACCCGATCCCCCATCCCCGCGTACTCCCAATCCACGATCCGGATCGCCCCGTCGTCCAGGAAGTTCGCGTTGAGCAGGTCGTTGTGACACGGCACCAGCGGCTGTGGTCCCCGCGCCGCACGGATCCGCTCGGCCACCTCGCGCGCGCGCGCGAACTCTTCAGGTATGTCGACACTGTTCGCTTCGGCTTCCTCGCGATAGACGTCGACCACTGCATACGAATCGAACCGCCCTGGGATCGCCCGTGCCGAGTGCAGTTTGCGGAGAGCCTCCGCCACGCGCGGCAACGTGGAAGGGCTCCTCATCTCCTCGACCGCGATGGGCCGGCCGTCGATGAACCGCGTCACCAGCCACCCCTCCGAAGCGACGAAATCCGCCACCGG
>JBIOGJ010000168.1:0-1796 GCA_044447965.1 Thermoanaerobaculales bacterium | reverse complement strand
CGATCCGCTGCCTGTCATCTGCCACCCGCGCTCCTGGCTGTTAAGAGCGTTGGCAAACTCGCGCAGGCGCGGTTCAATGCTCATGGCGGCTTCGGTGAGTTGATTCGGTGAATTTTCTGGAGGTTGCTCCATGGCGTCCCACGCACGGTAAACGTCCGGGGTCGGCAGTTCGACTCCCGGCCAGGCGAGGGCGAACCACTGGGGATGCGTTGGGATCGGTGTGAGGTGGTCGCCTCGCTGGTCGGCGATGGCGGTGCCGCCGGTGATGAAGAAGGGGACATCGGCGCCCAGGGTGGCTGCGATCGCAGCGAGGTCCGCGGTGATGTGGTGGAGGCCTGCGACGCCTCTGAGGGTGGCGGCGGCGTCTGAGCTGGCGCCGCCTAGGCCTGAGCCTGGCGGAATTCTCTTGTGGAGGTGGACGCGCGTTGGAAGTTGTTGGTCAGCCGCTTGCTCGAGGGCAGCGAGCGCTTTTAGTACGGAATTCTCTCGGGGGTTGGTGATGGGCAGGCCCGACGTGGTGAGGGCGGTCTTCTGAGCCGGCGCGAGCGTGACGAGATCGTGCAGGTCGATCGCCTGGAGCGTCGTGCGCACGTCGTGAAAGCCGTCGGCGCGACGTCCGAGGATCGCCAGATCGAGGTTGAGCTTGGCACGCGCCGGCAGCGCGATGCTCAACTCGCGTCGACGGGTTTGAGCCTGGCTCGATATGCGACGGCGCGATCCTGGTAGTGCTTTGCGGTGGTGCCCACCCAGTTGTTCGATGATCCGTCGAGCGCTTTCTTGACAGTGGCCGGCACGCCCGCGGCCATGTGGCCGGGAGGCACCTCCATGCCCTCCTGAAGCACGGCGCCGGCGGCGAGCATCGATCCAGCTCCGAGGCGGCTGCGCTGGAGCATGGTGGCGCCCATGCCGACGACTGCGCCCTGCTCGACGACGCAGCCTTCGAGCTGCGCGGAGTGGCCGACGCTTGCGTTTGCCTCGAGGATGGTCGGGAGGTTCTCGGCGCAATGGAGGACGGCGTTGTCCTGCACGTTAGCGCCTTCGCCAATCCGAATCTGCGCCTCGTCGCCGCGCAGGACCGCGCCAAACCACACGCTCGCGCCGGACTCGACCACGACGTCTCCGATGAGAACCGCGGTCGGCGCGATATACGCGTCGGGATGCACATTCGGGCGCTTGCCGCCGAGCTCGAACTCCATGGGCGCTTATAATCCTAGGTTCGTGCGGAATTCCAGCCTGGTGATGACTCGTGGCTAAGCGGACGGCGTCTGCGAAGAAGCAGGTCCGAGCCGGCGTGCGCCGTGCCGCACGCAACCGCGGCGTGAAATCAGAGGTCAAGACCCTGGTGGTCAAGGCGCGGAAGTCGTTGGTCGGGGCTCCGGTCGCGGAGTCTGAGCGGTACGCGCTGACGCTCGAAGCCGTCCGAGCGCTGGACCGCGCGGCATCCAAGGGCATCCTGCATCGCAACAACGCGGCCCGGCGCAAGGCCAGGCTCACGAAGCTGATGGCGAAAGTGGCGATCACGACGCCGGCGCCTTCCGGGCCGGTAGGCAAGGGCAAGAGGGGCGGGGCCGCGGCCGCTACGGCTGCGCCGGCTGCTGCGAAACCGGCGTCCAAGCCGGCGGCTGCTCCTAAGAAGAAGTAGAGCTAGAGCTCCCGCCCGGGCTCTGCTCCCCCGGTGCGTTTGGCTACAACCTCGTCAGGAGCACGTCCAGGCCCAGGTCGGCGTCGATCTGGCCTGACTTGACCTCCCACTCGTAGTCTCGGATCGCCTTGAGGGCGTTCTCGAGGCGGTCGGG
>JBIOGJ010000167.1:0-1864 GCA_044447965.1 Thermoanaerobaculales bacterium | reverse complement strand
GGCGGGATTTGCCTCGTTCGCGATCCCCTTCAGCTTTGCCGCAGCCGCGCTGCTCGCCGGCCGCACCGACGCCGCGTGGATAGCCCATACGCGGCGCTTCGCGCTGCTGGCGTGGAGCCTGCAGAGCGCCGGCCTCGTCCTTGGCATGTGGTGGGCATACCACGTGCTCGGCTGGGGCGGTTACTGGGGATGGGACCCGGTCGAGAACGTTGCATTGATGCCATGGCTTGCGACGACCGCATACCTGCACTCGTCCCAGGTGCAGGAAAAGCGTGGACGGCTCAGGACGTGGAACTTCAGCCTCGTCATCCTCGCGTTCCTGCTTGTGGTCTTCGGCACGTTCATCGTGCGCAGCGGCGTGGTGCCTTCGGTCCACACCTTCGCAGTCAGCGCGATCGGGCCGTGGTTCCTCGGTTTCCTGTTCGCCTGCATCGTCTTCTCGGCCGCGCTTCTTTCGCTGCGTTCGTCCAGCCTCGTGGAGCGGGGTCAGAATGCGGCGCCGGTCGTCTCGCGCGAAGGCGCCTTCGTGGTGCAGAACCTGCTGCTGGTCGGGGTGATCGCCGTCGTGATGTGGGGCACGATCCTGCCACTCGTCTCAGGGATGCTCGGCTCGGAGCGCGTGGTCGCGGCGCCCTACTACGAGCGCGCGGCGGCGCCGATCTTCGCAGCGATCCTCGCCCTCATGGCCGCCGGACCTCTTCTGCCGTGGCGCCGTGCCGGACGCTCCACGCTCCGCGCGCTGCGCTGGCCGGGCGCGGTCGCCCTCAGCGCCTTCGTCATCATGCTTGCCGCCGGGGCCCGGTCCGTCCCGGCACTCATAGCCTTCCCGCTCGCGGCCGCCGCCGCGGCCACCAGCGTGGGCGTTTACGGGCGGGCGGTCCTGGCCTCGCGAGGTGACTGGGCGCGGCTGGCGAACCGCCTGGTCCTCAAGCGCAGGCGTTATGGCGCGTACCTCGCGCACATGGGGCTCGTGGTGCTCGCCACAGGCATCGCGGGGTCTCACCTGTGGCAGCAGCAAAAGGACGTCACGCTGGCTCCGGGCGGGCAGGTCACCGTCGCCGGCTACACGCTCACGTACACGGGCTCGCAGGAACGGCAGCTGGCCGATCACACCGAGCTCGTGGCGGCGATGAGGTTCGGGGACAGCACGCTGGAGCCTTCGCGGGCCACATACGCCGGGCTCGGCGGCCAGTCGTTGACCCACGTCGCGATCTCGACGACGCCCGTGGCCGACGTCTACGTCGTGCTGGCCGGGACGAATCCCGACGGATCGGCCTCGTTCCAGGTGTTCGTCAACCCGCTGGTCACGTGGATATGGGCAGGCGGAGCGATCATCATCCTCGGCGTCGTGCTCGGCAACGTCGGTGACAGGAGCGCCGCCATGGTGCCGGTGCGCCGCAGAGTTCCGGCGGCGGTTCCGATCTGATGGCGATCATCGTGGCGACGCTGCTGCTGTTCGCCACCGGCCCGTTCATCCTGTGGCCCTTGATCAAGACGCCGCCGGAGGAGCCTTCCGAGAGGTGAGCATCCTGGTCGCCAACGGCCTTACCCAGTGGTACGGATCCGAGCCGGCGCTGGAGGGGGTCGATCTCGTGATGGACTCCGGCGAGCATATGGCGGTGCTAGGCGAGAACGGCGCCGGTAAGACCACGCTGCTGAAGATCCTCGCCACCGCGGCGCGCCCGACCTCCGGGCAGCTCGAAATCCTCGGCCTCGACGCTTTTCGAGAGAGGAAGCGGCTTCGCCGCCGTATCGGCTTCGTGGCGCACTCGCCCGGCCTTTACCCGGCGCTGACCGCAACCGAGAACCTCGAGTTCTTCTGCGACCTTTACGGGGTCAGCCGCTCTCGGGCCCGGGAAACCCT
>JBIOGJ010000166.1:0-1869 GCA_044447965.1 Thermoanaerobaculales bacterium | reverse complement strand
TGGTGGCCGGGTTCGTCCACCAGGTTGCGCTGGCGGTCTCGCCCTGCGGGTCAGTCTTGATTGCGTTCATGTCAACCACCATCCCGGTGGTGGCCTCAAGCGCGATGGCCGAGAGGAACCAGCCGGCGGGAACGGCGAGCTTCGCGAGCACGGTGTACGGGTCGGGAGCAGTGAGGCCGCTCATCGACACCGACGGGTCGTTTGACTCAAGAAGCTGCTCGAGCTTTGAGCCGGTCGGCGCGCTGGCGGCTGACGAAGCTGCGGCCACTGTGCTGTAGCCCGCGATGGCGGCCAGGTTGCCTGCGTAGGCGCCCTGCTGCCATGCAGCGCGGTTCCACGAGTAAAGGACGTCCTTGGAGGAGACCTTGTCACCGTTGGAGAACGTTACGTCCTGGCGCAGCTTGAAGGTGTACGTGAGCCCGTCGGACGACACCGTCGGCATGCTCGCCGCGATGTCCGGCACGACGTTGAGGTTGTTGTCGAACTTGACGAGACCGTCGAAGACGTTCTGGGCGATCTCCGAGTCGGTCTCGGCGTTCACCTGGCTCGGGTCCAGGGTGCCGAAGTCGCCCAGGATCGGGAACTTGAGCGTCTGGTCCGCCGCCAGCGTGGTGCTGGTGGTGGTGCTTGTCCCGCCGCCGCACGCGACCAGCACGAGGCTGGAGACGGCGCCCACGGCAAGAGCCTTGAGAATCCGTAACGAGGTTGGAGTCATTAGCTTCTCCCTAAAAAAGCTTGAGGCCGCTGCCTCTTCCCCCTCGCCTTCTTCCCGGTGGTCTTCGCGGCGACCGGGGCGAGAGCGCGCCGACGAGGGGTGGCGGAACGCGTGTCCGCCTCTTACTCCACCCCACATTGTGGCTGGGCCGGGCCCGAAAGTCTACCGACGGCCTCCCAGCCGGCCCCCGACCCGTACGATGATCCGACGGTGAGCTTGAACGGTCGCGGGCGCCGCAGGCAGGAAGGAGCGGGCAAAGTCGACGGTTCGACCCGCTTCACAGCCGACCTCGAGATGCCTGGGCTGCTGCACGTCCAGCTCGTGTTGAGCCACCTCCCCAGCGCCCGAATCCGCGGCATCGACACCTCGGCGGCGCGATCCGCGCCTGGCGTGGTGGCGGTGGTCACCGGCGCCGACCTCCCCGACGTGGAGGCAGGCGGCCCGGACAAGCCGCTCGCGATCGACCGCGTGTACTACGCCGGCCAGCCGGTCGCGGCGGTGGTCGCGGAGAGCGAAGCGGCCGCGATCGACGCGGCGGTGCTCGTAGAGGTCGACTACGAGCCTCTCGAGGTGGTCTCGGACCCCGAGCATGCGATGCGGGAAGGCTCGCCGCTCGTCCTCGAGCCCTCCGACGAGAGCTCGGAAGGCGATGCCTCCATGCATGGTGCCGCTACCGACTCTGAATCGGAACCGGTGGTTCGCCCACGCAATGTCAGCGCAGTGGCGACCTTCAAGCGCGGTGACGCCGGCGCCGGCTTGAAATCCTCAGACACAGTGATCAAGGCCACGTACCGGATCGCCGGCGTGCACCACTCCTTTATCGAGCCGCATGTCTCGATGGTCCGGCCCGAGCCGGGCGGCGGGATGACGATCTGGGCGCCGACTCAGGGCCCTTTCATGGTCCGCGACGAGATCGCCAAGCTGCTCGACGCCGCGCCACACGAAATCCGCGTGATCCCGATGCCCGTGGGCGGCGGCTTCGGCGGAAAGGTGATGTTGCTCGAAGCAGTCCTCGCCCTCCTCGCCCGAAAGGTTCGCCGGCCTCTTCGCCTGACGCTGACACGGCAGCAGGAGTTCATGCTCGGGCACCCCGCGCCCGCCGCGCTGTTCGACATCGAGCTCGGCGCCAAGAGCGACGGGACGCTGGTCGCGCT
>JBIOGJ010000165.1:0-1906 GCA_044447965.1 Thermoanaerobaculales bacterium | reverse complement strand
TGGCTCACCGCAGGCTTTCCGGTCACCACTCCGGCGACCACGGTTGACCGGCAGTGCGGCTCGAGCCAGCAAGGGATCCACTTCGCGGCGAACCTCATCCAGTCAGGCGTGTGCGACATCACCATCGCGGGCGGCGTCGAATCGATGTCACGCGTGCCGATGGGTTCGAACGCGGTTTCACCGGGCACGCCGTTTCCACCCGAGCTGATGGAGCTCTACGACCTGGTTCCGCAAGGCATCTCCGCCGAGCTCATGGCGCGGAAGTACGGGATCTCTCGCAAGCAGATGGACGAGTTCGGTGTGCGCAGCCATCACCTGGCGCACGAAGCGAGGGAGCAAGGTCGGTTCAAGTCACAGGTGTTCCCGATCGAGGTTTCGCTCGAAGGCAACGGGCACCACGAGATGTTCAGCCAGGACGAAGGCATCCGCGCGAACGCGAACTACGAGGCGACCGCCGCCTTGCAACCTGCATTCAACCCGGAGCACTCGATCACTGCGGGCAACTCGAGCCAGATCTCCGACGGCGCGGCCGCCGTGCTGCTCATGTCGCTGGAAAAGGCCAGGGAGCTCGGACTCAAGCCGCGCGCCCGCATCAGGGCGCAGGCCGTCGTCGGCACGGATCCCGTCTTGATGCTCGAAGGCCCGATCCCCGGCACAGCAGCCGTGCTCAAGCGCGCGGGCCTCGACCTCACGAGCATCGATCTCTTCGAGGTCAACGAGGCGTTCGCATCGGTCGTCCTTGCGTGGCAGAAGGAGACCGGCGCGGACATGGAAAAGACCAACGTGAACGGCGGCGCCATCGCGGTCGGGCATCCTCTCGGCGCCTCGGGCGCGATTCTCATGACCCGCCTTCTCTACGAGCTCGAGCGCCGCGACCTGCGCTATGGGCTCGAGACGATGTGCTGCGGCGGCGGCCTCGGCACCGCGACGATCATCGATCGGGTCGTCGAATGAAGAACACCGAGCAGGCGAATACTTTCGAATCACTTCGCAACATCAGCCCGCACAGGTTGACCGATGGCGTCATGGCTCGCGTGGTCGAAGGCGAGCGGGGCGCCATGGCCGTCGTCGAGCTGGACCCGAACGCGGTCTCGCCCGCACACCACCACGAGAACGAGCAGCTGGGCTTCGTGATCGCCGGCAGCATCGTGATGAGGATCGGCACCGAGGAGCGCGAGCTCCAGCCTGGGGACACCTACAACATCCCAAGCCACGTGTCGCACGACGCGGTGGCCGGACCTGACGGGGCAACCGTCGTCGACGTTTTCATCCCGGTGCGCGTGGACTGGAAGAAACTGGACCGGCTGGATCCCGCGAAGCCCCGCTGGCCATAAAGGCGCGGGTGAGGACGTAAGTCGCGCGCAAAGCGGCGTTAAGGATGGGACCTACTGATTGCTCCCCCGCGGAACCCCCTCCTGTGCCCCGCCACGCCTGTAGGTGCTTGGAAAAGCAGCGCTGGGTGACGGCCGGCGTGAAGCCCGGCCTAAACGCGACGCTTTGTCTACTTGGGAAGTGGCCGCGACAGGTGGGGTGAATCCCAGCAGAATCGCAAACGGCGTTCCTGCCAGTCGCCGGAGTTGTAGATCCCAATCCTCGGCGTCGCGACGACGCGGCGTTTCCTGGCCCCGTCGTCGACCACATACAGTTGAGGCGGCGTCAGCGGCGCCCCGTTGAGCGCGCGGTCGATGTCCAGCGCGCGACACACAAGGCCCGGCCCGCCGCAGCGCCCAACGCCCGGCCCCGGCTCGAGAGCTCGCACCAGCACCGCCTGCGGAACGCCCTCCGGTCGCGTCACGAAGTTCAGACAGTGATGCATCCCATAGGTGAAATAGACGTAGGCGTGACCCGGCGGCCCGTACATGACCTCGTTGCGAGGGCTGCGCCGGCCGCCTGACGAATGCGAGGC
>JBIOGJ010000164.1:0-1918 GCA_044447965.1 Thermoanaerobaculales bacterium | reverse complement strand
GCCAGCCAGATCGGCCGTCCCGCAAGGGTGCAAGTGCCGGTGCGCACCGCTTCGTTGAGCCCCTCTTCCAGCAGCTTCTCGACAACCTCCTGGTAAGGCTTGGGCACCTTCCAGTTCAGCAGGTCGTGGGACCGCACGTCGCCCCATCGCTCCTTCCACGAACCGCGATCTGAGATCAGCGCGATCCACGCGTCGGCCCCGATTCGGAAGTGGTGGCCGCACTGGCTGCACACGTAGTTGTGCTTTCGCATCTGTTCCAGGTCGAGCGCAACTCCGCATCCCGGGCAGTTGGTCGGCAGCGGGATTTCGGGGAGCTTGCTTCCCGCCATGCGCAGCTCGGTTGCCGGCTTCGCCAGCGCGCTCACAGTGAGAGGCCCCCGTCGACGGCGATCACCTGCCCGGTGATGAAGCCGGCGCGCTCTGAGCAGAGGAACGCCACCGCCGCCGCTATGTCGTCGGCCGTCCCCTCGCGCTTTATGGGGGTCATCTTGACCAGCTCGCCCACCATCTCATCAGTCAGCGAGCCGGTGGTCAACTCGGTGCGGACGTACCCGGGGGCCACGGCGTTGCACGTGATGCTTCGCGACCCATACTCACGCGCCACCGACTTGGTGAAGCCGATAAGGCCTGCCTTGGCGGCCGCGTAGTTGGACTGGCCGGCGTTGCCGGTCAACCCGACGATCGATGAGATGTTGACGATCCGGCCCCAACGGGCCCTCATCATTCCGGACATGATGGCCGCCCGCGTCGTGGCGAAAGCCGACATGAGATCCGTGCGGATCAGCTCCTCCCAGTCGGCAGGCGCCATCTGGATCAAGAGCTTGTCGCGCACGGCACCTGCGTTGTTCACCAGCACATCGACACGGCCGATCGCCTTCACCATCGCCTCGACCTGCGCGGGGTCGCTGACATCGGCCTTGTGCGCGCTTGCGTTCGGCAGTGACGCAGCCGTCTCTTCTGCCGCCGCTTTGTCCGAGCGGTAGTTCACGACCACCTTGGCGCCCATTCCGGCCAGGGCCTGGCTGATCGCGCGCCCGATGCCTTTTCCGCCGCCCGTTACAAGCGCGGTTTTGCCGTCGAGGTCGCCCATGTGTTCAGGCCGTTGTCGGGCCGGCGAAATCGATGAACAGCTCTTCGGCGTTCCAAGTATCGACGCCCGGGATGTGCTTGGCGGCGAGGCTTGCCAGCACGCGTCCCGGTCCCAGCTCGACGACCGTCTTCACCTTCATGGCTCGCATCGACACCATCGTGCGCGCCCAGTCGACCTGGCGCAGCATCTGGAGTCGCAGCTCGTCCTGGAGGGCGGCGACCGTACGGAGCGCTTCACCCGACGCGTTTGCGAGGATCGGAATCGAGGGCGCCTTGATCGGCAGCTTGTCCACCGCCTTGCGGAAGGCGGCGGCGGCGGCGGCCATCAATGGCGTGTGGGCCGCGAGCGGGATGGTCAGGATGAGCGCGCGGCGCGCGCCGGCGGCAAGTGCGAGCCTCTCCGCATCCTGCACCGCGGCCACCTCCCCGGACAGCACGAACTGCACGTCGGCGTTGCGGTTGGCCACCCAGAGCTTGCCGTGGACGGAGGCTTCCTCGCGGATGCGCTCGACCGCCGCTTCGTCGAGGCCGACGATGGCGATCATGCCGCCCGCCTGCTCGTGCGACGCCTGCGCCATGATCCGGCCGCGCTCCTTGACGAGCAGCAGCGCGGTTTCCCACGGAATCGAACCTGCGGCTGCGAGCGAGGCGATCTCACCCAGGCTGTGCCCCGCGGTGACGCTGACGTTTTCAAACCCGTAGCTCTCGCGCCAGACCTCGTAGGCCGCCCAGCACACGGTCATGACGCAGGGCTGGATGAAGTCCGTGCGGTTCAGGTCCTCGACCGGGCCTTCGAAGCAAAGCCTGCGGATCGGCATCTGAAGGATCT
>JBIOGJ010000163.1:0-1919 GCA_044447965.1 Thermoanaerobaculales bacterium | reverse complement strand
TCCAGGCCCCGCGATCCGCTGGATCAAGCACCTGGCTTTCGATCGTGCAGGCGGGCAGGAGATCACGATGACCCTGCACGTCAGCACCCACCTCGATGCGCCGGCGCACTTCATGACACGCGGCAAGTTCATCGGCGACCTCGGCCTCGAATTCCTCGTCGGCCCGGCCTGCGTTGTGGATCTCGAGCGCATGGGCGTCGGCGATTTCGACGTCTACGGGCCCGAGCACTTCGAGCGCTGGGAGAAGGACACCGGGCTGCGCATCGAACGCGGCGACATCCTGGTCATCCATACGGGCTATCACCGCTACTACCCTGAGAACTGGACGGACCGTTCCCAGGTTGACGAGACGAAATACTTCATCCGCCATCCCGGGCCTGCGCGCGCCTTCGCGGAATGGGTGCTCGAGCGCGGCGTGCGGTGGATCGCGGTCGATGCCGGCAGCGCCGACCACCCGATGAACACGGTGATCAGGCGCATCCGCGCCGACGAAGCCGAAGACGCGGAGAAGAAGCTCGGCCGTGGCCTGGACATGGTCTTTCCCAAGGCGGACTACCAGGTCATGCACACGCTGCTCTTTCCGCACGACGTGATCCACATCGAGAACCTGGGCGGCCAGATCGACGAGGTGCTCGACACCAGGATCCAGTTCGGCTGCTTTCCGTGGCGCTTCCAGGGCGGCGAAGCGGCGCTGTGCCGCGCGGTCGCCATCCTGGAGTGATTTGAAGCCGGCGCCGTTCGAGTACCACGCCCCGACCACCGTCGAGGAGGCGTGCTCACTCCTCGCTTCGCTGGAGGACGCGAAGGTGCTGGCCGGCGGACAGTCCCTGGTTCCGCTGCTCAACTTCCGCCTGGCGCGGCCGCAGCACGTCGTCGACATCAACCGCATCGCCGCCTTGGATCGGATCTACGAACGGGACGGTGGCGTTGCGGTGCAGGCTCTCGCGCGGCAGTCGGCGGTCGAGGACTCGGAGGTCGTGGCGCGGGCGTGCCCGCTGCTCGTCGCCGCCATGCGGCTGGTCGCGCACCGGGTCATCCGCAACCGCGGGACCGTGTGCGGAAGCCTGGCCCACGCTGACCCGGCGTCCGAGCTGCCTGCCGTGATGCTGGCGCTGGGCGGCAGCGTGGTCGCCCGCTCCACGCACGGTGAGCGGGTCATCACGGCCGAGACGCTTTTCCACGGCGTCATGGAGACTGCGGTGGCGCCCGACGAGCTGATGACCGAAGCCTGGTTCCCAGCTTCGAAGGGAAAGTTTGGCGTGGTCGAGGAGTCCCGGCGCCACGGCGACTTCGCGCTGGCCGGCGCGGTGCGAGCGGGGGACCGCCTGGCCCTTTTCGGCGTCGCCGCCACACCCGTGCTCGCCGAACCAAGAGACCCGACCCGCGGCTTGCGCCCCAGCGGCGACCTCGAGGCTTCGTCCGAGTTTCGCCTCCACCTGGTACGCGTGCTGACTGAAAAGGTGTTCGCAGCGTGAGAGTCAACGGCGTCGACCACCCGGCGCCAGACGACCCGCGCCGGCTTCTGTCCGACCACCTCCGCCACGACCTCGGGCTGACCGGCACCCACGTCGGGTGCGAGCACGGCGTGTGCGGCTGCTGCACCGTGCTGCTCGACGGCGTTCCCGTGCGGTCATGCCTAATGCTCGCCGTTCAGGGCGAGGGTCACGAGGTGACCACCATCGAGGGCCTCGCCGACGACGGCGTCCCGCTGCACCCGGTGCAGCAGGCGTTCCACGAGTGCAACGCGCTGCAGTGCGGGTTCTGCACGCCCGGGTTCGTGATGTCGGTCGTCGGGCTGCTGGCGCAGCATCCTGAGCCGACGGCGGAGCAGGTCGACGAAGGTATCTCCGGCAACCTGTGCCGCTGCACCGGGTACGCGTCCATCCGGCGCGCGGTGCATCGGGCGGCCGAGCTCTCGG
>JBIOGJ010000162.1:0-1922 GCA_044447965.1 Thermoanaerobaculales bacterium | reverse complement strand
TATCTCTGTCCCCTCGAGTGGTGCGGTGGTGAGCACGGCGTCGTAGCGGAGGCCGGTCCCCGGCAGCCAGGTTTCGATCGCCTTCCACTCGCGTCCCGCCTTGCCCGCTCCCGACGCGGGGTTGACGATGAAAAGGACGCCAGGCCGGGCGGCTATGGTGTATTCCCCACGAACTCAGAGCCTTCGGCGTGAGTTCGCGGGGACCCCGCCACGTTGCCTCCGACCGCGCGCGGGTTCATGACACCTTGCGGGTCGATGCTCTCTTTGATCGACTGCCAGACTCGCATCCAACCTCCCATCTCGTCGGCCACCCAACGAGCCCGCACACGGCCCACCCCATGGTGATGGCTGATGGTCGCACCGAGCTCCAGTGCGGTGGTCATCGCGCCTTCCCAGGCCCGCATGTAAGCCGACCGGGCGCCCTGCTCGGTGTCTCCGGAACCGCCGAACGTGAAATACGCGCAGCAGCCCTGCTCATATGCATGACTGAAATGGCATAACGCGAGGCCGCCAACCGCTATTGCGGGTTTGACCCTCGCGTGAAGCTCGGCGAGCACCGTCCAGGGCGCCGCCAGCTCGATCGTGTCGAGATATGAGCCTGCCGGCTCCAGAAATCTCATCAGGCGCTCCGCCGAGAGATCGAAACGGTGCTTCTGCCAGCGCAGCCACGGAGCTTCGCCAAGATCGTCCGCTGCCGCGGCGATGCTCCTCACAGCATCGGCTTCCGCCCTGGCGACGCCGGCGAGCCCGGCAGTGGCCACCACGAGCAGGCAACCGCCCGCGGGCAGGTCGTAACCGTTGAAGGCGGTGTCGTCGGCGTCGTAAAGGCGCGCGACCAGCGGCCTGACCCCTGACTGCATGATCGTGCGCATCGCTTCGAGACCGGCAGCGAGATCCGGGAACCCGTAGCCGCGACCGACCACGAGCTCTGGGAGCCGGTGCACGCGCAGGACTGCACCGAGCACGACGCCCAGCGCGCCCTCAGAGCCGAGCCACAGCTGATGCAGCGCCGGACCCACAGCCGATCTCGGGCCGGGGCGGGGCGTCGCGAAGGTTCCGTCCGGCAGCACGACCGCCAGGCCCATCACCATGTCCTCGATGCTGCCGTAGCGGCTCGATTCCTGGCCCGAGGAGCGCGTTGCGATGAGCCCGCCCACGGTGGTGCCCGGGAGCGAGCTCGGGAAGTGGCCGAGCGTCAGGCCGCGCTCGTTCAGGTGCTTCTCGAGCACGAGCCCGTTCACGCCGGACTCGCATCGGCACGTGAGGTTCACCTCGTCCACCTCGAAGATGCGGTCGAACCCGCTCATGTCGAGGACGAGCTCGCCGGCTCGTGGCGAGAGCGCGCCGCAAACGCCGGTGCCGCCTCCCATCGGAGTCACGGCCACTCCGTTCGCGCCCGCCCAGCGCAGGATCGCGGTCACCTGCTCACGGCTCGAGGGCCTCGCGACGAGCACTCGCGGCGGGCCCTTGCCGGCGCGCTCATCCATGATCCCGAGGGGCCAGGTGTCGCGCACCGGCCGCTCGTCGAGGGCAGGGGCGCCCACGATCTCTTCCAATTCAGACCACATTCTTGGCTTCGCGCTCCGCCCTCATTTGTGTGTGGCTGCTAAGTGGCCAGCCAGCCAGCCGGTGAGGATCGGAACGCCGAAACCGCATGGGCCGCTGTAGTCGTAACCGCCGAGTACCGCGCCGGCCGCGTACACGTTTTCGTAGGCGACGCGCCCTTCGCGATCCCGCGGGCGCAGCTGCTGGTCGGTCGAGACTCCGCTGCGCAGCTCCTCGGCGGGGTCGAGGTACTGGAGGTGCTGGAGCCGCGTGCCCATGCTCGTGACGGCATGTTCTCCGTGAAACACCCCGAGCTTCAGCAGCGGCTCCGCGGGTAGGCGTCCGCCGGTCAGCCCACCGCCGATGTGGTGCCCGGT
>JBIOGJ010000161.1:0-1930 GCA_044447965.1 Thermoanaerobaculales bacterium | reverse complement strand
TGGGGGAGACCTGAAGCCGATCCAGGCGGCGGCGCGACGGCTCAAGGTCACTGTCTCGATCGGCATCCACGAGCGCGACGGCAAGTTCAGCCGCGGCACCCTGTACAACACAGTGGTCCTGATCGGGCCGGACGGCGAGGTGCTAAACCGGCACCGCAAGCTCATGCCCACGAACCCTGAGCGGATGGTGTGGGGGACCGGGGACGCCAGCGGGCTGCGGGTGAGCGACACGCCGATGGGACGGGTGGGCGGCCTGATCTGCTGGGAGAACTACATGCCGCTCGCGCGGTTTGCGATATTCGCCCAGGGATGCGAGATCTACGTCGCGCCGACCTGGGACGAGGGCAGCACCTGGATCTCGACCATGCGCCACATCGCGGCCGAAGGCCGGTGCTGGGTGCTGGGCAACGGCACCGCGATGCGGGGCAAGGACATCCCGAAGGACTTTCCACAGCGCGCGCAGCTCTTCCCGGACCTCGAGGAGTGGTACAACCCGGGCGATTCGGTGATCGTGAACCCGGGGGGACGGATCGTCGCGGGCCCGCTGCATGAGGAACACGGAATCCTCTACGCGGAGTGCGACCCGTTGGTCGCGTCAGCCGCGAAACGGACGCTCGATGTGGCCGGGCACTACGGCCGCCCGGACATCTTCAAGCTCGAGGTGAACCGCGAAGTCCTGGCGCCGATCGACTTCGGGTAGTTAGTCCGGGCCAGGAGGCGGTCAAAGCCGGCCGTTTGTGCCCGAATGGCCGCCTCCGTGGCTTTCGACCCGGCCATTTGTGCCCGAGTGGCCACTTCCCGGGCACCGGACCCGCCATCTGTGCCTGAATGGGTGATTTTCGCCGAGCCTGGAGCGGGCGGCCTTGGGGTTAACAGGCTGGGTTGAGCGCGCAAACATATGTTCGTACGATCGACTCATGGACATCGAGCCGGCGACCGATCTCAAGCAGCTCTACGACCACGAAATCGCTGAAGAGCTGCGTCGCGAATACCACGCGAGAGATCTGAGGGACCTGTATATCGCCCGTCTTGCCGCCGAGTTTGCGACGAGGGAGAAGTACGACGACGACGGCTTCATAAGCCCGATCGATTGGATCCGGTTCAACTGCAAGGTGACCAGCGGCGCAGCCGCCAACAGCATTGCCGTGGGCGAGGCGCTCAACCGGATGCCCCAGTCCACCAAGGCGGTCGCCGAAGGCGAGATCGGTTTTGCGCACATGACGGTCATGGCCAGGACGGCGGAGGCGCTCGGAGACCGGTTCGACGAGAGCGCTCTTATTGAAAAGGCGCGCGACAACTCACCGGGCAAGTTCCATTACATCTGCACCCACTACCGCCATGCGGCCGACCCCAGGCGGTACACCGAGGAGCAGGCCGAGCTGGTCCAGAACCGCCGGCTCAAACTGAGCACCTGGATGGATGGCTCGGTGCTCCTGAGTGGGCAGTTCGATCCCGAAGGTGGCGCAGTGCTGCTCACCGCGTTGAAGCCGCTGGCGCGCAAGTCCGGCGCCCACGACGACCGCGACCTGGAGCGCCGGATGGCGGACGCAGCTGTCGAGCTCGCCATGCATTCCCTGGACGCGGGTTTGATTCCTCAGCGGGGCAGCCAGCGGACGCACCTCATGGTCACCGCCACCCTCGAGACGCTGCAAGGCCTTCCCGGCGCAGCCGCGGCCGACATGGAGCTCTCGCTGCCCATCTCCTCTAAGACGGTCGAACGGTTGGCGTGTGACGCCTCGATCACGAGAATCATTCTCGGGTCGGACTCGATGGTCATCGACGTCGGGCGGGCCACCACCTCGTGCACTGGCTGCATGGCGGTACGAACGAAGCGCCGAATCTGGCATTGCTCTGTGCGCGGCATCACTGGATGGTGCACGAGGGTGGCTGGCAGCTGGTCCGCGGCGAGGACGGGCGCTTTCTCACCATC
>JBIOGJ010000160.1:0-1982 GCA_044447965.1 Thermoanaerobaculales bacterium | reverse complement strand
TCGACGGGCTCGTCCGCGAGCAGCCGGGCGGCGTTGTCGGCGATCCAGCCGGCCGTCCAGGCGCATTTCTCCACCTCGGCTTCCGCCTCCACGATCGGCTTGCCCATCTCTGAGGTGAGCAGTGCGGCATACCTCGACCTGTCAGCCCGCAGCACGCCCGCGACCGAGCGCATCATTCGGGCCCGCATGTCAAGGCCACCATCGCGCCAGGCGTGCCGCGTGGCCCAGGCTCGCCCGATGGCGGCCTCGACCCCTGCGCCGTCCAGCTCGGGGAATGTTGCCAGCTCCCGGCCGGTGGCCGGATCGATGGATTTCAGCACCCTGTCGAATCATGGCACGATTTGACATGTGGCCCGCGCACCGGTGAAGCGTCGACTCGAGCGCCCGACCGTCCTGCCCTCGATCACGCCGGACCGTGGCGGGGATGGGCGGCGCCGCGTCGTGATCGAAGGGGTGACGCCCGAGATCGATGCGGGCGGCTTTCCGGCCAAGCGGTCGGTCGGCGAGCGCGTGACCGTCGAGGCAGACGTCTTCGCGGACGGCCACGACGCCCTTGCCTGCGTGCTGCGGTGGCGCCACGAGTCCTCCCAGCACTGGAACGACGTACCCATGGTGCCTCTCGTCAACGACCGCTGGCGGGGCGAGTTCATGGTCGGCGAGCTCGGACGGTATCTCTACACCGTGCAGGGCTGGGTCGACGCCTTCGAGACGTGGAGCCGGCAGTTCGCCAAGCGCGTCGAAGCGGGGCAGGACATCACCCAGGAGCTGGAGGTCGCGGCACGCATGATCGAGGCTGCGGCCGCGCGTGCCGACGGCTCGGACTCCAACCGGCTGCAAGCCTATGCCACCGCGATGCGAAAAGGGCGCGCCACTGCCTCCGCGGCGCTCGGCGGTGAGCTCGCCCAGCTGATGGACCGCTACGCAGACAAGAGCCTGGCTGTGACCTACTCGAAGGAGCTCACCGTCGTCGTCGATCCGGAACGAGCGCGTTTTTCGGCCTGGTACGAGCTCTTCCCGCGATCCGCGGGAGATCCCGCCAGGGGCGCGCAGGGCGCGCCACTACCCATGCACGGGACTTTCGCCGATGTAGAGCGCCGCCTGCCGGAGATCGCCGAGATGGGATTCGACGTGCTGTATCTGCCGCCCATCCACCCCATCGGCCACACCAATCGGAAAGGAGCGAACAACTCGACGGCGGCCGGGCCCGACGAGCCCGGCAGCCCATGGGCGATCGGTTCCGAAGAGGGCGGCCACAAATCGATCAACCCGCGGCTCGGCACGCTCGACGACTTTCGCCACCTGCTCGCCGCGGCACGCGGACACGGACTCGAGGTGGCGCTCGACATCGCGTTCCAGTGCTCGCCCGACCACCCGTACACGCGCGAGCACCCGGAGTGGTTCAAGCATCGACCCGACGGCACGATCCAGTACGCGGAGAACCCCCCGAAGAAGTACGAGGACATCTTTCCATTCGACTTCGAGACGGAAAGCTGGCGCGAGCTCTGGGACGAGCTGCTGTCGATCGTCCTTTACTGGATCGACCAGGGCGTGACCGTCTTCCGCATCGACAACCCTCACACGAAACCGTTCGCGTTCTGGGAGTGGCTGATCGAGGAGGTCAAGCGCCGGCATCCGGACGTGATCCTTCTCTCAGAGGCGTTCACGCGCCCCAAGGTCATGTTCCGGCTGGCCAAGCTCGGGTTCACGCAGTCGTACACCTACTTCGCCTGGCGCAACACCCCGTCCGAGCTCGCGCAGTACTTCACGGAGCTTTCGCAGCCGCCCGTCAGCGAGTTCTTTCGCGCCAACCTGTGGCCCAACACACCCGACATCCTCACCGAGTACCTGCAGACCGGCGGCCGGCCCGCGTTCGCCGCGCGGTTCCTCCTGGCCGCCACGCTCGGCGCCAACTACGGCATCTACGGCCCTGCCTTCGAGCTGTGCGAGGGCCGCGCCAGGGAGCCGGGGTCGGAGGAATACCT
>JBIOGJ010000159.1:0-1989 GCA_044447965.1 Thermoanaerobaculales bacterium | reverse complement strand
GGTGCTCACGCTCGCGCTGGAGCTCGATCTTCCCGTGTCGATCCACAACCGTGGCGCCGACTCCGAGGTCGCTGACGCCATCTCCAGGCACAAAGGGCTGCGTGGCGTGATGCATTATTTCGCCCTCGAGTGGGACTGGGCGGAGCGTTTCCTGGATCTCGGGTTCTACCTGTCTTTCGCCGGGTTGATCACCAGGCCGAGCCGCACCGGGCTGCGTGAGGTGGTCAAGCGATGCCCCGCCGATCGATTGCTGCTCGAGACGGACTCGCCGTACGGAAATGCTCAGAAGCGAATGGGCGTCCCCAACCGGCCTGAATACCTGCTCGACACGGCGGAGGTTGTGGCCGTGCTGCGCGGCATGAGCCTGGACCAGCTCGCGGAGCAAGAGAAGATGAACGCGTACGCGCTGTTTCGCAAGATGAAGTGATCGACCCGGCCGACGCCCATCAGCTGGATCAGCTGCTCCGCCGGCACCGCATCGACCTCAAGCACTCGCTCGGTCAGAACTTCCTCACCGACCCGGCTTTGCGCGACCAGGTTGCAGAGCAGGCGGAGCTCTCGCCGAAAGACGAGGTGCTCGAGGTGGGCGCGGGCGTCGGCACCCTGACGGTTGCGCTTGCGCCGCGATGCCGTCGGGTCGTGGCCGTCGAGCTCGATGGACGCCTCATACCGGCGCTGCGTGAATCGCTGGCCGGCATTGAAAACGTCGAGGTGGTGCGGACCGACATCCTGCGGTTCAACGTGCGCTCGGCGTTCCCGGATGGAAACGAGATCGTGGTGGGCAACATCCCCTACAACCTCACCGGCGCGTTGATCCGGAAGCTCCTCGACGATCCTCCCCGTCCACGCCGGCTGTCGCTGGTCGTGCAGAAGGAGGTGGCGGAACGATGGACGGCGTCGAGCGGGGCGAGCCTTGCCACCGTTGCCGTGCAGGTGTTCGCCGAAGCCCGTCTCCTTTTCACCATCCCCGCCGCGGCGTTCACCCCAGCGCCACGCGTGGATTCAGCGCTCGTGCGCCTCGACGTGCGCGAGCGGCCCGCGGTCGACGTCGACGACCTGCGGGCATTCTTTCGTTTCGTGGAGTCGGTCTTCCAGGGCCGCCGGAAGCAGCTCGGTGGAACGTTGGGCCGGATGAGCGGCCTCGGCAGCACGGCGGCCGGGTCGCGCCTCCGAGGGGTCGGGATAGATCCCGAACGCCGCCCGCAGACACTCGGCCTGGCGGAGTGGGAGGCGCTTTATGAGGAGTTTCAGAGTCCCGGAGGCTAATCTCTAACGCTCGTGGAGCAACCGATCAGGTTTCCGGTCGAGGGGACGGGCGGGTTCCGATCGGTCCTGCGCCACACCGCGTTCAGGAACATCTGGTTCGCACAGCTCGCCGCGCAGCTCGCGGACAAGTTCCTGCTGTTCTCGTTGATCATCCTCGCGTACCACATCTCGGGTGGCAGCACCCCGGTGGCGATCACGCTCCTTACGTACACAGTCCCTGCCGTGTTGTTCGCTCCCCCGGCCGGCGTCATCGCCGATCGGATGGACCGGAAGCAGATCATGATGTGGTGCAACTTCGGCCGCGCGGCCGTGGTGGCGCTCATCCCCATCGCCGCCCTCGTACCGGGTCTCAGCGGCGACTTCGTGCACCTGCTCGTGATCACACTCGTGTTCTCCGCGGTCGGGCAGCTCTTCGGTCCCGCCGAAGCAGCGGTCATTCCGACGATCCTTCCGCGGTCGGCTCTCATCACCGCCAACTCGATGGCGCTCCTGACGATGGTGCTGACGCTCGTGGTCGGCGGCGCCCTGGCGCCGGTCGTCTCGAGGATCGACCTGTACGCGCCCTACTGGTGCGCCGTCGTGCTGCTGCTCATCGGCGGGACGCTTATCTTCGCCTCGGACATTCCGCGCCTTCAGCCGGCGACCGAGCATCCTGTCACCGACAGCCGCAACCGGTTTCACATCATGGTCGTCGACATCAAGGAGGGAATCGACGCGCTGCGC
>JBIOGJ010000158.1:0-2004 GCA_044447965.1 Thermoanaerobaculales bacterium | reverse complement strand
CCAGACCGCCATCGAGGCGATGATCCTGATCGGTCTCGGCCTGGGCGTGAGCATGCAGACCTACACACTCGTGGTGCAGAACTCGGTGAGCCGCGAGGACATGGCCGTGGCAACGTCGGCCACGCAGCTGTCTCGCTCGATCGGAGCCGCGGTGGGACTTGCCATACTCGGCACGATCTTGAGCCAGGGCCTCGTAACGTCGATGGCCAAGTACCTGCCGGCGTCCGCCCTCAAGCAGTTCCAGGCCGCCGGCACTTCGACCGCGGGCGCGGTGTTCGACCCGACCCAGCTGGCGCACCTGCCACCCGCAATCGCGGCAGGCATCAGACACGGCCTGGCCGACGCCATTCACCCTGTATTCATGGCGGGTCTGCCGATCATCGCAATCGCCTTCATCGCGACGCTGCTGATCAGGGAAGTGCCTCTGCGCCAGACCGCGCATGTGGCCGCCGGACGTGCACGGGCGGAGCACGCCGCCGAATAAACTAGGCCGCAAGTTGGCCATCTCGCCGCCATCCACCAGCCGGCAGCGCGCGCGCTGGGCATTCTGGGTGATGTGTGCGTTGTCAGCGATCGCAAGCCTGCAGCTCCTGGTGGTGGGAGGAGGCTCCAACCGGCTTGGCGCTCCAGTCATCTCATTCGCAATTGCCGCGGTCGCGTCCGGGGCGTGCGCACTCCTCTACACGCGCGGCCGGCAGATCGCCTCGCTGCTGTATTTCCTGGCCAGCCTCGCGATCGTCTACGGCGCCCTAGCAATGGTCACCTTGCCGCTCCGCCTGGCGGTGATCGGCACGTGTCCGGCGGCTCCGGCCGCCTGCGGTCCCGGCCTCGAACGACAGCTGACAAACGGCGAGTCGACCGCTCTGGGGTTGGCGATCGCGTTGGGGATCGCCGCGATCCTCGCCGGATATTTCGGTCTCGCGACGCTTCGCCTGCGCGACGCTCGCCCGCTTACGCCGCCCGTTCCCCCCACACGGGGTAACCCCCCGGTTCCCGTGCGGCGCATCCCTCCCGTGGTCACCAGGACCCCGGCCCCGGTGGAATCTGTCACTCCCGAGGCGTCCGCGCCACCGACCCCGGTGACGACAGAATCCGAGCCGGCCCCCGAACCCATGCTCGAGCTGGCGGC
Source organism: Thermoanaerobaculales bacterium (assembly GCA_044447965.1). Lineage (GTDB taxonomy): Bacteria > Acidobacteriota > Thermoanaerobaculia > Thermoanaerobaculales > Thermoanaerobaculaceae > DATIYW01. Next base: position 875 of record JBIOGJ010000158.1, on the reverse strand, counting down.
TCCAGCCGAAGCGCTCGAGCTGCCTGCCGCCGGGATAGAAGATCCGGCAGAGGCTGCACCCGCAGCGCCCACGGAGGCCCCGCCTTCAGCGCCGGCGCCCAGGCCCAGGCGCCGGCGCGGGCCCAAGTCGCCCGCCCCTTCTAACCACCCGCCCACGGGAGGATCCGACTGATGGACTTCGCTTTCTCGGAAGAACAGGAGATGCTTCGCGGCTCCGCCCGCGACTTCCTCGCCAAGGAGTGCAGCCCGAAGGTCGTGCGCAAGCTGATGGAGAGCTCCGACGCCTACGACGCGGCGCTGTGGAAGAAGATCGTGGACCTCGGTTGGACCGCGCTAGGCATTCCCGAGCAGTACGGCGGGGTGGGGACGTTTCTCGACCTGGTCGTGGTCCTGGAAGAAGCCGGTCGTGCGTTGCTGCCGGGACCCTTTTTCGCCACGATGGGCCTGGCGGTGCCGGCCCTCCTCGAGGCCGGGACCGAGGTACAGAAGAAGGAGGTGCTTGGGGCGATCGCGCAGGGTTCGGCGCGCGCCACGCTCGCCTTCACCGAGCCGTCGGGTAGATGGGATGCCGCCTCGGTGACGTTGACCGCGAAACCGAGTGGAGGCGGCTGGCAGCTCGACGGCGTGAAGCAGTTCGTCCCCGATGCAGAGGCCGCGGACTACATGGTGGTCGCCGCCCGAACGCGCGGCGAGGGCGAAGATGGAATCTCGCTCTTCCTCGTCAAGGGCCGGCCTGCAGGCATGACCGTCACCTCTCTCAAGACACTCGACATGACGCGGCGCTGGAGCGAGGTTCGCTTCGACAAGGTGAAGCTCGACGGCGCGGCTCTGATGGGTCAGGCGGACAACGCATGGCCGCACCTGAAGAGGGCGCT
>JBIOGJ010000157.1:0-2005 GCA_044447965.1 Thermoanaerobaculales bacterium | reverse complement strand
GCCGGCACGATCTCCTTGAGGTCGCCGACCACCGTGTAGTCGGCGTTCTGCATCATCGGCGCCTGCGGGTCGGAGTTGATCGCGAGGATCCGCTTGGCTCCTTTGAGCCCGGCCATGTGCTGCGTGGCGCCGGAGATGCCGCAGGCGATGTAGAGCTCGGGCGCGACCTTGGTCCCGGTCTGCCCAACCTGGTCGGTGTGCGGCCGCCAGCCCGCGCTGGTCACCGCGCGCGAGCACCCGACCGCGGCGCCGAGCAGCCCGGCGATTTCCTCGATGATCGCGAAACCCTCTTTAGAACCGACGCCTCGGCCTCCGCTTACGATCACCCTTGCCTCGGCAAGTGAAATGCCCGCATTGGCCGGCAGCACGTGTTCGGAGACTTTGACTGCTAGGTCGGCCTGGCCGACTTTCGATTTGGCTGTCTCAATGTCTAAGTCGACCGGGCCGGGTCCGTCTTCGATCGGAACCGTGTGCGGGGCGACCGTGATCAGAGGCCGAGGGCTGTGCAATCGTGCCTCTTCGAGCAGGCTGCCTCCCCAGCGCAGTCGCGTCACTGTGACCGGATCTCCTTGCGTCGCGGCGACGCAGTTTGCGGCCATGGGTAGGCCCATGCGAGCGGCCACGCGCGCCATCACCTCGTTGCCGCGCTCGGTGCCCGCCGCGAAGACAGCTGTCGCGTTCACCCCTTCCGCAGCGCTTGCCAGCAGTGCCGCGAGATGGTCAGGCGCAAATGGTTTGATCGCATCGATGTCGATCGAGTGCAGGGGAGCTCCGAACTTGCGCGCCAGCGTCAGCATCTGCCGCGACGGGTCGCCTTGCTCCATGAGGACGAGGACACTCATAAGAGGCCCGTCTTGAGCAGCAGGTCGACGACCGCCGGCGCGGCGGCCGCGCCAGTGCCCAGCGACTCGGCGCGGCGTCCCTGTCCGGCGGGGACGGCCAGCTTCACCAACTCCAGGTGTGGCGCGGGACGGGGCGGCATGCTGACCGCAACCGGCTTGCTGCGCGCGCGCATCTTGCCGGGCACCGACGGGTAGCGCGGCAGGTTGAGGCCCTCATTCACTGTCAGCACTGCGGGCAGCGGCACCACATACACATCGCGGCCCCCCTCCACCTCCTGCTCGCAGCGCACGCTCGAGCCTTCGAGCGTCACCTTCTTCAGGCCGGTTACGCACGGCCGCCCGAGCGCGTATGCGACCCGGATCCCGACCTGGAAGCCTCCCGAGTCGGCCGATTCGTTGCCGAAGAAGATGAGGTCGAAGGGCCCGTTGGCGGCCTCGTCGGCTCGGATCGCGTCGGTGATGGCGGCGGCGGTTGCCTCGCCGTCCCATTCTTGCCCCTCAGTCTGCAGATGGATCGCGCGGTCGATGCCGAGCGCCATGGCGTCGCGCAGCTGCTCCACCGCCTCGAGCGGGCCGAGAGTGAGCACGACGGAATCGCCCTTGTTCGCCTCGATGATTCGCACCGCCTCCTCGACGCCGCACTCCTCGTGCGGGCTCATCGTGAAACCCAGGTGGCGAGTGTCGATCGCGCGCGAATCGTCGGTGAGCACGATCCGCCCTCCGGTGATCGGCACCCGCTTGATGGTCGCGAGAACCCTCATTTAACAGGGGTCCCCGCGAAGTCGCAGCGCTTGCGCTCGGACTTCGTGGGGATTTCTCACGATCGAATGCGTGTGTTCTCGGGATCGAAAAGCGGCGTCGCTCCTGCCACGGCGACTGACACCGGGTAGCGCTCACCCATGTACTCGACCGCCAGCTTCTCGCCCACCACGGCATGCTCTGGCGGGAGATAGGCCATGAGGATGTGCTTGCCCACCGACGGCCCCGCGCCCGCGCTCGTCACGTATGAACCCCGTCCGCGCCGGTCAACTATCCGCTTGCCCTCGCGCGTGAGAATCGGCTCGCGGCCGAGCATGTAGCGCTTCTCGCCCGAGCGCGACCGGTGATCGTCGACCGTCAGCGAGCACATGATGGCCGCGGGCTCTTCCTCGCGATGCTTCAGG
>JBIOGJ010000156.1:0-2012 GCA_044447965.1 Thermoanaerobaculales bacterium | reverse complement strand
CCCAAAGGCTAGCGATTTAGTCTTTGAGGCGTGGCCAGTATCTTCAGCCGCATCATCGCCGGCGAGCTGCCGGCTCGGTTCGTGTGGAAGGACGACTCATGCGTCGCGTTTCTCTCGAACCGGCCCCTCCGCCCTGGGCACACGCTGGTCGTGCCGCGAGCGGAGATCGATCACTGGCTCGACCTCGACGCCGCGCTGGTGGCGCACCTGACCGCCACCGCTCAGTCGGTGGGCAAGGCGCAGATGGCGGCCTTCAAGCCGGCGCGGATCGGGCTGATGCTGGCCGGCCTCGAAGTGCCTCACTGCCACTTCCACGTGGTGCCGATACGCGGCGTCCACGACCTCGACTTCGGCAACCAGGATCCCAACCCGGATCCGGCGACGATGGACGACGCCGCCCAGACCATGCGGCGCGAGCTGCGAAGGCTCGGCTACTCCCAGGTCAGCGACTGAGCGAGAATCGAACCATGTGCTATTCAGACGATGCTCGCGTACCTCTGCCGCCGGTGAGCGGTGGCGCCTCCGACCAGGGCGACCTGGTCCTGACCTCATCCGACGGCACGAAGTTCGCGGCCTACTTCGCCCGAGCCGCGAAACCGACCGGAGCCGGCATGGTCGTGATGCCGGACGTCCGCGGCCTGCATCACTTCTACAAGGAGCTGGCGCAGCGGTTTGCCGAAGCGGGCATCGACGCGGTGGCGATCGACTACTTCGGTCGCACCGCAGACATGGGCAATCGTGATGAGAGCTTCGATTACAAGCCTCACGTCGAGCAGACGACGCAAGAGGGCATTGCCGCCGACGTCTCGGCTGCGATCGAATATCTCGAGTCTAAGGAAGGGGGCGCGGTCAAATCCGTGTTCACTGTCGGTTTCTGTTTCGGAGGCTCGAGCTCCTGGAACCAGTCCGCGCTACAGCCTCGTCTGAACGGGGCGATCGGCTTCTATGGCCGACCGGAAAGGAGCGAGCCATTTATCTCGAAGATGAAGGCGCCGCTGCTGATGCTGATCGCCGGCGCGGATTTCACGCCCCAGGAAGCGTTTCAGGCGTTCGACAAGGAGCTCTCCACGGCCAACGTGCCGCACGAGATGCACATCTACGAGGGGGCGCCCCACAGCTTCTTCGATCGCAGCTTCGAGCAGTGGAAGGACGCCTGCGACGACGCCTGGCGGCGCATGCTGGCCTTCGTCAAGCAGCACAGCTAGCCGGCGCATAGCGCCGAAAGGGGCGTTCCGTAACGGTTCGACGTGAAGTCCTAGTTGGCGCCCGCGACGTATAGTCGGCGCCATGGCAAAGGTGGCCATCAAGTCCAAACTGGCCAGACCCGCAAAGGCCGCACCCACGCTCCCCGAAGCGCTCATCGCGGAGCTGCAGCGCCGCCGCTCGGGCATGGCCCGCCACATGGCGCGAGCCGTGGTGAGCCTCGTGCGCTGGGACGACTCGACCGGCGTGCCTCCTCAGCGCTCGGCCATCGCCCGGGCATGCGAAGCCGGTCTGGACCTGTTCCTGGCCACCGCGCGTGAGGCGCGCCCCGCGACCAATGAAGAGCTGCGCCGCGTCGCACAGCTCGGCATCCTCCAGGCTCGTAGCAGCCAGTCGGTCGAGCCCATCCTGGCTGCGTACCGCATCGCGGCTCGCGTCGCTTGGGACGAGATCTTGCGCGCCTGGAGGGGTCACCCGGAGTCGACGCCCGAGGCGATCATGCTCACCGCGAACTACGTGTTCGCAGCGCTCGACCAGGTCGCTGCCGAAGTCACGAAGACGTACCTTCACGCGCGCGAACAGCACATGCAGCGAGGTACGCGGGCGCACGCGCGCCTTTTCCACGCCCTGATCAGCGACAACTTCGACTCTGAGCTGGAACTTCAGAAGCAGGCGCTGGCTCTCAACATGCCGATCGTCCCCACCGGTTACGTGGTCGCGGTCTGCAAGCTGGTCATCGGCAACCGCGATGGTGAGCGGGGCGGCCAGGCGCTGGCCGAGGTTGCGGCCTCCCTCGAAGTGCCGCGTGG
>JBIOGJ010000155.1:0-2017 GCA_044447965.1 Thermoanaerobaculales bacterium | reverse complement strand
TGCTCAAGAAAGGACACCGCGTGATCGCCTTCGACCTCTCGCCTCACGCGGTCAAAGACCTCGAGGCCAAGGGAGCCGTCGGCGCTTATTCGTTCGAAGAGTTCGCGGCCAAGTTCCAGAGCAAGCCGCGCGTGATGTGGGTGATGGTGCCCGCCGGCGATCCGACGACGCAGAGCATCAACAAGCTGATCGAGGCCGGGGATCCCGGCGACATCATCATCGACGGCGGCAACACCAACTGGAAGGTCGCTATGCAGGACTGCGAGCGGGTCAAAGCTCGCGGCATGTACTACATGGACGCCGGGACTTCAGGCGGGATCTGGGGTCTCGAGTACGGGTACTGCCTGATGGTCGGGGCGGAGCAGGAGATCTATGACCACTGCCTGCCACTGCTCAAGGCCCTGGCGCCGGATGAGGGCGGCCTGACGCGCACCGGCCCGGAAGGCTCGGGTCACTTTGTGAAGATGGTGCACAACGGGGTCGAGTACGGGCTGATGCAGGCCTACGCGGAGGGCTTCCAGGTGATGAAGCTCTCGAAGACCTTTCCGGGTATGAACATGCAGGCGATCGCCGAAGCGTGGCGGACTGGAAGCGTCGTGCGGTCCTGGCTGCTCGACCTCATCGCACGTGGCCTGGAGCAGGACCCAGAGCTCTCCACCATCAAGGGGTGGGTCGAGGACACCGGCGAGGGACGCTGGACCGTGGAGGCGGCGATCGACGAGTCGGTGCCGGTTCCGATCATCGCCGAGTCTTTGTTCGCGCGCTTCCGGAGCCGCATGGAGAACACGTTCGGCGACCGCATGCTCGCGATGATGCGCAATCAATTCGGCGGCCACGCCGTGGTGACTGACGCGACGGGAGAGACAGCCCACAAGTGACGGCCGTCGCCGCCGCGAACCCTCTCGCCGAGGGGCTGCACGACTACCGCGTCGGCGAGCCGTGCCTCATGGTCATCTTCGGCGCGACCGGCGACCTGAGCGGGCGCAAGCTGCTGCCGGCGCTCTACAACCTCGCGAAGCAGCGCCTCCTTCCGGCGGGCTTCGCCGTGGTGGGCGCGGCGATCGACGACCTGACCGACGACACGTTCCGCAAGCACGCCTCGGAGAAGATCGCGGAGTTCTCGCGCACGCAGCCGATCGACCAGCGCGTGCTGGACGCGTTCCTGAGCGGTTGCTTCTACAACAAGGTCGACTTCGGGAAGCTCGACGATTTCAAAGCGCTGCAGCGCCGCCTGGGCGAGCTGGACACGACCCGCCACGTCTCGGGCAACCGCATGTTCTATTGCGCAACGCCGCCCCCGACCTACGAGACGATCGTGGAGCAGTTGAAGGCGGCGGGTATGGCGACGGGCGCAGGCTTCCACCGCATCGTGGTCGAGAAGCCCTTCGGCTCGGACCTCAAGTCCGCACGCGAGCTGACGGCGATCCTCCAGCGCGTCTTCCACGAGGACTCCGTGTACCGGATCGACCACTACCTCGGCAAGGAAACGGTCCAGAACATCATGGCCTTCCGCTTCGCCAACGCGATCTTCGAGCCGGTCTGGAACACGAACCTCATCGATTCGGTGCAGATCACCGTGGCGGAGGAGATCGGAGTCGAGCTCCGTGGCGCGTACTACGACAAGGCGGGCGCGCTGCGCGACATCGTGCAGAACCACGCGCTCCAGCTCGTGGCGCTCGTCGCCATGGAACCGCCGCTCGCGTTCGAGGCCAACGCGGTGCGCGACGAGAAGGTCAAGGTGCTGCGCGCGATCAGGCCCATCACCGATGAGGAGGTGGCGCGCTCGACGGTGCGTGGACAGTACGCGAAGGGCTGGGTGCTGGGCCAGCAGGTTCCCGGCTATCGCGACGAACCGCACGTCGCGCCGGGCTCGCTCACGGAGACGTTCGCAGCGCGGAGAACACGTCGGCCTTGCGGTTCCGCACCGAGTGCGCATCGAACCCGGCGGGCGGTTCCATTGCCACCATCGCCAGCAACTGGAATACGTGGTTCGGCACCATGTCGCGCAGCGCGCCGG
>JBIOGJ010000154.1:0-2051 GCA_044447965.1 Thermoanaerobaculales bacterium | reverse complement strand
CCAGCTCTGTGCCGGCCGGGTGCTGTTCGAGCGCGGCCAGCTGCCAGGTTTGAAAGCGCTTCGCATCTTCGTTCACCGCTCCGCAAGTTTGCGGCGTTCGTCCGACCCCCGTAGGCTGAGCCCGATGCAGGCACCGTCAACCCGCAATGAGTTTGCCATCGAACTTTTCAGCGGGCTGCCCCGGCGGTACGACGCGCTGGCCGAAGTCCTTTCCTTCTCCCAGAACGCACGCTGGCGCCACGAGCTCGTGAGCCACATCTCCGTCCACCGCCCGGACTCGATTCTCGACGTCGCGACGGGGACCGCAGGTGTCGCGATCGCGCTTGCTTCCGCAACCCAAGCGCGCATCACGGGTGTGGACATCAGTCACGCGATGCTGGAGCGAGGCCGGCAGCTGGTAGCGAAGGCGGGCCTCGCGGGCCGCATCACCCTCCAGCCGGCTCGGGCCGAATCCGTTCCGTTCCCGGTGGAGTCCTTCGACGCGGTGAGCTTCACCTACCTCTTGCGCTACGTCGCCGATCCCGCCGCGACGGTAGCCGAGCTGGCCCGCGTCGTGCGGCCGGGCGGACACATGGCGAGCCTCGACTTCTATGTCCCACCCAACCCCGCGTGGCGGGCGTCGTGGTGGGCTTATACCCGGACCCTGCTTCCCGTCGGCGGGCTGGCATTCGGCGGCCGCTCGTGGTGGGGCGTCGGCCGCTTTCTCGGCCCCAACATCGAGGGCTTCTACACGCGCTGGCCTCTGCCAAGGATCGTCGAAGCCTGGAAGGCGGCCGGGATGGTCGACGTCCGGTGGCGCGTGATGAGCCTCGGCGGCGGGCTCGTGATGTGGGGCACCAAAGGCGGTGCCTGAGGCGCTCGCGCCCGCTTACTACGCCGCCCACACGGCCGGGTGGCGCCGAGACGTCTGGGCGCTGCTTCATCCGCCCTACACCGCATGGCATCTCTCGTATGCGCTCATCGGGGCGAGCCTGGCGCCGGCCCTGAGCGTGGCCCGGCTCGTCGCCACAGTCCTGGCGTTCTTTCTCGCGGTCGGCGTCGCCGCGCATGCGCTCGATGAGCTGAGAGGCCGCCCCCTTCAGACGGAGCTGCCCGCCGGCGTGCTCTGGGCGGCGGCGGTGATCGGCCTGCTGGGAGCTGTCGCGCTTGGGATCGCGGGCGTGTTCGTGATCGGCCTGTGGTTGCTTCCCTTCATCGCGACGGGCGTGTTCTTCGTGTTCGCGTACAACCTGGAGCTTCTGCGCGGCCGCGTGCACGGCGACTTCTGGTTCGCCCTCTCGTGGGGCGCCTTTCCGGTGCTCACCGCCTATTTCGCTCAGACCGGCCGGATTTCGATCGCCGCGCTGGCGGCAGCAGCCGCGGGCTATGCCCTTTCGTACGCGCAGCGCATGCTCAGCACGCCGGCCCGGCTGCTGCGACGGCGGAGCAGGTCCGTGAGGGGAGAGCTGGTCCTTGCCGACGGCTCGCAGGTCTTGCTCGACAGGCCGACGCTGTTGCGGCCGCTCGAGCGAGCGCTCGCTGCCTCGTCTTGGGGGATCGTCGTGCTGTCGCTCGGGCTGGTCGCGTCACGGCTGCTCTGAGACCAGTAGGATGCGGCTCGTCATGAAGCCGGCTGACCTGGTGCTCGCCAAGCCGCTCATGCGCGGCTGGTCACATGCGGCCGCCGCCCTCGTCGCGATCGCGGGGCTTATCGCCCTCATCGTGATCACGCGCCACGACCCGGCCAAGCTCGTGTCTATGACGATCTACGGGAGCGCCCTGGTGCTGCTGTTCGGCGTAAGCGCGACGTATCACATCTTCAGGTGGCCGCCACGCGTGAAGGATTGGCTCCGGCGCGCGGATCACGCCACGATCTTTGTCTTCATCGCGGCGACCTACACGCCCCTCGTCTTCAACGTACTGAGCGGGTGGTGGCGCGCCGGCGTCCTGGTCGCCGTGTGGGTGTCGGCCGCGGCGGGCGTTGCGGGGGCCGCTCCTTTCCTGCGCATCCCGCGCCAGCTGCTCGCGGCGCTCTACCTGGCGATGGGCTGGGTGGCGGTGATCGCCATCGT
>JBIOGJ010000153.1:0-2076 GCA_044447965.1 Thermoanaerobaculales bacterium | reverse complement strand
GAACAGCGCCGTGTGACCGAGGGCGCTGTTCAGCAGGCGGCCGGCGGCGCTCCTCTCCTCCGAGTCATCGGCGAGAGCCGCCACCAGCGGCTCATGGATCTTGGCGGCGAGTTCGGGCGGGATGGCTCGATCGACGAACGGCTGCGCCAATTTCTTGGCGACGGCTGGGCCGATGACGCTGCCTCCACAGCCGAAGGTGGCCGCGATCGTGACTGTCCCCATGAGACCCCGCGATGGTACGACTTAGTGTCTGTCGATCACGGCGCGGCCGACCGAGGCCAGCATCTTGATCTCCTCCAGGTGAGCCCAGCTGTGCGCGTAGCACGTGATGCTCAAGAGGAGCCACACCGGCTGGCCCACCAGCGGCGCTATGGCCTCCTTAACCTCGGGGCGCGTATATGCATCCGACGCGCGCGCGTGATCCATCAATGCATTGGGGGCTTCAAGCTCCTCGTCGGTGACTGTCTTGAGCCACTGGCTGACGTTCGACCTGACCGCGTCCGCGTAGTCGAGGACCTCTGCAGGCACCACTTCGGAAGCAAGCTGGTCGGCCTCCTCCACGGTATAGCCGGTTCCGCCTTCTCGACGGGCCCACGGCTTCGCGGCCCACGGCTGCGATTCGATCAGCTCAGGTACGCCGCGGATGCCCATGTTGACGGTGGAGTCGATCGTCCGGGGGATGTGCCAGAACGTGAACGCGGGCAGGCTCGTGCCGGGAACGCTTCGGCGGAGCCAGTCCTCGGGCTCCATCATGGCCGCCACCGCGTGGAGCTGAAAATTCACGGCGTTCAGTTGGGTTGCGATCATGCGGTTCGCCTGCACGGCGCTAGTGTGCTCCGCTTTCTCTTTCGCGCAGCTCCTCGACGAGCCGTGTGGTTACGGGCACCGCGACGCCTGTACGCGCCGCGTGTTTGAGAATCGCTCCTCCGATTGCGTCGAGCTCGAGCGGCAACCCAGCCGCCTGGTCTCTCTGCATCGATGACTGCATGGCATCCGGCGCTGAGTCGAACATTCGGAGCACGGCCTCGGGATCGACCGGCACGCCCTCGGCCCTCGCGACTGCGGCGACCTCCGAGATGAGGGCGAGAGCGTCGTTACGCCGGTGCGTCCGGACCTCGCCGAGGTTGGCCCGCGCGTGCGTGGTCAGCAGCGCCAGCGGACCAAGGAGGACAAGTTTGTCCCACAACATCGGCACCTCTTCGTCGCGCAGCCTGACGTCGAGGCCCGTGGCGCGCAGATGAGAGGCGAGCTCCTCCACCCGCTCGGCGACCGCAGGCGACGTGGCGATCTCGACGGCGGCGAACGGGCTCGTATGGCGGATGGTGCCGGTCTCGATCCGCGCCACCTCTACGCGGATGGTGGCCGCCACCACGCTCGAGGATGGATACAGGGTCCTGAGCCGGGCGACGTGGTCGATGCCGTTCAGGAATGGCACGAGCAGTGCGTTTCCGAGCGCGGACGCGGGCACCCGCTCCAGCGCTGCTTCGAGCTGGGTCGCCTTCACCGTGATGAGGCAGGCGTCCACCGGCGTCTGCAGCTTGACGGCCGAGTCCACCGGCACGTCGAAGTCGCCAAACCGGGAGCTCTGAAGCTTCAGGCCGCGTGCGCCGATCGCCTGCGCGGCGCCTTCACCGGCAAGGACGACCACCGAATCTCCAGCCCGGGCCAGCAGTGCGGCGAGCAGTCCCCCAACCCCTCCCGGACCAAGCACCGCCACGCGGTAACGTTCGGGCGCCACGCGACCGATCTTAGCTTTCGAAAGTGCGCCCTGCGCCCGCCCGGCGAGACATTAGGGAAGGCGCTGCCGGCAGGACGACCTGCCGGCAGCTTTGTGTCTAGAGGTTCTCGTGGATCAGACGGCCGAGGGTCTGGTACTTCTCGGGCTGGCTGCTCTTGAGATAGAACGCGAGGCCGATGCCCGCCGCGATGATGATCAGGTCGATCGGGCCGAGCCAGCGCGCGAACCCAAGACCTCCGCTGACGAAGTCGATGTTGGTGAACAGCAGGTAAAGCACAAACGCCTGGCCGACAAACGAGATGATCGGCGCCAGGATCGTGCTCCACCAGTGGACCTCG
>JBIOGJ010000152.1:0-2105 GCA_044447965.1 Thermoanaerobaculales bacterium | reverse complement strand
GTCTTCGATGACATGGGTTTCCCGGTGCAGGTGGACGGTTGTACGAGCGTCCCGGGCCTGTACTTCATGGGCGTGCACTGGATGCGGAAGAACAAGTCGTCGATCCTGTACGGCGTGGGCGAGGACGCCGAGGTCGTTGCCCGGCACATCGTAGAGTCGCGCTCATGAAAATCGCGGTGGCCATGTCTGGCGGAGTGGACTCGTCTGTGGCGGCGGCATTGCTCCAGGCGCAGGGCCATGATGTCGTGGGCGTCACGCTGCAGCAGTGGCCGCGCGGTGAGACTGAGGAGTCGGCGAAGCACGGCGGGTGCTGCTCGCTCAACGCCGTGGAAGACGCGCGGCGCGTCGCCTCGCTGCTCGACATTCCTTACTACTGCTGGAACCTCGAGAAGGAGTTCGGCGAGCGGGTCATCGAGCCGTTTCATCGCGACTACCTCGAGGGCCGCACGCCCAATCCGTGCGTGCGCTGCAACGCATTCGTGCGATTCGACCTCATGCTCGGGCGCGTGCTCGAGCTCGGATTCGATCGCCTCGCGACGGGGCACTACGCGCGAATCGTCAACGGGTCTGCAGGGCCCGAGCTGCACACCGCCGTGGATGCGGCGAAGGACCAGTCCTACATGCTGTATCACCTCGATCGCGAGCGTCTGGCGAGCATCGTGTTTCCGCTCGGTGCGATGACCAAGCCCGAGGTGCGCGAGCATGCACGCGAGTTCGGGCTTCCGGTCGCCAACAAGGCCGAGAGCCAGGAGATCTGCTTCGTGCCGCGCGGCGAGACCGCGCGCTACCTCTCGGAGCGGCTGCCGGTGCGCACAGGCGCCGTCGTCGACTCGAGCGGGCGGGAGCTCGGCACCCACCGCGGCACGGCGCTCTACACGGTCGGCCAGCGCAGCGGTTTTGGCGACCTCTCCGAGGTGGGGCCGTGGTACGTGCTGCGGGTCGACGCGCGCGGCAATCGACTCGTGGTAGGCCGCAAGCAGGAGCTTGGCGTGCGCGAGGTGGAGCTCCGAGACGTCAGCTTCATCGGCGGCCCGGTCCCCGAGCCCGTGAGGTGCGAGGCGCGGCTTCGCTACCACGCGCCCGCGATCCCCGGTGAGTACCGCGCCGGAACGCTGTCGCTCGACGAGCCCTTCCTCGGTGCCGCGCCGGGCCAGGCGGCTGTGCTGTACTCGGGCAGCCGCGTCCTGGGCGGAGGGATCATCGCCGCCGCATCGTGAGCGGCAGTCCGGACTTCCTTCTCGCCGCCTTTCATTGGGTCGAATACTTCGGACTCCTCGGCGGGATAGGCTCGATCGTGATCAGGCGCCTGGCGCGCAACGGGCCTCATCTTCGATGGGGGGACCCGCCGATGCACGTGTTCCTGGGCGTTGCATTTCTCGGCGGCCTGGCCGTGATCACGGTGGAGGGGCTCGATGCGGGTGCGCTGCCCGGCTGGGAGCGGGTGGCGCGGGTCGCTGCCGAAGGCCTGGCCCTGGTCCTGTGCGTGCGCGGCGTTCCGCTGGTCGCGCCGGTGGCGGTCCTGGCGGCGGTGCTACTGCCGTTCGCGAGCCACGCCGCTGCGGTCCAGCCGAGCGTGGGAGCCATGTTCGCCGATGCGGTCCACGTCCTATCGGCGGCCATGTGGGCCGGAGGCATCCTCGCCCTCGCATCTCTGCATCCGCCAGCCGGGTGGCGGTCTCCCGAGGCGCGGGCTCTGCTCGACCGCTTCGGGGGCGTCGCCTTGATCGCCTTCACGGTGACGGCTCTGACAGGTGTTCTGCGGGCCACCGACCAGCTTCATGACGTCAGCGGACTCTGGACGACCACCTACGGAGAGGTGCTGGGGCTGAAATCGATCGGCGTCGCGATCATGCTCGTGCTGTCCGCCGTGGCCTGGCGCAGGCAAATTCCGTTCGCCCGGGCCGAGGCCGCCGTGGCCGTGCTGGTGGTGGGGGCGACGGCCGTGCTCGCCGCTTTTCCACCGGCGCACTAAGATGCGGAGGTGGCCACCGTGCGCGAGGTCATGAAGACCACGCTGTATTCAGTGGACCCCTCGACAACCGTCGGTGAGGCGATCTCGCTGATGGCGCGGAACAGGATTGGGTCGGCCCTCATCATGGAGGGCG
>JBIOGJ010000151.1:0-2148 GCA_044447965.1 Thermoanaerobaculales bacterium | reverse complement strand
TGGGGCGCGAGGCCATCCGCCGCAAGGATCTCGGCTTCACGTCGGCAGCGTTGGCGTGGGTCCGCGAGTCCGGAGCACGAGTTGCCTAGGCGGCTCGCTCTTGTGACCGGCGGAGCCGGCCTGATCGGATCGCATCTGGTCGACCTGCTGCTGGCCGAAGGTTGGAACGTGCGCGTGCTGGACAACCTCGAGCCGCAAACTCACGCCCAAGGGAAGCCTCCATGGTTGAACGACGACGCCGATTTCCGCCTGGGCGACGTCCGGGACACAGCTGCGCTGGCGCCGGCCGTTGACGGCGTGGACACCGTGTTCCACCTCGCCGCGTACGGCGGGTACATGCCGGAAATCGCCAAGTTCGTCGATGTGAACAGCCTGGGCACGGCGCGTCTGCTGGAGGCAATTCGCGATCACAACCTGCCGGTGCGCAAGCTGGTCGTCGCCTCCTCGCAGGCGGTGTACGTCGAAGGCGACGTCAGGTGCCGAATCCACGGGCTATCTCATCCGCCACGCCGCATCGAGGCCGCGATGGCGGCCGGCCGGTTCGCCGTGCCGTGCCCGGTTTGCGGCGACCGAGCCGAATCGGTGCCCACGCTGGAGTCCGCTCCGACCGGCGGCGAGACCGTCTACGCCCTCACCAAGACCGACCAGGAGCGGCTCGTCCTCAACTGGTCGCGGCAGGTTGGGATCTCGGCGGTCGCGCTGCGGTTCGCGTGCACGTACGGACCCCGCCAGTCCGTGTTCAACCCATACACGGGCGTGATCGCGGTCTTCTGCACCCGGTTGCTGAACGGGCTCGCCCCAGTCCTTTATGAGGACGGCGAGCAGACGCGCGATCTCTGCTACGTCGGCGACGTCGCACGCGCCTGCCTGTTGGCCGCCGAGTCGGACCGGCTGGACGGGCTGGCGGTGAACGTGGGCACCGGGCGGCCGACCTCGGTGAGGCGGCTGGCTGACATCCTGTCGGACCTGCTCGAAGCGCGCATCGAGCCGGAGATTCCTGGGGCCTTCCGCCCGGGCGAGATGCGGGCCCTGACACCAGACATCAGCCTGGCGGCAGCAGCCGGTTTCCTGCCCACCGTAACTCTGGAGCAGGGACTCGCGCGCTATGTGGCGTGGTTGCGCGAGCAGGGGCCCGTCGCCGAGCGCTTCGGCGAATCGCTCGATCGCCTGCGGAGCCAGCGCATGGTCCACTCGGTGGCGTCGTGATTCTGCCGGACCTCGACCGGCTGGTACTCGCAGGGCGCGTGACCGGATACACCGTGGAGGAGGACACTGGCTACATCGGCGCGCGGGTTCCCACCCTTACCTATCGCATGTATATGGACGGGCCTGAGTCGCACCTGAACCTCGGCGCGTTTGCCGCCGCGATGGCCGACCTCGGAACAACCATGCGGCTGTCACGTGTTCAGGGAGCTGTGGCCTACTACGGCACCATCTGGCGCTCGCGGCAGCTGTGCCTGACGGTGGAGTTCGGCGGCGAGGGAGCCCTGGGCGACGCCCTCGACATCGTGCACGACCGTTTCGTGGCGGCACCTGAAGCTGCGCCTGGTTCGTGGCGATTTCCCGATGTTCGAGTAACCGGTGCGGAGCCCCGTTCCACGGCGGCCGCCTTTGCGCATTACTGGCAGCAGGGCCATGCCAGCGTCGTGGTGCTGTCCCTGAATGAGGATGCTCCCGCCCGCGGCGCCGTGACAGCGCCCGTTCACGTGCTCCGGAGCTGGGTGAGCTACCTCCAGGGCAGCCCGATCGAGTTCGCCATAACCCCCCGATCCCTGGCATTCTCGACGCGATGAGCGCACGTGCGTCCGAGCTGGTCCTGGTGGTCGACGACGATCTCATGATCGCGCAGCTCGTCGAAAAGTACCTGCAGCGAGCCGGTTACCGCGTGGCGATCGCGCGCGACGGGCTGGCCGCGCTAAGGATGATTCGCGAGCTCTCGCCAGCCCTCGTCGTACTCGACCTCATGCTTCCCGAGCTCGACGGCAAGTCGGTCGCGCGAGCCGCGCGCGAGGAGACCGAAGTCTCGATCATCATGCTGACAGCGCTCGGCTCGACCACGCAGCGAGTTGCCGGTCTCGAGGCGGGCGCCGACGACTACCTCGCCAAGCCGTTCGCGCCATCCGAGCTGGTCGCGCGCGTCCGCTCGGT
>JBIOGJ010000150.1:0-2189 GCA_044447965.1 Thermoanaerobaculales bacterium | reverse complement strand
TGGTGGCGGTGGTGTTCGTCGGGGCGACCCACAACAACCTCCAGGCGCTCACGATCCTCATTGGCAACGCATGGCTCGCGAGCTACGTGGTGCAGCTGGCGGTCAGCCTTGTCATCACGCCGTGGGTGCTCGGGAAGCTCGGCGTGAAGAACGCGATCACCCTGCTGCCGGTGTTCACACTGGTGGGCTTCACGGCGGTAGCGGTGAACCCGATGCTCGGCACGGCGCTCTTTCTCTTCATCGTGAGAAACGGCCTGCAGACGGGCCTCGACGATCCGGCCCAGAGCGTGCTGGGCGCCGCGCTGCCTGCCCAGGTCGGGCCGAGGCTGAAGTTCCTGCTCGAGAACGCGGTGCTTCCGAGCGCCGCGGTGGTGAGCGGAGTAGTTCTCTTGCTGGCCCGGCGCGCGATCATCGCCAGCGTCGAGGTGCTGGCCCTCATCGGGATGATCACCGCGGTGTTCTTCATCGTCGGCGCCTTCCGCGTGCGCGCCCTTTACGTCGACGCCATCTACCAGCGCCTTCGCACCCACGCCCTGAGCCTGGCCGATTTCACCCAGGCCCTCGGCCGTCCCAACCCGGTGCAGGTCGCGGAGCTGCAGGGTTACATCAGGGGCACCGACGACAATGCCCGCCAGTTTGCTGCGGCCGCCCTCGGCAAAGCGTCGCCGGACGTTTTCACCTCGATGCTGCCCGAGCTCCTCGCGTCGGGCGACCCGGTGGTGCGCCGGCTCGCGTACCAGATGGCGCCACCGGACAGGATCGTGGTCGAGCAGCTGGAGGCGGCCAGGCACGACCCCGACGGCTGGGTCAGGGCCGCGGCGGTGGTGGCCGGCCTGGCGCGAAAGGATCGCTGGCGGCCTTCAGACGAGGTGATGCGGGAGCTGGGTCATTCGGAGGACCAGGATGAACGCGCCGCGGCGGTCTGGGCGGCGGCCTTGATCGGCGGAGAGGACACGGTGCGGGAGGCGTTGAGCGATCCCTCGCCGCGTGTGCGCATGGAGGCGGTGCGCAGCTTCGCGAAGATGAAGGGCGACGTCGCGGACGTCGCCGCGGCGCTGATCGCGCGCCTGCGCGACGATGACATCGAGGTCAGGCGTGAAGCCCTCCGACAGGCGGTGCGCTGGACCCCTCCGCCGGACCATGCCCAGGCGTATGCCGAGGTGCTGGCCGAGGGCCTCGCGAGCGGCGACCGCGACGTGCGCCGGCTGGCCGCGGAGGCCATGGCCGCCCAGTCGCCCGACGCTTTGCTCTTGACCCTGCCGCTTCTCATGGCCCGAGACGAGACTTCTGTCGCGACGGTCGAGGCGCTCGTCCGCAGCGGGCGGCCCGAGCTGTTTCAACGGGCTCGCGCCCATCTCGAGGAGCAGCTCGAAGGCGCGATCGACCTGGCGCGCCTATCAGCACGGGTGGCCGGGGCGGCGACCCGTATGGACGGCGACGAAGCGGCCGGCTACGCCCTCCTGCGGATCGGGCTCGACGATCACGTGACGAACGCTGCCGAGTCCGGCCTCGCCGCGATGAGGGCGCTGCACGGAAAGCGAGGTTTCGCGACCGTGGAGCGTGGGCTGAGGTCGGACGTGTCCAGCACCAGGGTTGAGGCCCTGGAAACATTGCTAAACTTCGGCCCGGGCTGGCTTGCCGGACCGTTGGCGCAGCTGCTCGAGCCCGAGTCGTTCGACCCGGTGGTGGCGCGACCGCTGTCTCGTGCCGAGCTCGAAACACTCGGGAACCATCTCGACAGATGGGTCCGGGAAACCGCGCAGGCGGCGTTGAACGGGCTCGATGAACACATGAAAGAACTCATCGCACTGAAACGGGTGCCTCTCTTCAGCACACTGTCGCTCGAACAACTGGCGAGCATCGACCGCCTGATGGTGACCCGGCGCTATGCCAAAGGCGAGCCGATCTTCCGAAAGGGCGATGCGGGCGCCGAGCTCTATGTGGTGCTGGACGGAGAGATCCGCATCCACCTCGACCATGACGGTCAGGAGGTCACGCTGGCGAAGGTGGGCGTGGGGAAGGTCGTAGGGGAGATGTCGGTCTTCGACGACCAGCCCAGGTCGGCGTCCGCGCAGGCTAACGTCGACACGACTGTGCGCGTGCTGCGGCGCGACCGCATGCAGGCGATCGTGCACGAGCACCCTGAGGTGCTGCTCGAGTTCGTCAAGAACCTGAGCCAGCGCCTGCGT
>JBIOGJ010000149.1:0-2223 GCA_044447965.1 Thermoanaerobaculales bacterium | reverse complement strand
CGGCGAGACCGTGTTCCCGTGGGTGTTCAACAACTTCCACCGGTTCGCGTTCTACGCGACGGTGGTTCAGGTCGCCTTCCTCTGGTTCGACGCCGTCGTCGCGTTCGATTTCGGCGGCCGGTTCGGCATCGGCCTGGGCAGTATCCTGATGCTGGCCAACGTGCTCCTGCTCTCGGGGTACACGTTCGGCTGCCACGCGTTCAGGCACCTGGCCGGCGGAGACCTCGACTGCTTCTCATGCTCGCTTGCAGCCCGCGCTCGCCACAAGCTGTGGAAGGGCGTGACCGTGCTCAACATCAAGCACGACCGCTGGGCCTGGGCGAGCTTGGTCTCGGTCGCGGCCGCCGACATCTACATCCGTCTGCTGATCAACCACGTCGTGACCGACCTCAGGTGGATCTCGTGAGCTCTCCCGCCTATGAGACGGTCGAGACGGATGTCCTCGTCCTCGGGGCGGGCGGGGCAGGCCTCCGGGGCGCAATCGCGGCCGCCGAAGCGGGGGCGCGCGTGCTGGTCGTCTGCAAGTCGCTGCTGGGGAAAGCCCACACGGTCATGGCCGAAGGCGGAGTGGCCGCGGCCATGCACAACGTCGCCTACCAGGACTCGTGGGAGGTGCACTTCGCCGACACGATGAAAGGCGGCAAGCTCATCAACAACTGGCGGATGGCGGAGCTGCACGCCAAGGAGTCGCCAGATCGGGTCCTCGAGCTCGAGCGATGGGGGGCGGTGTTCGACAGGACCTGGCAGGGCCGCATCCACCAGCGGCCTTTCGGCGCGCACACCTATCCGCGCCTGGCACACATCGGCGATCGCACCGGCCTGGAGCTCATCCGCACATTGCAGGACCGCGCCGTGCACACCCTCGGCGTCGACGTCCACATGGAAGTCACCGTTTTCAAACTGCTCAAATCTGGCGGCGCGATTGCCGGGGCACTGGCGTACCGGCGCTCCGACGGGTCCTTGATCCTTTATCGGTGCTCGGCGCTGCTGCTGGCCAGCGGCGGTGCCGGCAAGATGTATCGCGTCACCTCCAACTCGTGGGAGAGCACGGGTGATGGCACCGCCCTCGCTTATGACGCTGGCGCGCAGCTGCGAGACATGGAGATGGTCCAGTTCCATCCCACCGGCATGGTGTGGCCCGCCGGAGTGCGAGGACTCCTGATCACGGAGGCTGTCCGCGGGGAGGGCGGAGTGCTGCGTAACAAGGACGGTGAGCGATTCATGGAGCGATACGACCACGAGCGCATGGAGCTTTCATCGCGCGACGTGGTGGCGCGCGCGATCAACTCCGAGGTCCTCGCGGGCCGCGGCTCACCACATGGCGGCGTGTTCCTCGACATCACGCACCGCAAACCCGAGTTCATCAAGAGCAAGCTGCCGTCGATGTACGAGCAGTTCCTCAAGCTCGCCAAGGTCGACATCACCAAGCAGCCGATGGAGGTCGCGCCAACGATCCACTACGCGATGGGCGGGGTCCTGGTCGACGCCGAGACCGGCGCGACTACCGTGCCCGGTATCTACGCGGCAGGCGAAGTCGCCGGCGGGCTGCACGGCGCCAACCGGCTGGGCGGCAACTCGCTGAGCGACCTGCTGGTTTTCGGCAAGCGGGCGGGCGATGCAGCGGGCGCGGCGGCCAAGAAGAACACGAAAGCGGTGAAGGCAAGGCTCGATGCGCGCGAGATCGACGACGCGATCGCCACGCTCATGGGGCCGCTCGACCGGCCGGCCGGCGAGAGCCCTTACAAGCTCCAGGTCGAGATCCAGGAGGCAATGACGAAATACGCCCCGATCGTCCGCGACCAGGCCGGGCTGGAGGCCGGCCTCCAGGCGATCCTCGAGCTTGGGGCGCGCGTCAACAACTGTGGCACCGGCGGGTCGAAGAGCCTGGCGTTCAACCCGGGCTGGCACACCGCGCAGGACCTCCACGCGATGCTGGTCAATGCCGAGGCGCTGCTGCGCGCCGCGCTCGAGCGAAAGGAAAGCCGCGGCGCGCACGCCCGGTCGGACTATCCCAAGACCGAGGACGAGTTTGGGACGGTCAACTTCGTGGTCGAGAGGTCTCCGGACGGGATGGTGGTGAAGCCGGTGGCGATTCCGCCGATGCCCGACTACCTCGCCCAGGCGGTCCACCACTCGTATGCCCGCTACACGCCGGAGGAAATCGAATGACCACGGAGATCTCCAACCTCGACCTGAAGATCTGGCGCGGCGACGCGGCGGGGG
>JBIOGJ010000148.1:0-2229 GCA_044447965.1 Thermoanaerobaculales bacterium | reverse complement strand
GGCAGCTCCATCCATTCGTAGAGCCGGACTCGCGGCTGCCAGGCGCGGCCCTTCCGGTAAGACCGAAGCAACGCCAGGGCCACGATGTCGACGCCGCAGGCGATCGTCAGACAGGTGGCGAGGGTGAACCTGTTGTCGAACAGCCACCCCGCCAGCCCGGCGCCCAGCAGGCTTGCGAAGGTCATGATGGCCTGGTCGACGCCCCAGAACGCCGAGGCGGTGAGCTCGCGGGCTCGAGGATTGGTGATGCTCACGACGCCAAACACGCACACGACGATCAGCAGCACCCACAGGAGAATCTCGAGTGGACGTGGAACCACTCGGCGCACGGGTGGAAAAAGAGTGGCCGCCACCATCCCGGTGAACAGCGCGATCGAAAACTGCAGGAGCAGCGGCAGTTCCACGCCTTGACAACGCGGCTGGCACAACAAGTATTGGGACGCCTCCGGTCCCTACCTTCCGTGGATGATCGTGCGCGCGAGCGCACCAAAATCGGGGAAGAGTTGTTCACTTTGGCGTAGCCGCGCGTTGCTTTGGATGGCGCGGCTGCTGACCCGCTCAGCGCCCGCGCCGTTTCTTTGTCACCAGCTCGCACGAATCCGCGCACGACGATCGCCGGTCCGCGAGCCGCGCGCGTTCTCTAGTCATGGCAGCTCTGCTTGTCATCCTGCTTGCGACGATCGGCCTGGCGGTCAGGGCCGCCACATACCGTGGCCAATGGAGCGCAGCGGATTCCGAGACCACTGAAGTGGGGCTGGTGGACACGTTCGCGCGCACGTTCGTGCTGGTCCTCCTGTCTCTTCTCGGCCTCCTGGCGCTGGGCATGATGTACGGGAACGTGCTGGGCTCGGCGAACGCGAGTCCGTAAGGACTCCACCACTCTCCGCGCAACTCGGTAGCAGTTCGCCGGGCTGCGTTGTCCTAAAGGGAGCCGGCCCTTGCCCCGGGCTGGTTCCCGACCTTGTTCCGGACCCGGCCTTGGGGCTTCGAGGGACGAAGCATGATTACTGGAGTGCCCGCGGTTCGATGAGCCGTCTCGGTCAGGAGATCGATGCGCTCGCGCTCGACCTTGCTTGGAGCCTGTGGGCCGAGCTTGGGGTCGACGGTGGCGCACGGCGCCACGACTGGCAAGCCGTCGATCTCGAGCCGCTCATCATCTTCACGGCCCACCTGGGTGGTGCGGACAGCCGGCTGCGGGCGAGCACGATCGACTGGTGCATCACGAATGCGCGGTTCGCCTCGGCGTTCCGGTTGCGACACCTTGCCGAGCGTGCAAGCGCGGCCACCCGTGCGGCCTTCGGACGCTACTCGGCGACCGTGAGGGCCCACGCCAAGGCTCCATGGCCGGGAGAGGGAGACCCGCTGACCTTGTTCCACCCGGAGCGCATCGGCTCGCCAGACCTCCGGCGGCCGTCGCTGGTTCAACTCCGCCTGCGGGCGCTCGTGGGCGTCTCCGCGAGAGCCGAGGTGTTGAAGCTGATGCTGGCCGATCCAGAGCGGCCACAGCCCGCTTCGACTCTCGCGGAAGACGCCGCGTATGGAAAAGGCAGCGTCGCACAGGCGCTTGACATGCTGACGATGGCAGGCATCGTTCAGGTCCAGCCGCACGCCAACCGGCTTCTCTACCGCCTGGCGAGGCCCGGCGAGCTTGCCCAGACCTTGCAGTGGCTGCCGTCGGTATTTCCGGAGTGGTGGCCCATCTTCTCAGTCGTCGAAGCATTGACGGCTTATGCCCATGCGCTGGTGCCCGCCGCGTCGCGGCTGGCGGCACTCCAGAATCTGCTTCAGCAGATCGACCACGACCTCCACCGCCTCGGCATCGCGGACCACGTGCCGCGTGCCGTCGTTCCGGCTTCCGTCGCGGAGTTCGACCATTGGGCGATGGACTTCATGGCCAAGCAAGCCGGTCACGTGCAGGCGACCGGGACGGCTCGCGAAGTCTCATACGTGATCCATCACCTTTCATTCGGCGGATGGCTCGGGACCATCAACGTGGCTGGACGCCGGCCACGTCCTTTCGATTCCGAGCGCGAGCACCTGGAGGAGGGAACGGGTGCAGCCGAGCTCGTCTACCTGATGTTCAAGGACGCGCTGGGCCAGCGCCACCGGCGAGGGGAGCCACTTGCGCCGGACGATGCCCGGCTCCAGGTCATCAGCCGCGAGTTCGCCGAGGAGCTGGTGAGGCCGATGCGCGCCGGGCAGGAGGCCACCTTCACGGCCGAGTTCGTG
>JBIOGJ010000147.1:0-2264 GCA_044447965.1 Thermoanaerobaculales bacterium | reverse complement strand
TCGTTCTATTCGATGGACAACGTGATCATCACGCCCCACATGGCCGGGTTTCATGTCGGCTATCCGGCAGAAGCCCTTCCCGTCGTCGAGGAGAACATCCGGCGCTTCATGGCCGGCGATGTCGACCGCATGATCAACGTCGTCAGGCGATAGGAGGGCGCCGGTGGGGGAGATGTCGGAGCGCGTCAACCATCCGCTGCCGGACCGCGAGCTCGAGCGGCGCTGGGCGCTGATCCGCAAGGCGATGGAAGAACGCGGGGTCGACGTGCTGCTGGCGCAGGCCAACAACGACTTCATGGGCGGGTACGTCAAGTACCTCACCGACATTCCGGCCACCAACGGTTACTGGCTAACGGTGATATTCCCTCGCGACGAGCCGATGACCGTGGTCGGCCAGGGGGCCTTCGGACTCGACCAGAAGCTGCCGCCGGGGGGCGACGGCATCCGCCGCGGAGTGGGGAGGCTGATGGGGGTCCCGAGCTACGCATCGGCTCATTACACGGCGGGCTACGACGCCGACCTGGCGGCGAAGGCGCTCGAAGGGTACGCCACGGCGACCGTCGGACTGCTGGGAAGCGCGGCCATCTCCTACGCGCTGGTCGACGGTTTAAAGCGCGGCGCGTTGAGCAGCGCCAACGTGGTCGACGCCTCCGACCTCGTCGACCCCATCAAGGCGGTCAAGAGCGAAGACGAGCTGGCCTACGTCCGCCGCACGGCATTGGCCCAGGACGCCGCGATGGCGGCGGCCTTCGAAGCGATCCGTCCTGGAGTGACCGAGCTCCAGGTGGCCGCCGTCGCCGAACGTGCCGGCCACGACGCCGGCAGCGAGCAGGGCCTTTTTCTCTCGTTCTCGGCCCCCGCCGGCTCGCCCGGGCAGATCGTCAACCGCCACCTGCAGGGCCGGGTGCTGCAGGACGGGGACCAGTTCAGCCTTCTGGTCGAGAACAACGGCCCGGGCGGCTATTACTGCGAGCTCGGGCGCACAGCGGTGCTGGGCAAGGCGACGGACGAGATGCGCGAGCAGCAGGCCTTCGTGCTGGAGGCGCAGGAATTCTGCACCCGGCTGCTCCGGCCTGGCGCGGCCCCGACCGCGATCTGGGAGGCCTACAACACGTTCATGCGCGAGCACGGCCGGGCCGAGGAGAAGCGAATCCACTGCCACGGCCAGGGCTACGACATGGTGGAGCGTCCGCTCGTTCGCTTCGACGAGACGATGCCGGTCGCCGCCAATATGTACTTCGCACTCCATCCCGCTTACTCGACGGCGCGGACCTACTCGTGGGCCTGCGACAACTTCCTGATCGCCGAAGACGGTGAGGTGGAGCGGCTGCACCGCCTCCCTCGCAAGCTGTTCGAGCTGGGCTGACCGAGCGGCGGCCTCCCTTTACGTTCGAGCGCGGTCACGAGGCGCCGGTCCGCACTCCCAGCTGGGCGAGCCAGCGCCGGTAGGCGATCGCCGTGCGGTCGCTGCGCAGGTGCAGCTCCGCCTGCAGGTCGAGGGGCAGCAGCTCCGGGCGCTGCGACTCGAGGATCGGACGGTCCTGTTCGAAGATCCGGTCCTGGAACTCGACCATGCCCGCCGGCGGCTCGTAGTTCATCGCCATCCACATCCAGGCCGTGCTGTCCGTCACGTCGTGTGGGGTCACGGACAGCAGGATCCCGAAGGACAGCTCGCCGTGCTTGACCAGGGAGGCGGACAGCGGCCGGTGCACGCGGTACGTGTAGGTCACGGTCGAGCCGCGCCCGGTGCCGTATGGGTCTGGTTGAAACACCTGGACGCCAGTCGCCAGAACACCTTCTTCGTCGATATGCGCGTTGTAGTCGGCGATCTCCGGCCTCAGCCTGTCTCCCAGCACCCCTTCGTGGACGAAGGGGAAATGGCCGACGTCGAGGAAGTTCTCGACGATGCGCGGGCCGCTCGCGGCCACGCGATAAGGGCCCGCCAGCAGAACGCTGTGGGCGGGATCGTTCAGCAGCTCGAGCGTGGGGATCGCCGTGGCTCCGCTGCCCAGCGTCACCCACACCACGCCGTAAGCGAGAGCGGCGCGATACGTGGCGGCTTGCGCCTTCGCAGGCGGCGCCTGCTCGGGATGGGCCGGGACATGCACGCAGCGTCCGTCCCTGCCATACGTCCAGCCGTGATAAGCGCACTCCAGGCGGGAGCCGTCGACGATTCGGCCCAGGGAAAGACGGGTGCCGCGGTGGACGCACAGGTCGCGCCAGGCCAGAAGCTCGTCGCCGGAGCGCCACAGCACGATGTCCTC
>JBIOGJ010000146.1:0-2302 GCA_044447965.1 Thermoanaerobaculales bacterium | reverse complement strand
GATGAAGGTCGGGCTCGTCTCGCCTTACGACTTTGCCTCGCCTGGGGGAGTGACCGACCATGTCCGCTACCTGGCGCGGCAGCTCCGCCTCCAGGGGCAGGAGGTGCGCATCTTCGCTCCCTCCAGCCGCGCCGACATCGACTTCGACACGGCCGATTTCTACCGCATCGGCAGCCCGATCGCGGTCCCGGCCAACGACTCGGTGGCTCGCATCACGCTCAGCTTTCACCTCGGCAACCGGGTGGCCGCCATCATCGAGCAGGAGCGCTTCGACGTCCTGCACTTTCACGAGCCACTGATGCCTGCCCTTCCCCTCACAATGCTGCGGATGTCGTCCGCCGCGAACGTAGGCACGTTCCACGCCTTCTCTCGTTCGAACATCGGTTACTACTACGGCCGCGGCATCCTGCAGCCGTACCTCGAGCACATCCATCGAGGAATCGCCGTCAGCGAGCCCGCCCGGACGTTCTTCAATCGATACTTCCCCGACTTTCCGCTCCGGGTGATCCCGAACGGGATCGACGTCAACGTGTTCAAGCCGGGTCTTTCGCCCATCCGCCACCTGCGCGACGAAAACGTGAACATC
The DNA here is from genome assembly GCA_044447965.1 of Thermoanaerobaculales bacterium. Taxonomy (GTDB): domain Bacteria; phylum Acidobacteriota; class Thermoanaerobaculia; order Thermoanaerobaculales; family Thermoanaerobaculaceae; genus DATIYW01. The sequence continues at coordinate 1,716 of JBIOGJ010000146.1, read as the reverse complement.
CTCTTCGTGGGACGCCTGGAGAAGCGAAAGGGCCTGGGAGACCTGTTGCGGGGTTACGAGTTCATGCGCGCGCGCGTGCCCCAGTCGCGCCTGATCATCGTCGGCGACGGGCCACTTCGCGGCAAGGTCGAGTCGTACATCTCACATCACCGCCTTCCCAACGTCGTCATGGCGGGCTATGTCCCCGACTCGGTGAAGCCGCGCTACTACAACAGCGCGGACATCTTTTGCGCCCCCGCCACCGGGGCGGAGAGCTTCGGAATCGTGCTCCTCGAGGCGATGGCCTCGGGCCTGCCGATCGTGGCCACCGAGGTACCGGGCTACATGTCCGTGCTGGAGCCCGGGCGTGACAGCCTGACGGTGCGTCCCAAGGGATGGGCCGAGCTGGGTGCCGCTTTGATCGTCCTGGCGCGCGACGCACAGCTGAGGGCGCGCATGGGCGCGTACGGCCATGAGAAGGCCAAGCGCTACGCATGGGACGCCGTCGCTTCGCAGGTGATCGAGGTCTACGAGGAAGCGCGCGAAGCCGCTCGGCTGCCAGGGGAGAAGCATGTTCACAACGCGGTTTGAGGCGTGGGTACGCCGCCGGGCGGAGGCCTTGATGGCGGCCGTCGGGCGGGTACCGTTGACGCCAAACCAGGTCACCGTCGTGGGGTTGGTCCTGACCTTCGTGGCTGCGGGGCTCATCGCCTTCGGCTACCTGCAGTGGGCCGGCGTCGTGCTGATTTTCGCGGGCACCTGCGACATCCTCGACGGCGCCCTGGCGCGATCAACGCACTCGAGCTACACCTACGGCGCGTTCCTCGACTCCACGCTCGACCGCTACTCAGAGGGTGCGATCTACATCGGCCTGGCGGCCTATTTCATAGGGATGAGCGGTCCGCTCCAGAGGTGGCTGGTGCTCGCGACCCTGGCTGCGCTGGCCGGGTCGTTCCTGGTGAGCTATGTCCGGGCGCGCGCCCAGAGTCTTGGGTTCACGTGCGACTCGGGCGTGTTCGCCCGCCCGGAGCGTGTGGTGGTGACGGTCATCGGCCTCATCTTTTCTGGAGTTTTCGGCGGCTACGTCCTGTACGCGGTCGTCTTCCTGCTGGCGGTGCTGACCAATCTGACCGCGCTGCAGCGTATCCGCGAGGTTTGGCTCCAGGGCCGTGCGCAGCGTCTCGCCATCGAACGCGAGACGAAGGCCCGGCGAGCCGCACCGCCTCAGACTCCTTGACCGACCCCTTCTCGACCGTCGCCGGCCAGCCACAGGCGCTGGAGCAGCTGCGGTCGCAGCTTGGGAGCGGCCGCCTGGCTCATGCCTACCTTTTTGTCGGGGAGTCCGGCCTGGGCAAGGCCACCGTCGCGCGATTGCTGGCCGCGGCTTTGCTGCCTGAGGCGGGGCTTGGACGCCACCCCGACTACTGGGAAGACGACCGGATCAAGCCGCTCTCAATCAACGAGATCCGCCTGCTGCCCGAGAAGCCGCCGGAGTTCCACGAGCTCTCGCTGCAGGCTTTTCTGAACCTGAAGCCGGCGGTCGGCACCCGCCGGGTGGCGCTGCTGGCGAACGTCGGCCGCCTGCGCGACCAGGATCAGAGCGTGCTCCTCAAGACGCTCGAGGAGCCGCACCCTCACCGCGTCATCGTGCTCACGACTCCGAGCCTCAACCCGTTCGTGGTGCTCCCCACTGTCGTGTCGCGCTGCCAGCGCCTCTTCTTCCATCCTGTGCCATCG
>JBIOGJ010000145.1:0-2310 GCA_044447965.1 Thermoanaerobaculales bacterium | reverse complement strand
TGGAGGAGCACGACGGCCACCGACGCCGGGATGAGCGGCTCGGGAGATGCGCGGCGATCGAATCGGCGAAGGTTCTGCGATATCGCGGCCCGGAGGTCGGACGCGCTCACATCTCCGGGGTCCATGGGGCGATGCTAGGGCCTCGACGCAAGTCCCAACTGGCACGCCGGTCTTCTCGGCCCCCGTTCTGTCGCGCCCGGGCCCGTTCACGAAGCCGGTCGAGTGGCCGCCCTGCGTCCTTAGATCAGGCGGTGGCCGCGTGCCAAACTGATCGACGTGTTTGCAAGCTCCAACTACCCTCCTGACGAAGCGGCGGCCGAGCGTTTCGTATCCGAAATGAGGCACGGGACGCTGATCGCGTGCACTGCCGGCGGTTACCCGCAGGTGAGCATCCTTCCGTTTGTGAAGACCGGCGAAATCATCGAGCTCCACTGTGTCCAGGGCGACCCGACTTTCGATGCGGTTCGGGCTCACCCGCGCGTGACCTTCTTCGTGTCGGACTTTCTCGCCTGGTCGCCTCACAGCTGGGTCGACGACCGGGACGCGGGGCGCGCCACGCTCCACTTCCGCGCGGTCGCGTTCGAGTGCGACGTCGAGCGCGTGTCGACTGATCCTGACGATGTCGCGGGCGCGCTCAGCCGCCTCCTCGCCGCGTATGAGCCCGGCGCCGCGTACGAGCCCGTCAAAATGGGCGACTTTTACGGCCCGCGCCTCCGGCGCCTCGCGACCATGCGACTGCGCGTGGTCAGGCGGCAGATCAAGTTCAAAACGGGACCGGCCGGCACCAGGGAGACGAAGCTGAAAGTTGCGGACCGGCTCCGCGAGCGAGCCGAGGGCGGCGACCTTCGAGCCGCCGACGTCATCGAGGCGTCGCTTCTCGGTTAGAGATCCTCGATTCGGCGACGCCGCCTTGCGTCGAGAAAAGGCAAGAGGGACCAGGGGTGGGGTCCCTCTCGCCACCGTGGAGTAAGACCGTCAGGGCTGCAGCGAACCGGGCCGGAAGCGAATGTGCTGGCCGGCTGGGGCCCCGGATGAAGCGTCCACCGACTGCTCCGCGTTGCGGTCGATGAGGATGGGCCCGCTGTGGAGCTGCGTGGCCGTGACGCCCGTCGAAACGGTTCGATTGCTGGCCGGCGCGCCAGCGGTCAGCCCCTTCGCAAGAAACGCTGCCGCCACGCCGAGGGCCACGACGGCGAGCAGAGCCGCGACTGTGATCCAGATCCGCTTTGAGCTCTTCGCTCCCGCGCTATACGTCCTTCTGACTTCCATTTCATGCCCTCTGAACAACGATTTGGCCGGGTCGAGGCGAGCGTATGGGGGCTCGACTCCGATGCCTATGCCGACCGGCACACAACGCGCGTGCTGTTCGACACACGGGTCAGAGGACGCGGCGGCGAAGTTCCTCCGCACGCAGGATAGTGATGCGGCCGCGCTCGAGCTTGATCACGCCGAGCGAGGCAAACCGGCTCAGTGCACGGTTGACGTTCTCGCGGCTGGCTCCCACCAGGCCGGCCAGCGTGCGTTGCGACAGGGGCAACGTGATCTGCGTTCCGGTGCCGGCCGGTTCGCCATGTTGTGCCGCAAGCGCGAGCAGCTTGTGCGCGACCCGGCCGGGTATGTCATTGAACGCAAGGTCCGAGAACGCTTCATCCTTGCGCCGGATGTAGTCGCTGAGCACCGTGATGACGCGCCACATCGCCGCCGGGTGCGTACGGAGAAAAGCGACCAGTGGCTGCTTTTCGAGCACGTAGCACTCGGTCTCGGCCAAGGCCTCGGCATCGGCGCTCCTGAAAGCGTTCTCCTGGAGCACCGCCAGCTCGCCAAAAACCTCCCCGCTCCCCAGCACAGCGAACACGATCTCCCCGCCGGAGGCGCTCGTGCGTGAGATCTTTACCTCTCCGCGCCCAATCAGGTGCAGACGATCACCCAGGTCGCCCTCTCGGAAAATGTAGGTGCCGGCGGCGAAACGCCGGGTCCGAAGCTCGGACAGCAGGGGTTCCAGCTCAGTGGGGTCAAGGCCGGAAAAAAGCGGGGTGGTGCCCAGGAGCGCGAGCGCGTCGCCAGGGCTGCTCACCTCAGACTGAGCCACTCCTCCCCACCAGTGGGGAGGTGGCGCGGAGCGCCGGTGGGGAGGTGAAACTCACTCGAGTTTCGACCAAAAAGGCGCTCGCCCCCTTCATATGGCAAACAATGCCCGCAAACCAAGAGTCGGTCAACCCCGGGCAGCCGATCGCGCAGGGCGCGAACGACCGCTCGGAAGCTGATTTCGAAGCAAGCGGACTAGCGGTGCGCTACGACCTTCGAGTCGTG
>JBIOGJ010000144.1:0-2347 GCA_044447965.1 Thermoanaerobaculales bacterium | reverse complement strand
CGCCGGCGGTCCATCAGCAAGTCGGCGAGCCCGATCAAGGCCGAAAGCATGCGGAGCTCATCGGCAGCGGCCTGCTCCCCATCGATGCCGATCACGGCCACCCCGCTGGCCAGCGGCAGGTAGGCCGGCGCGGCGTCCGCCGGACGAGTACGCACGACGGCGACCGCCCCGTCGCGCAGCGCGATCCCGATCGCGCGTCCTTTCTCGTGAGACCAGGCCGCCTGCTTGAGCTCCGCGGGGCTCAGGTCGTCGCCGGCCAGCTCAGTGGGTTGGCCCGAGTCCACCGCGACCAGCGCGAACCGGCTCATCGATGGCAGCTCCATGGCTCGCCTGCACAGCATCGACAGCGCCGCGGTCACTTCCTGCGAGCGAAGCGCTGCGTTCGCGACCTCGTAGAGCGCGCGTGATTCCCGCGCCAGTGCCTCCGCGGTTGCCCGGGAGCGGCGGGAGGACGCGGCCAGCTGGCTCGTGACCAGGGCCGCCGCGAGCAGGACGATCAATTCCAGAAGGTTGGCCGGGCCTCCGACGTTGAACGTGTTCACGGGAGGGACGAAGAAGAAGTCGTAAAAGAGGAATGCTCCGATGCTTCCGACCACCGCAGGACCTCTGCCCCAACGGGCTCCGAGCCACAGGATGAGGAGCAGGTAGATGGTGGACAGGCCGGGCACCGATGTCTGCGAGTTGATCAGCCAGATGACAGCCGTGATGGCGATCACGCCGCCGATCGCGACCGCGTAGGGCGCGAACCGGCGCGTCATGACGCAAGCCACCGTACATCCGTGCCGTGCGCCATGCTCGTGCCGAGCAGCTCATCACCGAGCCGGATCTCAAATCGGGGCCAGGCCGGCTCCATGGTGAGGTGAAACACCGGCGCATCCCGATTCGCACCGGAAACGGCCGCGTCGATGACCGCGGCGATGCGCGAGCGAATTTCGTCCGTCGGGTACTGGAGGAAAACCGAGTGGTACACCACCGTGGCCACGTCAGGCCGCGGCGCATCCAGCTCCCTCTCGAGAAACAGCGCCGCGTCCATCTGCTCAACGTTGATCGGCATCTGTTTCGCCAGCTCTATAGCGCCATCCAGGCGCGACAGGCGGCCGAGCTGGTCCGCCCAGATGAACGATCGCAGCGAAAGCGCGCCGTCCTCTGACGTCGGGTCGATGGGCTCGAGGTCGCATCCCTTCCGCTCGATCACCTCGGCGCTCCGATCCAGCGGCGGCGCGACATCAAAGAAGTGGACAAACCGCACCGGGGAATGCTCGTCTCCCCAGCCGACTTCACCCGATTCGTATCGGTAACGATCCCACCTGAGGTTGAGGCCGGCGCTGGCGCCAATCTCCAGGATTCGCAGCGGCAGCTGCGTCCGATGTGCGACCTCGAGGAAACCTCCGAGCAGCGGCGCGCTGCGACCCACCTCGTTGGTCTGGCATCCCCGAGCCACCAGCTGCCGGATCTCGCTGCGGTGCTCAACCAATGCGTTCCGAAACACGGGCCACGCGAGGGCGGCATCGCCATCGCCGCCGACGGACGGATAGTGTGGCGCCAGCTGAGGCACGCGATCCTGGAGCACGAGACGGTGAACGGCAGCCATGAGCCGCAACGCAAGCGCTGAAGATTCCGGCTCGGCCTCGAAGTCTGCCAGCAATTCCCAGACCGGACCCTCGCTCCTCAGGTCGTCGGCCGCGGATTCGAGGAGCGTCCCGTAGAACGGTGAGCCAAGCACGACGCAGCCTTTTGCCTGGATTCTCAGCCGGCCTTCGAGCTCCTCATGCGCCGCCGGCAATCGCAAGCTCCTTCGCGCGGTTCGCATATCCCGGATGCGAGGGGTGCGCGACGCGGTACCAGGCCAGGGTTTCCGCAAGGGCGTCCTCCAGCGCCGACGGCTCGAACCCGAGCTCCTTGCGAGATCGCTCGAGGACGTAGCCCGCGGAGCGTTTGGGATCCGGCCCGTACGGGCTCGCGCCCTCCGGCAGCTGCGCGAAGGGCATCGGGTGCAGGCGCGCCGGACGGCCCATCGCATGGGCGATGCCCTCGACCAGGTCGCGCAAGCTCACCCCGTCGAAGGCGGCGTTGAACGCCTTGTGGCCCAGGTCTTTGCGAAGGTCGCAGGCGAGCGCGCACGCGTAACCGATGTCCTTCACCCACGCAAGGCCCGCCTGGCGTTCATATGACTCCAATGGGACGAGCACCGGTCCTCCGTCCTCCACGCGCTGAATGTAGGCGGCGATCCGCAGCGAATGATCGGCCGGGCCGAACACGGCAGGCGGGCGGATCACCGTCCAGGGAAGATCATCCTCGCGCGCCAGCATGGTTTCGCACCACCGTTTCCCGTCCATGTAGTCGAGCT
>JBIOGJ010000143.1:0-2369 GCA_044447965.1 Thermoanaerobaculales bacterium | reverse complement strand
TCCCCCTGCGAGCGAGACGCGCGCGCGCCGCGCGCCGAGGTGACGATCTGCTTGATCCGGTCTCGCGTGAACCTGCCCACGAACAGGGGCACGAACTGCGGCACGCGGGAGTCGGCAAGGCGCTCGAGCGACTCGTTCGCCATGGAGTCGATCGATTCCTCGGAAACGACGCCGCGGTACTGGGCCTTGATCGTCCGCACCTCGGACTCGACCATCTTGAGCACCCGTTCGTCAAACGCAACGCTCATGCCTTGCCCTCCTGAGCCAATCCCCACCACCGGCGCCCGGGGCGCCAAAAAGGCCACCCGACACGTCCTAGGTTACGGCGTTCCCGGCCTCAAAAACGCCCGGCCCCGACCCTTAACCTGCCCTTATCCAGCCCTTAATCAGCCCACATGTGAGACCCGTCAGATCAGTCCGATATCGCGCCGTCGGAGTCCGGCCAGCCCGGCCAAGGTGAAGGCCGCGGCGCCTGCCGAGATCACGACAAGCGGCAGAAAAGTCAGGCTCGCAGCGGGCACTTGGGGTACGCGCTCGAACGGCGAGAGGTTCTGAAGCCAACTGGGAAGTTGGAGGACAGCACCGAAGAATCCGACCACCACGCAGGCCGCGAGGATCGCCCACGACGCGCCGACCCAACGCGGCGCGAGCCCGACGAGAGCAATGGTGAGTCCGACCATCAGCCACATGGGCGGCGCGTAGACGAGGGCTGCACCCAACAGGCTCGGAACACGTTTCAGATCGCCGCCCGCCGCGCCATAGGTCAGGCCGGTGGCGAGACCGGCGATGCCGAGCAGGACAATGCTTCCAGCGAAAGCCACCGTGAGGTGACTCGCCGCCCACCGCCAGCGCGAGACCGGCGTCGCCAACACCGACTCGGCGCGCATCGACGTCTCCTCGCTCCGCAACCGAAGGGCGGACTGAATTGCGAAACCCGTGCCGAGGAGGGCGATGAGACGGAAGGAGGCGGCGAAGTAGGAGTCCGTGAGGTTCGCACCCCCGGCACCAGCCAGTATTTCCGCAAGCGCCTTGTTCTGGCCGATGAAGGCGTCGACGGTGGGGCCGATCCAGCCGTAGGCGATGCCGGTGACCAGTATGCCGACGCTCCATCCGACCAGGGTGCCCCGCTGCAAGCGGACGGCCAGCCCAAACGGGTTCCCGAGGCTCCGCGAAGCTGCGGGCCTTCCTGGCCTGGGCGTCACGAGCCCTCCGCCCAGATCGCGACGGGCCGCCACGGCACTGGCCGCTGCGACCACGACCGCGGTCGCCGCGATCAACAGCAGGAAAGGCCACCACCTCTCACCTGCGAACGGCCGCGTCTTCTGGGCCCATCCGATCGGAGAAAACCACGAGACGGTGCCGTCGCCGATGTCGCCCACAGCGCGCAGCACGAATGCCGCCCCGAGCACCGCCCCGGTGGCGCCGTATACGACGCGGGTGTTCTCGGTGACTTGCGCCACGAGGAGAGCAACGCCGCCGAAGAAGAGCCCGATCAGGATGAACGACACCCCGAACACGATCGACCCCGCCGCGGGAAGGCCCTGGGCAAGGAGGACCGTGGTTGTCATCAAACCGACGGCGATGCTCATGGCAGCCACCGCGAGCGACGCCGCGACAGCGGGCGCATGGCTGCCGACCGGCAGGGAGCGCACCAGCTCCAGGCGGCCGCTCTCCTCCTCGCCCCTTGTGAGCCGGCCGACCATGAACAGGCTCATGAGGGCCACCAGCACCATGCCCGCTGCGCCGAACTGGAAGGCCACCTGCCCCCCGACTGAGTTCAGGCCCTGGGCGGGGCCGTTGAAAGCGATGGCGGCTGAGTTGTGCTGGGTGGCCGCAGCCGTCTGATCAAGGGCGGCCTGGGTCGGGAACAGACCCGTGATGCCTGCTGCCGTGAGTGCCAGCAGCGCAACGATGGCGACGATCCAGACCACGATCCGGATGCGGTCGCGGCGCACGATGAAGCGGATCAGCTCGACGGTTCCAGTGAGCGCGTTCATCGACGCGGCAACGGTCTCGCGTCGCGCTCGCCGTCGACACGTCCGAGTTCCTTCGCCAGTTCGTCGCCGTAGTGCCGCAAGAACAGCTCCTCGAGCGTGGGCGGATGGCTGACCAGGCTGCGGACTCCGAGCTCGCCGAGCCGGCGCACCGCAACGCCGAGATGGTCGGTGTCGACTTCGAACCGGACACGGCTGCCGTCAATCTCGAGGTCATGAACGCCGGCCAGGTCTGCCAGGCCGTCCGCGGGACGCTCGATCTGCGCGGTGATCGATGTACGGGTGAGATGCCTCAACTCGTCGAGCGTGCCTCTCTCCACCACCCGCCCCAGCCTGATGATGCTCAGCCGGTCGCACAGCGCTTCGACCTCAGCG
>JBIOGJ010000142.1:0-2399 GCA_044447965.1 Thermoanaerobaculales bacterium | reverse complement strand
TCGATAACCGCCGCCATGAACCGGGGCGAGGTCGCGGTGCTGGCCGGATTCCAGGGCATCGGGCCGGACGGCCGCATCACCACGCTGGGGCGCGGCGGCTCCGACACCTCGGCGGTGGCGCTGGCGGCCGCGCTCGAGGCCGAGCGCTGCGACATCTTCACCGACGTCGACGGGGTCTACACCACCGATCCGCGCATCGTTGCGAAGGCGAGGAAGCTCGATAGAATAACCTACGAGGAGATGCTCGAATTCGCCAGCCAGGGCGCCAAGGTGCTGCAAACCCGCTCGGTCGAATTGGCGATGAACCACCGCGTGCGCGTGCAGGTTCTGTCGAGTTACGAGGACGTTCCGGGTACACTGGTGGTTGACGAGGATGAGATCGTGGAAAAGCAAGTAGTAAGCGGCATCGCCTACAGCCGCGACGACGCCAAGGTGACGCTGGTCGCGGTTCCCGACCGGCCGGGCGTGGCCGCGTCCATCTTCGGGCCGTTGGCCGAGCATGCGGTCAATGTCGACATGATCGTGCAGAACATCTCCGAGGACGGGAAGACCACCGATTTGACCTTCACCGTCGCCAAGTCCGATCTGGCGCGCACGGTGAAGGCGCTCGAGGCGCAGAAGAAGACGCTCGGCTATGCCGCGCTCAAGCCCGATCCGAACGTGGTCAAGATCTCGGTCATCGGCGTCGGCATGCGCAGCCACGCCGGCGTGGCGCAAAAGATGTTTTCGACGCTGGCGGAGAAGAACATCAACATCCTGGTGATCTCGACCTCCGAGATCAAGGTGAGCGTGCTGGTCTCCGAGGAGTACACCGAGCTGGCGCTGCGCGCGCTGCATACCGCCTATGGGCTGGATGCCGGATGAAAGACCGGAACCCATGACCGCCGGAACGACCGGCAATGGCCGGCGCTGGCTCGACCGGCTGTGGGCGCGCGGGCGCGATTTCCTCGGCACCGAGCTCGCCATCATGGGCGGCGCCATGACCTGGGTGTCGGAGCGCCACCTGGTCGCCGCCATCTCCAACGGCGGCGGCTTCGGCGTCATCGCCTGCGGCTCGATGACGTCGAAGCTGCTGGACGCGGAGATCGCGGCCACAAAGGGGCTCACCAAGAAGCCCTTCGGCGTCAATTTGATCACGCTCCATCCCGACCTGATCGAGCTGATCGACGTCTGCACCCGGCACAAGGTCGGCCACGTGGTGCTGGCCGGGGCGCTGCCGCCGGCGCCGGCGGTGGCGCGCATCAAGCAATCGGGGGCGAAGCTGGTGTGTTTCGCCCCGGCGCTGGCGATCGCCAAGAAGCTCATCCGCATGGGCGCCGACGCCATCGTCATCGAGGGCATGGAGGCGGGCGGGCATATCGGCCCGGTTTCCACCGGCGTCCTGGCGCAGGAGATCCTGCCGCACGTGACCGAGGTGCCGGTCTTCGTCGCCGGCGGCATCGGCCACGGCACCGCCATCGCCTCTTATCTGGAGATGGGCGCCTCGGGCGTGCAACTCGGCACGCGCTTCGTCTGCGCGCATGAATCGATCGCGCATCCCAAGTTCAAGCAGACCTTCATCCGCGCTTCCTCGCGCGATGCCGTGCCCTCGGTGCAGCTCGATGCGCGCTTCCCGGTGATCCCGGTGCGCGCGCTCGCCAATGCCGGCACCCAGGAATTCGCGGAGTTGCAGCGCGCCGTCATCGAGCGCGTCAACCAAGGCGAGCTTTCCCAGAAGGACGCGCAGCTCGAGATCGAGCGCTTCTGGGCCGGCGCGCTGCGACGCGCGGTGATCGATGGCGATGTCGAGACCGGCTCGGTCATGGCCGGGCAGAGCGTCGGGCTGGTGAAGCGCGAGCAATCGACCAAGGAAATTCTCGACGAGTTGGTGGCGCAGGCCTGCGCGGCACTGGAGGCGCGGGCCTCGGTATCGCCCGAGCGCTATGCCGAAGGCAAGCTCGGCGCCGGGCTCAGGACCCGGGCGGAGGCGTGATGGATCCCGGCGCGGCGGCCACGGGCTCCCGCCGCGTGCTTCGCCGTCTCCGCGACGTGATGGCGGGCTCGGGCACGGCGCAGGAGCGGCTCAACACCATCGTCAAGATCATCGCCGCCGACATGGTGGCCGAGGTCTGCTCCTGTTACGTCATGCGCGCGGGCGAGGTGCTGGAACTCTTCGCCACCGAAGGCCTGCGGCCCGAAGCCGTGCATCGCACCCGCCTCCGGGTGGGCGAGGGCTTGGTCGGCGTCATCGCGGCCACCGCCCGGCCGTTGGCGCTCGCCGACGCGCAATCCCATCCCGATTTCGCCTACCGGCCGGAAACCGGCGAGGAGATCTACCATTCGCTGATGGGCGTGCCGATCCTGCGCGGCGGCCACGTGCTGGGCGTGCTCGTCGTGCAGAACCGGACTCTGCGAAATTA
>JBIOGJ010000141.1:0-2451 GCA_044447965.1 Thermoanaerobaculales bacterium | reverse complement strand
TCCTCTAAACGACCCCCCGTCCCCGCGCATCACACTTCCGCCCCCAACGCGGAGATCGCAGATGAAGAGCATCGCCCTCGCCCTGGCCCTCGGCGCGACCGTCGCCGCCAGCTCGTGGCCCGGCCCCCCGTGGATCAGCGTCGAAACGCGCCCCTTCGGCGCCGCCTTCCTGGTCGCCCGCACCTGGCGCCAGACCGTGCCCATGTCGCTGCCACTCACCGGCACGGCGTACGGGCTGGTGAACGGTCGGCGCACTCTGGTCCCGCTGCGCTTCGAGCAGGAAGGCGACGCCAACAGCTTCGCCGTGCCGAAGACCTGGGGCTCGGAGGGTGTGTGGGTCCTGAGCATCGGCGTGGACGCGGGCGAGCACGGCGTCGCGGGCGCGGTGGTCGGGATCGACCGGACCGGCGCCGCGGCGTTCATTCGATTCCCGCGTGGCGTCACCGGCAGCTCGCGCGTGGCGACCAGCAGCGAGATCGACGCGATGCTGCACGCGCTCGCTGCCACTTGACTCACCCATCAAACGCGACTAGTATTGTTGCAGACATAGCCACCCACCCCGCGATGGCGGTGGCCCCTGAGGGGGCGCCGTAGCGAGGGACGAGGGTGGCAGTTTTTTTGTGCCCATTTTTCCCGCCGGAGGACTCGTGGCCGAGCCCACCAAGCAGGACCTGCTCAAAGACCTCGTCGTCGGCATCGACATCAAGCAGCACGACGTGCGCGCGATCGTGGACGCCATGGCCGACATGGCATTCCAGGCCCGCAACCTGGGCCGCGCCGCCCGGATCTACGACATGATGCTGGCCGACAAGGAGTGCTCGGTCATCGTCTGCATGGCCGGCTCGCTGTGCTCGGCGGGGCTGCGCGAGGTGTTCATCGACATGGTCGAGAACCGGATGGTGGACGCCATCGTCTCGACCGGCGCCAACATCGTGGACCAGGACTTCTTCGAAGGCCTCGGCTTCCGCCACTACCGCGGCGACATCCGCGCGGACGACGACCTGCTCCGCCGCAACGCGATCGACCGCATCTACGACACGTACATCGACGAAGACCAGCTCCGGATCTGCGACGACACGATGGCGAAGATCGCGGAAGCGATGCTCGAGAACGGCGGCCCCAGGGCGGTCAGCTCGCGCGACGTGATCCGCGAGATGGGCGCCTATCTCGTGAAGCATCACCCCACGACGCGCTCGATCGTCGCCGCCGCGTACCAGGCCGACGTGCCGATCTTCGTGCCCGCCTTCTCCGACTGCTCGGCAGGATTCGGGTTCGTGTACCACCAGACCCAGCACCCGGACGGCTACCTCGCGCTCGATTCGGCCGCGGATTTCCGCGAGCTGACCGAGCTGAAGCTCAAGGCCGGCCGCACCGGGCTGTTCATGGTCGGCGGCGGCGTGCCGAAGAACTTCGCGCAGGACATCGTGGTCGCCGCCGAAGTGCTCGGCCACGACCCCGAGATGCATCGCTACGCCGTGCAACTCACCGTGGCCGACGAGCGCGACGGCGCGCTGTCGGGCTCGACGCTGCGCGAGGCCAACAGCTGGGGCAAGGTGCAGATCGGCGACGAGCAGATGGTGTTCGGCGAGGCGACCGTGACGCTGCCGCTGGTTGCCGGCTACGCCTACCACCGCGGCGCGTGGCGCGCCCGCGCGCAGCACCGCTACGCCAGGATGTTCGAGAAGGCGGGCGCCGCGAAGTAGCCATGAACAAGCGCGAGTTCGTGCGCACGCTCGGCGGGGCCTCGCTGGTCGCATTGTTCGGCGAGGACCTCTGGGCGCAATACACCGCCCAGGAACCGGCGCAGCTCGCGCAGGACGAGGCGTTCTGGGCCAGGATCCGCCGCCAGTACCTGCTCAAGCCCGACTACATCAATCTCGAGCACGGCTACTACTCGATGCAGTCGCAGCCCGTGCTCGAGGCGTTCATCCGCCACGTGCGCGAGGTCAACCGCGAGGCGTCCCACTACATGCGCACGCGCCAGTACGACGACAAGAACGCCGTCCGCGCGCGCATCGCGCAGCTCGCCGGCGTGCCCGCCGAGGAGCTGATCGTCACCCGCAACACCACCGAGTCGCTCGACACCGTGATCGCGGGGTTCGACTGGCACGCGGGCGACGAAGCCGTGATGGCGGCGCAGGATTACGGCGCGATGCTCGACATGTTCAGGCTCCAGGCGCGCCGCCACGGGATCGTGAACCGCGTCGTCTCGCTGCCGATGGACCCGCAGTCGGACGAGGAGATCGTCCAGCTCTACGAGAGCGCGATCACGCCGAAGACCCGCCTGCTCATGTGCTGCCACCTGGTGAACATCACCGGGCACATCCTGCCGGTCGCGAAGATCGCCGACATGGCGCACCGCCACGGCGTGCAGGTGATGGTGGACGGCGCGCACGCGTTCGCACAGCTCGCGTTCGCGATTCCCGACATGCGCTGCGACTACTACGCTGC
>JBIOGJ010000140.1:0-2497 GCA_044447965.1 Thermoanaerobaculales bacterium | reverse complement strand
TAGATGCTGATGCCCACCCCGAGGCCACCCGACTCCGGCTCCCAGAAGGTCATCTGCCTGACCGGCGAGCCGGCCATGTAGATCGGGCGCCTGGGCCCGATGACGTTGGTCAGGACCAGGCTCGCCTTACCGGCATAGAAAGAGGACGCGACGCGCTCCAGCTCGGACGGCAGCAGCCCGAGACCCTGGACCAGCAGCCAGCCCACGAGGGGCTCCTGCGAGCTCTTGATGCGGTCCATCTCGATCTTCACCCGCATCAATCTCTCCCAGGCGCCGGAGACGCCGACGGGCAGCTCGACGTAGACCAGGCTGAAGCGGTTGCCCGTCATTCCCGTGTCACTCGGCGGGCGCATGTTCACCGGGACCATCGCGCGGATTCGCATGCCGAGCGTTTGCACCCCGGCGCCGTTCAGGTACTCGCCAAGGCCGCCGGCGACCGCGCTCACGATGACGTCGTTGACCGTCGCGTCTGCGGCCCGCGCGATCTTGCTCACGAGGGCCAACGGCACGGGCTGCGTCCAGGCGACGGCCTTCAGCATGGTGAGATCGCCACGAAGCGGAGTCGGGCGGTCCGGGTCGAGAAGCGTGATGCGGGCCAGGGCGCCGGCGCCGGCCAGGGCCTGGCGCGCGAGCCGGGACGCGGGGGGCATGTCGTCGATCAGGCGCGCGAAGCCGCTCCGCCCGTCGTGGTTGGCATGCCGGGTGCTCGCGCTCCGGTGCTTTGCGGTCCGCTTCCAGCCGTCAGCCGTCTCGTCGGTGAGGGTCAGCAGCAAGCGGACCATCGCCTGGCCGTCGCCGAGCGAATGATGGAACCGACCGACGAGCGCGCCGCCCTGACCCGGGCGCTCGACCGCGAAGAGCTCCCAGAGGGGCCGGCTGAAGTCGAGCGGCTGCCCGACCAGGTCGCCGGCGAATGCCGCAAGCTCAGCCTCCCCGCCCGGTGCAGGGAGCGCGGCGCGGTGGATGTGGGCGTCGAGGTCGAAGTTGCGAGCCGGGACCCATCGTTGCGGCGTGAAGGGGATAGGCGTTTCCGCCACGACCTGTCGCAACCGAGGGTGAAGCTCGATCCGCGACGACAGCATGGTCTTGAAGCGCTCGATGTCCAGCGGCGCGTCGAGGATCGCCAGCGACGTGACCACGAAATGGTTGGTCGGCGCTTCGGCGTGAAGCCACGCGACATCCGCTTTCGAAAGGGCTTCGCCGCTGAAAACAGCCATCGTCGACTTGAGCGTCGCCCAACGCGGGCGTTACGGAAAGGGACTTAAGACACTAGTCGAGGGGGACTGTAGTGTCTGGGCGGCTCGACAGCCGGCGTTTAACGTCAGGGTGTGGGATACCAGCATCGCCTGGAGGCACTGGAAGCTTCGTTCCTGGCGCTCGAGCGTCCCGGCCTGCCGATGCACGTGGCCGGGGTCGTCGTGATCGAAGGTCGGACACCGATCACGCTGCCCGAGCTGCGGCACCTCGTCGCGTCTAGGATTCGCCGCCTGCCGAGGTTCCGCGAGGTCGTGAGGTTCAGCCGGCTCGACGCGACGCGAGCGTCATGGATGCCCGTCGCGCGTCTCGACCTCGACGCGCACCTGTTCCATCACCGGCTCCCCGAGCCTGGCCGGCGCGCGCAGCTCAACGCGCTTTGCGGGCGGATCCACGAGAGGCTCTTGCCTCGGGACCGGCCTCTCTGGGAGATGCACCTGATCGACGGCCTCGAAGGCGGGGGCCAGGCGGTGGTGATCAAGACGCACCACTCCATCACCGACGGCATCGCCGGCATCGAGATCGCGCGCGTCCTATTCGACTACACGCCCGCCGCGATGCAAACCGGCTGGCTGGCGCCCGCGAAGTTCGCCGGCGGCGGCGGCGGCGCCAGCGCGTGGTTGCTCACGGGGCTTCAGAGCCTGATGGGCATAGCCTTCACCGCGGCGGGTGGGCCCATCGCGCTTCAAGGCCCGTTCAACGGCAGCGTCGGGGCGAGCCGGACCTTTGCCACGGCAATGCTCCCGATGGACGTCATCCGCCAGACGAAGAGGCGCTACGGAGGGAGCGTGGACGATGTCGTCCTCGCGTCGGTCGCTGCTGGGCTGCGAAGCTACCTAGACGCGGTCAAATACCCGGAGATCCCGACTGCGCTGCGCGCGATGGTGCCGGTGTCCACCGGGCCCACCGCCGCTTCGACCCTGGGCAACCACGTCACCAGCGTGTTCATCGACCTGCCGCTCGCCGCCGGCGAGCTTCCCGAGCTCATCCGCATCATTGCGACCGAGAAGCTCCAGCGAAGAGGCGCGCACGAGGCGGCGGGGATGTCCCTGCTGATCGAAGCTGCCGGTTGGCTGCCGAACCGGCTGCACGAGACCGTCGTCCGCATGGTCGGCGGAAGGCGGTACGCCAACCTCGTGCTGTCCGACGTGCCCGGCCCGGATGAACCGATGTACCTCCTCGGGAACAGGATCACCGCTTGCTACCCGATGATCCCGCTGCCCCCTGGAATCGGACTGTCCAT
>JBIOGJ010000139.1:0-2558 GCA_044447965.1 Thermoanaerobaculales bacterium | reverse complement strand
GCGGCCTGCTCATCGTCATCTCGGGGCCTTCCGGAGTGGGGAAGGACACGATCATCCAGCGCCTGCTGGAGCTGGACCGCAACCTCAAGTACTCGGTGTCGTGCACAACGCGAGCACCCCGCGCGGGTGAGGTCGACGGCGCGAACTACACGTTCGTCACGCGCGAGAGGTTCGAGCAGTTGGTCGAAGAGGGTGCGTTCCTCGAGCACGCCACCTACAACGGCAACCTGTACGGCACGCTGAGGGAGCGCGTCGAGCAGGCGCGCAACGAAGGACTCGACATCGTGCTCAAGATCGAGGTCAAGGGCGCGGAGCAGGTGCGCGAGCGGGAGCCGGACGGGCTTTTCATCTTCGTGGTCGCGCCGTCGCTCGAGGAGCTCGAGCGACGCCAGAAGCTTCGCAACAGCGAGACCGCGAAGGACATGGCTTCACGCCGGAAGATCGCGGAGAGTGAGATGACCTACGCCGAGCACTACGACCACGTCGTCGTCAACGACGAGCTGGAGCGGACGGTGGGAGAGATCCTCGACATCATCCGCGAAGCCCGCCAGGGCCAAACTTAACCCATGCCCCGAGAGGCCCGCCTGGGGATCCCCATCGTATCTTTGGCGCCCATGCGGCCAATCTCCGGGCTCATCACCTCCGCTGCTCGCTTGCGCATCCACAATGCGCGCGCTGCGCTGCTCGGTGTTTCACCCGGATCTCGACCACCTGGTCGCCAAATCTCTCGACGGGGCCCCCAGGCGTGCCTCTAGACACAGCGCCCGTGCCGGACGAGCTCCGCGGCATGCGGATCGCGCTGCTGGTCTCGGGTGGCATAGCGGCGTACAAGGTCGTCGACCTCGCGTCGGCGCTCACGCAGGCGGGCTGCGAGGTGCGGGTGGCCATGACGCCGTCGGCCACGCGTTTTGTCGGCCCGCCCACGTTCCGCGGCGTGACCGGAAACCCGGTGCTGACCGGGTTGTGGGCGTCCGAGGGCGCGCCCGAGCCGCACGTGTCGCTGGGCGACTGGGCGCAGGTGATCCTGCTCGCGCCCGCCACCGCGAACGTGATCGGGCGTGTCGCTGACGGGCGCTCGGACGACATCGTCACGGCGACGCTCCTCGCGGCGCGATGCCCGGTCGTGGTGGGCCCGGCGATGAACGATGCGATGTGGGCCAAACCCGTCGTGCAGGAGAAGATCGCCGCGCTGCGCCGCAACAACATGTCCGTGGTCGAGCCTGAGACCGGACGCCTGGCGAGCGGTCACGCAGGCACGGGCCGCCTGGCCGGTGCGGCGAAGCTGATGAAGGCGATGGCCGATGCCGTGCGGTCCCGCTACGACATGGCGGGGCGGACGGTCATTGTCACGGCGGGGGGCACGCGCGAACCGATCGACCCCGTGCGCTTCATCTCCAACTACTCGAGCGGCAAGATGGGGTTCGCCCTCGCTTCGGCCGCCGCGGACCGAGGCGCGCGAGTCACGCTGGTCACGACCGCCACCCACCCCTCGCACCACGGCGTGCAGGTGCGCGAAGTCGCCACCGCCGAGGAGATGCTGGGCGAGATGCGCGCGGCGATCGGCGGCGCGGACCTGCTCGTGATGGCGGCCGCGGTCGCGGATTTCCGCCCCAACACGACGGCCAAAGGCAAGATCCGCCGGGAGGAGACCCAGAGGTTGACCGTGGAACTGGAGCCTATCCCCGATCTCGTCGCCACGCTCGGCGCGGAGAAGGAGGCCGCGGGGGTCTTTCGCTTGGGGTTTGCGGCGGAGGAGTCGAACCTCGCGCACAAAGCGGTCGACAAGATGAAGCGCAAGAACCTGCAGGCCATCGTGGCCAACGACATCTCGCGCCGCGACATCGGCTTCGGCAGCGAGCACAACGCCGGCGTCCTCTTCTTCTCGGACGGTGCCCATCATGACCTGGAGAAGATGACCAAGCGCGAGATGGCCGACCGCATCCTGGACCTGGTGCTTCCCCGCTTGTCGCAAACCTCGTAATGCTCTACGCGGAGGTGGCGGTCGAGGCGGCGCGCGGCCTCGGCCGGGAGACATACACGTATGCCGTGCCTGACGGCGTCGATGTGGTGCCCGGTCACAGGGTCACCGTCCCGTTCGGGCGGCGCACCACCTACGGGTTCGTAGTGTCCCTCGACACGCAGGACCCGGGCGTCGAGACCAAGGCGATCGCCACGGCGGGGGCCGACCCGCTTCTGCTGCCCCACCAGGTCGCGCTCGCCCGCCTGGTGGCCGACCACTACTGGGTCCCGCTCATCGAGTGCATCCGCGCGATGCTGCCCCCGCGAGTTCGATCGACCGGCTCGGCCGGCGCCCAGGCTTCGAGCCGGCAGCGGCGGCACACGCGCCTTGCCGATCTCGTCACCGCGCCTACGCCGCTCGCCGCACCGATGACGTTGACCGCCGAACAGCAGGCGGCTCTGGATGTGATCGGCGCGAATCCGGTCACCCTGCTCCACGGTGTGATCGCCAGCGGCAAGACCGAGGTCTACCTGGCGGCGGCCGAACGGGCACTCGCCGACGGGCTGCGCGTCCTGCTGCTCGTGCCCGAGATCTCGCT
>JBIOGJ010000138.1:0-2624 GCA_044447965.1 Thermoanaerobaculales bacterium | reverse complement strand
TCTTTCTCGGCGATCGGGAACCTCGGCGGTATCTGCTTCTTTTCCGCGACGAACGCCGGCGCGGCCGGCATCGTGCCGGCGATCACCTTGGCGATCTCCTTGTAGGTATAGATCGCCACCACTCCAGGAGCCTTCGACGCTTTCGACAGGTCGATGCTCTTGATCAGCGCATGGGCGTGGGGGCTGCGGACGACCCCCATGAAGACGGCGCCGGGCCGTGTGAAGTCGTCGATGTAGCGGCCTTCGCCGCTGACCAGGCGCGGGTCCTCGCGCCGGTGGATCTTGGCTCCGATCATCGTCGTGATGGCCATCGGCTCAGCTCCTCGCTGAGGCCGGCTGGCCCGATTTCTTGCCGGAAGCAGCCATGGTCTTGGCCGCCGACTGGACCGACTTGACGATGTTCACGTAGCCGGTGCACCGGCAGAGGTTCCCCTCGAGCCCCTTGCGGATCTCGTCTTCCGTGGGGTTCGGGTTCTGCTCGAGCAGGTACGCCGCCGCCATGATCATGCCCGGCGTGCAGTAGCCGCACTGCAAGCCGTGCTCGTCCCAGAAGGCCTGCTGTAGAGGGTGCAGCTCCCCATCTTTGGCCATGCCTTCGATGGTCGTGATCTTGCGGCCCTCCGCCTGGACGGCGAACATCGTGCAGCTCTTGACGGCCTTGCCGTCGACCAGGATCGTGCACGCGCCACACTGGCTCGTGTCGCAGCCGACGTGGGTCCCGGTCAGGCCTACAACGTCTCGCAGGTAGTGCACGAGCAGGAGTCGAGGCTCGACCTCATGCTCGTGCACGCGGCCGTTGACAGTGGTGGCGACCTTGTGCTTCATACGCTCTCCTTCCCCTCGGCGGTGCGTAGCCGCGACCGCGTTACAACCGACGATCTGTTAGTGAACAAGTGTATTGCGCTACTTTTAGCGCAGAAATGCAACTGGAAAACTCTTTCAGCGTCGGCGCACCGCCTGATCAAGTGTTCGCCTATCTGCTCGACGTGAACAAAGTCGTCGGCTGCGTACCGGGCGCAGAACTGTCCGAGGTGGTGGATCCGACCACCTTCAAAGGCAAGGTCAAGGTCAAGGTGGGACCGATCACCGTGGGCTACAGCGGCACCGCCACGATCGCCGATAGAGACGAAGCCAGGCGCACCGCCACCCTTCAGGCCGACGGACGGGAGACGACCGGGCCGGGCTCCGCCCGGGCTTCTGCGCGCATGAGCGTGGAGCCTGAGGGCGCGGGGTCGTTGGTCAAGATCGTGACCGAGTACAGCGTGGCCGGGCGGGTCGCGCAGTTCGGCCGCGGCGTCATGGAGGACGTCTCGCGCCGGATCGTCAACGACATGGCCGCCTGCATCAAGGCCAACCTCGAGGCGGCGCAGGCTTCGACCGCGACAGCCGCCGGGGCCTCGGCGGGCGGCCCGGCAGCTGCAGGCGCCCCCGCTTCCGCGCCCGTCGCCACGACCGCCAAGCCGGTCAACGCCCTGGCCCTGCTCTTCTCCGTGCTGTGGGCGCGGATCAAGAGGCTCTTCTCGGGGAAGTCAGCCTAGGTACAGGGCGACCATCTGGTCGCGGTTGACCCAGATGGCCGGCTGCGTCCAGCTCTTGCCCGCGACGCCGGCCACCGTGACCGTCGCGTCCACGATCTGGAAGAACCGGTTCTTGAGCATGATCTCGCTGTGCATGGTCGCCTCGGCCGCCTTGGGAAACTCGGCGGCGCCGGTGATCATGAAGACCCCGGCCTGGTACATCACGTAACGGCGCACGATGTCCATCACCTGGTCGGGCGGCGGCGGTTCGGGCTCGATCGTGCGGATCCCTCCCACCAGCGCCTTGTTGAACACGCCTTCGGGCACCCCATTGAGCTGCACGGCCCCCGCGAGCAGAGGTTCCGCGCTCACGTTGCGCATGTGAAAGAGAGGCTCGGGGTCATTCATTGTCTCGCGCAGCCGGCCCCGCATCTGGATCTCGGCCGTGAGGCGCTGGTTGGGGGTGAGCACGTCGACCTTGGTCCACGCCATGACCGGGTTGATCGATGCGGCAGTCGGCGACATCTCCGGGGAGGATAACTCGCCGAGCCGCCTTTCACGCTCGACAATGTGGGCTGTGCAGCTGGCCGAGGCACGGAAGCGGATCCTGGAACGCTCGGACCTGAACGCCTTCATCTCCGTTTCCGCCGAAGAGGGCGAGGGCATCGTGGTCGCGGTCAAGGACCTCGTCGACGTCGAGGGCATGGTCACGACCGCCGGAGGCATGATCCTGCCCGACATCCCGGCCCGCGAAGACGCGACAGTGATCCGCCGGATCCGGCGCGAGGGCTGCGTGGTGGTGGGAAAGACCAATCTTCATGAGTTCGCGTTCGGAGTGACGAGCATGAACCCCCACTACGGGACCGTGCGCAACCCGCGAGACCCGTCACGCGTCGCCGGCGGCTCTTCGGGCGGCTCGGCGGTGGCGGTGGCGGCCGGCATGTGCGACTGGGCGGTCGGCAGCGACACGGGCGGCTCGATCCGGATCCCGGCGTCGCTCTGCGGCGTCGCCGGCTTCAAACCCGCGCTCGGCAGCATCGACACCACCGGCGTGATTCCGCTCAGCTGGTCGCTCGATACCCTGGGGCCGCTCGCGCCGGACATGGC
>JBIOGJ010000137.1:0-2632 GCA_044447965.1 Thermoanaerobaculales bacterium | reverse complement strand
ACCCCCACCCTGCCAGAGCTCACACACACCATGAACCTCGCCTTTGCGGAAGCCAGTACGAATATTGGGTGGGGGCATTCAGTCCGCACCTCGGGTGTGATACGGCATTCTCTCCGGAGCGCACGGGTACCGAGCGGGCGGGCCACGGCGGGGTGTCGCTGACGCGGTTTCATACGGAGAGCGAGGGGCCCCGCCACGGGCCGTCCCTGCTCGGTGGTGCGCGCAGGAGTCTCCGAGCGAAGCCCATGGGGATGGGCGAGCGAGGAGAGCCGCAGCACCCGAGGGGCAAGAGAAACCGTTGTTCGGGAATCGTGGCTGATGGTCCGCGAGTCGCGGCCGGAGGAGTTTCGGGCCGCGGCGAGCGGGGGCGAGCCGGCGGCGAAGAGCCACAAACCCGACGGGCAAATTGGAACCTCGGGTTGGTCTTGGCCTCTCACAGATCGAAACGGCTCTCTGCCGCAGCGCAGTTGAAAGAGAACTTGGGGTGTGGTGCGTTATCAACGTCGGGCGGACGATCGCGGGGAAATCGCTGCGACTGCGTCTAAGGTGACATGTTAGAATCTGGCGCAGCCATGACAGCGAAATGGGAGCCACACAATGGCCGAGCACGAAAGTTCCACCAACCTGGGGATCGTGAGCTGGGACGCATACGAGTACATCGTCTCCGACTTTGCACGCTGCCGCCGCTTCTACCTCGAGCAGATGAAGGTCCGCGAGGTGGCACGCCTTGGCGACCGCGCTGCCGCGGAGCGCGGTGAGAACGCGGTGCTGTTTATGGCAGGGAAGGCACGCGTCGCGTGCGTGACGCCGCGCGAGGCCGGATCACGTGCAGGGCGGTGGCTGGCCCGACACCCCGAGGGCGTGGCGGTCCTCTCGTTGCGAGTCAAGGATGCGGAGGAGACGCGGCGGCGCCTCGAGGAGCGCGGCGCGACGTTCGTCACGGGCATCGTCGAGGAGACCGACGCCGCGGGCGTTCCGTACCGTTCGTTCGAGATCGCCACGCCGCTGGGCGATGTGCGCTTCCGCTTCGTGCAGCGACAATCGGGTGCGCTGCCGGCGGGGTTTGAGCCGATCGACGGCGCCCCCAGCGACAATCCCAACGAGTTCCAGGTCATCGACCACGTCACCTCGAACTTCCTCACGATCGGCCCGCACGTGGCCTGGCTCAAGGACGTGATGGGGTTCGAGGAGTACTGGCGCGTGCACTTCCACACCGCCGACATCCGCGGCGGGCAAGGCGGCTCGGGCCTGGCGTCGATCGTGATGTCGGACCCGGAGTCGGGGGTCAAGCTCGCGAACAACGAGCCGGCGGCGCCCAACTACGAAGCGAGCCAAATCTACCAGTTCGTCGAGGCCAACCATGGTCCGGGCGTGCAGCACGTCGCCTTCCACGTCCCGAACATCGTGCCCACCGTCGAGAACCTCAAGCGCTCGGGGATCGACTTCCTCTCGACGCCGGTGACGTACTACGACATGCTGCCGTCGCGCCTCGCGGAGAAGAAGGTGCACAACTTCTGCGACAACCTCGAGGAGCTGCAGCGCCTCGGCATCCTGGTCGACGGCGGGGACGATCGCTACCTCCTGCAGATCTTCATGGTCGAGGGCGGCGTGATGTGGGGCGAGGAGAAGGCCGGGCCGTTCTTCTACGAGATCATCCAACGGCGCGGTGCGCGTGGCTTCGGCGAGGGGAACTTCCGCGCGTTGTTCGAGGCGATCGAGCGCGACCAGACGCGCCGCACCGCGGTCAAGAACCCGTATCTCGGCAAGGCGGTCACCTGATGCGCGTCGCGACCGTGCGCGCCGATGACGGCGCGCACGCGGCGGTCATGGCCGAGCGGAATGGTCAGGCGGTTTGGGCGGACATCGCTGGCGCAGCCGAGGCTCTACTGGGCGACGAACGTTGTCCGACCACCGTCGATGGTCTGCTGCGGCGCGACGGCCCCGGGCTCGAAACGCCGCGCCGGGTACTCGAGGCGCTGCGACGCGACTGGCCTCCACACCTGCGCGCGTGGGCGCCGGAAGGTGTGCGCCTCGCGCCGCCTATCTCGGCGCCGGGGGCGTTCCTCGACTTCTACGCCTTCGAGCAGCACGTACGGACCGCGGGGGCGAAGCGCGGCCTGGAGGTTCCGCCGGAGTGGTACGAGTTCCCGAGCTACTACCGATCGAACCACCGCTCATTCCTCGGCCACGGCGACGAGGTCTGGTTCCCGGCGGGCGAGGACCGGATGGACTTCGAGCTTGAGGTCGGGGCGATCCTCGGCGCGCCGCTCCGTCACTGCACGGCGGTGCAAGCCGAGGCGGCGATCGCCGGCTTCTGCCTGCTCAACGACTGGAGCGCCCGTGCGATCCAGCGCAAGGTGATGAACGTCGGCCTGGGACCTAGCAAGGCCAAGGACTTCGGCACCTCGCTCGGGCCGTGGCTCGTCACCCCGGATGAGGTCGGCGGCTTCGAGGACGTCGAGCTCTCGGCGCGGGTCAACGGCGAGACGTGGTCGCGCAGCAGCCCGGCCGCGATGCACTGGCGCTGGGGCGAGCTGCTCGCGTACGCGGCGGAGGACGCCCGGTTCGAGCCTGGCGACGTGTTCGGCTCGGGGACGTTGGGCGGCGGCTGCGGGCTTGAGCAGGACCGCTT
>JBIOGJ010000136.1:0-2647 GCA_044447965.1 Thermoanaerobaculales bacterium | reverse complement strand
CTCGAAGTCCATCTCGTGGAGTGCCTTCTCTTCGCGGAGCACCCGGTTCAGGTCGCCCACCCACAATCGGAGGCCGCCGTGCATCGGGTTGTCGAGCAGGTGCCAGTCGAGGCTCTGCTCGTGGTCCCACTCGCGCCACTGCCCGAACTCGCCGCCCATGAACAGCAGCTTCTTGCCGGGCTGCGCGTACATGTAGCCGTAGAGGAGGCGCAGGTTGGCGAACTTCTGCCAGTCATCGCCGGGCATCTTCGCGATCAAAGAACCCTTGCCGTGCACGACCTCGTCGTGCGACAGCGGGAGCATGAAGTTCTCGCCGAACGCGTAGAGCATGCGGAAGGTCAGCTCCTGGTGGTGGAACTTGCGATGGATCGGCTCCTGTGACATGTAGGCAAGCATGTCGTGCATCCAGCCCATGTCCCACTTCATCCCGAATCCCAGCCCGCCGACGTAGGTCGGGCGCGAAACCAGCGGCCAAGAGGTCGATTCCTCGGCCACCGTCTGGACCTCGGGCTGCTCCTTGTACACCTCGATGTTGAAGCGCCGCAGGAAATCGACGGATTCGAGGTTCTCGTTGCCTCCGAACTTGTTGGCGATCCACTCGCCCTGTTTGCGGGAGTAATCGAGGTACAGCATCGAGGCCACAGCGTCGACCCGCAGTCCGTCCGCGTGGTAGCGGTCGAGCCAGCACAGCGCGCTGCTCAAGAGGAATCCACGCACCTCGTTGCGGCCGTAGTTGAAGATCGAGCTGCCCCAGTCGGGGTGCACGCCAAGGCGCGGGTCGGCATGCTCGAACAGGTGCGTGCCGTCGAAGTTCTGGAGGCCGAACTCGTCGGCGGGGAAGTGCGAGGGCACCCAGTCGAGGATCACCCCGATGCCGTTCTGGTGCAGGTAGTCGACCAGGAACATGAAGTCCTGCGGCGTGCCGTATCGGGAGGTGGGCGAGAAGTAGCCGGTCACCTGGTAGCCCCACGACCCGTAGAACGGGTGCTCCATCACCGGCATGAACTCCACGTGCGTGAACCCCATCCGGCTCACGTAGTCGGCCAGGCGTGGCGCGAGCTCGCGGTAGGTCAGCGAGCGGTTCTGCTCTTCGGGGACCCGCATCCACGAGCCAATGTGCACTTCGTACACCGACCAGGGCGCCTGCCGCCCGTTGGACGCGCGGCGGTTGGACATCCAGCCGTCGTCGCCCCACTGATAGGACAGGTCCCAGACGATCGAAGCCTGGCGTGGGGGCGCCTCGGAAAAGGCGGCAAACGGGTCGGCCTTGTCGGCACCGGCGTGGGTCACCCGCGAGTGGACGTAGTACTTGTACAGGGCGCCGTGCTTGACCCCCGGGATGAATCCCTCCCAGATGCCCGACTGCTCGCGCGGGTAAAGGCCGTTGGCGGTCTTGTCCCAGCCGTTGAAGTCACCGATCACGCTCACGGAGTCGGCGTTCGGGGCCCAGACGGCGAAATAGGTCCCGTCCGGTTGGGTGGACACGTGCGCTCCGAGCTTGTCGAAAAGGTGGCTGTGCGTGCCCTCGTTGAAGAGATGAAGGTCGAAGGGGCTGATCAGCGAGCGCGCGATCACGTGATCACGATGTCGAAACCAGGTCGAGGATCCCGCGCAGCGGGATCCGCACCCAGTCCGGGCGCAGGTTCAGCTCGTAGCGGAGCTCGTACAGGGCCTTCTCCAGGAGCATCGTGGTCAATTGCAGCTCGACATCGTCCTTGGCCTGGGGAACGAAGGTTGCGGTCCCGGCCGTGGCGAGGTAGCTCTTCAAGAAGGCCGCCGACACGCAGCCGACCCAGAATCGCGCCCACTCCTGCAGCCCAGGCAGCCTTTCCGGAGCAATTTGATCTGATCGTAACGCGACGTGGCCCGCGTACGAGAAGGAGCGCAGCATGCCCGCCACGTCGCGAAGGGCGAGGCGCTTGAGCCGGCGCTCGTAAAGAGTGCGCGTCGGCTCGCCTTCGAAATCGACGATCACGAAGTCGTGGCCGGTATAGAGCACCTGGCCGAGGTGATAGTCGCCATGGACCCGGATCCTGGTCGTGGTCAGCCTTCGCGCCAGGAATGCGCGGAAGATGGTCGCGATGCGCGCCTCCAGCTCGAGCACCTGCCGGCCCTCTCCTCGCGCCTCCGGCGACAGCTTGCTCATCTGAGTGCGCAGCAGGTCGGTCGTCCGCATGGACAGGCCGCTCAGCGACTGGTAGATAGAACGTTGGTCCTGCTGCGAGATCCGTTCGGGGGCAAATGCCGGGTCGGTCGGGTCGGACGCCAGCGCGGCATGCAGCTCGGCGGTGCGCCGTCCGAGGATCCGCGCGGAGTCCAGGTATCCCCCGATCGTCCTGGTCGCGATCTCCGGCAGTTCGCCGGCGGCGGCTTCGACGAGGCTGCGCGGCAGGGCGGCGGGCTTCGTTCCGACCAGGTCGGGGGAGTTGTAGAAGTGGGCAAGCGTGTTCAGCGTGTACTGCCAGGCGTCCCCCTGGTTGGGAACGTAGCCCTGGATGATCGCGACCGTGACAGGCTCGCCGGTGGGCCGCCGGTATTCGAGGCTGCCGGCCAGCGGCGCGACCTGGGAGAAGCTGGTCTTCTCCGTCAGGAAACGGCCCACCTCCAGGTCGGGGTTGACGCCTTCCTCCAGCCGCCGGAACACCTT
>JBIOGJ010000135.1:0-2705 GCA_044447965.1 Thermoanaerobaculales bacterium | reverse complement strand
GGTCGGGCTCGTTGGCGTGTGCCCGCAGCTCGATTCCGGCGCAGGCCTCCTCGACGTTCGCATGAATGCCGGCGGCGACGCTCGCCAGCAGGGCAGCACCATAAGCGGGTCCATGATCTGACACGGTTCGCACGATGCGGGAGTCGAGCACGTCGGCCAGGATCTGGCGCCACAGATCGCTGCGAGCTCCTCCGCCTGTCGCTCGAACCTGCGTCGGGATCGCGCCAAGCTGCTTCATCAGATCAAGACTGTCTCGCATGCTGAAGGCGACGCCTTCCATCACGGCACGCGTCATGTGAGCCGCCGAGTGTCTCGAGCTGAGTCCGAAGAACGTTCCTCTCGCGAGCGGATCCAGATGGGGGGACCGCTCGCCGGTCAGATAGGGAACGAAGACAAGGCCCTCTGACCCGGGAGGGGCCTGCGCCGCAAGGCTCCCCATGTCCTCATACGTGGCGTTTCCCAGGATGTCGCGCCACCAGCGAAGCGAGCCACCGGCCGAGAGCGCCACGCCCATCAGGTGGTAGCGACCCGGGACGGCATGGCAGAAAGCGTGCAGCCGCCCGGACGGATCCACGGAGAGCGTGTCCGAATGGGCGAACAGCACGCCGCTCGTACCAATCGAACAGCTCGCGAGCCCATCCGTGATGATGCCGTTGCCGACCGCCGCCGCGGCGTTGTCGCCGCCTCCCGCCGCCACCGGGATACCCGGTCGAAGCCCGAGATCGCCGCCAAGCCTGGCGAGCACGTCGCCGGTCGCCTCAGGTCCTTCGAAAACATCGGCGAGCCATTTCCGTGGGATCTCCAGGGCGTCAAGGATCTCCTCCGACCAGTCGCGCGAACGGAGGTCGAGGAGCAGCGTCCCGGAAGCGTCAGAAGCGTCGGTGGCCGCCCGGCCCGTGAGCCGCAAGCGGATGTAGTCCTTCGGCAGGAGCAGCCTCTGCATGCGCGCATAGGCTTGCGGTTCCTCCTCCCGCAGCCACAGCAGCTTCGGCGCCTGGAACCCTGTGAGCGCCGGGTTGCCCGCGATGCGAATCAGTTCGTTCGCTCCCACCAAACGCGTGATCGCGTCGCACTGCTTTTGCGTGCGCTGGTCGTTCCACAGCAGCGCCGGCCGGATGACCGCGTCGCTGCCATCCAGGAAGACCGCACCGTGCATCTGGCCGGTGAGCCCGATGCCGGCGACGGCCGGTCCGACCTTCTCCGCGATCTGCCCGATCACAGTACGGCTCGCCTCCCACCAATCCTCCGGGTTCTGCTCAGACCAACCCGGACGCGGCGAGTACAGCGGATACTCGGCGGTCGCCTCGGCGAGCACGCGTCCGGTCTCGTCGATTGCCACGCACCGCGCGCCGGTGGTCCCTACGTCGAGCCCGAGAAGCACCGTCATGCTTGTGCTCGATGGTCGTCGTCAGGGCTGAGATGCAGGGTGGGAGCTGGCGGTGCGAGGTCAGCGTCGATCATGGCGGCCAGAGTACTCGACACGTGGTCACGGTCACCCCTTCCGACGTCGACCGCTGGGCTGAGGGCGGAGATCGCGCGAGCGTCGAGCTCCTCGTCGCCAGGAGCTTCGATTTCCTCCTGGAGCGAGAGCCACCCGGCGCGATACTCGCCACCTTCGAGCTCTCGGTGATTCAGCGTTACTTTCCCGATTACGACAGCGCGTTCAGGCGCCCATAAACTCAACAGGTGCAAGTTCCGGACCTGACCCGTGTGCGTGCTCTCACGTTCGATGTGTTCGGAACAACGGTCGATTGGCTCTCGGGAGTGGCCGCCGAGTCATCGCGGCTCGGTGCGCTCAATGGTGTTGATGCCGATTGGCAGCGGCTGGCCGTGGCGTGGCGCGCGCTTTACACGCCGTCGATGGACAGGGTGCGGCGAGGCGAGCTGCCCTGGACCAACTTCGACCGGCTCCACCGCATGTCGCTGGACCGGGTTCTCCGCGAGGTCGGCGCCGAAGGTTTCGATCCAGCCGCGCGTGAAGAGCTGACAAGGGCGTGGGAGCGCCTGCCGGCCTGGCCTGACTCGGCGCCGGGGCTCAGACGGCTTGCGAGCCGCTTCACCGTGGCGACGCTTTCCAACGGCAACCGGGCTCAGCAGACCGCTCTCCTCCAGTTCGCAGGGCTGCCTTTCCAGCGCATCCTGTCCGCCGAAGACTTCCACCATTACAAGCCCGATCCCGAGGTGTACCTGGGCGCGGCATCCGCGCTTGGCCTGGAGGCGGGCCAGGTGATGATGGTGGCGTCCCACAAGTCAGACCTGAGGGCTGCGCAGGCGGCGGGCCTGCGTGCGGCGTTTGTGGAGCGGCCGCTGGAGAAGGGGCCGGGCGGAGGGGCGGATCTTTTGCCCGATTCACTCTCCGACGTGCAGGCCACCGACTTCATGGACCTGGCGGACAAGCTCGGCTGCTGATTGGCGCGTGGGCGCGCCGCGCCCTCGAGCACGAGGCGCTGCTTTGCGGTGCTCAGCAGCGAGAGCACATCGACACCGCCGGCGAAAGCCGGGGTCCCCACAGGCCCATCATGCGTTCGTCACCAAGCCGTTGATATGCATCGACAGAACGGCCGCATGACCGCAGCCTGAATACTTTCAGCCAGGCAAATGAGGCGCGACTATCGCTTGCTTCTGTTGATCAGGCTGCTGCGGAGCTTTGGCTTCGGCTTCATTCCGGTCCTGCTTGGTTTGCGTTTCGAGGAGCGTGGCCTGGG
>JBIOGJ010000134.1:0-2724 GCA_044447965.1 Thermoanaerobaculales bacterium | reverse complement strand
CGAGCAGGGCGCCAAGTGCGTGGCGGGTGGCAAGCGGCCTGCCGCGATGCCGAAGGGCTACTACTACGCGCCGACGATCTTCGACGGGGTCGACAACCGGATGCGCATCGCCCAGGAGGAGATCTTCGGGCCGGTCGTGTCAGTGATCCGGTATCGGGACGAGGACGAGGCGGTCCGCATCGCCAACGACTCGGTGTACGGCCTCGGTGGCGCGGTGTGGTCGGCGAACAAGGACCATGCAGTGGCGATCGCGCGCAGGATCGAGACGGGAACGGTGTGGATCAACGATTACCACATGATCAATCTGCGGTTCCCCTTCGGCGGCTACAAACAAAGCGGGGTGGGCCGCGAGCTCGGCAAGTGGGGCCTGGCGGAGTACCACCAGATCAAGCACATCCACGTTGGCGAGAACACGCCGCCGGAGGGAAAGGTCTACCTCCAGTTGCTGCTGAATTAGAGTCAGAAGCCAGGAGTCAGAATTCAGAATTCAGGAGCCGGACAGGAGCCGGAATCGGGAGGCAATCCGAACTCCTGAATTCTGGCTCCTGACTCCTGACTTCTTTGCGCCTCAGCCATGACCACCGTTCACATCACGCCACGCGCCGCCGCGGTCGTCTCCCGCGTTCGCCGCGAGCGCACTGGTCCTCTGACCTTCACGATCGACGGCGGCTGCTGCGAGGGCACCGCGCCGCACCTTTTCGAGCACGCCATCCTCATCTCCGGTGCCGAGAAGGTCGGCGAGGTCGAGGGCGTTCCGGTCTACCTGCAGCCCGCCATGGTCCCGCTGTACGCGGATGCCGAGGTCACGATCGACGTCATCGAGGAGCCGACGTCGGACGCGCTGTCGCTGGAAACCGAATACGGCCTGCGCTTCGTGCTGCGCGAGGGACCCAGCGATCGCACCCGCTGACAGAAAAGCCGAGAGCCTGCGCGCGAGTCGACGACGCACATCCCGCTGCGTCAGCTTACCGCAGACTTCAGCGGCCTCGTTCGTAGTTCAGACGCAACCGGCTTCAGCCCTCGACTACATCTATTATCAGCGGCGCTTGGATGCGCCACGCCGGTGTGTCGTTAGGCCCCACCGCTTGACCACTCGGTGCGGACCGATCATGCTCCGTCAAGCCTCCTGGCGGACGTGGGCTAATGGTGCGATGCGCATAGGGCGGAACCTTCACGTGGCGTTTGTGGCGGTGGTCGAGCACTCACACCTCCGAGAGTTTGCCGCACGCCCATGAGAAGAAATATCGGGCCCGGCTCCGGCATGAGGTTCTTGCGCCGGATCGGGCTGATACTGGTGAGCCTGGCCATTTGGAGCTGTCGCGCGCGGCCTGGCGGCACCACCGTCGTCGAGTTCTGGGCGATGGGGCGGGAAGGCGAGGTCGTGCAGCAGATGCTGCCGGAACTCGAACGGCACAATCCGGGCATTCGGGTCCGCGTGCAGCAGATCCCGTGGAGTGCCGCGCACGAGAAGCTCTTGACCGCGTTCGTCGGGGACGCCATGCCGGACATTTTCCAGGCGGGCAACACGTGGATTCCCGAGCTCGTCGCCCTCGGCGCCATCGAACCGTTGGATGAGCGGATGAAAAGCTCGGCCGCCGTGGCGGCAGCGGATTATTTCCCCGGCATCCTCGACACCAACGTCCTTGAAGGCCGCACCTACGGCGTGCCGTGGTACGTCGACACACGCCTCCTGTTCTACCGTACCGATATCCTCCTACGGGCTGGATTTGCTCAACCGCCGGCTACTTGGGACGCGTGGCTCGACGCCTCGATCCGCATCAAGCAGCAAGCGGCTCCGGACAGTTACGCCATCCTGCTTCCCCTCACCGAATGGCAGACACCAGTGATCCTGGCACTCCAGCTCGGTGCGGATCTGTTGCGCGACGACGAGCGGTACGGCAACTTCCGCAGCCCGCAATTCCGTCAGGCATTCACCTTCTACCTCGATCTGTTCCGCCGGGGATTGGCTCCGCGTACGGGCGAGGCGCAGGTCGCCAATCTCTACCAGGACTTCGCCAATGGCTACTTCTCCATGTACGTAAGCGGGCCGTGGAACATCGGGGAGTTCCGCCGGCGCCTGCCGGCAAGCATGGCCGACACGTGGGGCACGGCGCCGATGCCGGGGCCTGACGCAGGCCATCCGGGCATGTCGGTCGCGGGCGGCGCCAGTCTCGCCATCTTCCGCGGCTGCCGGCACAAGGAAGCCGCCTGGAAGGTGATCGAGTATCTGTCGCAACCGGATCAACAGCTCGAATTCTACCGGCTGACCGGTGACCTGCCTCCGCGCCAGAGCGCCTGGACCGATCCGGATCTCGCCCGCAACCCGTACGCACAGGCGTTCGGAACGCAGCTCCAGCACGTCCGGTCCACGCCCAAGATCCCGGAATGGGAACGCATCGCCGACAAGATCAGCCAGTACGCCGAGGCCGCGATCCGCGAGCGCATGACGATCGATGCGGCGCTCGGCGCCCTGGACGCGGATGTCGACGCACTACTGGAGAAACGGCGCTGGATGCTGCGCGGGGCTTTGCGCAAGAGGTTCGGTAACCAGCGGGCACCCTTCGATACGGCCGCTGAGAACCCTTCGACACGGCGCGAGAGGCACGCGCCTGCTCAGGGGCGGCCTACTTGTATATTGGGGTTGTGGGGAGCGGTTTTCCACAAGCTGACGGAACGAGCGAGGGGGGTGGGGTGCGACCCGCTCCGCGTGAGGTCGCGGTGGGG
>JBIOGJ010000133.1:0-2730 GCA_044447965.1 Thermoanaerobaculales bacterium | reverse complement strand
GGGACCCGCTGGTGATCCACGGCCAGCTGTACATCGACCCCGGACCGAAGGTCGGGGTGCACTGCACCCACGCTCAGACCTCGAGCGGTTGTCCGTACTCAGGCTGGATCGAGTTCCAGAACAACTACTACGAATGAGATACGAGCGGAAACCGAGGTGTAACGGCCAGCGCCAATCACGGAGTCGCGCCGGTTTGAAGTCCTGGCCCCAGCGTTAGGCTTCGATCACTGGAGACGTCGGTAGACATGCGCGCCGCAGTCGCTGCGCTGATTTTCGTCGCTGCTTGTGGCCCCACGAGCGGTCAGGATTCCGCACCGCTGTTACCGCCGAGTCCTCCCACCGCAGCGCTGGCGGCGTGGAAGGACTTTCCGGCCAACAGCAACCCGCGCCCGATCATATGGTTTGGCGACGTTTACGAGCACGTCGGCGGCTTCTCGACCAACGACGAAAAGATCAACTGGCTCTGCGGCAAGTTCGTGCTCGGCCCGGCTGTCGAACTTCCGGCCCCCGGTCCGGCTCCCGCGACTGCTCGCTGGCCGTCCGGTGCGGAGGCTTCGTTCGGGTCGCTTGGCGCTCAAACGGCCTTCATTTCACTGCTGGCGGCACGCAACAGTGCTGCTGGTGGCTCATGCGCCACTGCCGCGCATGAGGTGATAACCGCCGTGCGTTGGGGAACCGCTGCCTTCGGCACCGACCGCGGTCCCGCGCAGATGTCGGCGTGGCTCTTCGACGTGGGCGCCGTCAACGGCGAGCTCGGATATCCGGGCCTAGATTCGTCCGCTTATTGGGGCGGCGGCAGGACCATGAGCAGCGGCGACATCGGCGGGAGAATAAGCTCCGACGGACACCTATTGACCATCGGCCTCATAGGCGGTCCCGACACCCCAGGGCCCTGCGGCGAAGACTTCTCTACGTCAGCGGCCGAGCCCGAGAGCGCCGTGGCAGTTGCGATAAGCAGCAGGATCCATGGCGGCCCCAACGCGGCCTGCACCCTGGAGGGTCATTTACGTACCGTGCAGGTCAGCCTGGTCAAACCGCTTGGCGGTCGTGTACTGGTCGATGCGCAGGGAAATGTCGGTAGCGTGTGTCCCGCGACCGGAGACTGCTAGCCGGCCCACCGCCCCGCAGACGGGCCTTAACTTCGACCTCTCGGGGTCTTGCGCGCCACCATCCACGCTGTGGCCTGGGCGACCGGGCGCACCACGATCTCGTCGATGTCTACGTGCGGCGGCCGCGTGACGGCGAAGACAACGCAGTCCGCGACGTCCTCGGCTGTCAGGGGCTTCAAACCTTCGTAAACGGCCTTGGCCGCCTTGCGGTCGCCGTGGAAGCGGACGAGGCTGAATTCCGTCTCCACGAGACCAGGGTCGATCTCGGTGACGCGAATCGGCCCTCCATTGAGCTCGAGGCGCAGCGTGCGCGTGATCGCCCGCACCGCATGCTTGGCGGCGGTATAGCCCGCGCCTCCTTTGTAAGTCTCGAAACCCGCGATCGACCCGATGTTCACGACATGTCCGTGCTTGGCCTTGCGCAGCAGAGGCAGGCATGCGCGGGTCATCCACATCAGTCCCAGCACGTTGACCTGCCACATACCGATCCAGTCCTCGTCGGAAGCTTTTTCGATTGGCGCCAGCCCCAACGCGCCGCCCGCGTTGTTGACCAGGACGTCGATGCGGCCGAATCTTCTCGAAACATCACGTACGAACGTCTGGATGCTCTGCTTGTCCGTGACGTCCAGCGCCATTGCCACGCCTTCTTCGCCGGCCACTCGCTCGAGGCGGTCGACCCGCCGCGCGCCGACGACGATCTGAAATCCCTTTCGACCGAGCGCGACCGCCGTGGCAGCGCCAATCCCTGAGGATGCGCCGGTGATGACTGCGACCGGCGTTGATTTGGCCGTACCCCTACCTCCATGTGCCGCGAAACCTTGGGCTTCCCTGTGAGTTCGCGGGCGACTCTCGATTGAATGACAAATGCGGCGCCGTTCAAGCGTAACCTAGGCAAAATGCTGCTGGAGCTCCTGGTTGGGTTTGTCGTCAGCCTCCTCGTGCTGGCCGGCATCCTCGTCATGCTGGGCCCCAACGTCAAAGGCACGATCCGTCGTATCCGCTCGCTGCGGCGCCCGACGACCGTCCCGTCCGTGTTTCAGAAAGGGGCGCCCGAAACCGCACCGGCCGGCTTGAACCCCAAGACCCAACGCGTGCTCGTGGCGGCCGCGCGGCTGTCCAACTGGCTCCGCGCACACGGCCAGGAGGACCTGTCCCGAGAGGTCCGCGGGGCCGCGGCAAGATTGACGAGCAACGAACCGGCGGGCCTGTACGCGATGCAGACCGCGCTCCGCAAGGTGAAATCCCTGACCATCGACGACAGCTCGCGCGAGCGCTTGAACGCCTTGTCCAACGAGCTGCGCATCGCGGTCCAGGATCGCTTCGAGCAGCTCGAGCTCCTGCCCTTCAAGCGACCCTGACGGCCCCCAGCGAGCGGCAACGCGTCCGGTCGGGATCGCCGTTCGAAAAGACGATTGGTTTCAGTCGCGCGATACGTGCCGGGAACCGAGTCCTGGTGTCCGGGACGGCGCCGATCTGGCCTGACGGAACGGTCGACCCGGATCCTTACGTCCAGGCCAAACGATGCTTCGAGATCATCGAAGCCGCGATCCGGGAAGCCGGCGCGTCACCTGACCAGGTCGTGCGGACTCGCATGTACCTGACGGACGCTGCGTTCGCCCAG
>JBIOGJ010000132.1:0-2769 GCA_044447965.1 Thermoanaerobaculales bacterium | reverse complement strand
GACCACGTCTTGGCCGGCGGCATGCCCGCGATCGAGCTGTCCGGTCCGCGGGCGGACGTCTACCTGGGCGAGGCGTCTCCCTATCGAGTGCTGCGGGTGCACATGCATCCAGGGGCGGTGGTCGATGGGATCTCCGGCGCCGATTTCATCTACAGCGACTACGGTCGCGGCCTCGCGATTGCCGCGCCGAGCGGCGCGCTCGACTTCGCAGATCAATCGACGCTTCCTCCGATCTACACGGTGGTGTCGGTGGATGCGTCCGCCTGCAACTCCCCGTGCCTGGTCGGCGCCGCGCTCAAAAATCTCGGGGGCAAGGCCGGTTCTCGGGGACCCTCCGTCGTCACGTTCACCATGACCGATCCGCAAACCAGCAGCGTCCTGGGTACCTGCAAGGTCCCCGTGCAGCCGGACGTCGGACACAGCGCGACGACGACGGTGTCGTGCACCATCAGCGGGGTCAACGGGGTCGACCACAATGCGGCGGTGGTGACCGCCGCAGCCGACAGCTCGGGCCTCGGCTAAGGGCTTCTTTTGAGCGGCGACGCGAGACTGTCGAGGTGGGCCGGCGCGTCGACCAGGTCCACGGCCCGCCGGACCGTTGTGACGAAGCAATTGGAGTGGCTATTGGCCTTCGGCCTTGGCGCGCTGATCGCGCCGCTCTCATCTTGCGGTGGTCTGGGGCCGCCGGCTGTCCCACCGGCGCGCCACGTTTTCGTGATCGTCATGGAGAACAAGTCGCCCCAGGAGGCCCTCTCGGGCACGTTCACGGCCTCGCTGGCCGCGAGATACCGGGTGGCTGCGAACTATCGCGCCGTGGCCCACCCGAGCGTTCCGAACTACCTGGCCATGACCTCCGGGAGCACCTGGGGCGTGACCGACGACAGCTACCACGTGCTGCCCGCGCAAGACATCGGCGACCAGCTCACCCAGGCCCGGGTGAGCTGGCGCGCCTACATGGAGGGACTCGGCAGCGCAGGGTGCCTGGACAGCCCGGTTCCGTATGACCCGGGCCACAATCCGTTCGCGTACTACGGAGGCCGCTGCCCCGCCAACGTCGTCCCGCTCACCTCGCTCGCGGCGGATCTCAACGGCAGGACGCCGCTCTTCAGCTGGATCACACCGGACATGTGTCACGACGAGCACAGCTGCAGCGTGTCCGAGGGTGACGCCTGGTTGCGCCAGGCCGTCGGAATGATCGCCGCGTCCAGAGCGTGGACCTCGGGCGGCGTGCTGTTCGTGGTCTGGGACGAAGACGATGGCAGCGCCGACGATCGCGTGTTGTCACTGGTCGTGGCGCCAAACCAGAGCCATCGGGTCAGCAATCAGCCATACACGCACTACTCGCTGCTGGCGACCATCGAAGACCTGCTGGGAGTCGGTCGCCTGGGCAAGGCGGCGGGCGCCGCGGCCATGACGGACCTGGTGGCGCCGTAGCCTTATTCGGATGTCCGTCGTGGTTTGCGACGTGGGCCCACGCGATGGCCTGCAGAACGAGAGCCGCACGCTCGAGCCCGCCGTGCGCGCAGAGCTCTGCGACCGGCTTGCGACCGCAGGCCTGAAACGGATCGAGGCGGCGAGCTTCGTCAACCCGAAGCTCGTGCCCCAGATGGCGGGCGCCGAAGAGGTGATGGCCGCCCTGCACCGCAAGCCGGGCGTTTCTTATGCCGGCCTCGTCCTCAACGACAAGGGCTACGAGCGCGCCGTGGCGGCGGGCGTTGATGAGGTGCACTACGCGTTCGCCGCCACCGATGAGTTCGGGCGGCGCAACCAGAACGCCACCACAGACGAGGGGCTGAAGACGGCCCTCGCCCTGGTCGCGCGTGCTCGGAGCGAGCGCGTGCCCATCACGGTGACGCTGAGCGTCGCGTTCGGCTGTCCGTTTGAAGGAGCGGTGCCGCCGGAACGCGTGCTGAGCATCGTCGAGCAGCTGATGGCGATACCACCAGATGAGATCTGCCTGGCGGACACGATCGGGGTCGGCGTTCCGCCACAGGTCAAAGAACTGGTAGGCGGCGCCATGCGCCTTGGCGCAACTGTTGGTGCCCATTTCCACAACACGCGCAACACCGGTTATGCGAATGCGGTGGCTGCGATGGAAGAAGGAGTTGTCTCGCTCGATGCGTCGGTCGGCGGCGCCGGCGGGTGCCCGTTCGCCCCGAAGGCGACGGGCAACATCGCCACGGAGGACCTGGTGTACCTAATGCGTGGGCTCGGCATCACGACAGGCATCGACCTTGATGAGCTCATCGGGGTGGCCCAGTGGTTGGGTGAGGAGCTGGGCAAGGAGCTGCCCGGCATGGTCGCGCGCGCCGGCGACTTTCCCGACAAACGCTGACCTCGAGCGCGCAACATGTGCGCCATGCCCAAAAAGGCGGTGAAGACGGCCGCGACCCCTCGTCGCGTCGCGGTCGTTCAGCACCCACCGGTCACCCTGCACCGCGCAAAAACGCTCGAGCGTGGAGTGGCCCTGCTCGAGGAAGCCGCAGCAAAGGGCGCACGGCTGGTCTCTTTTCCGGAGACCTGGCTGCCGGGGTATCCAGAGTGGTTATGGCGCCTGCGGCCGGGCGCTGACTTCGAGCTGACGGGTGAGATCCACGGGCGGCTGATCGAGAACGCGGTAGACCTGACTGGGGGAGACCTGAAGCCGATCCAGGCGGCGGCGCGACGGCTCAAGGTCACTGTCTCGATCGGCATCCACGAGCGCGACGGCAAGTTCAGCCGCGGCACCCTGTACAACACAGTGGTCCTGATCGGGCCGGACGGCGAGGT
>JBIOGJ010000131.1:0-2832 GCA_044447965.1 Thermoanaerobaculales bacterium | reverse complement strand
CCGCCGGAGTATATGTGTGGATCGGCGGCACCGAAGCTTAAGCTGCCGTTAACCCCTACTTAAACGGCCATCCATAACGTGGACTGGCGTAAAGAGTCCGATGCCAATCAGGAGGGGTGCGATGTTTCGAGTCATTTCAATCTGGCGGTTCCTGCTCGTCGGTGCGGCAGCTGCCATGGTTGCTACCGCGTGTGGCAGTTCCACCGCCTCCACGCCATCACCGTCACCCGTGGACGTCGGCAGCGGGTCACTCACGGGGGCCGGGTCGACCTGGGACAACCCTCTTTTCACGAAGGCGTTTTTCGATTACTCGGCCACGTACCCGCAGGTCACGGTCAACTACCAGCCCGTCGGCTCGGGCGCCGGGATCCAGCAGTTCATCAAGCAAACAGTCGACTTCGGCGCGACCGACGTGC
The DNA here is from genome assembly GCA_044447965.1 of Thermoanaerobaculales bacterium. Lineage (GTDB taxonomy): Bacteria > Acidobacteriota > Thermoanaerobaculia > Thermoanaerobaculales > Thermoanaerobaculaceae > DATIYW01. The sequence continues at coordinate 2,416 of JBIOGJ010000131.1, read as the reverse complement.
CGATGGCCGCGGCTGACATCACGTCAGCGGGCGGTCCGGCCACGCTCACTCAGATTCCCGTGACCTTGGGCGCGGTTTCGATCGCGTACAACGTTTCGGGCGTGAGCAGCCTCCAGCTCGACGCGCCCACCCTGGCAGGCATATTCCTCGGCCATATCAAGAAGTGGAACGACCCGGCGATCGCCGCGCTCAATTCCGGGGTCAACCTGCCCAATGAGGCGATCACGGTCGAGCATCGTTCCGACGGCAGCGGAACGACCTACATCTTCACCGACTACCTGGCCAAGGTCTCGCCGGAGTGGCAGTCGACTGTTGGCACCGCCAAGTCGGTCAAGTGGCCCGTCGGCGTGGGCAGCAGCGGGAACCAGGCGGTGGCCCAGGGCATCTCATCTACAGAAGGGGCCATTGGCTACGTCGAGCTCGCATACGTCGTCCAGACCGGCATGCACCAGGCAGCGATCAAGAACGCCAACGGCAAGTTCGTGACCGCGAGCGTGGCCGGAGCAACGGCCGCTGCGGCGCAGAACAACAGCATCAGCGCGACGAACTTTTCGATCGTCAACGAGCCGGGCGATACCACTTACCCGATCGCAGGGTTCAGCTGGGTGATCCTGTACACCTCATACAGCGACGCGAGCAAGGGCAAGGCCGTCGCGTACATGTTCAAGTGGCTCGTCACCACCGGCCAGTCCGAGGGCACCGCGCTGCAGTACGCGCCGCTTCCCACCGCGGTTCAGCAGCTCGCCCTGGCCAACCTCAAGCTCGTCAAGGCGGGAGGCACCGCGGTTCTCAGTTAGGACTTCAACCGTTGACCGCGAAACGGCGCGGGTTGGGCCCGCGCCGTTCGTTTTTCTACAAAGGTTTGCGCGACGGGACTCCCGGCCGGCGCGGGTACGTGTCGGGCGTCGGGCGGACCTTGTCCACGACGACCACCGTTCCTTTCCGTCGCGCACCCGACGGAGCCGCAGACACTCCCACCAGGAAGCCGCCCAGCACCTCGATGGCGTGCCGGGCCGCCTCCACGTCCTCCTTCTCGGTCTTCTGTGCCAGCAGCCGGCCGCCGACCCGCACCAGGGGAAGGCAAAGCTCGACCAGGACCGGCATCGGCGCCAGCGCCCGGGCGACCACGACGTCGAAACCCTCGCGGTATAGGGGATCGCGGCCCACCTCCTCGGCCCGGCGGGCGACGACCTCCACATCTCGCAAGCCAAGCGCCGCGCAGGCCTGGACCAGGAAGGCCGCCTTGGACTGGTCGGCTTCGACCAGCGTCATGGAGAGATCCGGCCGGGCGATCTTCAAGGGCAGGCCGGGCAGGCCTCCGCCCGAACCCACGTCGACCACCCGGACGGCCGTCCCGAGGTGCTCCAGCAGGACGAGGGAATCGTCGACCAGGTCCGCGGCGGGCCCTGCGACCAGCCCCGGCCACTCCGAGATCATCCGCGCGAGGCCGGCGAGTTTAGAATCTTGCATTGAGATGCCCATCTACGAGTATCGGTGCGAGAGCTGCTCCGAGCGGTTCGAGGTGCTGACCCGGTTCGCGGAGCGCGACAGCGCACAGGCGTGTCCGGCGTGCGAGTCGAGCAGGACCCGCGTGCTGGTCTCGAGCTTCGCCTTCGCGGGCGGCGGCGAATCGGGGCCGTCCGAATCCATGGACCTCGGCGGCGTCGAGAGCAGCGGCGGCGGCTGCTGCGGCGGCGCATGCGGCTCGTGCGGCTCCGGCCCGAACTGACCTTCTAGGTTGCTCTTCCCGGTCACATACCGGGTCAACGCCGCCGGCCACATGGAGGTGGGCGGGTGCGACCTGGTCGACCTGGCGCGCCGCCACGGCACGCCGCTGTATGTCTACGACGAGGCCACCGTCCGCCAGCGCGCCTCCGAGTACACGGCCGCGATGGGCGGCGCGGGCCAGGTGCTCTATTCGGCCAAGGCCTTCGCGTCGCCGCAGTTCCTGCGCGTCGTGGCCGAGGAAGGCCTGGGGCTCGATGTGGTTTCCGCCGGCGAGCTCCACCTCGCGCTGAAGTCCGGGTTCCCCCGCGACCGGATCCATTTCCTCGGCAACAACAAGAGCCTCGAGGACCTCGAGTCCGCCTACCACGCCGGCGCCACGATCGTGATCGACGGAGAGCACGAGTTCGACCTGCTGCAGAAGGTCGTTCCACCGGGCGAGCGCACGCCGGTCATGCTGCGCCTGTCCCCTGGGGTCAAGCCTGACACCCACGACCACATCTCGACCGGGCAGCTCGATTCGAAGTTCGGTTTTTCGATCGAGTCGGGAGCGGCAAGGCGGGCGGTCGAGCAGGCGCTGCTGCACCCGCGGCTGGAGCTCGTCGGCCTGCATTCCCACATCGGTTCCCAGATCTTCGCGCTGGGTGCGTACAAGGACGCGATGGAGATCATGCTCGACCTCCTGGTCACT
>JBIOGJ010000130.1:0-2838 GCA_044447965.1 Thermoanaerobaculales bacterium | reverse complement strand
ACCGACATCGGGCAGTTTCGCGCTTTCAAAACCGAGCAAGACGCTCTCGATTACGAGGCGCGGGGAAACGTGATCATGAGCACGCTGGAATCGGTTCGCGTGCCGGTGATCGCCGCCATCGCGGGTCCGTGCACCGGCGCCGGCGCCGCGATCGCGGCATGCTGCGACCTACGTATCGGATCACCTTCCGCCCGCTACGGTTTTCCCATCGCACGTACGCTCGGGAACTGCCTGTCGATGGCCAACTACACGCGCGCCGCGGCTCTCCTTGGCTTCGCGCGGCTCAAGGACTTGATCATGCGCGCGAGGTTGATGGATGCCCACGAGATGCTCGCGTGCGGATTGCTGTCCGAGGTGACCCCCGACGAGGAGTCGCTGCTGCCGCGATCGCAGTCGCTGGCGGAGGAGGTGGGTTCGCTCGCCCCGCTGACCCTATGGGCGACCAAGGAAGCGCTGCGGCGCGTGCGCGACACGATGATGCCGGAGGACGCCGATTCGGACCTGATCATCGCGTGCTACACGTCGCGCGACTTCAAGGAAGGCGTCGAGGCTTTCCTCGCGAAGCGCAAACCGGTGTGGACCGGCGAATAGCCGGTTAAGGAACTTGACACGATGACGCAGTGCGGCGTAGCGTCTGCGCCGAAACCGGTACGTTTGAGTACTGAAACGTTGTCTACACAGGAGCAATGGCCGAGATGATTTCGTTCGAGTTGAGCGACGAGCAGCGTGAGATCCGGGACTGGGTGCACAGCTTTGCGGAAAAAGAGATCCGCCCCGTCGCGCACCAGTACGACGAAGCCGAGGAGTTTCCGTGGCCGGTGGTCAAGAAGGCCGCGGAGGTTGGCCTGTACGGGGTGGAGTTCCTTCAGCAGACGTACGGCGACGCAACCGGCATCATGCCGGCGCTGGTCGCCGAAGAGCTGACCTGGGGCTGCGCGGGCATCGCGCTCGCCATCCAGGGCACGGGCCTGCCCATCGCCGCGATCTTCTCCCAGGGAACCCCCGAGCAGATCGCGACCTGGATCCCGGCCTGCTTCGGCACGGTCGAAAAGCCTGCGCTGGGCGCCTTTGCGGTGACCGAGCCTGACGCCGGCTCTGATGTTTCCTCGATGAAGACGCGGGCGGTCCGCAAGAACGGTGACTGGGTGATCAACGGCCAGAAGGTCTTCATCACCAACGGGGGGATCGCAGACGTTCACGTCGTGGTGGCGGCTGTCGAGCCCGAGCTGGGCACACGCGGGCAGGCGAGCTTTGTCGTTGGTCCCGGCACCAAGGGCCTTCGCATGGGCAAGAAGGAAAAGAAGATGGGCATCCGGGCCTCGCACACCGCCGAGGTGCTGCTCGAGGACGTCACGATCCCGGCCGAGAACGTGCTGGGTGGTGTTGAGAAGCTCGAGGCAAAGCTCGCCCGCGCTCGCGAGGGAACTCCCTCGCGCTCATCCGTCGCGCTCAAGACATTTGAGCTGTCGCGCCCGATCGTCGGTGCCCAGGCGCTCGGGATCGCGCGCGCGGCCTTCGAGTTCGCCCTCGCTTACGCCAAAGAGCGGAAGCAGTTCGGCCGTGCCCTGATCGAGAACGAGGCGATCGCCTTCATGCTCGCGGACATGGCGACCGAGATCGAGGCCACGCGAGCCCTCATCTGGCGCGCGCTGTGGGAAGGCCGCAACGGCGGCGAGTTCAAGAAGGCCGAGGGCTCGATGGCGAAGCTGAAGGCCGGCGAGGTCGCCGTCAAGGTCACCGAGCAGGCGATCCAGATCTGCGGCGGGTACGGCTACATCCGCGACTTCCCCGTCGAGAAGTGGCACCGCGACGCGAAGATCTACACGCTGTTCGAAGGCACGAGCGAGATCCAGCGCATCGTCATCTCGAGAGCGTTGGCCAAGAACTAGACATGGCAGTCGCCCCCGGCGTCGAGCAGCGCAGGGACGCACGGCTGGAGCGGCGCCGGAGGCGGATCGCGGACGCGGCCCTGGTCCTGTTCGCCACGCGCGGTTACAACGCGACCTCTGTCGAGGATGTCGTGGAACGGGCCAGGATGTCGAAGTCCGCGTTCTACGAGTTCTTCACGTCGAAAGAAGACTGCTTTCGCGACCTGCTCTCGCAAGAGGGCGGCGCGCTGATCCACGACGTGCTGGCCAGCGCGGCCACCGGTCACGACCATCACGAGCGGCTGCGACTAGGCATCACGACCTTCGTGCGCTCGTGCTTCGACCGATCGTCCGTCGCGCGGCTGTTGATCGTGGAGTCGGTCGGGCTGAGCGAGGGCGTAGACGAGGTGCGGCACGAGCTCCAAGGCAGGTTCGCGGACGCGGTGGGGGAGGAGGTTCGCCATGCGATGACCCACGATCCTTTCTATGCGGACAAGGACCCTGGCGTCTTCGGTCGCGCGGTGGTGGGAGCTGTCAGCGACGCCGTGGGCTACTTCCTGACCCACCCGGGCATGGACGCGGACTCGCTGGCCGAGAGCCTCTGCACGATCTTCGCCCCGTAGCGCCAGTGTCCCAATTGGACCGCGTTCGCCGGATCTATGACCGAAACCCGGCTGCCTACCACCGCGGCTCGGTGGTGACCGAGCGCCTCCTGGCGGAGCGCCGCCGGAAGGTGGGGGAGATCGTCACCGGCCGGGTGCTCGACATCGGCTTTGGGACGGGCTTGAGCCTGCCCCACTACCCACCTTCGGTTGACGTCGTCGGGATTGACGCGAGCCTGGGCATGCTGCGGTTCGCTCGCTCGGAAGCTGCGCGGCTCGGCCGGCGCGTGGAACTGGTCGAGATGGACGCCGAGCACCTCGCGTTTCCCGATCGAACGTTCGACTCGGTCGCCTTCAATTTGTGCCTT
>JBIOGJ010000129.1:0-2859 GCA_044447965.1 Thermoanaerobaculales bacterium | reverse complement strand
GACGCGGGGCACAGCCACCGCGCCGGCGATCACGCGCTTCGCCTGGGCCGCTCTCCCGACAACGACGTCATCCTGCGAGACCCTGCGACCAGCGGACATCACGCCCGCCTCGAGCGCCGCGGCGACCAGTTCTGGATCGTCGACCTCGGCAGCACCAACGGCACGTTGGTCAACGGTGAGCCCGTCCAGGAGAAGCAGCTCAACCACGGCGACCGCGTGACCATCGGGCAGAACGCGGTCCAGTTCTCGATTCTCGGAGCCTAGTGTTTCTCGATTCTCGGAGGATAGTGACCCGCCACCACGAGCCGTCCGTTCACTACTGATGCGGCTACGGATCGCGTGGGCCACCGACCCCGGTCTCGAGCGTGAGGAGAACGAGGACTCGGTCGTCGTCTGGCGCAACAAGGGCGGCCTCGACACGCTGCTCGTCGTGTGCGACGGGATGGGCGGCCATGCGGCCGGGCAGCAGGCGAGCTCGATCGCGGTCAAGACGCTGACCAAGATCCTTTCCGAGGACGGCCAGGAAGGGCCGGACGTCGAGCGCTTGAGGCGCGCGTGCAAGGAGGCCAACCGCGCCGTCTTCGAGGCAGCGCGCGACAACCCCGACTGGGCGGGGATGGGGAGCACGATGGTCGTCGCGGCGATCCGCAACGGGGAGCTAGGCCTGTTGAACGTCGGTGACAGCCCCGCCTACCTTTTTCGCGACGGGGACGCCAGGCTCATCTCCCAGGACCATTCGTGGCCGGCGGAGCAGGTGCGGCTCGGGGTGATCAAACCGGAGGAGGCCGCCACGCATCCGCTCAAGCACCGCCTCACCCGCGCGATCGGCGTGTGGGAGCAGATCCAGTCCTTCACCGACAAGATGAAGCTGGAAGAAGGCGACGCGATCGTGCTTTGCAGCGACGGCGTTGAGACGGCGGGCGTATCGGTGGAGGAGATGGGTCGCCTACTGCTGAAGGACGGGAACCTCGATCGGGGGGCGGAACGCGTCATCGAGCGGTGCCGCGAGCTCGGCGCTCCGGACAATGTCACGCTGGCGGTGGCGCGTGTCGAGGTCGACGTGACCAAGACGGCGGTGCTGCCGAAGCTGAAGCTCTGAGCAAGAAGATCCTCCCCTCCGTCGGCTGCGCCGACACCTCCCCACGAGTGGGGAGGAGATTGCCTCAGTAGGCTCGCAGCAGGAGCTCGGCCACGTGCTCGACCTTCATGCTCGAGCGTCTCGAGCGAAGGCCTGACTCGAGCTGCATCTGGCAGCCGGGGTTGGCGGCGACCACGGTGTCGACCCCCGTCTCCAGCAGGTCGTCCAGCTTCTCGTTGAGGATGCGGCTGGACATGGCGGGTTCAAGCGTGCTGTACAGGCCCGCCGCGCCACAGCAGATGTCGGGATGGCGCATCTCCACCAGGTCCACGCCGGGCACCGCTTGGATCAGGTCTCGCGGCGGCTTGCGAATGCGCTGCGCATGCGCGAGATGGCATGCGTCCTGGTAGCTCACGCGCATTCTGACCTCGCGCTTCGCCTCAGGGAGGCCGACCTCCGCGAGCCACTCCGTGAGGTCCTTCACGCGGCCGCGCAGCTCGGGGTAGAAGTCCTTGAGGTGGGCCCCGCAGCCAGCCGAGTCGACCACGAGCGCATCGAAGCTCTGCTGCTCATAGGTCCGCGTGTTCGCGTCCCGCAAGCGCTCCGCCCCTTCCAGGTCCCCGTTGTGCGCAAACAGCGCGCCGCAGCATCGCTCGCCGGGGGGGAACCACACCTCGCATCCTGCGAGCTGCAGGAGCGTAACCGCGGCGCGGTGCGACTGCGGGTAGAGGATCGGCATCACACATCCGACCAGGAACGCCACCCGGTGCTTGCGCACGCCGATGGCGGGCGCGATGTTGCCGGAAGGCGGCCGGAACTGCGCCCGCATGCGCGGCAGCTGCCGCCCGGACCTCAGCGTGGACGTGAGCCGTAACGCCTGCGCGGCTCGCGTCGCGGACCCCGCCGCGCGTAGGCGGCCCGGGTGGGCCAGGAGGTGACGCAGCGCAAAGCGGCTGGCCTTTCGCTTGAACGATGGTCGTCGCAGGTCTTCGACGTCGGCGCGGCCCGCCTCGATGATCCGCCCGTAGGGCACTCCCGAAGGGCAGACCGCCTCACAGGTCCGGCAGCCGAGGCAGAGGTCGATATGGCGCACCTGGCCTTCGTCGAAAGGCATCGAGCCGCGCTTCCACTGCGTCATCAGGTAGATGCGCCCGCGCGGAGATTCCGTTTCGAGGCCGGTGGTGCGAAAAGTTGGACACGCGTCGAGGCACAGGCCGCAGTGCACGCAGGTGGCAAGGTCGTCGTCGCTCAGGCGGCCGAAAGGAGTGGTCGTCAAACCACGAATCTCCCCGGGTTGAGGATGCCGTCAGGGTCGAAGGCCCGCTTGAGCCGCCGCATGATGTCGAGGGTCGCGGGCGGAGTGCCCCAGGCGCCGACCTCGCGCACGAGACCGGGGGGCGCCGCCATCAAGACCAGCGTGCCGTGCGCCGCTTCGGCGGCAGCCCGCGCTGCGCGCACACCATCCGCGGCGGTCGCAACCGACCAGTGCGCCACACCCGCTCCAGGCGACGCCCACCACTGAGCTCCGCCCGGCAGCGAGTCGAGGACGCGCCGCAGATCCGGCGGAGGCACTGCGATGCGCGCCCACCGCTCGGGTGCGCGTCGCGAGTGTTCGACCCAGGCCGAGTACGCCGCCTGCTTCCAGCCCAGGTCGGCAGTGGTGCGATCGACGGCGTCGGGGCTGCCGGTGAAGCGCGCGAGCACGCGACCCTCCGAGAAAAGCTCCAGCGCCGAAGGCGTCAACGGCATCGAAAGCGCGCGGGCCGCCGCGATCCAGGCCT
>JBIOGJ010000128.1:0-2910 GCA_044447965.1 Thermoanaerobaculales bacterium | reverse complement strand
TAATCCGTTCCTCCTCCCCGGAGTCGTCGTGAAAACGACCTCGTCCGACCACTTCCCGATCACGCAGGAGCAGGTGATCACGTGGAACGGGACGGGCTGGACGCGGCAGGGCAACCTCATCGACGAGCGCGGAACGATCAAATAACAGAGTTCTTGGCGGGGGCGGCACGAGTCGCCCCCGCTAAAGACCCCGTTAACATTTCGACCGGTGCTCTCTCGCCTCAAGCCTTACCGGCTCCACGCCTACCTCCTCACCTACACGCCGATCCTGCTTTTCGCCGACAGCCGGATCACCGCGCTGTGGCAGCAGTGGATGCTTGGGTTGCTCACCTTCGCGGTGCTCTACCTCTCGGCGCTCAAGGCTCCGAAGGAGCAGCGCCTGCAGGTGTGGACCTGTGTTGCAGTCGCGACGGGCTTCGAGATCTTCGGCTCCCTGATCTGGGGCGTATACCGCTACCGCCTGCACAACGTGCCGCTGTTCGTACCGCCGGGCCACGGCATGGTCTACCTGTTCGGCCTGCTGGCCGCGCGCACGCCCGTCGTGCTCCAGTACGGGAGGCGCGTCGCCCACGTCGTTCTCGCCGGGGCCTCCACCTGGGCGCTGGCGGGTTTGACAATCCTGCCGGTGATCACAGGACGCGTGGACACCCAGGGCGCTCTGTGCCTGCCGGTGTTCGCCTACTTCGTCCTGCGCTCGCCACGCTGGGCGCTCTTCTCCGCCATCTTCATCGCAACCGGTGAGCTGGAGATCTTCGGCACGTCGTTCGGCAACTGGGCCTGGCTGCCCGTTGCCCCCTGGACCCATATCCCGTCCGGCAACCCGCCATCGGTGATCGCCGGCGGCTACTGCGTGATCGACGCCTCGGTGCTGCTCGTGATGCGAGGGCTCGCCTGGGTGCGCGCTCAGCCCTTCATGTCGAGGGTCGCGGTGCCGACGGTTGTGCGGTTGCCGGTCGAATCCTCACCCCACACCTCCAGCTCGACCTGATCTCCGTCGACCCTGGTCACCCGGCCGCGGCAGGTGTAGGGCAAGCCGGGTTGGTCGATGCCTCGATAGCTCACCTCGAACGTCTTGAGCGTCCCGCGGTCGCCCAGCCAATCCGTCACGAGCTGGCCGAGAAAGCCGGCCTTCAGGAGGCCGTGGAGGATCACGCCGGGCAACCCGACGTCCTGCGCGTAGGCCTGGTCGTAGTGAATCTCGTAGAAGTCGCCCTGCGCGCCGGCGTACTGGACGAGCTGCCGCGTGGTCGGATGCTTGACCAGCTCGGGTATTTCGTCGCCAACTGATATTGCATGCGCGCCGTGCGCGCGCCCGGCCGTCATCTCCTGATCGCGGTCCCGCGCAGCTTCGCGACCACGCGGCCGTCCTGGTTGACATAGTCGGTCTCGAAGATGATGAACAGCAGGCTGCCGCTGGATCCAGTCTTCTCGTAGACGTCGGCGACGCGTCCGGTCGCGGTGATCTGGTCCCCCACCTTTACGGGCTCGAAATACTCGAAGCGGTTGCCCCCGTTCAGCCAGCCCTTGCCGTATTCCTCGGCTTCGGCGAGATGCATCGACGCGGGTGCCAGCGCCACCAGGAACGTGGGCGGCGCCTCTTTGGCCCACCGCGGATTGGGATCGCCGATCGCCTCCACGAATCGCTTCAGGTGGCCGGCTTCAACCGTTGCCTTGGTCGGCGGGCCGTCCTTTCCAATTCGTGCGCGCAGCCGATCGATGACCGAGGTGCTGGTGGTCATCGGCCGCGCGGCAGTCCGAGCACGCGCTCGGCGATGATGTTGCGCTGGATCTCCGAAGACCCGGCATAGATCGTCTCCGCCTGCGCCCACATCCAGCCGTACTGCCACCGCCCGTCCTCGACCGCAAACGGCGAATCGGGCGCGAGGGCTCCGTATGGGCCTTCGACGCCCATCGCGGTCTCCTGGATGCGCTTGTCCATCTCGCTCCAGTAGAGCTTGGTGAGGCTTGCGTCGGCGCCCGGCGCTTGCCCGTGCTGCGCCTTCGTCAGGTTGCGCAGGCCGATCAGCCGGAAGACATGCGCCTCGATCTGCGCCTGCGCGACCTGCTGGCGCACACGCACGTCGGCGCCTGCTCCTCGCTCGCGAGCCAGGTCCGCCAGCTGCGCGACGGCCCGCTCGAATCGAGCGGCCTGCGCGAGCCCGCCGCGCTCGAAGCCGAACACGGTCATCGCGATCTTCCATCCCGCTCCGGGATCGCCCACCATGTCTCGATCCTCCACCTCCGCGCCCGAGAGGAAGATCTCGCAGAACTCGCCGCCACCCGTCATCTGCCGGATGCGCCGAACCTCGACGCCAGGCTGGTGCATGTCCACCAGGAAGAAGCCGATTCCGTGATGAGCGTCCGCGCCGGCGTCCGTGCGCGCCAGGAGAAAGCTCTTGTCGGCGTAGTGCGCGCCGCTCGACCACGTTTTCTGGCCGCTCAGCACCCACTGGCCGTCGCGTTTTTCCGCACGCGTCCTGAGCCCCGCGAGATCGCTGCCCGCGTCGGGTTCGCTGAACCCCTGGCAGAAGATCAGCTCGCCGCTCAGGATCTTTTCGACGTATGCGTCCTTCTGCCAGTGCGACCCGTGGACGAGGAGCGTGGGCGCGAGCAGGCTGACTCCGAGGCGACCCAGGATGATCGGGGCGCCCGTCTTGGCCATCTCCTCCTGGTAGATCGCCTGCATCACGGGGGTGGCGGCTCGGCCGCCGGCCTCGCGGGGCCAGGCCAGCTTCAGCCACCCGCCTTCGTGGAGCTTGCGCTGCCACCGCCTCTGGAGCTCGGTGTCGTCATCCTCGCGGTAGCCGCCGACGCCGCCGTGCCGCCACTCGGCCGGGAGGTTCAGATCGAGCCAGGTTCGGACCTCTTGCCGGAAGGCTTCCTCCTCCGCCGTGAATCCAAGGTCCACGT
>JBIOGJ010000127.1:0-2990 GCA_044447965.1 Thermoanaerobaculales bacterium | reverse complement strand
GGAAAATCCGCCCGTCGGGTGAAGCGGCGATCGCTCCGGAGGCCGCGGGGAACCCGGCGCGCGGGTCGGCGCCGGGAAACGCTGGCCCGGAGCGCAGCGAAGGGAACAGCGAGGGTCACGGCGGCGAGACGCGCTGCCGGGTCGCGGCCGGAGGAGTTTCGGCGCGCAGCGAGTGGGGGCGAGCCAGCGCCGAACTGCCGCAAACCCGACGGGCAAGAGGAACCAGTCATTGCCGTGTCCACGCGGAGGGATTCGCTGGATTCCCGCTTTCGCGGGAATGACGACCGAGGCCACAACCGGGCCGAGACCGGTCGCGGCGGGACGCCGCTCCTACCTGAGGGAGCAAGGACGGCCGTCTCAGCGCTGGCGTTTCCGGGTACACTTCGCCCATGCCGAGAGTGTCGTGGGATCGCTACTTCATGAACCTGGCGCGCGAGGCCGCGACGCGATCGACCTGCCCGCGCAAGTCGGTCGGCGCGGTGGTCGTGCGGGACAAGGCGCTGCTCGCGACCGGGTACAACGGCTCGCTCCGCGGCCTCCCGCACTGCACTGAAGTCGGGTGTCTGATGGAGAACGGCCATTGCGTCCGGACAGTCCACGCCGAGGCGAACGCGATTTTGCAGGCGGCGCGCCACGGGGTGCGAATCGAGGGCGCCGACGTCTACGTGACCGCCTCGCCGTGCTGGGACTGCTTCAAGCTGATCGCCAACGCGGGCCTTGCCCGGGTGATCTATGGCGAGTTCTACCGCGACGAGCGGATCAAGGAGTTCGCCGGCCAGGCCGGGATCGAGCTCGTGCACCTCGGGATGGAGGACCAGCCGTGAGCGGCGTGCGGCGGGTGGGCGTGCTGACGGGCGGCGGCGATGCCCCGGGGCTCAACGCCGTGATCCGCGCGGTGGTGCGGTCGTGCGAGATCTCATACGGCATCAAGGTGGTGGGGATCTCCGAGGGGTTCATCGGTCTGGTCGAGAACGAGGCGCGCGAGCTGGACCTCAAGGAAATGTCCGGCTTGCTCCTGCGCGGCGGCACGATCCTCGGCACCACCAACCGGGGCAACCCGTTCAACTATGCGTTCCGCCGCCCGGACGGCGTCGAGGAGCTGATCGACGCGTCGGGCACGGTCAAGAAGAACGTGGAGCGGCTGGGCCTCGACTGTCTCATCGTCATCGGCGGCGACGGGTCGCTCTCGATCGGCGAGCGCCTCTGCCGGGAAATGGGGACCCCGGTGGTTGGGGTGCCGAAGACGATTGACAACGACATCTCAGCCACGGACTGCACATTTGGCTTCGCCACCGCCTTGGAGGTCGCCACGTCGGCGCTCGATCGCCTGCACACCACTGCCGAGAGCCACCATCGCGTGATGTTGCTCGAAGTGATGGGCCGCGACACAGGGTGGATCGCGCTCCACGCCGGCCTCGCGGGCGGCGGCGACGTGGTGCTGATCCCCGAGATTCCGTACCGTCTCGAGCCACTGCTCGCGAAGTTCCGCGCCCGCGAGCGGCGCGGCAGGCCGTTCTCGCTGGTGGTCGTCGCAGAGGGCGCCGCGCCGGCTGGCGGCGCCCAGGTGTTCTCCGGCCAGGACCCGGTGACCGGCTGGAAGCGATTGGGCGGCGTTTCATACTCGATCGCCCGGGAGATCGAGGCGCGCGGCGGCTACGAGGTGCGCGCTACGGTGCTCGGCCACATTCAACGCGGCGGCACGCCGGTACCGGTGGACCGCATCCTCGCGACTTGGTTCGGCGTGGAGGCGGTTCGCCTAGCGGTGAACGGCGAGTTCGGCAAGATGGTCGCGCTGCGCGGCGACGAGATCGTCTCGGTGCCGCTCGCCGATGCGATCGGTCACCTCAAGCGCGTTGAGCCCGCCGGCCAACTCGTGCGTGCGGCGCGGGCGATCGGCGTCGTGTTTGGCGACGAGGATCCCGATGTCGCCGATCGGTCCGAGGGCTGATCGCCGTCGTGGAAGCCGGCTCGATCGTTCTCGACCTCAGCGAGGCCAACCTGCCGGTGACCGCGAGCGGTTTGTTCGGTTCTGACCGCCCGCTGGAGATCGAGCTCGGCGCAGGCAACGGTCGCTTCCTCCTTGCCTGGGCGGCGGCGCACCCAGGGGTCGGTTTTGTCGGCGTCGAGCGCGCGCGCAAGTACCTCGAGCTGGCGACAGCGCGGGCGCTGCGCCGCGGCATCGTAAACGTACGTCTCGCGCACACGACCGCTGAGGACCTGCTGTTCCGCTGCCTCGCGCCGGGCTCGGTATCGGCGCTGCACGTCTACTTTCCCGACCCCTGGCCGAAGAAGCGTCACCACAAACGGCGGTTCTTCCGGCCGGACAACGTGGCCCGGGTGGCGGAGGTGCTGGAGCCCGGTGGCCTGATCCGGGTCAAGACCGACCACGCGGAGTACGCGACGATCATCGGCAACCTGCTCGCGGCCGAGCCGTGCCTCGTCGCGGCGGAGGGGTTTGAAGCCTTCGCGGATCTTCCCGCGACCCACTTCGAGATCCGCTATGCGCGTGACTCGCGCCCCGTCTATCGCTTCGCCTTCCGCCGCCGCTGACTCGCACTGATCTCCGAGTTGCTTCGAGGGGCGCTGTCGTCCTCCGAGGTGGGGGCAAGAGTTTCCTGACCGCCCCCACGCTGAGAGGACTGCGGAATCCGATTAGAAGCTGCGCGATCACGACGACGGCCGGGTTTCTCTTTGCCCGTCGGGTGCTGCGGCTCTCCTCGCTCGCGCGCCCCCGCGCGTCGCGCTCGGAGACTCCTTCGCGCACGACCGAGCAGGGACAGCCCGCGGCGGGGCCCCTCGCTGTCCGCTTGAAGCCGCGTCAGCGCCACCCCACCGCGAGCCGCCCGCTCGGTGCCCGTGCGCTCCGGAGGCATGCCGCTTGGCACCCGACGGGCGGATTCAATACCCCCCACCCATTCTCGTTCTGGCTTGACTGGAGCCGGAATTGATGTCGGGCGCGATCTCTGGATGTGTGGGGGACGGGTGGGTGG
>JBIOGJ010000126.1:0-3038 GCA_044447965.1 Thermoanaerobaculales bacterium | reverse complement strand
GATGCTGATGGCCGACGCGGCGCCGGCGATCTTCCTCTACTCGGCGCGCTATGAGTACGCGGTGTCGCAGCGCGTGCATGGCGTGCGGATGAACAAGGTGGTGGAACCGGCCGATCGTTTTCAGTACGTGACGGACTGGTACGTCAACACCAGCGGCTAGGGGCAAGTGGGGATCACAGGTGGCAGGCCAGACCCTCCATCATGGCCGGTCCCGCAATCCCCGGGCGAGCATAGGCCTGTCCCGGTGTTTAGGGAAGGGGCAATCTTTACTTAACGGCCTCGGTGGGATGTCGCTGTGCGCGCAAGCGACGACAAGGATTGGACCTACCGATCGCCGACAATTGAGGGCATGGATCTCGGGCTGAAGGATCGTCGTGCCCTCGTCACCGCTTCTAGCAAGGGCCTCGGGCGCGCCTGCGCCGAGGCGCTGGTGGCGGAAGGCGCGGGCGTCTTCATCTCATCGCGCGACGCCGCGACGATCGAGGCCACCGGCAAGGCGATCAAGGCCGCCGGTTGGGCTTCCGCCGATGTCTCCAGGGAACCTGAAACGCTGGTCGACCAGGCTCTCGCCAGGCTAGGTGGACTCGACATCCTCGTCGTCAACGCGGGAGGCCCGCCGCCGGGCACGTTCGAAAGCACCCCCCTCGAGAGCTGGGAGGCGGCCTTCGAGCTGACCCTCATGAGCGCGGTCAGGCTGGTCAAGGCCGCACTCCCCGACTTGAAGCGGTCTGACCAGGGAAGGATCGTGTTCATCACCTCCATCTCGGTGCGCCAACCAATCCCGCACCTGGTCCTTTCCAACTCGCTGCGCGCCGCCGTGACGGGGCTGTCCAAGTCGCTGTCGCGGGAGTTGGCGCCGAACCGCATAACCGTCAACTGCATCGCTCCGGACGCCATCCTCACCGACAGGATCCGGCAGCTGGCCGCCGGTGCCGGGGGAAATCTCGACGAGGAGCTCGAGCGAAGGGCGGCGAGCGCGCCCATGGGGCGTTACGGCTTGCCGGAGGAGTTCGGGGCGGCGTGCGCGTTCCTGTGCTCGAGGCAGGCCGGCTATATCACCGGGCAGACCCTGGGCGTCGACGGCGGCGCGCTGACAGGCGTCCACTAGGATTCCGTTGTGAGCGCCATCAGGTTCGCGGAACGCATGTCGCGCCTCGGCACCGAGGGCGCTTTCGAGGTGCTGGCCAAGGCAAGGCGCCTGGAAGCCCAGGGAAAGAAGATCGTCCACCTGGAAATCGGCGAGCCCGACTTCGCGACGCCCGATAACATCGTCGAGGCCGGCATCTCCGCGATGCAGAACGGCTACACGCACTACACGCCTGCCAGCGGCATCTTCGAAGCGCGCGAGGCGGTCGCCGGCTTCGTGTCGCGCACACTGAAGACCGAGGTCGATCCCCTCGAGGTCGTGCTGGTCCCGGGCTCGAAAAACGTGCTGCTGTTCACCTTGCTCGCGTGCATCGAGCCTGGCGACGAGGTGATCCTCCCCGACCCCGGCTATCCCGCTTACGCGTCTCAGGTCAACTTCATCGGAGCGGTCGCGAAGCCGGTGCCGCTGCGCGAGGAGTCCGGGTTCCGGATGGACCTCGACGAGCTTGCCTCGCTTGTCACGCCGAAGACGCGAATGCTCATCGTCAACACTCCGCAGAACCCGACCGGTGGTGTGTTGACCGAAGAGGACGTGAAGTTCGTGTGCGACCTGGCGCACGAGCACGACCTCCTGGTGGTGTCGGACGAGATCTACAGCCAGCTGGTCTACGGCTTCCAACATGTGTCGCCGCTGTCACATCCAGGCATGCGCGAACGCACGGTGCTGATGGACGGACTCTCCAAGTCGTACGCCATGACCGGCTGGCGGCTCGGCTATGCGGTAGCTCCCAAGGCTCTCGCGGCGAAGCTGGACCAGCTGATGATCAACTCGTCGTCATGTGCCGCCGGTTTCACCCAGATGGCGGCGATCGAGGCGCTCAGCGCGCCTGAGTCCGAGCATGCGGTGGCGCGCATGGTGAAGGTGTTCGAGCACCGGCGGAACCTGGTGGTGGACGGCCTCAACGAGATCCCGGGCATGAGGTGTGGGCGGCCGCAAGGATCCTTCTACGTGTTCCCGAACATCGAGGGCACGGGGTTCGACGAGCACGAGCTGTCAGACCGTCTGCTCGCGGAAGCGGGCGTGGCCGTGCTGCCGGGGACGGCGTTTGGGCATGCGGGGAAGGGGTTCATCCGCCTGGCCTACACGCAGTCAGAGGACGAGCTTAAGCTCGGGTTGGAGCGGATCGGGGAGTTCATCGCGGCGAACCCGCAGGGGTAGCTCCGATCTCGGCTCGTTTGGCGCCAACCGAGCCTTTGCCGCGCGCGAATTCCGCACGTTTGGACCAGAAGGCGCGAATCGGGATATTGTCGTTCTCATGAATGACGGGCTGGTCCGTCTGACCGAACCGCTTGTCAGGCAAGACCCCAAGAAGGTCGGGCGGTTGCGCCCTGCTTCCTGGGAAGAGGCGCTGGAGCGTGCCGCGGCGGGTTTCGCGACGGCTCGGGACAAAGGACCCAACGCCTTCGGGATGTTCAGCTGCTCAAAGCAGAGCAACGAGATGAACTACATCGCACAGAAGTTCGCTCGGGTCGCCATGCACAGCAACAACATCGACAGCTGCAACCGAACTTGACACGCTCCAAGCGTCGCCGGTCTGGCGACAGTGTTCGGGGCCGGGGGAGGAACCAGCTCGTACCGCGAGGCTGAGGACACGAACCTCGTCATCCTCTGGGGCTCGAACGCGCGCGAGACTCACCCGATCTTTTTCCATCACCTGCTGCGTGGCGTGCGCAACGGCGCGCGGCTGGTTGGGGTGGATCCGCGGCGCACCAGCTCCGCCCAGTGGGCGGACGTGTGGCTGGGCATCGATGTGGGCAGCGACATCGCGCTGGCCAACGCCATGGCGCGTGTGATCATCCACGAGGGCCTGGCGAACGACGAGTTCATCCGGCGGGCGACGACGGGGTACGAGGAGTTCGCACGCTGCGTCGAGGCTTACACGCTCGAGGTG
>JBIOGJ010000125.1:0-3135 GCA_044447965.1 Thermoanaerobaculales bacterium | reverse complement strand
GGGAGTGGCCGGCCGCTCATTGGGCGAGGACCTCCCGCCCTTTGCCGCCATCAGCTTCGCGGCCATCCTGCTGCACTTCGACCTGGGGCTGCAATCGCGCAAGTTCGGCTACGTCTTCGGGGTGGCCGTGGTGGCGCTGGGCGCCCTGTGGGTATATGCGGTCACCGATCTGATGGTCTCGGTCGGAACGATCGCGATCTGGACGCTCGTGCTGCTCGGGCTTGGCCTGCTCGCCTACCTGACGAGCCGCGCGGTGGAGCGAGACCTGAGCATCCACGTCGAGCGACAGGCGTCCATGCTCGCTGCCCTCAGCGAGCTGGGCGAGGGCCTCCTCCTCACCGAGGACGGCAAGTTCGTCGCGGGCAACGAGGCGTACCTGAACCTCACCGGCTACTCGCGCCAGGAGCTCTCCTCGTTTCCCACCTTGATCGACCTGGCGGCCCCCGAGGAGCGCGCCGAGCTCGCGGCGAACCTCGCGCGAAGGCTCGCCGGCGGCGAGTCCCCGCTCCGCTACAGCTCGACGATGATCGCCAAGGGCGGCCGCCGGGTCGCCGTCGAGGTGGCCATCCACCGCCTCACCGCGACGGGAAGCGACCTCCTGCTGACGCTTGTGAACGATGTCACGGAGCGCACGCGCGCCGAGGCTGCGGAGCGGGAGACCGAGACGCGGTTCCGAACTCTCTTCGAGCAGGCCCAGGCCGGCATGGCCTTCACCGGCCTGGACGGCCACATCACCACCGTGAACCCGGCGTTCTGCCAGCTCGTCGGCTACGACGAGACCCAGCTGCGAAGCCTCTCCCTGCTGGACATCACGCATCCGGACGACTCCCCAACCCTGCAGGAGGCGATGCGCCGGATGCTGGCGGGCGAGGAGGAGGGCGTGCACATCGAAAAGCGCTACACGCGCAAGGACGGTGAGCCGGTGTGGGTCGACCTGACGATGCGCCTGGTGCGAGATTCCGACCGCAAGCCGATGTACTTCCAGACCGTGGCGGTCAACATCCGCGACCGCAAGCGGGCCGAGGTGCTGCAGGCGGCGCGGTTTGCCGTCACCCAGGCCCTGGTCACCTCGCCCGGGTGGGAGAAGGCTGCGCCGGGGGTGCTCGAAGGCCTGTGCCGCTCGCTCGATTGGGAGCTCGCCGAGTACTGGGAGGTCGACCCGGAGCGCGAGGCGATGCACTTCGGCGCCTCGTGGAAGAGGCCAGGGCGCGACACGTCCTTTTACGAAGCGACCGCCTCGCAGGTCAGCTACCGGCGCGGCGAAGGGCTGGCCGGTCAGGTCTGGGAGTCCGGCGCTCCGGTTGCGATGCCCAACCTCGCGAGCGACAGCTCGCCGCGGTCGGCGGCCGCGCTCGCGGCCGGGCTTCACGGCATCGTGGGCTTCCCGGTCCGCAGCGGCCGGCGCGTGGTCGGGATGATCTCGCTGCACAGCTGGGCACCCCGCGACCTCGACGAGGGGCTGGTCGCAGTGATGAACGACGTTGGCTCGCAGATCGGCGAGTTCGTCGAGCGCAAGCGCGCCGAAGTCGCACTTCGGGAGAGCGAGAAGCGCATGCGGTCGGTGCTGGACAACGTGTCCGACGGGCTCACCACCGTCGACAGCTCGGGCCTCATCGAGTCTGCCAACCCGGCGGTCGCGAAACTGTTCGGCTACGCCGAGGAGGAGCTCGTCGGCCAGCACACCGACATGCTCATCGCCACCACCCATCGCAGCGCGTTCGACAACTACCTCCAGCGCCGCCTCAAGCTCGACATCCCGGTGAGCGGCGCCCACGAGACTATGGGCAAGCGCAAGAACGGGAGCCTGTTCCCGCTCGAGTTTGTCGTCAGCTCAATGCAGGTCGGCTCGCGGCATATGTTCATCGCCACGCTGCGCGACATCTCGGAGCGCAAGGCGCACACCGACGCCCTCGAGTACCAGGCCCTGCACGACGCGTTGACCGGGCTGCCCAACCGCAGCCTGTTCGGCGACCGCCTGCGCCAGGCCCTGCTCGCCGCGCGCCGCAACCAGAAGATGTTCGGGGTTCTGCTCCTGGACCTCGACCGGTTCAAGGACATCAACGACTCGCTCGGCCACGACCGTGGAGACAGCCTGCTGCAGGAGGTTACGGCGCGCCTGCGCGGGGTGCTGCGCGCCACGGACACCATCGCGAGGCTGGGCGGCGACGAGTTCGCGGTGCTGACCATCGACGCGCGACATCCCGACGACGTGGTCGCGACCGCGAAGAAGATCCTCGCTTCGCTCGAGGGGCCTTTCGCCATCGCCGACCAGAGTGTCGAGACCGGCGCATCGATCGGCATCGCGATGTACCCGGTGCACGGCGATGACCCCAGCACGCTGCTGCGCCGCGCGGACGTCGCGATGTACGTGGCCAAGCGCGCGGGGGGCGGCCACGCCGTGTATGCGCCGGAGCAGGAGGCGCAGACCCTGCGCCGCTCGGGCCTGGCCGGCGAGCTGCGCCGCTCCATTCCGCAGGGCGAGCTCGTGCTGCACTACCAGCCGCAGGTGACTCTCGCGACTGGTGCCATCCACTCGGTCGAGGCCCTGGTTCGCTGGAACCACCCGCGCGAGGGGCTCATGCCGCCCGACCGGTTCATCTCGATGGCGGAGGAGACGGGGATCATCCACCCGCTGACGGCCTGGGTGATCGATTCGGCCCTGACCCAGATGTGCAAATGGCTGGCGGATGGCCTCGACGTGTCAGTCTCTCTCAATGTGTCGCCGCGCAACATCGAAGACCACTCCCTGGAGGAGATGGTCGCCCGCGCGCTCGAGAACTTCAAGGTCGAGCCGCACCGGTTGACGCTCGAGATCACCGAGGGTGTCGCGATGGCCGCGGCCGCTGCCAAGGCCCTCCACCGGCTCAACGAGATGGGCGTGCGGCTGGCCCTGGACGATTTCGGGACGGGCTACTCGTCGCTGCTCTATCTCATGCGCCTGCCGGTCAACGAGATCAAGATCGACCGCTCGTTCGTCTCGGCGCTGGCGTCGGACCCGGACTCGGGAGCCATCGTCCGCTCCGCGGTCGGCCTCGGCCACAACCTGGGATTGAGGGTGGTCGCCGAAGGCCTGCAGGACCGCATGGCCGAGGCGGTGCTCGTGGAGGCCGGCTGCGACGCGGCGCAGGGTTTCCT
>JBIOGJ010000124.1:0-3244 GCA_044447965.1 Thermoanaerobaculales bacterium | reverse complement strand
CTTGGCGATGGCGCAGCCGGGACGGTGTCCACGGCCGTCCGGGGGCGCCGATCCGGCGCATTCCGGACACGCTCCGTTGGAGTGGAGCGGAGTGAGTCCAGCCCACTGGTGCTTCTGAAGCAGTCGCTTCAGCTCGGCATTCTCAGTGCGGAGGCGGAGAAGATCTTCGTCGCTCGCTTGAACCGTCATGAGCCTCCTTCTGCTGTTCGGTCCCTCGCCGGGTGACTTCTGAGATTACCGCGATTTGACAATGGAGTTAGGAGTGCTTCCGGCGGCGCCTGAACATCATCACGACCACAAACAGCACCGCGACGATGCCGATCGATAAAAGATCGCTCGGGAACTCGAGCAGGTAGGAATAGGCGAGGGAGCCCAGCGGGTGAGCATGAGTGTCGTAGAAGGCCCGGAGGATCACGGCCAGCACCGCGAACTTCCACAATAAGAACCTCTCAGCACTTGTTAAGAGCGAGCCCATTGTTCTCGCCGGTCGGCATACCAAGCTTCGCCGCGGGGGTTACAGGCGACTGCGAGCCTGATCGCGGCGGTTGTCGGTGCGGCCGCGGACGCGGACGGCAGACGGCGCTGACACCATCCACCGGAAGCTAGCCTTACTTTCGATGCGACGGGTCCTCATCACCGGGATGTCGGGAACCGGCAAGTCCTCGGTCATCCACGCGCTCTCAGTGCGTGGCTTTAAGGCAATCGACACCGGTTGGAATCCAGATTGGGAGGTGCTGCCCATCCCCGGAGGCCCGGACGCTGACGGGCCGGGTTGGGTTTGGCGAGAAGACCGGATTAGCGAAGTCCTGTCAACGGAGGACGCGGATGTCCTCTTCCTGGGCGCGTGCGTTCCCAACCAGGCAAGGTTCTACGCCCGGTTCGATCGCATCGTGCTTCTTAGCGTCTCTCTCGAACTGACGGTTGAAAGGCTCATGGCGAGGACAAACAATCCGTACGGCAAGTCGGCCGCGGATGTGGCCGAGGTACTCCGCTTCAAGTCCACCATCGAACCGATCCTGCGGAACGCCGCGACGGAAGAGATCGACACTAGCGCCCCGCTCGGTGAGATGGTGGCGAAAATCATTGAAATCGCGCGCTGCTAGCCGCGGGGCGGCCGTCTGGAATCACTCCCGTGAAGACTCGTGAAATGGTTCGCGTGTCTGCGTAAGAGTGCAACCCGGTTTTCCACAATAAGAACCTTTGTGGACTTGTTAGGACCCCGGTCGCTGTCGCCGGCAGGGTCGCCAAGGTTCGACGAGCTTGCTACTCAGGATGCTCAAGGCTTGCCGAAGATGCGATGGCCGCCGACTCGGCGCCACCGAACTCGTAGTTCGCCGTCGACCGTGACGAGCTCGAAGGTCGCTCGACCGTCGGGCCCGGCGAAAGACCAGGTCATCTCGAGGATCCCTCGGGTGCCTTGGACCGGCTTGACCCGCAGACCTGCCGGCCAGGGCGTGGCCGGGTCGATTGCATGTCGATCAGCCGCAGGCGAGAACACATCTCGGGCAACCTGCCGGAAGAGCTCGAATTCCTGGTTAGTCAGTCGCCTAACATCGGCGTCGAATTGCGCGGTTCGCTCAAACTTCAACGACGAGCTTTGCGAGGGCGCGCCGCACGAACGGTATCAATGTCATTGACGAAGTCGTCAACGTCGCCCGAGACATGGATATCGCCCGCCGCTACATGCTGGTCGACACGGCGTTCGCCGCGCTGCCAGTCAGGTGTCCAGAACCAAGCTTGGTCGGCCGGCACCGTCACATGTGGATGCAACTCGATCACGCCGTCCTCGCGCTCAACAACCTCGACCTGGGCACCAGGCTGATCCAAATGGTGGCGGCGCCGTACCGCCGCCGGCAAGACAATCTCTCCACGCCCACGGACTCCGACGAACGATCTCTGACTCATGGGCGAATGATAGCGGATTTGCCGTAAAACCGTATTACGGCATGGCTGGTCGCGGGCATTGATCCGAGCAACATTAGGACGTGCGGGACGCATGGACCGACGAGGTGCTTGATCCGATCGAGGACCTCCTCAAGAAGTGGGCCGATCGCGGAGACGATGAGCTCGTGAATACGGTGCGACCGGCATGGAGGGCCAATGCCGGCTTGACCGATGGATGGGCAGATGTGCTCGATGCGCTGGGGGCGGCCCTTCGGTCTTCAAGCCTGCCGCCGGACGAGGCCGCCACGATTGGCAAGGTCGCCGATCGGGTCGAGCGAGCCATTCTCCGCAGGTGACGGCTGACTGGCAGGTGGAATCGTTTGTCGTCTACGTGTAGACAGTCCTGCGACGCAGTTGGGCTGCGCGCAAGGGGCCAGACCATTCGCTTCATACAACGAAACCCTGAACCGAAAGCCTCCAGCGGAGGGCCACGCGGCCGCGAGACGGTTCGCGTTCTGTCAAGGTTGGTGCGCCTGGCAGGAATCGAACCTGCTGCCTTTCGGTCCGGAGCCGAACGCTCTGTCCGGTGAGCTACAGGCGCGCGATGGCTTGCTCAGTCTAAACTGCGCCCCCCGTGACCCGGTTCATTGCGTGCCTGGCCTTGGTTGTCCTTGCAGTCGCTTGCCAGAGCGATACCAATGCCGTCGTAAGCCCCATGCCCAGCCCCACGCCGCACACAGATCCGACCAGGGCGATACTCCAGTCCGCCGATGTTCCGGCGGGACTCAACCCATGTCTGGGTTCCGGCCCGGCCGACGTCTACCTCGCGCAGCTGACCCGCGCGGATGCGAGCGTCGCAGCGCGCGCCTCGACCCAATGGCAGGAGCTCCGTGCCGAAGGCGCGGAGGCCGGCGCCATATCGGTGTTCGCGGCCGATCCAGCAGCGTGCAAGGCAGAGCTGGGCGCGACCGGCAGCGTGAAGGCAATGACCAGCGTGGTGGCGGTCTTCGCCGACCCTGGACAGGCGGATCGCGCCTGGGAATCCGGTGTGTTCGGCTTCGTCCCGCCATCCGTCGCCGAGGTCGTCCCCGGCGTCACGCGAGGCACGGCCACGGGCCTTGGTCTCAGCTCGTTCACGTACGACCGGTCGCCTGTGCAACTGGCGTGCTGGCACCGGTCGGTCTTCGTGGCGCTCGTCGTGGTCAGCAATCTCGATGCGGCGACCTTCAAGTCCGCGACGGCGGCCGTCGACGCTCGCCTAAACTGAACGGTTCGCGCGCCTGTAGCTCACCGGATAGAGCGCTTGCCTGCGGAGCAAGAGGCAGCAAGTTCGATTCTTGCCAGGCGCACCATCGCGCCT
>JBIOGJ010000123.1:0-3306 GCA_044447965.1 Thermoanaerobaculales bacterium | reverse complement strand
GAGGTTCTCCACCTCGAGCTCGATCGGCTGGCCCGCGGCGGGCGAGCCGATGAACGTCAGGTGAGGCACCGGCCGAGTGGTGGCCTCCCACCTGGCATCGGCAGCCTTGATCGCCCTGCGAGAGGCCATGTCTGCGCGCGTGGCAAACACCGCCGCCCACAACGCGAGCACCACCGCGCCGGCGGCCAGCCCGATCAAAACCTGTTCCGAGCTCATTCCTACTCCGGCTTGACGCCCCCGGTTCGAGGATCTGGCGCCTGATGGTAGCGCCGCGCGTCGTACGTTCTGAATGCGGGCAACGCCAGCGCGCAGAGGATGCAGCCGGCTACGCACAGGACGCCGCCTGACAAGATCGAGAATCGGATGCTCGTCAGCGATGCCACGACGCCGGCTTCGAAGTTGCCCAAGGTCGGCCCGACCGAGTAGCTGAGCAGCTCGATCGAGGCCAGCCGCCCGCGCAGCGAATCGGGGATGGTCTGGTTCCAGATCGTCTGCCGGAACACTCCGCTCATGGAGTCCGCCGCACCGGCGATGCCAAGGAAGACAAGTGCCGCGGCCAGGCCGGGGACAACTCCGAACCCGATGATCGCGACCCCCCAAAGCGTCGCGGCGACGATCACGCCCATGCCGTGGCGGTGGATCCGTCGCGTCCATCCACTGGTAGCAGCGAACGCGAAGGAGCCCACTGAGGGCGCTGCGTAGAGGAAACCCAGCACGCTGGGACCGCCAAGGGTCTGGGCGATGGCCGGGAAAAGGGCCATGGGCATCCCGAAGAGCATCGCCACGATGTCGACCACATAAGTGCCGATCAGCTCGGGGCGGCTGCGCGCGTACATGATTCCCTCCGCCACGCGGCGCAGGCTCGGCCGCTGGGCGCCGGCCGGCGGCGGCACTTCCTTCATGAGGACGAGGCACGCGAGCCCAATCACGAATGTCGTCACATCGACCAGGTATGTCGCCGGTAAGCCGACAACCGCGACAAGCACGCCGGCGATGGAAGGTCCGGCGATCATGCCCAGGGTTCCTCGCAGGTTTCCGAGCGCCGCGGCAGACCGCAGCTCGTCGACATTTACGAGCCTGGGCAGCAGCGCGTCGAGAGACGGTCGCTGGAGTGAATCGAACGAGGCTTGAAAAATGACGATGGCAAAGATCAGCCAAAGCACCGGATGTGCGAGTACCGAGTTCCCCGCGAGCAGCAGACTGCCCGCCATGAGACCGGCCTCGGTGAGCAGGACCATCAATCGCCGGTCGGCGGCATCGGCAAGCGCACCGCCCAGCAAGGCGAAGATGAGGATGGCGGCCAGCTCGGCCAGCCCTAGCATGCCAACCAGAAGGACGCTGTGAGAGAGCTGATACACCTGGTACGGGACGGCGACCGACGTGATCATGGTGCCGAAGAACGACACCATGCGCCCGATGAACAAAAGCCGGAAATCACGGTGCCGCCGCAACGGCGTGATGTCGACTATGGCCATTCGAAGCCATCGATGCCTGGGTGGGGGAGGGCCTGAAGAGTTCATCGTGAGGCGCCAGATGGTAACGAGGCGCCGATTTTGGGCACAGTATCAAGCGCAGGGCGCATCAATAAGGAGACGAGATGGAAAAAGCTACTTTTGCGGGCGGTTGCTTCTGGGGCGTTGAGCACCTTTTCAACGAGATACCGGGCGTGATCGACGCGGTCTCCGGCTACTCCGGCGGCACGCGCGACAACCCGACCTACGAGCAGGTGTGCTCCGGCCGGACGGGCCATGCCGAGGCGGTCGAGGTCACCTACGATCCGGCGCGAGTCTCGTACGACGAGCTCCTCAACGCCTTCTGGAACATGCACGATCCGACGACCCTCAACTACCAGGGGCCGGACCACGGTCATCAGTACCGGTCGGCCATCTTCTTCCACAACGCGGAGCAGGAGAAGGCAGCGCTCGATTCGAAAGGGCAGGCGCAGCGCTATTTCGACCGGCCGATCGTGACCGAGATCGTTCCGCTGGCTCATTTCTGGCCGGCCGAGGAGTATCACCAGCACTACTTCGACAAGCACTCGGGCCACTACTCGTGCCACTTCATCCGCGGCTGGGTGCCCAAGCTACCCGCGGAGGCGGAACCCGCCCGCTAACCGGGTACTAAACGGCGTCGCACGGCCCTATCCTTACCGCCCAGCGAGCGGGATCGACTTCCGCGGCTCGGACGGGAGGATAGCCGGTGCGGTGCGACCATTGTTCCAACGACGTCCCGGACGGCGTCTTCTGCACGCGCTGCGGGGCTCACCAGGGAACCACCCAAGAGATCGGTGACGCCAGGACGCGCGAGCATCGCTACGCGGCGCATCCCGGCGAGCACGTCGCGCAGCCCTCGGTGTTCACGACGCTCTTTCCGCACCTCGGCCACCACAAGATCCACGAGTTTCGCTGGGCTTTCATCGCCGGCCTCGCCGGCATCCTGGTGCTCTACCTCGCGGGCCTGATCTCCGCGGCGATCCTGGTCTCGGCGTTCCTCGTCCCGGTTCTCTACCTCATCTATCTGTACGAGGCGCAGGTCTACCGCGATGAGCCTGCCCTCGTGCTGGGATTCACCCTGGGCGGGGGAATCATCGTGGGCATCGTCGCCACGGTGTTCGAGCGGATCATCTACAACCCGTTCCAGTACAGCGGCAACGCGTTCGGCAACGCCGGCGTGAGCCTGGGCGGCCTATTGATCGTGGGCCTGTTGCTGCCCGTTGTTCAAGAGGCGCTGAAGGCGCTGCCGGCGATCCTCCTGCCCAACCGCGCAGATTTTCCTGAGACCGTGGATGGCCTCGTCTTCGGAGTCGCTGCGGGCCTCGGTTTCAGTCTCGCTCAGGCGCTGATCGGATTCAGCAGCGTCCTGACCAGCCTGCCCGCGCACGTCGCCCCCGGCAACTGGATCTACGACCTCACGACGCTCGCTGTGTTCTTGCCGCTGCTGCAGGGGAGCGCCACGGGCATGATCGCGGCCACGATCTGGCGCTACCGGCGAGGCCGCCTCGCCGGACGTGAGATCGGCGGGGTCGCGATGGCGCTGCTCGCGCACATCGCGTTCTCTGCGGGCACAGAGGTGATGAAGGACACCTCGGTCAATCCTCTTTTCGTCTTGGTCTGGCAGGCGGCCGTCGTCGGGGCACTCCTGATCTACATCCGGTATCTGCTGCACTACGCCCTGCTCGAGGAGGCGGCGCACATGGGCTACGCGGAGACCATCTGCCCGAGCTGCCACATGCACATCGTCGCGTCAGGCTTCTGCCCCAACTGCGGAATGGCGCTGACCGCCGCGCCGAACTCGATCAAGCGCGGG
>JBIOGJ010000122.1:0-3312 GCA_044447965.1 Thermoanaerobaculales bacterium | reverse complement strand
TCCCTCGTCACGGAGCGGCGTACGGTCCTGGTGATCACCTGCCGCATGATGGACCGCCTGGGGAGGTCCAGCCAGACCACCGTGTCGGCGTGCTGCCAGACCGGGCCTTCGATCACGAATCGCCGGTAGTTGCCGTCGACCACCCACCCCGGCATGGACGTCGCCCTATCGACCTCGTCCAGGAACTCGCTGTCCGGCCGCGGACGCCAACCCGCCTGGTGCATGAACCCGTCGAGCTCCACGTACGGCACGGCGAGCCGCTGCGCGATCGCGCGGGCAAGAGTCGATTTGCCGGCGCCGGTCGACCCCACGACAGAAACGCGCCGCACGGCGGCGAAGCTTAGGCCCTGGAGGCGCCGCCGAAAGGCCGTCGATGGACCTTCGGCGCCCATACGGCGCCTCTACGAAGCGGCCGTGGGTACGAGCTCCACGAGGTCGACGCTCATGTTGGCGAGCGCGGACTCGCTCACCGGCCGGCGGCTTTCGATGAGCTTGCCACCCACCTCGTTGGTCTTCGAGTCGTTCATCGAGAGCACTGCGTCGATGAGCCCGTTGCGGATGTAGAAGACCGAGAACGAAAGGCCATCGCGGTCGCCGCGCCATACAGCCCGGTCATCTCCAGACGCGTTGCCGCGGTACTCCATGTTCACGTCGTACTGGTCGGACCAGAAGTACGGCAGCTTCGCGTAAGGCTTGTCGCCGCCAGTGACGTTCGCCGCGATTCCGCGGCCGTGATTTTTGGCGACCTCCCAGTGCTCGACGCGAATCGAGCGGCCGAGCACCGGGTGTGCGTGAAACGCGATGTCGCCGCCGCAGTAGACGCCCTCGGCCGCGCGCAGCGCCTCGTCCACGCGAACGCCTCCCCCTTCGAGGGTGAGCCCGAGCGCCTTGGGCACCTCCAGGTTGGGTTCGATGCCGACCGCCTCGAGCACGAGGTCCGCCTCTTCACGCCGGCCGTCTGACAGCGTCACTCCGACCACCCGGCTCCCGTCGCTGTGCCATTTCTGCACCGTGGTCCCGGTTCGCAGGTCCACGCCCTTGGCGCGATGGATCGTCGCGTAGATCTCGCCCACCTCGGGGCTCAACGCGCGAGAGAGCGGCACGGGCGCTGATTCGATCATGAGCACGTCCTTGCCCAACTGTCTCGCGGACGCGGCAACCTCCGCGCCGATGAACCCGGCCCCGATGACGAGCAGCCGAGAGGTGCGCTCGAGCGCCTGCCGCAAGGCCTTGCTGTCGCGGAGCGAGCGAAGCATCAACACGTTCTCTGCGCGCGGAGCGTCGTGGAGACGGCGAGGCGTTCCACCGAGACCGAGGATGAGCACGTCGAACTCGACCTCGCCGCCACCGTCGACCGCGAGCTTGCCCCCGGGGATCGAGCCCCCGGTCACCTTCCTGTTCAGCTGGAGCTCGATGCCCTGCTTCGCGTAATCGGCCTCGTCGTGAAGAAAGACCTTGGGCAGATCGACCTCGCCGCGCAGGAATTCCTTGGACAGGTAAGGCCTGTCATAAGGACGGTCCTTATCGGAGCTGATCATCGTGACCATGCCGTCGAAGCCTTGCTTGCGAAGCGCGAACGCAGCGGCGTCGCCCGCGCCGCCGCCACCCACGATGACGACCCTCTTCACGTCAGACGGCGGTCGAGATCCGGTGCAGCCAGTGGTGCGTGTCGGGCGCGGCGCCTCTCTGGATGTCGATCAGCGACTGGCGCAGGCGCATCGATACCTCACCTGGTTTGCCATCGCCGATGGTCCACGAACCGTGCGCCGACTTGACAGCTCCCACCGGGGTGATCACGGCGGCGGTGCCGCACGCAAAGACTTCGGTCAAGGATCCGTCGGCGCATCCGGTGCGCCATTCCTCCGTGCTGATCTTGTCTTCTTCAGCCTCGTACCCCAGGTCTCTGGCCAGCGTCAGAAGCGAGTCCCGCGTGATTCCCGGCAGCAGCGTCCCAGTGAGCGCCGGCGTGAGCAGCCTGGCCTTGCGTCCGCTGCCGAACACGAAGCACAGGTTCATGCCGCCCATCTCCTCGACCCAGCGGTGCTCCTGCGAGTCGAGCCAGACGACCTGGTCGCATCCCTTTTCCGCCGCCTGCGCCTGGGCGAGCAGGCCGCCGGCATAGTTGCCGCCGGTCTTCGCCTCTCCGGTTCCGCCGGGAGCCGCGCGGGTGAAGTCTTCCGAGAGCCAGACCGTGACGGGCTTGACGCCGCTCGGGAAGTAGGAACCGGATGGCGACGCGATCAAAAGGAAGGTGACCTCCGAGGCCGGACGCACGCCGAGCCCGATCTCGCTCCCGAACATGAAGGGCCGTAGATACATGCTCTGCTCAGGCGCCGAGGGCACCCACTCGCCATCGACGCTCATCAACCGGTCGATCGCCTCGATGAACACGCTCTCCGGAAGCTCGGGAAGCGCCAGCCGGCGGGCCGACCGGCGGAAGCGCGCAGCGTGGGCGTCGGGCCGGAATGCGGCGATGCCTCCGTCGGCCTGGCGGAAGGCCTTCAGTCCCTCGAAGATCGTCTGCGCGTAGTGGAGCACCATGACCGCCGGATCGAGCTCGAGGGGCGCGTACGCGGAAAGCTCGGCGTCATGCCACCCATGCTCGCGGTTCCAGGCGATCCGAACCATGTGCTCGGTGAAGATGCGTCCGAAGCCCGGGTCCGCGACCATCCGCGCCCGCTGCTCGCGGCCAATCCTGTGGGGGGAGGGCGCCAGCTTGAACTGAAGGGCCGAGGTTTCGGTGCTCACAGTACGAAGAGTAGCCGCACGAGAGGCCGGGCGAAACCGCCCGGCCCCGCGAGAGGAAGGAAGGGTATTTGGCTAGGGAAGAAGGTGGATCGGCTGGACGGGTACGGCGACCGGCTCGACCGCAGGAAGCACTTCCGCCACCAGCTCGATCGGAGCCTTCACCACCGCCAGCAGTGGCATTCCGGAGCCCGTCCTCCGCCTGCGGCGGGGCGCCCCCGATATGACCACCGGGTCCAGCATCTGACGAAGCCCGCGTTCCAGGTACCGGTCAAAGTCGTTCATCTGTATTAGAAACGCCTCCCACAACGGGAGTACTCGAGGGCGCGCCGATGGCTTGTTGAGCGGGAAATGAATCTAGATGGAGCCGAACCAGCTAAGCCGCGCGCCGGGCCGGTACTTCGTACTTGGGCAAAACCTGTGGCCGAGACCGGCCGTAGAGAGTTTCGAAGCTCTCGTCGCGGTCTCCCAGGTCATGCGCCAGCTTGACCATCTCCAGGCGAAGCCGGCCCGGGCCGAGGCATTTCGCCGCGAGCACGACCAGAGGCTTGACGAACACTTTTCGCC
>JBIOGJ010000121.1:0-3358 GCA_044447965.1 Thermoanaerobaculales bacterium | reverse complement strand
GGCGGGCGGGTGGCGTAAGGTCCTGGCGCCGCGCCCGCGGGCCCAGCAGCCACCGGCGCAGGAGATTGAGCCTCCGCAGGTGATGCACCTCGTCAGTGATGCGACCGGTCTTCGGGGTGCGGAACCAGGGCCCTTCGTCCTTGCTGAACAGGCCTTTGGCGGCCGCCCAACCCTGGAAGGGAACCAGGGCAAAAGACAGCACCAGCGCTCCCCACACACCCTGCAGGTCGCGCGCCGGCGCTTCTTCGAGAATCAGGCCGCCCAGGTTCATCAGCGGCAGCGCAAAAACGTTCGAGAAGAGCAGCGACCAGCCGAGGGCCGCCGTCCAGCCCGGCACGTGGGCGTGAAACACGATCTCCGACATCAACCACGCAAGCGTCCCCACCACGAACAGGGCCGCCTGCAGGTAATAGGTGGAGTCGTAGAGGAACTCGACCTTCTCGAGCGGAGTGATGAAAGGCGATCCCATGATCGCCCCGAAATACTTCCGGACGTTGTGTGTGTGTCCCTCCGCCCATCGCATCCGCTGGCGCGCGAGGCGCGTGAAGGTGCTGACGCACTCCGCCGGTGTTTCGGCCCAGGGCGTGTACACCACCTTGTAGCCGCGCACGTACAGCTTGAGCGTCAGCTCCCAGTCCTCGGTGATGCTCGTGCCCCAACCGACCTGGCGCAGGACATCGGCCCGGATCATGTAAGCCGTGCCGGCGATCATCTTCAACGAGCCGATCGCGTCCTGGAATGGACGCTCCACCATGTAGCTTCCGGCGTACTCTGCCCGCACCGCCTCTGTCAGCCAGCTCTCCGACTTGTTGAGCACGTGCCACTGGTAGCTCTGCACAGCCGCGACGTCGGTCCGTCGTTTGACCAGGCCGTTGCCGGTGAGATCCTCTTCACGTCCAAACGTCGAATCGAGGACTCTGTCGCTCGCACGCTGGGCCACTCGATAGAAGTGCGGCAGGAGGCGCTCGATCGAATCCGGGAACGGCACCGAGTCGGCGTCAAAGACCACCACGTACTCGGCCCGGGGGTCGGTGACCTTCAGCGCTTCACGCAGCGCACCGCCTTTGTAGCCGGCGCGGCTGCTGCGGTGGAGGATCTTGAACTTCGGCCGGTCGGTCCACTGCTCAAGGATCTGCAGGGACTCGTCGTTCGAGTCGTCGACCACTACCACCTCGTACTCGGGGTAGTCCAGCTGGTCGAGCGCCTGCAGCAGCCGCTCGATCACCCGCCTTTCGTTGTAAGCCGCCACGTGCACAGAGACGAACGGGTAGTACCCGAGGTCGAGGTGGAAGCCGTTTCCGTTCCCATTTCCGGTCCCATTTCCGTTGCCATTCATGCGGTTGTGGCCGGTCAGGTTCGGCGAGCCTTTGGACGCATGACCATTGCCACCTCGAGGACCTGTGACGAGCGTGGTCAGCAGCACCATCGCCGTGCTGAGGTAGTACTTGATCGCGTACGCGAAGAAGACCGCTCCCAGGAACAGCCCCGTGAACGCGAAGCCGTACGCCAACCAGTCGGCGCCGCTGCGAATCTTCGACTGCGATACCAGCTCGACGAATCCGCGCGCGATGGCCACGAATGGGATCGCCCCCAAGACGAACGCGGCGACGAGAATCGCGTTCAGGACGACGCTCCAGGCCAGCTGGCCGCGGTCTCCGCGACGCCTGTGTGGCGATTGTGGCGGCGTGTCTCCGGCCATCAACAACCGCTCCAGATGGACGTCGCCGGGAAAGCCGGCGCGTTGCGCAAAGCGTCGAGGAGCTCGGAGGTGGCGAAGCGCCGATGCCCTCCCGGGGTCACCGCGGCGGGGCGGAGCTTGCCTTCGCGCACGGCGCGGTTCAGCGTCGGCTGGCTGACGCCCAGGAGCCGGGCCGCCGCTTTGGAGCTGACGAGCTTCGCGTTGCCCGACCCGGTGCTGCTGCGGCCCGCGAACTCCTCAACGTCCTCGGACCAGAAGCGGCGGTGCCCACCCGGAGTGACGACCGCGGGCTTGAGCAATCCCTTTGCGACAGCGCGAAGAACAGTCGCCCGGCTCACGCCGAGGCGATTGGCTAAATCGTTCGAGCTGATCAAAGTGTGCAAGTCGTGTGCTGGAGCAACGCACTTCTAACACGATGCGCTCGCGCCGACAACGGCCGGGCTTGGTATTCCCCGAGTGACGCAGTCGTTTCGTCGTCGAAAAAGTACAAAGATCGACGTGTCCACTCGCGGTTTCCGCGCCTAAACTTTTGGCTTGCGCGCCGTGCGCAGGGACCCTCGGAGGGGAACGAGCGAATCGGAAGTTAATCGGGGAATCATCATCACTTAGAACCTCACCCCCCGCAGCCAAGCTCGGAGCCGGTGTCGAGAAATCGCCCGGCCCGAGCCTTTTTTATGCCCTGCTCGTCACGTCAGACCAGCGTGGCCGGGGCGAGCGGGCTTCGCCCGGTCGCGACTTTGCCTGCTCGCCTCCATGCGCCGCCGGCTTCAGATATTTGGTCAAGTCCGTTCGATATACCGGAATGGGAGCAGCCACGCGCGCAGCGCCTGGCGATGAGGGAAAACCATCCGGGTTTTCCCTCATACCTGTTTTTTTATGCCCTGGACGCCTCGATGCGCCGGACCGCCCACTCGTGCAATCCCTCTCGCCACGGCCTCAGCGGCGGCACCAACGAAGACGAGAGGCAGCCGTTGAGCGGCCGCTTCGCGGCTCCGCCCAACTCTGCCGACGAGGCCGGCTCGACCTCGGCCGTCACGTGGAATTCCTCGAGCGCCGCGCGTGCCAGCTCGTCCCAACCTGCACACCCCGCAGCGACGACATGGACGACGCCTCGGAGCGGTGACTCACCCAGCTCGAGGGCGACCGGCGCCAGGTCCGCCGTATAGGTTGGGTTGACCTTCTGGTCGGCGACCACACGCACGGCCTCTCCGGCCTTCGCGCGGGAGACGATCCGGTCGGGAAAGCTCCCGCCCTTGATCGCTGAGCCGCGGTCGCCGAAAAGCGCCGCCGTCCTGATCACCAATGCGTCCGGCAAGAGGTCCAGCACGCTCTTTTCGCCCTCGAGCTTGGAGGCGCCGTAGACACTGATCGGAGAAGGCGGGTCCGATTCGACGTACGGCCGGTCAAGCGCGCCGTCGAAAACGAAGTTGGTCGAGAAATGAACCAGGCGGAGGCGGTGCCGCACGCACGCGCGGGCGACGTTGGCGGGACCTTCGGCATTGACCGCGTACGCAAGGTCTCTTTCGGTCTCGGCCCCGTCGACGGCGTTGTAGGCGGCGCAGTTGAACACGACCGCAGGCCGCAGGCGGCTGAGGAGCGCGTCGATCGCATCCGGGTCGGAGACCGAGATCTGCTCACGCGTGAAGCCGGAGCCGGCGC
>JBIOGJ010000120.1:0-3420 GCA_044447965.1 Thermoanaerobaculales bacterium | reverse complement strand
GGCGAACGCACGCGAGAAGGCAATGACATGTACCACGAGATGCGCGACGCGGGGGTGCTGCCCCAGACGGCGCTCGTGTTCGGCCAGATGAACGAGCCGCCCGGGGCGCGCGCGAGGGTGGGCCTCACCGGTCTGACCATGGCCGAGTACTTCCGCGACACCGAGGGAGCCGACGTGCTCCTGTTCGTCGACAACATCTTCCGCTACCTGCTGGCGGGCTCAGAGGTCTCCGCTCTGCTGGGCCGCATGCCGTCGGCCGTGGGATACCAGCCGACGCTCGCCACCGAGATGGGCGAGCTGCAGGAGCGCATCACCTCGACGCGCAAGGGCTCCATCACTTCGGTGCAGGCCGTCTACGTGCCGGCCGACGACTACACCGACCCTGCCATCCAGACCGTTTTCGCCCACCTCGGGGCGACGGTGCGACTGGAGCGAGCGCTGGTCGAGATCGGCATCTACCCAGCGGTCGACCCGCTCGGCTCCTCGAGCCGCTACGTGGAGCCCTCGATCGTGGGCCAGGACCACTATGACGCGGCGCAGGGCGTCAAGAAGACCATGCAGCGCTACAAGGACCTGCAGGACATCATCGCCATCCTCGGGATGGAAGAGCTGTCGGATGACGACAAGCAGGCGGTGTCGCGGGCGCGCAAGATCCAGCGCTTCCTCTCCCAGCCCTTCAACGTCGCTCAGCGGTTCACCGGCCGCGAAGGCAAGTACGTGCCGATCGCTGAGACGGTCCGCGGGTTCAAAGAGATCCTCGAAGGCAAGCACGACGACCTACCGGAGCAGGCCTTCTACATGGTGGGCACCATCGACGAGGCGCGCGGGCAGGGCGAAGAGATGAAGAAGAAGCAGGCGTCCTAGTGGCCGGACGCTCATGAAGTACCCGCTGCGCGTGGTGAGTGTCGAGCGGAGCCTGTTCGAAGGCGAGGTGGAGTTCATCATCGCCAACGGCGCCGATGGCGAGCTCGGCGTACTGGCCCGGCATGCGCCCCTCATGACGATCCTCAGACCGGGTCCGCTGCGCATCCAGGAGACGATCGGCGGACCTGAGCAGCTGCTGTTCGTGGGCGGGGGCTTCCTCGAGGTGCTTCCCGACCGGGTCACCGTGCTCGCCGACGTGGCAGAGCACGCTGACGAGATCTCCATCGAACGCGCCGAGGAGGCTCGCCGCCGGGCGCAGGAGAAGCTCGCCGGCACCGTCACCGCGGATGAAGAGGTTGAGTTCCAAAGCGCGCTTGCCATGGCCGAGGCAAGGTTGCGCCTGGCGCGGATGCGGCGCGGTTAGCAGCGGCCGGCAGGGTTACCTTTAGCCTTCGATGAAAACCGACTTCCCGGGCCGGGAGCATGCGCTGAGGATCACAGGCGGCGCGCAGCTGGCCGGCAGCATCTGCGTCAGCGGCTCCAAGAACGCCGCGCTTCCCGAGATGGCCTCGGCGCTGCTGACGAAAGAAGCCGTCACTCTCAGCAACGTGCCAAAGGTGACCGACACGTCTCTCATGGCGCAGATCCTGGCTGGTCTGGGGGGCACCACCGAGGGCGAGGGCACGATGGTCCTGCATATGGGCGGAGCGAAAAAGACCGATGTCTCCGACGAGCTCGGCCGGCGGATGCGCGCGACGATCGTCCTGCTCGGTGCTCTGCTTGGAAGGTTTGGGCACGCGCGGGTGCCGAGGCCCGGGGGGGACGACATCGGAGCCCGGCGCATCGAGCAGCACCTGCGCGGCCTGCGGCAGATGGGCGCGCACATCACCGAGACCGAGACCGAGATCCTGGGCGAGGCGGAGCGACTGCGCGGGGACAGGATCGTTTTCGACCTGCCCACGGTCACGGGCACCGAGAACATCCTGCTCGCGGCCGTCCTGGCGCAAGGAAGGACCGAGATCTTCAACGCCGCGCGTGAGCCGCACGTGCAGGACCTCTGCCGGCTGCTAGTCAAGATGGGTGCGCTGATCGAGGGAATCGGCACCGAGCGCCTCGTCGTGGACGGCGTTCGCGAGCTCGGGGGGGCAGACCACACCGTCATCGCGGATTACCTCGAAGCGGGCACCTACGCGATCGCGGCGGCGGCGGCGGGCGGCGAGCTGCGTATCGAGTGCAGCCGGCCTGAAGACCTGCACGTCGTCCTGCTCAAGCTGGAGCAGGCGGGGGCTCACGTGGAGGTGGGCGACGGATCGTTTCGCGTGGGCCGCCAATCCCGGACGCGGCTGAAGCCGATCGACATGTCGACCTGGACGTTCCCGGGATTCCCGACCGATCTGCAAGCGCAGTACATGGCCCTGATGACCCAGGCCGACGGCGAAAGCGTCATCTCCGAATACGTGCACGAGAACCGGTTCCAGCACGTCCGGGAGCTGGCCAAGATGGGCGCCGGCATCACCGTCCAGGGCCGGATCCACGCCATCGTGCACGGGCCGTGCCGCCTCCGGGGCACCGACGTCTCGATCCCCGACATCCGCTCCGGTGCCGCGCTCGTCATTGCCGCCCTGTGCGCGGAGGGGGAGAGCCTGCTCAGGAACTCATGGCACGTCGAGCGCGGCTACGAGAACATGGCGGGAAAGCTCGCGTCGGCCGGTGCGAAGATCGAAAGCGTGAAGGTGGATTCGGAAGCGATGTCACCGGGCCACAGCTACGAGTAAGCGAGGTCGGTGTGCTGTCTAAAAAGATTGGCATCGACCTGGGCACGTCGACCGTGCTGATCTACGTCAAGGGCGAAGGAATCGTGGTCAACGAGCCGTCGCTGGTCGCGGTCAACCGTGATGGCACACGCATCCTGGCAGTGGGCAAGCAGGCGCTCGAGATGGTAGGGCGCGCGCCTGACACGATCCAGGTCGTGCGCCCCATGCGCGAGGGGGTGATCGCCGACTTCGTCGTGACCGAGGGCATGCTGCATCACTTCATCGGCAGGGTGCAGGGCAGGCAGCGGATCTTCAAGCCGGAGATCATGATTTGCGTCCCGTCGGGCGTCACCTCTGTCGAGCGGCGCGCAGTCACTGAGGCCGCGATCTCGGCCGGCGCGCGGCAGGCCTGGCTGATCGACGAGCCACTGGCCGCTGCGATTGGCGCGGGGCTTGCCATCGCGGAGCCGCGGGGAAATGCCATCTGTGACGTGGGCGGTGGCACGACCGAGATCGCGGTGATCTCACTGTCGGGCATGGTG
This sequence comes from Thermoanaerobaculales bacterium, assembly GCA_044447965.1. GTDB lineage: Bacteria > Acidobacteriota > Thermoanaerobaculia > Thermoanaerobaculales > Thermoanaerobaculaceae > DATIYW01. The sequence continues at coordinate 260 of JBIOGJ010000120.1, read as the reverse complement.
GTCGCGCATTCGATCCGGGTCGGCGGCAACCGGATCGACGACGCCATCACCTCCTACGTGAAGCGGAAGTTCAACCTGCTGATCGGCGAGCGCACCGCCGAGGAGGTGAAGATCGCGGTCGGCTCGGCCGTTCCCATGAAGGAGCCGCTGATCACCGAGATGCGCGGTCGTGACCTGGTCTCGGGGCTCCCGAAAAACGTGGTGGTGACCTCGAACGACGTGACCGAGGCGATCCAGGAACCGCTGCGGCTCATTGTCGG
>JBIOGJ010000119.1:0-3434 GCA_044447965.1 Thermoanaerobaculales bacterium | reverse complement strand
GCGGCAACGCCGCAGATCGCCCCGCGCCGCCGCAACCCATGGGCGCAGGGGCTTTCGGGCGCATGCGGCGTGGGGGGGGGGGGGGGGCGGGGCGGGCCAGGGCGACCCCCCCAGCGCGGACCGCGGGGCCGCCGCCCCCCCCCCCGCCCAAGCCCCCCCCACGCCCCTGCGCCCATGGGTTGCGGCGGCGCGGGGCGATCTGCGGCGTTGCCGCTCCTCGCCGACGGGTCCACGTCGCCTTCGTCGCGGCGCCTTGCATCTCGCCCCGCGGCGCCGGCAACGCGGCCCACCCGCTTACTCAGACAGGCTCCTAGGCTCCGCGGGGGGTAATCTCACTCGCGAGCTGGTCGCGCCGCAACGTGACCCGCGAGAACGGCGGCACCGAGGTGGTCAGCCAGACGTTGCCGCCGATCACCGAACCGCGCCCCACCACGGTGTCGCCGCCAAGAATGGTGGCGCCCGCATAGACCACCACGTCGTCCTCGAGCGTGGGATGGCGCTTGACACCACGCACGAGCTCGCCGCTCACTTCGCGGGGGAAGGAAAGCGCACCCAAGGTCACCCCCTGGTAGAGCTTCACGCGGTCGCCGATCTCGGTGGTCTCGCCCACCACGACTCCGGTACCGTGATCGATGAAGAACTCGTGGCCGATCGTGGCGCCAGGATGGATGTCCACGCCGGTCTCGTTGTGGGCGAACTCGGTCATGATGCGTGGGATCAACGGCACACCGAGCGACTGGAGGAGGTGGGCAAGACGGTAGGTAAACACCGCCTTCACGCCTGGGTAGGCCAAGACTACCTCCTCGAGGCAGGTGGCGGCCGGGTCGCCAACGTACGCCGCTTCGACGTCAGCCGCGATCAGGCTCATCACCTCGGGCAACCGTGCAAAGAAGGTGGTCACGACCTGGCCGGCTTCCAAGGTGGAACGCTCGAGCGGCTCGCCGCCCGGCTTGCGGCAGGTGGCCGCGAGGGCGCATCGCACCTGTGCCTCGAGCCGCTTCGCGACGGTGAAGAGCTGGTCCCCGAGGTGCCCGTGGAGGTACTCGCGGTACAGCGACTGGTCGCCGAAATACCCCGGGTAGATCACCTCCTGAAGGCCGCGCACGATCGCAATCACTTCCCGCTTGGACGGCAGCGGCTCCTCGCCGCCGTGAAAGAGCGGTTCACCCCGCTCCTCGACTTGCCGGGTGATCGCCTCGATCGCGCGCACGATTCTGGCCGAGTACGCGTTCCTTGCCACGGTTTCTCCTTGCCCCCGTCGTACCCACAACCGGCGGCGAGGGTGCGACATTCTACGTCCCACCGTGGCCGCTGCGCAGCCAACCGCGAACGCATGTCCTACAATCACTAGGCGGAGGTGCGGGTGGCCCAGGGTGCAGTCGTCGTCAGTTTTGGAGGGGAGCGGCGCCAGGTGCCGAGCGGCACCACGGTGGAGCAGTTCCTTGTGCAGGTTCATGGCGAGGTGCCGAAAGAGGTGGTCGCGGCGCTGGTCAACCGCCGTCTGGTGATGCTCGACTTCCCGCTGCGCGGGTTTCAGGTCGACCTCGAGGCGGTCCGGGCAGCCTCGCGGCAGGGCGAGGCGGTTGGTCGGTTCTCCGCCTCGTTGGTTCTCATCGAGGCCGCGCGCGATCTCTACCCCGAGGCGCGCCTCACGGTTGGCCAGTCGCTGGGCGGTGGCTACTTCTACTCGTGGCAAGGGCCGCCGCTCACGCCACAGATGATCGCGTCGCTGCAGCGCCGCATGAACGAGATCTGCGCCGAGAACCGCCCCTTCGTGCGGCGATCGGTGACGCTGGAGGAAGCGGAAGGGATCTTCAGGGCGAGCCACGAGGAGAGCAAGCTCGCCCTCTTGGCCGTGCGCCGCCACTCCACGTTGGCGGTGGTGTCGTGCGGCGCGTTTGTGGATATCGCTCACGGTACCGCGGCGCCTTCCACCGGCAAGGTGCGGGGCTTCGCCGTCGTTCCCTACGAGAACGGCCTGCTCCTCCGCTTTCCGCGCAACGGCGACCAGGCCAACCTGCCGCCTCTCGCGCCGCAGCCTAAGCTGTTCGCCGCCTACCGTGAGACCCGCAAGTGGAACGAGCTGCTCGGCGTCGCCAACGTCGGGTCATTGAACCGCATGTGCCTGTCGGGCGAGGTCTCGGAGCTGATCCGCATCGCCGAGGGGTTCCACGAGAAGAAGATCGCCGCGATCGCCGATGCGATCGCCGCGCAAGCCGGGCGAGTGCGCCTCGTGCTCGTCGGCGGTCCGTCCGCCTCGGGCAAGACCACCTTCATCCGGCGACTCGCCATTCAGTTGCGCGTCAATGGCATTCAACCGGTTGGGGTCTCCCTCGACAACTACTTCGTCGATCGCGAGAAGAACCCGCTCGACGCCAAGGGCAAGCCCGACTACGAGGCGTTGGAGGCACTCGACCTCGAGCTGTTCAACGCCCACCTCGCGGCGCTGTTGAGCGGCGGGGAGGTCGAGCTTCCACGTTACGATTTCGTGCGCGGCCGGCGCACCGACCGCGACCTTTGGCAGCGCCAGCAGCTCCAACCCAACCAGGTGCTCCTGGTGGAGGGCATTCACGGCCTCAACCCCCGCCTCAGCGCCGTGGTACCGGAGCAATCCAAGTACCGCGTGTTCATCTCGGCGCTCACCCAGCTCATCCTCGACGACCACAACCGGATCTTCAGCTCGGACGCGCGGCTCCTGCGTCGCATCCTTCGCGACCGCCTGTTCCGCGGCCACCCCGCCACCCGCACGCTGGAGATGTGGAACTCGGTGCGGCGCGGCGAGGCGCGCGGGATCTTTCCGTTCCAGGAACAGGCCGACGTCATCTTCAACTCGGCCCTGGTCTACGAGCCGGCCGTGCTGCGGGTATTTGCCGAGCGTTTCCTCCTCGAAGTGCCGCGCGAGCACCCCGCCTACACCGAGGCGTATCGCCTGCTGCGGTTCCTCGCCTGGTTCGTGCCGGTGTTTCAGGACGAGGTGCCGCGCACGTCGATTCTTCGCGAGTTCATCGGCGGTAGCGCCTTCGACGTCTAGGAGCGCCGCCGCCGCCAGACCTGCCCCTTGCAAGGCTGAGACTCCTGCAGGACCGCAAGAGACGAAGACAACCTCGGTATGCTTCTTGCCCGTCGGGTTCGCGGCCATTCGGGCCTTGCGCATCCCCACGCGCATCGGCCCGAAACTCCTCCGGCCGCGACCCGGCAACGCGTCTCGCCGCCGTGACCCTTGCTGTTCCCCTCGCTCGATAACACCCTCGCTCGGGGCCAGCGTCTCCCGGCGCCGATCCGCGCGCCGGGTTCCCCGCGGCCTCCGGAGCAATCGCCGCTTCACCCGACGGGCGAATTTGCCACGCGCCCTCCCACCACCACCCGTCCCCCACACATCCAGAGCTCGCGCCCAACATCAATTCCGGCTCCAGTCAAGCCAGAACGAGAATGGG
>JBIOGJ010000118.1:0-3555 GCA_044447965.1 Thermoanaerobaculales bacterium | reverse complement strand
CATCCGCTCGGCCTCCCGCAACTTGCGGATGATCTGCTCCGGCGTGTGCCTGCGTCGCTTCATCAGAGTTCCTTCCTCGCCCATCATCGTGGGCGCGAGAAACTCTCACAAGGGTCGGACCGAACCTACGGGGTCACGCCAGACCCGCCAGACGCGGGCAGCCGAACTGGCGTTTACGCTGGTAGACATGACGTCAGGACGTACCCCCACTGCTTCGGAGGTCTTGGATCTACTAGATCGGCTTCAACGAGACGTTTGACCACGGGCACTCCCGCATCTCACATGGAAAGCGGTAGTCGGCTGAGGCCCTGGTCACGGCCCGGGATCGGCGGCGGGGCGTTTGAAAGGTCGGAGGATCGACGACGGCAACTTCCAATGGCTCTGCGACGCGATGACCCACGAGCCGGGGTACCTGTTCGGTCATGCTGACGAAGGCCAGGCCGATCTGAGATCCGTCGAGTACCCCCTGCTCGAACCCGGCACTCCAACTTCGATTCAGCGCCCGAGTGCCGCCATGCGATCCTGTGGTACGGGCGCGAACGGATTACGGGCTAGGGGTAGCCGGCGGCCGTAGCCGCCGCCTGTAGCCCAGCGGGTCCACCGGCCGGGACTACGGCGTCTGGAGGTTGTGGACGGGGAACTCGTTTACGTCCGGCGGGTTCGGAAACCCTCGGTCGCCAAGTCCCTGGAGGCGTGGCATAAGCCGCTCTCCAACAAAACGGTCGAACGCCTCGCGCGACTCCCAGAAGTCGATCACGCCCCAACCACCCTCAACCGGACCAGCTGCGTGGACGATCATCCCCTCGGGCGGGTCGCTGTCTATCTCCATTACTCCGTGAGCTGCGTCGTAGTTCTGCTGCGTCCCTCCACTGAACTTGAGCCTTATGCCAACCGCCATTGCGGATCCTCTCCTCGATGTTTCGCACGAGCATAACGAGGTGATGCCCCGCGTGATCCTTCACGAGCTTGTCATTCCTGAGCCCTCGCTCACGCCGACACAGTGTGCTCACAGGTTCACGCGGTAGGCGGTCTGTGGTTCGCTCTTCCCCTTGAGCTCGAGCTGCACGCGCGTGCCGACTGGCGCGGGCAGGCCGTTCGCCACACGCTCCGAGAGCACAATCTCGCCCCCGCCGCCTGCGCTTGCAGGCGTGAGGCCGTATTGACGACGTCGCCTACCGCCGTGAAGTCATAGAGCGCGCGCTGGCCAATGTTGCCCACGAAGGCCTCGCCGAAGTCGAGGCCGATCCCCATCTCGACGAACGGCGGCTTGCCCGAGCCATAGCCGACGGCGCGAAGCAGACCGCGCGCATGCTTGAGCATCACCGCGGGAACCTCGCTGTGAGTGAAGTCTCTCTTTAGGTCCGGCAGGTAGAGCGCCATCACCTCATCCCCGATCAGCTTGTCGATGACCGCGTCGGGAAATAGGACGTCCTCGGCGCATCGGTAGAAGCGGCGCAGCACCGTTGAGGCCTCTTCTGGATCACCACCATCGAAGCGGTCCGTGAAGCCACGCAGATCAGCGAAAAGGATTCCCGTCTGCATCTTCATGCCGCCCGGCGGCGACATCTCAACGCACGTCGCGCACACGGTCGGGTTCTTCCGCGATGGCCGATAGCCGAGGGGACCAACGACCAAGCGGCCCGGTCCGGCGAACGGAGCGCCGCAGACCCCACAACGCGGACTGCTTGGTAGAGCAAGGAACAGGCCCTTTATCGCGCGATTGAACCCGTACCCGTGGAACCTTCCATGACGCCTCCCAGTCCTCCGGTCGCAGAGGCTCACCCGCACGCCTGCCAGCCGCTCGGCGAAGCCCCCTCAACCCTGCGCGTTGCCACAGCGTGAGCTTGGAATGCTCCGGCTCTCCCATCGGCCCATAGTACGCGTGACTCCCTGCAAGTTCACTTTAACGAGGAAGCATCGGCTGAGTTCCCGTGGCTCTACCGTTCGGAACTCCAGCCTCGCTGACCCGCGCCGAGAACGGGCATATCGGCCGGGATATTCCTGAACACTCGCTTCCGCCTCACTGCGATCAGGCCGCCGTGTAGCCGCGCAGGCGCGCGATCGGAGCCAGCAGCGCGAAGGCCGCGCGCTGCACCCGCCACGGCGGGCTGACCACTCGGATCTCGTCGGCGAACGCCGGGGCCAGGACGGCAAGGCGAAGCAGCGAGGGCATGCCACGCTCGCCGAGCTTGCCGCGCTCGGCGAGCTCGAACAGCGCCCTGAAGAAGTCGGCGGTGCGCAACGCCGGGCGGAACTCCTGGATCGCAACGGCGTCCTCCTCGCCATCATTGACGAAGTAGTGAGGCGTGCCGGCGGGGATCGTGATCGCTTCGCCCGGGCCGAGCCGCTGCTCCTCACCATCCACGACGAAGCGCAGCGTGCCCGCGATGACCTCCGCACGGCTCTCCTGGAGGGGGTGCTCCCTCTACGAGCCGCCTCCACATTGGCCAGCTGCTGACACAGCTCACACGCCTGTTCCAGACCGAGCTGTTCGATCGGCTCCTCGCCGCCGGCCTCGAGGACGCACGCGTGCCGCACACGCACGTGACCGCCTACATCAAGGCCGAGGGCTCGCGCCTCACAGAGCTCGCAGCGCAGGCGCGAATGACCCTCCCGGCGATGTCCGAGCTCGTCGACGACCTGCAACGGATCGGGATCGTCGAGCGGCGCCCTGACCCCAGCGACGGGCGCGCGAAGCTCATCTGCCTCACCGACGCCGGCTGGGAGGCGATGCGCACAGCCCGCCGCGTCATCGCCGAGATCGAAGCCGACTACGCCCAGCTCGTCGGGCCCGAGCGCTTCGAGGCGGCCGCCCAAACCCTCGACGAGCTCCTGCGCGGACTCACCTCGCGCCAGGCGGAGTGAGCCTCCGCGCGACGCGCCTCATAAACGGATGGGGCTGAGCCTTGTGTCGGCGAGCTGACGACCGCATTCCCACAACAGCGAGCGCGTCGGTCGTCGCCTCCGAGACTGCTGAGTTGGACGAGCCTCGACAGCGCGACCCGCCCGTGCTCAGACTGCTGCTTTCGCCGGGGCCAAGCGAGCGTCTCGTGCGTCGGAGCACGGACGAGTGGTCGTGTCGGGTAAGCCCGGCACATTGCTGTGCCGGGCTCTCCTAAGAACCGGACTTGCAGCTTTCACCGCATCCGGCTCAAGCAAGCCCTGATGGCTCGTAGGCGTTTGCGGACCCGCTTGAGGTCCCCCGCCTGCGACGCCGTGAAGATCCGCTGCCGCAGCCGCCGTACGTCGGCCTCGACCATGCGCCAGTCGATCTGGCGCCAGTCGAAGGTCGCGTCCTCTGGTCCGTTCACCGCGACTTTCGTCGCGGCGTCCAACTTGTCCTCGGGTTCCGGGGCTTCGGTCATCTTTCTCCTCACAGGCTCACCTGACCGCGTCAGCACGCTTTCGCGCCCGGGCACCAGGCCCGGTATCCGGTCGGTTATCCGAGACGACCGCCTGGAGGTGGCGGCCATACATCCCGGTTTCCCGTCGCCTTTCGGCTGCCGGCGTTTGCTTCTCGGTCATCCGATGCCCGCCGGGGAGCTGGGCTCTCCT
>JBIOGJ010000117.1:0-3689 GCA_044447965.1 Thermoanaerobaculales bacterium | reverse complement strand
GTCCGGGCTGGCCGGCATGTCGACGTGCTTGATGCCCAACGGGCTCAGCGCGTCGCAAATGGCGTTTATCACTGCGATCGAGCTGGCTATGGTCCCCGCCTCGCCGATTCCCTTGACGCCGAGCTCGTTGGTCGGCGAAGGGGTAATGGTGCGGCCGAGCTCGAACTGTGGGAACTCGTTCATGGTCGGGACGAGGTAGTCGGTGAGCGTGCCGGTCTTCATCTGACCGGTTTCATCGTCGTAGACGACCTCTTCGTACAGAGCCTGCGCGATGCCCTGCGCGATGCCGCCGTGAATCTGTCCGTCGACGATCATCGGGTTGATGATGTTGCCGCAGTCGTCCACAGCGATGTACCTCTGGAGGTCGACCGCGCCGGTTTCCGCGTCGACCTCGACGACGGCGATGTGGGTGCCGAACGGCCAGACGAAGTTGCTCGGGTCGTAATAGGCGACAGCCTCCAGGCCGTGCTCCATGCCCTCGGGAAGTCCTGCGCCGAATGATGCGAAAGCGATCTCTCCGAGCGCCTTGCGCTTGTCCGGGCTGCCCTTGACATAGAACTGGCCCTGGTCGAAGACGACGTCTTCCTCGGCTGCCTCAAAGAGATGGGCGGCGAGCTTTTTCGCCTTGTCGACGACCTTCTTGCTCGCCTTGTGCACGGCCATGCCGCCCACGGCCAGCGAGCGGCTGCCGTAAGTCCCATAGCCGAAAGACGGGCCTTCAGCGGTGTCACCGTGACGGAGCTCGATCATGTCGTAGGGCACCCCGAGGGTGTCCGCGACGATTTGCGGGAAGGTGGTGTCGTGTCCCTGCCCGTGTGAGTGGGTGCCCACGTAGACGGTCACCGAACCTGTCGGAAAGACGCGCACCTGCGCGCTCTCGACCAGCGCGAGGCCTCCCGTGGCCGGAGCGGTGGCGGCGCTCGGCCCGAAGCCGCAGATCTCGATCCAGCTCGAGACGCCGATGCCGAGATATTTGCCCTTCTTCCTGCCTTCCGCCTGCTCGTGGCGGAGCTTCTCGTAGCCGGCGATTTCCATCGCCTTGTCCATCGCCTTCTCGTAGGCGCCGGAGTCGTAGACCAGTCCGAAGTGGCTCGTGTGCGGAAACTCCGTGATGAAGTTCTTGCGGCGGATCGCCGCCGGATCCATCTTCAGGGCGCCGGCGAGCAGGTCGATCATCCGCTCGCACAGGTGGGTCGCCTCGGGACGGCCGGCGCCCCGGTAGGGGTCGGTGGGCACGCGATTGGTGAGGATTCCCACGGTCCGCGCCGAGACGTGCTTCCAGTTGTAGGCGCCGGTCGAAAGCAGGCAAGCACATGCCTGGAATGCGCCGAACGTGCCTACGTACGCGCCTATGTCCAGGTACTGGGTCACCTTGAGGGCGACAAGCGTTCCGTCTTTCTTCGCGCCTGCCTCGACGTCGAAGTACTGGCCCCGGCCGTGCGTCGTGGTCTGGATCGATTCGGTCCGGGTCTCGATCCACTTCACCGGGCGGCCGCTGAGCTTGGCGGCCGCGGGCACCAGGTAGTCCTCGGAGTAGGGGCTGATCTTGCTGCCGAAGCCCCCGCCTACGTCCGGCGAGATGACGCGAATTCGCGTTTCCGGGATTCCGAGAGCGCCCGCCAGGAACAGCCGGATGAAGTGTGGGTTCTGGCTCGACATCCAGATGGTCATCGTCTGGTCGGGTTTTGAATACTCGGCGAGCACGCCTCGCGTCTCCATCGGTGTCGGCGCCAGGCGCTGCTGGAGGATGCGCTGCTTGACGACAACGTCAGCCTCTTTCATGACGTTCGGATCTTCCGGGATGTACGTGAGGTCCCAGCCGAGGTTGTCGGGCGCCCCGGTGTGGGCCTTCGGCGAATTGGCCTCGAGGGCCCGCTCCAGGTCCATCACCGCCGGCAGCGGCTCGTAGTCGACCTCGATCAGGTTGGCGGCGTCCGTTCCCTGGTACTTGGCCTCCGTGAGCACGACAGCCACTGGCTCGCCCTGATAGGCGACCTCTTTCTCGGCGATCGGAAAGCGTGGCGGGATCTGCTTCTTCTCCGCGACGAACGCCGGCGCCGCGGGCATCGTGCCCGCTATCACCTTGGCGAAATCCTTGTATGTGTAGATCGCCACCACGCCTGGCGCTTTCAGCGCGGCGGTGATGTCGATGCTCTTGATGCGGGCATGCGCGTGCGGGCTGCGCACCACCGACAGGTAGACGGTCCCCGGCCGTGAATGGTCGTCTATGTAGCGGCCCTCGCCGCTGACCAGCCGCGGGTCCTCGCGGCGGTGGATCTTGGCTCCGATCATCGTCGTGACGGCCATGACTACTCCCCCCCGGCGGTTACGGCATGGCTTGCGGGTCTCGCCTTGGCGCCGCCCATGGTCTTCGCGGCGGACTGCACCGATTTGACGATGTTCACGTAGCCCGTGCACCGGCAGAGATTGCCCTCGAGGCCTTTGCGGATCTCGTCCTCGGTCGGGTTCGGGTTCTGGTCCAGGAGGTACGCCGCGGCCATGATCATGCCGGGCGTGCAGTAGCCACATTGAAGGCCGTGCTCGTCCCAGAAAGCCTGCTGGAGCGGGTGGAGCTCTCCATCCTTGGCCATGCCCTCGATCGTTGTGAGGTTCCGGCCTTCCGCTTGGACAGCGAACATCGTGCAGCTCTTGACAGCTTTGCCGTCGACCAGGATCGTGCAGGCGCCGCATTGGCTCGTGTCGCACCCTATGTGGGTGCCGGTGAGGCCTACGACATCGCGAAGGTAGTGCACGAGCAGAAGCCGCGGTTCGACCTCATGCTCGTGCCGGTGGCCGTTAACCGTGGTCGCGACCTTGTGCTTCATACGCTCCTCCTCGTTACCCCATGGGGCGGCGGCGCCCGGGACCGTGTCGGTCAACCAGACGAGCTGAAAGCGAACCTCTACATTGCGCTACTTTTAGCGGCGAAATGCAACTAGAAAATTCCTTCAGCGTCGGCGCGCCCCCGGACAAGGTGTTCGCGTACCTGATCGACGTGAACAAAGTCGTGGGCTGCGTTCCGGGCGCGGAGCTGTCGGAGGTCGTGGATCCCAGCACGTTCAAAGGCAAGGTCAAGATCAAAGTTGGCCCGATCACGGTCGCCTACAGCGGCACCGCGAAGATCGTCGACCGCAACGACGCGCAGCACTCGGCCACGCTCGAGGCGGAAGGGCGTGAGACGACCGGGCCAGGTTCGGCCAGGGCCAAGGCGATGATGAGCGTGGATCCCGAGGGCGCCGGTTCGACCGTCAAGATCGTGACCGACTACAACGTGGCCGGCCGGGTCGCCCAGTTCGGGCGAGGCGTGATGGAAGACGTCTCGCGCCGGATCGTCAACGACATGGCCGCGTGCATCAAGGCCAACGTCGAGGCGGCGGAGCCGGCTCAAGGCGGAGGGGTCTCGGGCGGAAGCATCGCGGGAGAAGGCACCGGCGCACCGGCGAATCCGGCGCCCATGGTCACGGCAAAACCGATCAACGCGATAAGCCTGTTCTTCAAGGTCCTGTGGGCCGGGATCAGGCGTGCGTTTGGAGCGAAGGCGGCCTAGGTGAGGTTCCTGGCACATCTGGCACTCAGGCTGTTGCCGAAAGCGCGCCGTACGGTCGGCGAAGGAACGCCCAGGAGAGGCTCAACTGCCTGGGGCGCCAGCTGAGTGCGGTTTGAGATGAGTAGAGGTTATAGTCCCGGAG
>JBIOGJ010000116.1:0-3692 GCA_044447965.1 Thermoanaerobaculales bacterium | reverse complement strand
TTGCCTCTGAGTTCGCGGGGTTCTCACAGGCCGTAGGTCTTGGCGATGATCTCCTTCATGATCTCGTCCGTTCCGGCGCCGATCCGCGCCAGGCGGGCGTCGCGCCACGCGCGCTCGACCGGGAACTCACGCATGTAGCCATGGCCGCCCAGGATCTGGATCGCGTCGTCGGCCACCTCACAAGCCGCCTGCGTAGCGAGCAGCTTGGCCTGGGAGATTTCCCGCACCGGATACTCGCCGTCGTCCCAGCGTTTCGCGGTCTCGTAGACGAACGACTGGATTGCGGCGATCTTCGTGCCCATGTCGACCAGCTTGTGCTTGATCACCTGGAAGCTCGAGATCGGCTGGCCGAACGCCTGACGATTGCGCGCGTATTCCATCGTGTACTCGAACACCCGAGCCGCGCCCGCGATCGCTCCGGCGGCGGCAATCATGCGCTCGCCCTGCAGCTCCCACATCAGGTTCTTGAAACCTTCGCCCTCCGCGCCGATCAGGTTGGCGACCGGCACGCGGCAGTCTTCGAACAGGAGCTCCGCCGTGTCCGATGAGTGCATCCCGAGCTTTTGCAAGGTGCGCGTGACCTGGAAGCCAGGCGTCCCCTTCTCGATCACGAGCAGGTTGAACCCGCCATGGCCCCGCTCACGATCGCCTTTCGTAACCACCAGCGCCCAGTGGCAGCGAGCGCCGTTCGTGATGAAGATCTTGCGACCGTTCACGACGAACTGGTCGCCTTCGCGCCGCGCGACGGTGGTGATTCCCGCCACGTCCGAGCCTGCATCCGGTTCCGTGATCGCAAGGGCGGCTATCTGCTCGCCTCGAATCGCCGGCGCCAGCCACCGGCGCTTCTGGTCGTCGGTCCCGAACTTGAACACCGGCGGCGTGGCCATCTCCGCCTGGACCGCGACCGCCATGCCCAGCCCGCCGCCCGCGATCCTGGCCAGCTCCTCGGAGAGGACGATGGCCGAGAAGTAGTCCCCGCCCTGCCCCCCGTACTCCGGCGGGTAGCGAAGGCCGAGGAAACCGAGCTCGCCGAACCGCTTGAAGATCGAGTCTGGAAAGGTCTTCTCCTCCCACTCGTCGAGGTGGGGTTGGACCTCTTTCTCGAGGAACCTCCGGATGTGCAGCCGGAGCTCCTCGTGGGCGTCGGTGAAGTACATCGAGGGTGAGTTTAGGCTCGAACGGGCGGCCGGCAGCTTACGGTATGATTCCCGGGCCCCGCGCCGGGCGGGTGTCCCCATTTTGTAAATGACCTGTGTCTCTACCCCAAGGAGTTGGATTTGGGCTCGGTAATCAAGAAGCGGCGCAAGAAGATGCGCAAGCACAAGCACAAGAAGATGCTCAAGAAGACCCGCTGGGCTCGGCGCGCCCACGCGTAGGCACGCGTAGGATGGCTAACTGATGGGCTGGGTCGTACTTGTTGTCGTCGTCATCGTCGTGGTCGGCTGGCTGGTCCTCACCTACAACGGGTTGGTCACGGCCCGCAACCGGACCCAGGAAGCCTGGTCTGAGATCGACGTCGAGCTCAAGCGGCGCCACGACCTCATCCCGAACCTGGTCAACACGGTTCAGGGCTACATGGGCCACGAGCGCGGGACTCTCGAGGCGGTCACGAACGCCCGCGCCGGGGCGGTCGCGGCAGGCGCCACGGGCGACCCGGCCAAGATCGGGCAGGCCGAGAACATCCTCAGCCAGAGCCTGCGCAGCCTGTTTGCGGTCTCCGAGAACTACCCCGACCTTAAAGCGATCGCCGCCTTCACCAACCTCCAGGAAACGCTGACCGCCACGGAGGACAAGATCGAGTTCTCCCGACGCTTCTACAACGGCAACGTACGCGACTACAACATCAAGCTGCAGACCCTCCCGACCTCGCTGATCGCCGGCGCCCTCGGCTTCAAGCCGTTCGCCTTCTTCCAGGCTGACGACGCCGACCGAGCTGTGCCCCAGGTCAACTTCGGGCCCACCTCAGCTTCGGGCCCGCCGACGCTCGGCACCTCGGGACCACCGCCGGCCTCCGGTTCATCCGGTCCCCCCACCCAGAGCTAGGCCGCCTAACCACCGGACCTCGCCCAGTCGGCGGCAAACCGAGCCTCGTACGCCGCCACCGCCGTCGGGTCTACTGTCTCGATATCCAGCTCGTGGTTGACGCCCAGCCCGCTCAAGGTCCAGTTCGCCGACCCCAGCACGAGCTCCCCGTCGAACAACCCGATCTTGGCGTGCAACAGCGCGCCCCGAGGTATCGGGTACCACCGCGCCTCGACAGCGCCCGCCTTCAGCACCGCGTGCGCGTGGAGGTTGTAAGGCTGGTTCGGATCGAGGAGGACGCGGACCACCGCGCCACGGCGGTGCGCCTCCACCAGCTCCGCGATCACCTCCGGGTCGGTCAGCGTGTAGATCTCCGCCAGCGCACTGCGCATTGCGTGGTTCAGCGCCATCTCCAGCATCGAGCGAATCTCCTCGCCTGGCGCGGTCTGGGCGACCTCGCCGCTGGCGGCGGCCAATGGTGAGGGCCGCCCGCCGGCAAGGCTCCAGTCATGTTCGAAAATGCGCGCCAAGCGATCGACGTCCATGGTGACGTGCGTCTCGAGCACGTAGTCGTGGTTGCGGTCGCTGTGGTTGCCCCAGTTCATTCCGCCGACGACGGCTTCGCCGTCGACGATCAAGAGCTTCGCGTGGTCGATCTGGTGGCGGCCGTCGTCCACGGGGTAGACACGCTCAGGCACCCGGAGCGTATCAAGCGCGGCTGCCGAATGGCGGCTGGCGACCACCGTCGGATCGGTGATCACCCGCACCGCAACTCCGCGTGCAACCGCGTCGCCCAGCTCGCGGACGATGTCCGGTCGACCCAGCTCGTACATCTCAACGAGCACGCGCGCGCGCGCCGAAACGATCAAGCCGCCCACCAGCTGGAAGATCGAAGCGTCCTGCCACAGCCGCACCGGCTGCGCGACGCCAACAGCTGCACCGGCACCGGCACCCGCGGCCGCAAACGCCGGCACCGGATGGGCCGGGCTCGAGCAGCCCGCCAGGCAGAGGGAGAAGAGCAATGCCCAAACGCAGACCACTCGAACCACAGCGAGCGAAAGCTACGGGCGCGAAGAAAAAACCAGAACCCTGCCTGTTAAGGCATCAGCTCAACTTTCATCCCCGGCCGCGCGCCCAACAATTTGTCCGCTCGCGCGTCGCGCACCGCAACCTCGAGGTACCCCATGCTCCCGATGTAGACGAACGGTTCGTTCGGCCGCCCATCTGCGTAGGTCACAGCGGTCGCGACGATGTCGTGGTTGTGGATCCGCATGCGGCGCACCGGCGGTTTCAAGTTCGTCACGAGGTTGCCGAATCCATCCGTCCACAGCACGCGCGGCGACGCGTCACCAAGGCCCCTCGGGGGATCCGTGGGCGGGCCCAATGAAGACAATGGGATGCCCGCGGCCAGCGCCGCCGCCGCCGGCGCGAAGACGTCGCGGCCCTCGAAAGTCGGGGCGCCCTGCGGCCGAGGAGCGAGCTCCACGGCATCCTGCAGCCCGACCTCCTCGATGACGATCGCGAACAGCCCGTTGTCAGGTCCGACGTAAAAGCGGCCGCCTGCGCGAATCGCGAGCCGCCGCCGCGCGCTGCCGACGCCCGGGTCGACCACCGCCAGGTGGACCGATTCGGCCCCGAAATGACGGGTGCCCGCGAACAGCATGAAGGCG
>JBIOGJ010000115.1:0-3730 GCA_044447965.1 Thermoanaerobaculales bacterium | reverse complement strand
GAGCACCGCGTCGCGCCGCGGGCCCTTCGCTCCCTGGAGCACCTCGCGCGCGATGCGCGCGTTCTCCTCGGGGCCACCGCCGCGCATCGACTCGACCGGCGCACGCGCCAGGCCGAGCTCGACGGGGTCCAGCTCATATTCCTTGCGCTCGCCATCGATCTCGATCACGTGGGACGGCGAGCTGACGGATAGCTCGTCCATACCGTCGCCTGCGTGGAAGACGATCGCGCGCTCCACGCCTAACCTCATCAACACCTCGGCCATCTTGCCCGCCATGGATCCGTCGGCCACGCCGAGGGCCTGGTACTTTGCGCCGGCCGGGTTGCACAGGGGCCCGAGCACGTTGAACACGGTGCGCATCCCCAACTCGCGCCGCGGCACGCCGGCGAACCGAAAGGACGGGTGGAACACCGGTGCGAACAGGAACCCGATGCCGGTCTCGTCGACGCAGCGCGCCACGCCTTCGGGACCAAGGTCGATCTTCACGCCCAGCTGCTCGAGCACGTCGGCCGAGCCGCATATCGAGGACGCGGCCCGGTTGCCGTGCTTGGCGACCTTCGCCCCGGAGGCGGCCGCCACGATCGCGGAGAGGGTCGAGATGTTGAACGTCGCCAGCCCGTCACCGCCCGTACCACAGGTGTCGAGCAGCGCGCCGTCGATCTCGATCGGCGTCGCGACCGCGCGGGCGGCTCGCGCGAAGCCGGTGATCTCGTCCACCGTCTCGCCTTTCATCCGCAAGGCGACCAGGAAGCCGGCAATCTGAACGGGGGTGGCGTCGCCCCGCATGATCTCCTCGAAAGAGGCTGCCGCTTCTTCCTCGGAGAGGGACTGGCACCGAACCAACTTGGCGATCGCCTCGATCAAGTCCTTTTCTCCGAACGCCGCACGAAGTTCGCCAGGATCTTCTTGCCTTCTTTGGTGAGCACGGACTCCGGGTGGAACTGCACTCCATAAGTCGGATGCTTGACATGACGCAATCCCATCACCGTGCCGTCCGCCGTCCAGGCTGTGACCACGAGCGCATCGGGCACCGAGTCGCGTTCGACGATCAGCGAGTGGTAGCGCGTCGCCTCGAAGGGATCGGTCACGCCGGCCATGACGCCGGAGTTGTCGTGCCTGATCCATGACGTCTTCCCGTGGGCCGGCTCGTTGCGCACCACGCGGCCGCCGAACGCCTCTCCAAGGCACTGATGACCAAGACAGACCCCAAGGATCGGCACCTTGCCGCTGAGCTCGCGGATGGCCGCGGTCGAGACGCCCGCGTCCTCGGGCGTTCCCGGGCCCGGCGAGATCACGATGCCGTCAAAGGACGCCAGCTCGTCGACCGAGACCTCGTCATTGCGGAACACCTTCGGTTCCGAGCCGAGCTCTGCCAGGTACTGAACCAGGTTGTACGTGAACGAGTCGTAGTTGTCGACGACGGCGATCATCTACATGTCCTCCGCCATCTCGATGGCCTTGAACATCGCGCCCGCCTTCTCCAGAGTCTCCTCGAACTCACGCTCGGGCCGAGAATCGGCAACCACGCCGGCGCCGGCCTGCACGTACGCGACCCCGTCCGCCACCACCACCGTGCGAAGCGTGATCGCCATGTCGAGGTTGCCGCCGAAGCTCACGTAGCCGAGGGAGCCCGCGTACACGCCACGCTGGTCCGGCTCGAGCTCCGCGATCACCTCCATGGCGCGAATCTTCGGAGCGCCGGAAACGGTTCCAGCCGGGAATGCGGCGCGCAGCGCATCGAGGGACGTGCACCCCTCGCGGAGCTGCCCGCTGACAGTCGATGAGATGTGCATCACGTGTGAGTAGCGCTCGACCTCCATGAGACGGTCGACGTTGATGGTGCCCGGGCGCGCGACACGGCCCACGTCGTTGCGTCCGAGATCGACCAGCATCACGTGCTCGGCCCGCTCCTTCAGGTCGCTCAGCAGCTCCTTCTCGAGCCTCGTGTCCTCGGCCGGGTCTGCGCCGCGACGCCGTGTGCCCGCCAGGGGCCGCGTCTCGACACGCTTGCCCTCGACCTGGATGAGCTTCTCAGGCGACGTCCCGACCACGTGGCGATCGCCGCCCAACGAGAGGTAGTACATGTACGGAGACGGGTTGATCGCGCGGAGGCAGCGATACACGTCGAAGGGACTCGCCTCGAGCGGCTTGCGAAAGCGCTGCGAGACCACGATCTGGAAGGCGTCGCCGGCGAGAATGTGCTCCCGAGCCGCGTCGACCATCGCCTCGTACTGACCCCTGGTGACGTTGGACTCCCAACGCGTCCCGTCCGCTCCGCGCGCATAGGGCGCGACCTGGTCTGACGCAAGGCGCCGCTCCATCTCGTCGATGCGGCCCACGGCCGCTTCGTAGTCTTCGCGGTCCGGCCGGTGGATGGTGAGGAGCTTGAGCCGCCGGGTCACGTGGTCGAAGACCGCGAGGTCGTCCGCGCGCAGGAATGCACTCTCGGGCATCGGCGGAGGCGCGCCCGCGGCAACCGGCAGGCGCTCGAAGTGGCGGGCGGTCTCGTAGCCCAGATAACCAACCGCTCCGCCGTGGAATCGCGGCACGCCCTTGACGGGTGCGGTGACCTCGGCCGCGACACCTCGAAGGGCGGCAAGTGGATCGTTGGGCGCGAGGTCCAGAGGCTTCGGCTCGAAGCCGATGAACGAGTAGCGGGCCAGGCGCTCGCCGCCCTCGACGCTTTCGAGGAGGAACCCGGGAGTCCCCGGCGGGCACAACAATGTGTACGCGCGGACCGGGGTCAGCATGTCGGCCAGCACCTCCCGGTACACCGGGATCAGCGCATGGTCTTCAGCAAGAACCCGGGCTTCGTCCCGGGAAGGCGTGTACTCCCTCATCTGGTTTCCCTCATCTCGAACTATCCGCGCGACTCGCTGCGGCCGCGCCGGATGCCAAACCCTAGCAGATATCTATTTCTTCGCTTTCGCCTTCATCTCCTTTTTGATCTCGCGCGCGTGGGCCATCGATTCGACCGAGTCCACGTCCGCCACCGTGTGCCAGTTCGCGGCGTGCTTCTCCCAGCCCGGCGGCTTGACACCGAATTTCTTGGCCAGCACTGAGACCAGGATCTTCACCTTCATGTCCCCGAAGCCCGGAAGCGTCTTGATCCGCGCGGCGAGGTCGTCCCCGTCGCGCGCCTCGCTCCACACGGATCCCGCGTCGCCCCCGTAGTCCGCCACGATCACCTGGCAAAGCGCCTGCGTCCGGGTGGCCATGCTGCCGGGGAACCGGTGCAGCGCCGGCCGCTCGCGAAAGGCGGCATGGAGCTTGTCGGGGTCCATGGCGGCGATCTTGCGGACATCGAGGTGGCCGAGCCGCTTCTTCAGCTCGAGCGGGCCACCGAACGCCTTCTCCATCTTGACCTGCTGATCGAGCACCAGCCCGATCAAGAGCGCCAGCGGGTCGGTCTCGAGGAGCCGGTTGGCCTCGGGGTCTTCAGTCCAGACGATCGTCACCTGGAAACTCTACCCTTTGCCGTTATACCCAGCATGCCAGCGTTGCCTGATCGGGGGCAGGAGACGTACCGGCCGGGCTTGCGAGAGGACTTCGATCGCCTCTACCGCAACGCCTATCCACGCGTCTACCGCACCCTTGTCGTGATCCTGGGGGATCCCGACGAGGCAGAGGACTGCACCCAGGACGCCTTCGTCAAGGCCTTCCAGGCATGGAAGCGCTGGCGCCCCGACGCCCCCGCCGAAGCCTGGATCCACCGGATCGCGGTCAACCG
>JBIOGJ010000114.1:0-3751 GCA_044447965.1 Thermoanaerobaculales bacterium | reverse complement strand
TGGAGCGGCACCCTACAAGCCTCCAACTCAAGACGGGTCAGCGCGAGGTCTTACGATCCACATCGGCACCGGGTACCACCAGGGAAAGCCGGGGGTCCACAAAACTGAAATTGATGCCGGCGTGGCACATCGTGCCCCGCCCACATGCCATGGGTCGTAGCCTAAGGTGTGCGGCCGGCAAACTCCAGGTACCACCGAACGGGGATTTGCTCTCTTGGGCCGGGCCATTGTCGGGCGGCGGAACTCGTTGCGGAGCCAGAGTCGCCTCATCCGGCACCGTCACGCTGCCCGAAGACCTGACCTGAACCGATTCGGCTCGGATTCCGAGTCACAGACCTGAAGCACTGCATTGAGGTGCGACCAGGACTTAGAAATCGCTGCTCGGCGCTCCGGGGAGGATCCCGCCACAGGCCAGGAGGCGCCTCAACGCATTTCAATCGATCCCAGGCTTAGACCGCGCGCAGCGTTTGTCTGTATCACGCGGCACCGAGACTGCTAAAGATGGGCAGAATGATCAACAAGTCGGCACCGGCGTGGAACAAGACCGATCCCCAGAGACTTTCGGTCTTCTGCATCAGCCACCCCCACGCGATCGAGAAACCGAAGGTGACGGCCAGGAAGACCAGCAACTCCGGTGCGTACTTGACCTGCATGTGCGCCAGGGTGAACGCCAGGCCAGTCGAAAGAACGGCCGGCCATCGTCCGATCAGTGGCTCGTAGCGCCCAAGAAACAACCCGCGGAACAGGAGTTCCTCCATGAAAGCGTTGGATAGCACGAAGAGCAGGATCCATGGGCCCAACGACATGAGCCTGGCCGCGCCCAGGGCCCTGACCGCTGGTTGCAGCAAGCTCAGGACCAAGAGTGCGCCAGCGGTGATCACGCCCACGCTGAGGCCGAGGATCAAACGGCCTTTCCGAATGTAGAGCGATGCGGAGCTTTCGCCGCAGAGCCTCGCCACTGCGAGAATACCGATCACGATCAGCGACGCTTGAACGAGCTTCGCCACAGCGATTCCGACCGGGGTATGCGTCGTCAGGCCAAAGACCTCGAGCACCATGTCTGCGAAGAAGAACCCCAACGAGAGACCAAGAACCGCCGCGAAGTAGGCAAAGAACACTGGCCGAAATTGGCTCAGCCGATGTCCGTCCCGTGCGACCCACCAAAGAGCGCCGAAGACGACAAGGAGGCCAGCTCTTGTCGCGTAGTTGGCCCACGCCGGCATGACGGGGACGAATGTCATCGTGAGCGCGAAGATGAGGAAACCACAGGTGGTGAGGAGTACGAAGAGCCGGAGTCTCATGGAGCCCCTCCATCGAATTCTACGTTGTCAGCCAAGCCAGGGTTACCGACCTTTCCCGTATGAAGTTCGCCGCGCCACCATCCCAGGCCATCCCAACCGAGGTGCTGCCAAGGGACCACCTTCGGGAGCAGTTCTCAATGACCCCATCCTTCTCCATACCCGGAGCATCGCCCGACAACCCCCTCGGCTCAAGGCGGGCTACGGCGAGGTCTTGCCACGCCGCCCCGCATCGAGCGGTCGAAGCTCCGTTGAGAAGGTGAGATCGTGGGATCTGCGACCGATGCCGGTGCCCATGAAGCTGCCCACGGCGCCGTATACTTCCTCTGCAGTCACAAAAGGAGGTTCCATGCCTGTTCATGAGCTGAGTGACTACACCTACCGGGGAGCGCGATCCCTTGTGCTCCTGCACGACGCGGCGATGCGGGAGCTTCTCCCCGTCTGGAGGAGGGCGAAGGAAAGGGGAACCACGCTGCCAGCAACGACCGACCCTTCGTACGCCTCCCTCCAGGCGCTCCTTCATCACGCGCTTCGCGCCTCCCGGGGCTACATGACGTGGCTCTGCGAGAAGCTCGGACTGCCCGATCCGGGCATCGAGCCCGCGCCGGAAGCCGACCATGTCGAAGCCGAGGCCGAGCGTTACCTCGAGCACCTTCTGGAGAGGTGGCGGCTTCCCCTCGCCGGGGTGGAAGAGAAACGCTTCGAGTCAATCCACAAGACGCGGTGGGGTGAGGACATGTCGTGCGAGTCGATGCTCGAGCACGCGGTCATGCATCCGCACCGCCACTCCTTCCAGCTCGAGGAGCTGATGGAGGCTCAGCGCTGATCCGACTCCCGCGCGTCCTCGGCATGCTCGGCCCGCCGTTGCCGCCGATCACGGTCGCACCGACGATCGCGACCCCCAGCTCGTCGCTCCGCTCCTCCTGGGGGCGGGCTCCCTGCGCGCTCGCGGCAACTGGTACCGCGAGGCACGCAACGATGCCAACCGCCACAATCACGTTGACTAGTCTCGCCCTTTTCATTTCGTCGATCCTTCGCCTGAACCCGTCAGGTGTTGCCCCAAAGTCCGCCGTCGTGCTTCGGCGCTCACTCGGCCCCATTTCAGAGCGCGGGAGCCGCGTGGGAGGTCGAGGTGGAATCCGCTCGGCGGCGGCCCACGTTTGATCGAGATGCGCGACCGCAACGGGCGTGAGCCGACTGCGACGGTATCTGTCCTCAGCTTCACCGAGCCCGTCGCAGGGGCGAACCTGGAGGGCTCATGGCGAAGATCGGAACCTCGTCCCTAGACGTCTTCCCGCTCTGCCTCGGCGGCAACGTGTTCGGCTGGACCGCCGACGAGGAGCAGTCCCGCGCCGTGCTGGACGCCTACGTCGCCGCCGGCGGGAACTTCATCGACACGGCCGACGCGTACTCTGCGTGGGCGCCGGGCCACACCGGCGGCGAGTCGGAGACGATCCTCGGCCGGTGGATGGCGGACCGCGCGAACCGGGACAGCATCGTCATCGCAACGAAGGTGGGCATGCTGCCGAACCTGCGCGGCCTCACCGCCAGGACGGTCCGCGCTGCGGCGGAAGGCTCGCTGCGCAGGCTCCGGACGGATCGCATTGACCTCTACTACGCCCATGTGGACGACGCGGCGACCCCGCTCGAGGAAACGCTGACGGAGTTCGACGCCCTCGTCCGCGAGGGCAAGGTTCGGTACATCGCGGCCTCCAACTACAAGGCGCCGCGGCTCGCAGAAGCACTCGCCACCTCCGAACGCTTGGGCCTGGCGCGATACGTGGCGCTCCAACCGCACTACAACCTGGTTCACCGCGACGAGTACGAGGACGGGCTCGCGACCCTCTGCGCCCGGGAGAGGCTCGCCTGTTTCCCCTACTCCGCGCTCGCGAGCGGCTTCCTCTCCGGCAAGTACCGGCCCGGCGGCAAGGTCGAGAGCGCCCGTGCCGGGAACGCGGCCAAGTACCTCGATGAGAGGGGACTCCGGATCCTCGCCGCGCTCGACGCGATCGCGGTGGAGCGCCGCACGACCGTCGCTGCGGTGTCTCTCGCGTGGCTGCGCACGCGTCCGGCCGTCGTCGCGCCGATCGCCAGCGCCCGCACTCCCGAACAGCTTGCGGAGCTTCTGCCGTTCGTCTCGATGCGCCTCACCGACGACGAGGTTGCAGCGCTGAACGCCGCGTCGGCGTGACGCGGGAACCTCGCGACAGCCGCGGCGTGTGAGCTGGCGCCGTCAGTTGATCAGTGGCGGGCCACCCCCGTCGCGGTCCCGAACCACCCGGAAGCGGCGGCGGCGGCGCAGCACGTCGAGTCGCCATCGCAGCCATCGCTCCCGCAAGCGCAGCATCCACCGGCGCGGGCCTCCGCGCATCCCTCGGCCGCGGCACAGCCGGTACGTGATCCATGTTGCCGCGCAGATGCCCGCGAACCCGCCGATGTCGTGACCGGCGAGA
>JBIOGJ010000113.1:0-3776 GCA_044447965.1 Thermoanaerobaculales bacterium | reverse complement strand
CGGATTGCTATCCCACCCTCCCAACCACCGCCCGTCCCCCGCACACCCGGGACTCGAAAAGAAGTCGGACATTGGGGTGGAGCGAGGGTGAAACTGGAGGGCAGGTATCTACATCCGCACGTCGGCTGCGATGCGGCATTGTCTCCGGAGCGCACGGGTACCGAGCGGGCGGACCGCGGTGAGGTGTCGCTGACGCGGCTTCATGCGGACAGCGAGGGGCCCCGCCGCGGGCCGTCCCTGCTCGGTCGTGCGCAAAGGAGTCTCCGAGCGAAGCCCGTGGGGACGGGCAAGCGAGGAGAGCCGCAGCACCCGACGGGCAAAGCAAAACCAGTAGTGCCTCTTGTCGTGGACTTCGGGAGGTGTCGCCTCTCGATTGCGAAGCGGGGCAAGGTGCGCACGGTCGCGAAGTCGACGGGCAACCCGGCATTGACGTTGCGTTCCACGAAGGCACGCTGTGGCACAATAGCGCCGTCTCAAAGGAGCCCCCCATGGGTCACCACGCCACGGCAGGCATCTTCCTCGGGCTTTCCGGGACCATCTGGTTCGTGTTGCTGACGCTTGCCGCGGTCGCGGGTGTCGTCTGGTCGCTGTCGCGCAAGTTCCAGCTCCTCGCTGCCGGCCGGCGCGGGGTCGCGCTGGGACGGTGGTGGGAACGGGTGCGAGGCGTGCTCGTCTTCTTCCTCGGCCAGAAGCGCATGTTCCTTGAGCCGCTTGCCGGCGTAATGCACGCGCTGATCTTCTGGGGCTTTTGCGTCTTCTCGCTGCGCTCGCTGGCGATGGTAGCGGAAGGGTTCGCCGGCGGCGGTGAGCTGCCGTTCCTGCACACGCTGGCCGGCCACGCGTTTCTCCTCAGCAAGGACGTCTTCGCGGTGCTGGTGCTCGTGGGCGTCGCGATCGCGACCTGGCGGCGACTGGTAACGCGGCCGGAGCGCCTTGAATACAGCAGCGACGCATGGGTCATCCTCGGCCTGATCGCGGCACTCATGGTCACCGATGTGCTCGGCGACGGCGCCCGCATTGCCGGGGGAGCACCGGGGCCGTGGGCCTGGACGCCGGCGTCAGCACTAGTCGGCACGCTGCTGGCGGGCTCCACGCTGACGGGCCTCCACACGACGTACGTCGCAGCCTGGTGGATCCACCTTCTCACGCTCTACACCTTTGCCAACTACTTGCCGTACTCGAAGCACTTCCACGTGTATACGTCGCTGCCCAACGTGCTGCTGCGCCAGCTTGTGGAGCCTGGCCGGCTCGAGAAGATGGACCTCGAGAACATCGGCGAGGGGACCACGCTAGGCGCCGCCAAGGTCACAGACCTGTCGTGGAAGCAGCTCCTCGACCTCTACACCTGCACCGAGTGCGGGCGTTGCACAGTGGTGTGCCCGACCACGATCACGAAGAAGCCGTTGATCCCGCGTGACCTCACCATCGACCTGCGCGATCACCTCAACGCCTCCAGCCGCGAGATCATCGGCGCTCCGGGCGACAAGCCCGGCAAACCGAGCCGCGAGCTGGCCGGCGACGTGATCGACCCCGAGGTGATCTGGGCGTGCACCACCTGTCGCTGGTGCGAGGAGTCGTGTCCACTGTTCATTTCGTACGTGGACAAGATCGTCGAGATGCGCCGCCACCTCGTGCTCGAGAAGGCGGAGTTCCCCACCGAAGCCGAGCCCGCGTTCCGTGGCATGGAGGTCAACGGCAATCCATGGCAACTCGCGGCCGAGGCGCGCGGCGATTGGGCCAAGGGCCTGGGTGTGCCGCTTGCCGGCGAGGGCAAGGAGTTCGAGTACCTGTTCTGGGTGGGTTGCGCGGGCTCGTACGACGACGCCGGGAAGCGCTCATCGCAAGCGTTGGTGAGGCTGCTCCAGGCGGCCGGCGTGAGGTTCGCTATCCTGGGCCCGGAGGAGCGCTGCACCGGCGACGCCGCGCGCCGTCTGGGCAACGAGTACCTCTTCCAGACCCTCGCGGCGGGCAACGTCGAGACGCTCACGCGCCGTGGCGTGAAGAAGATCGTGACCAACTGCCCGCACTGCTTCAACACGTTGGCGCATGAGTACCCCGATTTCGGCGGCGAGTTCGAGGTCAGGCACGGCACGCAGCTCGTCGCGGAGCTCGTCGCCGCGGGCCGCCTGCGGCTCACCGCCGAGGTGCGGCGCGAGCTGACGTATCACGATCCCTGCTACCTCGGCCGGACCAACGGCGAGTTCGATGCGCCGCGCCGAATCCTCCAGACGATCCCAGGCCTGACGCTCAAGGAAGCGCCGCTCGCCCGCGAGAAGGCGATGTGCTGCGGCGCCGGCGGCGGCCGGATGTGGCTCGAGGAGAAGCTCGGCACCCGCATCAACCAGACCCGCATGCGCCAGCTCCAGGAATCGGGGAGCAACGACGTCGCCGTGGGCTGCCCGTTTTGCGCGGTGATGATCGGCAACGCGCAGCAGGAGCTGGGCCTGGAGGGTGCGCACACCACCGACGTGATCACCCTCGCGGCGCAGGCGCTGGGAACGGGAGGCGCCCCGCCGGCGGCGTGAACTTGATATCTTCACCGAGGCGGCCGTGAATCGCGGCGGTTGGAATGGCTGAGGCTCGCCGTGGCACGGCACGGTGGGGCGAGGCGCTCGCCGCGGCGTTCCTACGCCTCAAGGGCTACCGAGTCGAGGCGCGCAACTGGCGCTGCTCGCTCGGCGAGATCGACATCATCGCCCGCGACCGCGGCACCCTCGTGTTCGTCGAGGTCAAAGCACGCACCGGCGAGAGCGCCGGCCCGCCCGAGGAAGCGGTGGACCAGCGCAAGCAGCGGCGCCTGATCCAGCTCGCCCAGGCCTATCTCGCCAAGTGCACCGGCCAGCCGGCTTGCCGGTTCGACGTGATCGCGATCAAGGGGACGTTCCCGCTCCCGCGCATCCGCCATTTTCGCGACGCTTTCCGCGCCGACGGGCTCACCTGAGCGCGGAGGCGCAACGGTGATGGAGGGTACGCTAACGATCAGCCCCGGGCCGAGGCCGGTCCAATCGCTTGAAACCTCGACACCACTCGAGCAGTACGATTGCCTGCCCGGCGTTGTGTCACGGCCGGGCGAGGAGAGGCGCAGATGAGCGCAGCATCGGATCCGAAACGGGAACTGTTGCGCCACATGCTTGCGACGCTCGCGTACCGCGGCGGCAAGGCGCTACGTGGTGCGCCGGCCGAGTTCGCGACCATGCAAGCGGGCCCCAACGGGCGAACCCCGGTACAAATCCTGGCGCACCTCGGCGACCTCCTGGAGTGGGCGCTCTGGCTTGCCCAGGGGCAGCACGTGTGGAAGGAGGCGGCGCCCCTGCCATGGGAGCAGGAAACAACGCGCTTCTTCGCCGCGCTGGCGGCGCTCGACGCCTACCTGGCCTCCGCTGCGCCGCTGAACGCGCCGGTGGAGAAGCTGTTCCAGGGGCCGATCGCCGACGCCTTCACCCACGTGGGGCAGCTCGCAATGATGCGTCGTCTCGGCGGGTCACCGATGCGTGGCGAGAACTACTTCCGCGCGGACATCGTCGCCGGCAGGGTGGGAGCAGATCAGCCGGCGCCGGTGCGCGAGTTCGACTAGGAGCCTGTCTGGGAAATGGGGCGGGTCGCGCGCAGGGGGCTTGCGAGGCTCAGGCAAGGCGCGAGGAGGCAGGCGATGCAGGAGCATCGTGGCCGACGAGCAGCGCAGTATGCGCCCGCAACCATCCGAAGCGGGGGGCACGGCGCCACTCCACCACCCGCCCGGCGCCTCAAGCCCCCCGCGCCCCCAACGCTCGCCAAGG
>JBIOGJ010000112.1:0-3806 GCA_044447965.1 Thermoanaerobaculales bacterium | reverse complement strand
CTACACGCCGGACCGGCGGTACAACGCCCTCTACGGGCACAAGCAGCTCTACTTCCTGGACGAGGCCCGGCAGCGCCCCGTCGACGTGCTCGTCGATCGACTCGAGATGTGCCACACGTTCGAGTTCGTGGAACGCCTGACCATCGCCGAGGTCACGCTGCCCCCCGCCGAGCTGCTCCTCTCCAAGCTCCAGGTCGTGAAGATCAACCGCAAGGACGTGCTCGACGCGCTGGCCCTCCTCTCCGAGCACCCGCTGGCCGAGGACGACGATGCGGGGCGCGCGATCTCTCTGCGGCGCATCACGGGCCTCACGTCCAACGACTGGGGCTGGTGGCGCACCATCACCGGCAACCTCGTCAAGCTGCGGACGATCGCCGAGGGCCACCTCGAGCCGGGTGAGCTCGAGTTCGGGCGCGCACCGCGGTTCCAGCCGGTGGCCCAGGTCGAAGCCCTGCGCAACGCCATCGAGGCCGCCCCCAAATCGACGAAGTGGAAGCTCCGCTCTCGCGTCGGCGACCGGATGACGTGGTACGAGGAACCTGAGGAAGTCGGGCACGGCGACTGACGATCTCGCCTATGTCTCGGCGCATGAGGCGCTGCGGATGTTTCGCGCCAAGAAGCTGTCGCCCGTGGAGCTCGTGGAAGCGGTGGTCGCGCGAGCCGAGGCGGTCGAGCCCAGAGTCAACGCGCTCTGCCACAAGTTCTTCGATCGGGCGGTCGGCCAGGCGCGCGAGGCGGAGGCGCGGTACATGGGCCGCGGCGAGCCGCCTCGCCCGCTCGAGGGCATACCCACCGCATTCAAAGAGGAAGAGCCCATCGCGGGTCAGCCGTGGACACAGGGATCCCTGATCTACAAGGACCTCGTCGCGAAGGAATCGTCGTGCTTCGCCCAGCGCGTCCTCGACTCCGGCGTCATCGTGCACGCGCGCTCGACCGCTCCCGAGTTCTCGTGCGCGGGCTTCACCCACTCGCGGCTGTGGGGCATCACGCGCAACCCGTGGAACCCCGACTACGCCGTGGGCGGATCGTCAGGCGGTTCGGGCGCCTCGCTCGCGTCGGGCACGACGACCCTCGCCACGGGCTCGGACATCGCAGGCTCGATCCGGATCCCCTCTTCCTTTAATGGAGTGGTCGGGTTCAAGCCTCCCTACGGCCGCGTGCCGCAGATGCCGCCCTACAACCTCGACACCTACTGCCACTGCGGCCCGATGGCGCGCACGGTGACCGACTGCCTGCTGTTCGAGAACGCGATGGCCGGCCCTCACGAAGGTGACGTGGTGTCGGTGCGCCCGAAGCTCGAACTGCCCGAGCAGCTCGAGGGTATTAAAGGAATGCGGATCGCGGTGTCGACCAACCTCGGAGACTGGCCGGTCGACGACGAGGTGGTCCGCAACACGCTGTACATGGCGGCCATGCTGCGCGAGCAGGGCGCGGTCGTCGAAGAGGTCGACCTGCACCTTCCGCAGGCGGACATCATGCGGGCGGCGGCCATCCACTTCCACATCGGCTTCGCGGCCGACGTCGCGAAGTCGTGCCGGGAGCACCCGGACCTGGTGACGGCGTACGCGCCGGAGTTCCCGCGCTGGGCCGCCGAGTTCGGTGGCGACGGCACGCTCACCGAGAAGCTCGAGCTCGAGGGCCGCCTGTACCTGAGGTTGAGCAAGGTTTTCGATTCTTACGACGCCCTGATGTGCCCTACGTGCGGCACGCGGGGCCTCAAGGCGGGCGACGACTACGCCAGACACGGGCTGGAAGTGGGCGGCCGCACCGTCGACTTCTACCTGGAGGCGCTGCTCACCCCGGTGTTCAACGTGTTCAGCCGCTGCCCGGTGCTGGCCGTGCCATCAGGTTTCGCCGACAACGGCGTCCCGACCGGAATTCAGATCGTGGGCCGCACCTACGACGACCTGACGCCGTTCCGAGTCGGGGCCGCCTGCGAGCAAGCGCGTCCGTGGCTGAGCCACCCGGACCTCTAACCCCCCCACTTCCCCACGCAGTGGGGAAGGTGGCGCGAAGCGCCGGATGGGGAGCTCTGAGCCCGGAAATCCAACTAACCCAGCCTGAAGAGGTCTATCCCTTCACGGCGTCCACCGACGTCTGCCGGGGATTGCCTGGCTGATATGTGAAGACAAATCTGCGCGTACCTGAGCACTTAGGAATGGACCGACATCCCCACAGCTGGTAGCTAATTGCAGTGTCTTCTAGTCGGGTAACCAACACCATCGGTTTCTGGCAATTGGGACAGGCTGGACGGCTGAGCGTCGCGAAGTAGCGCGCAAAACCCTCGCTGACCAGAGGGTCGGCGACGCCATTCGCTGTTGCATGGAGGTCGTTCAGTTGCGACCGAAGGTGCATGAATTCGGAACCGTCGATGAGTTGCAGGTCCTTCCCCTCTGCGAATTCTCGCGCTGCCTCGGAGAAGCCCGAAGTCCCGATAAGAATTCCTCCTTCGGCGCCTTCGCTGGCTACCAGGCCCCACAACTCTCGTGCTTCACGAACTCCAACCTCTTTGTGCCAGTGCTTGACCTGCACGAGCCGAGTCTTGCCGTGTTTGACGATCTCAAAATCGACACCACCGTCCTCCAAGTCAGGACGTTTGTTTTCTGTGACCACGTATCCCTGCAATCGGAACAGTTCTGTGGCAACGTCCTCCATTTCATCTGGCATCAATCCCATCAGCTTGTAGGCGGTGGAGACCTGCGCGAGAATGCGGCGCCTAAGCAAGCGGTCCCGCACGGAAAGCCAGAACATCCCGCCCGTGAACATCAAAATTGCAATCACTGAAACGCCGGTGATCAGCAGGTTGGGTCGGCGGAACATCAGATCCATGACGATGCCGAAAGCGAGCACCAGTACAATCGCGACGATTGTCAGCGCAAGGACCGACCATTCTGGAAGGTCCATTAGAGCGGCTAGTGCGGACTCGTCGCGGAATCGTCGCCGAGGCCGTCGGCCGCGTGCCATTCCGGTTGGAACTATAGCCCGGGGTTAGGGAGTTCTTACCGGTTTCGGGATCAACCAGGTGTCGGCGACATTACGTTTACGTTTCGCTGATGCGCGTTTTCGCACAAAAGCGTTCAATCGCGCTCATGAAGCCGCCGCTCCGGCAGGTCGCGCTGATCATGCTGGCCGTCATCACCGGAGCCTGCGCCAGCCCGTCGGCCGCCCTGCCGTCTCCATCCCCGACGCAGCCGGTAGGGACCCTGACCGGGATCCACAAGATCCAGCACATCGTCGTGATCATGCAAGAGAACCGCAGCTTCGACCAGTACTTCGGCACGTTCCCCGGCGCGGACGGCCTGCCCGTCCAGAACGGGCAGTTCACCGTCTGCGTGCCCGACCCGGCGACCAACACCTGCGTCAAGCCGTACCACGACAGCTCTGATTTGAACTACGGCGGCCCGCACGGCCAGGCCAACGCCACCGCCGACATCAACGGCGGCAATATGAACGGCTTCATCGCCCAGGCCCTGAATGGACAGAAGACGGTGTGCTCCGCGCCCAACGACCCGAACTGCGGCGGGGGCGGGAAGTCAGGCGGGACGGACGTGATGGGCTACCACGACGCGCGCGAGATCCCGAACTACTGGACCTATGCGCAAGACTTCGTCCTCCAGGACCACATGTTCGAGCCCAACGCCAGCTGGTCGCTGCCGGAGCACCTGTTCATGGTCTCCGAGTGGTCGGCGAAGTGCAGCAAGGCGGGCGACCCGATGAGCTGCGTGAACGCCCTGCAAAACCCAGGCCAGGTGAACCCGAACTACGCGTGGACGGACCTCACCTACCTGATGTACAAGAACAGCGTG
>JBIOGJ010000111.1:0-3919 GCA_044447965.1 Thermoanaerobaculales bacterium | reverse complement strand
TTCCGCCACAACCGCCGCCGCAACCCGCATGCCGCCTTCCAGACCCTGCTCGGGCTCAGCACCCATCATGAGCCGGCCACCTACCGGCAGATCATCGATCAAGTAGCCTGACGCCAGACGGAACGAACCCGGTATGCACTTGTCTGCTTTCACCGAACCCGAAGAACAGACCATCCAGGGCATTGGGCTCGCGAGGTTTCGCAAGGACCATCAGGAGCTGCTGTTCCTGCGCTTCGGCTCACCGGACGGAGCCCACCGTCTCCTAGGCGAACTGGCCCCGCGCGTCGCCAGCCTCTGGGAGGTCAAGCGCTTCAACGACCTCTTCTCAGAGGTCTCGGGCCGGGCGGCTGGAGGGCAGGAGGGCATTGTTGAGGCGACCTGGGTTGGTCTGGGTATATCGGCACGCGGCTACCGTGCGCTAGGCGTCAACCTCGACGAGCTCGGGGCAACTTCAGGTGCCGAAGCGTTCAAGGAAGGCATGGCGAAACGCTCACCTGAACACATCGGTGACCGCCCCGAAGATCAGCCCGAAAACTGGCTCGATGTCTTCAAGCCCGCGGGTGGGGTCGACGCAATCCTTGTGGTAGCAGCCGACGATGGAGACAGCCTCGACCAAGAGGTCGACCGGCTGTGCCGACAGGCTCACGACGCCGGCACAGAGGTCGTCTTCCAGGACCGAGGCGATACGTTGCCCGCGCCGCTTACGGGCCATGAGCACTTCGGCTTCAAGGACGGCGTTTCCCAGCCTGCAATCGAAGGCTTCGACGCCGTGCCCGCCGAACATGAACCTCCCGCCGTGCCCGCCGGGGAGTTCGTGCTCGGCCACCCCAACCACGCTGGTCCGAGTCCGATCACGGGCGACCTCTGGACGAACGGCAGCTACGGCGTGTTCCGACGCCTACAGCAGAACGTGGCGGAGTTCCGCGCCCAGGCGGCGGCCATCGCCTCGCCGACACCGGCTGCCGGGCAAGCGACATCGCCCCCGCTCTCGGCGCAGCAAATCGAAGCGAAGCTCGTGGGCCGGTGGCCAAGCGGGGCGGCCACCGACCTCGACCCCGAAGCCGATCCTGGCGACGGCGCGATCTCGAACGCGTTCGACTATGCCAGCGATGCTGAAGGGCAGCGCACGCCGCGGTTCGCGCACATTCGCAAGGTCAACCCGCGCCAGGAGGAACGCCCCGACCGCGAACAGGTGCCGTCGCAGAACCACCGCATGATCCGAGCCGGCATCCCCTACGGCGACCCGCTGCCCGTCGGCGCGGCAGATGACGGTGCCGAGCGCGGGCTGCACTTTCTCTCCGTCGTCTCGGATCTCGACCAGCAGTTCGAGTTCGTGCAGAAGGAATGGGCTAACAACCCGAACTTCCCCAACGGGAGCAAGCCGGGTCCAAACAGCCCCTACGGGCCACCCGCTCCGGGAACACCGGCCGATGGCGTAGATCCCGTGATCGGCGCACACGCTGGCGGCGATACCGTCTCCCTGCATCAGCCAGGCGGCATCCACGCGCTCGCCCTGTCGGCAGAGACCGTCCGCGTGACAGCCGGCGAGTACTTCTTCTACCCGTCGATCCACGCGATCCAGAGGCTCGCGGGAGGAGCGACCGCCTCGAGCTGACGCCGATCCCAACCGCGCCTCGCTGAGGTCGCATGTGCGGAGATCATCTGCGTACACGCTGCGCCAGCAACACCGTTGCGTGCACGAGTGCCTGCCCCTGATCTTGTATAGGCTCGCCCAATGACTCCTCCGGGTGTTGTCTCTGTGCCAATCGGCTCGGAGCCAGAGGGATGGCGACACGCCCGCCTGATCCCGACCTATGGAACCCGCACCCAGCAGGAGCAGGAGAAGCGCGCGACGTCCTGCCTGCTCGCCGTCATGCACGGCGTGCCCGAGTTTGGCCACGCCCTCCTGAAAGAGCTGGGCGCACCGAAGTCGCCGACGATCGAGACGTTCGCCGAGGTGCGGTTCAAGGACGCCAGCGGCAAGACGGTGATCCCCGACGGAGCGATCATTTGCCGGCGCGGTAGCAAGACCTGGACATGCTTGGTGGAGGTCAAGACCGGCTCCGCCCACCTCAAAGACGACCAGGTCTCCAGCTACCTCGACATCGCGCGCGAGAACGGATTCGATGGTGTTCTCACGATCTCCACCGACATCACGGCGACATCCGACGAATCGCCGGTCGCCGTGGACGGGCGCAAGCTGCGCACGACCGGTCTGTGGCACTTCTCGTGGTGGAGGGTCCTTAGCGAGGCGGTTGTCCAGCAGCGCTACCACGGCATCTCTGATCCGGACCAGGAGTGGGTGCTGCGAGAGCTAATCCATTACCTCAGCAGCGAATCGTCGGGCGCCGTTGGGTTCGAGGACATGGGCGAGAACTGGGTGGCGGTCAGAAGATTCGCCCACGAAGGCACACTCCGCCCCGGAAACGCTGCTGCACGCGATGTCGCAGAACGCTGGGAGCAGTTCACGAACTACCTGGCGCTGAGCCTGTCTCAGGAGCTGGGAGCCTCTGTCGTCGCTCACCGCCCGCGAACGCAGAGCATGTCGTCGCGCCTTGACGAAACGGTCAGGTCGCTGGTCGAGTCCGGCCAGATGTGTTCCACGCTCCGCATCCCAGACGCCGTCGGCCCCCTTGAGATCCGCGCGGACCTGCGATCGCGCCAGACCACGACGAGCGTTGGAATCGACGCGCCCCGTGAAGGCCGACAGAAGGCGCGATTCAGATGGCTGATCAAACAGCTGGCGGACGCGCCGGACGACCTTAGCGTCGAAGCTGCGTTTCCCAATGCTCGCGTGACAACCACGGCCTTGCTCGGCAGCGTCCGCGAGGACCCGACTGCGCTGTATTACCCGCCGGACCCAAAGCGCGAGCCACGAGCCTTCATGCTCGCTCGCCGCCGTCCGATGGGTCAGAAGCGCGGACGCGCAGAAGGTTCGTTCGTTCGCGAGACCAGCGCGCAGGCAGTCGAGTTCTACCGGGACTTCGTACAGAACCTGAAGTCCTGGCACGCCCCAGCCCCCAAACTGCGCACCGACCCGGAAAGCCCCGACGGGACGGCAACCGAGTCGGCGATCGTTCCTGCGTGGGTAGGCGAGGAGCGCTCATCGCCTTCCATCGACCGCGACGGCGCTATGGGCTGATGAAAAGGACCTCGGGCCGCTGCCAGGTCCTTAATCCAAGCGTAATCCACGGGGATCCACGCTCTTCGCGCCCGAGGCTCAAGTAGCCGATCTGCAGGGCTTTTGTGGCCGTTGCTGGGCCGCTTCCATTTCCGCGATCCTCGGCTACTTTATTCCGCGATTCGAGCCATATATGGTCCGCGATCAGAGCGCCTGTCCTACCGCGACCCGATGCTCACCATCTCGGGTGCCCGAGCAGGTCAAGATCGAACGTCGAGGACCAAGCTCAACCCGTCCCACCCACACGCCGTGGTGCGGCCTGCCTTCCGGTGCCAAACGAAAAGGACGTGGCGGTGCCGCCACGTCCTTAAGCCACCGGCAACCACGGGAAACCACGGGTATCGAGGCCCAGTGCGTCCGATCTGCGACCCGGCGATTTGCAGGACTTTCGTGGCTTTTCCTGGCCCAGTTACCCGTCCCTGAAAATCGCGGTGTCGGCGGTTCAAGTCCGCCTCTCGCCATCGCCTGGCCGGGGCCGATCAGGGTTTGGGCCGGAGATGCCTGCCCCCCGGCCCAAACCCCCACGAATCCCCAGGAAACCAACGGCATGTCCGGGGCGCCCCGTCTAGCGAATGGCCTGCAAATAGGCCAGTTTTTGTAACCGTTCAGTTGTAGGTTGCCATAACAAGGATCGCCTGCTGGTGTAGCGAATCTTGGGGTATGGACCGCGCCGAGGCGGAGGCGATCTACGACGCGGGACGGGAGCGCTGTGTTGAGGTGATCCTGGAGTCCGCGGCT
>JBIOGJ010000110.1:0-3930 GCA_044447965.1 Thermoanaerobaculales bacterium | reverse complement strand
GTTCCTGGGTGTGCTTTTGCCTGAAGAGGTGTTCGCCCGTCCTCCACCCACACGAGGCTCAAACGCAACGCGAGTCTATGCTTCACTCGAGTAAGAGCAAGAACGGGTGGGGGGCATTGAATCCGCACGTCGGGTGCGTTGCGGCCATGTCTCCGGAGCGCACGGGAACCGAGCGGGCGGGCCGCGGTGGGGTGTCGCTGACGCGGCTCCATGCGGACAGCGAGGGGCCCCGCCGCGGGCCGTCCCTGCTCGGTCGTGCGCACAGGAGTCTCCGAGTGCAGCGCGTGGGGACGCGCAAGCGAGGCGAGCCGCAGAACCCGGCGGGCATGAGAAACAGAAGTTGTCTTTGGGCCCAGCGGCGGCGCCACATGTCGGTTCGCGTACAATCCGCTTGTGTCAGCAACCCCACCCCTGCGGGTCGTTGGAGTGCTCGCTGTAGTGGTCTACCTCTGCGCCGCCGGGTGGTTCTTGGTCCTCGCGCCCTGGAGCCGCTTCTGGACGTTGCGGGTGGTCGAGCAGGCGCCGGCATGGTCGTTGCTCTGGCTCGACAGCCCGGCTCTGCGCGGAGCGCTCTCCGGGTTTGGCCTCGTTCACTTTGCGGTCGCGTTCTCCTGGCTCGAGGCGGGCTGGAGGCGACCGTGATCGTGGGCATCGGCCTCGACGTGGTGGAAACCGAGCGCGCGTGCCGCCTGCTGGCCAGGCACGGGCAGCGCCTGCCTGGTCGCTAGTTCGTCCCGGTCGAGGTGATGAGGAAGCACGATCCGGACCATGCTGGTGGCGTCGCTGTGGCCGTCGTCATCTTGGGGAGCTGACCTTGCACCGAGGGGTTGCGCCTGTCCTGATACAGCATTAACTTGATTTCTAGAGGTCAACCGCTGAACGAATTTGATGGGAGGGAGTGATGCCTGGGAAAACGCATGTGATCGTCAAGGTGTCGAGCAAGGGCGGCAAGCTCTTGTGCAATCCGGATTGGGTCCACCTCTTTTGGAAGAAGGGGCCTGCCGACATCCGCTGGGTGTTCGGCAAGATGCCGGGGGAGGCCAGCCGCGCCGTCGTGGAGTTTCACGAAAAGGCGCCCGCGAAATACGCCAAGAAGGCCAAGAGCGGCGGCAAGTTCCGTTCGCGCGGTGTGCACCTCGGCGCAGGCCACGCCGAGACTTCCGGGCGCTCGCACCTGCCGGACATCGTGACCTCCGGGAACATCCGCAAGGCCGGGTACTTCACGTATGACATCAAGATCCTCGACAAGAAGGGTGCGGTGATCGCCCAAGCCGATCCTGGCGGCGACAACAACTCCGGCTCAGGCGGCGGAGGCGGATAAGCCACGCAGGGGTCCTCCTTGAGGCGCACTGGACGCAATGGCGGCGCCGGTGGGGGAGATAGCGTCGCAAGTCAGCGCGCGACGAGGAGGCTGGTAAAACGCGGGTTCGCGCGCATCGAGGAAAACTCCGGGCCTTGGAAGAAGACAGCCGGGGCGTTGAGGGACCTCGCCTTCTCGGTCCACGCCAGGCAGGCGTTGGTGTCGCCGGACACCGCCGCGACGAGCGCGGCCATGAAGA
The DNA here is from genome assembly GCA_044447965.1 of Thermoanaerobaculales bacterium. Taxonomy (GTDB): domain Bacteria; phylum Acidobacteriota; class Thermoanaerobaculia; order Thermoanaerobaculales; family Thermoanaerobaculaceae; genus DATIYW01. The sequence continues at coordinate 2,371 of JBIOGJ010000110.1, read as the reverse complement.
TGGTGTTGGGGTTCTCCGGGTACTCCCGGAGTGCCTCCTGGATCGCGAGGGTGGCCTCGGGCCCCCGGCCCAACTGCGCGAGACAGCGGGCGCGGGTTTCGAGCAGTGCCCGCCGTCTCACCCATTGGCCGTAGTCGGCGTCGCACAGACGCAGAGCATCGGCGTAGCTCGCGCCCGCGATGACCTTCTCCCCCATCGCGAGTTGTGTATCGGCGAGGTTGGCGAGGGCGAGGTAGTCGGTGCGGTCCTTTTCCCAAGCCTCACGGTAGAGCGCGGCGGCCTCCGCGAAGCGGTCCTGGTAGTACAGGCAGTTGCCGAGATGGATGCGGTCGAGCCGTTCCCCGCGGCGGGCGAGCAGGTCGCGGAAGAGTCGCTCCGCCGCGGCGTTATTGCCGGCGTACATCTCGATGTCCGCGAGCGTCGCGAGGGCGACCAGGTTGCCAGGTGACGATTCGAGCGCCCGCGCGATCGCCTGGCGGGCGCCGGCGAAGGCGCCGTGGTCCTCCCGCGCCCTGGCGAGGTCCACGAGGGTGAACGACGATGGCAGGAGCGCGAGCGACCGGGTGAATGCGGCCTCGGCCTGGTCGAACCGGCCGACCCTGCCAAGCGCGGCCGCCAGGGATCGCCACGCCAGACTATCCCCGGGCCGGGCCGCCGCCCACCCGCGGGCGATCTCGAGCGCCTTCTGATATTCGGCGCGGTCGAACGCGAGGAAAACCTCCTGCATCCTGACCCAGGGGTGACCTGGCGATAGCTCGTTCGCGCGTTTGAGGAGCTCCTCGCACTTCGTGAAGTCCTCCGGCCGCCGGTAGGTGTCGGCGAGGTAGCGGTAAATCCATGCGAGTCGGGTCAACGGCCCGAGGAACCGCGGCGCCTGGGCGATCGCCTGGTTGAGTAAGGCGATTTCCTCGACGAAATCTTTCGAGGTTTTGCCGGCATCCAGACGGGACCTCGCCTCAAGGTACGCCTTGAGCGCTGCGGGCGTGGCGTCCTGCGCAGCGGGATGGCCGGTCGTGGGAATGCCCCGATATGCGTCGGCCAGGGCGGTCGTGATGCGGTCCTGAAGGAGCATGAGATCGTCGGTCCCGACCTCGATCTGCTCACTCCAAGTGACGCGCGCGGTGACGCCGTCGAGACGCTCCAGGTTCACTCGCGCCTGAGCGTCGGCTCCCCCGGTTGTTAGCGAGGCCTCGAGCAGCTCGCGCACACCTAGCTCGCGGGCGATGGCAGGGACGCGTTTGCCTGCGGTCGCGACCGCTCGCACGTCTAGCCCTGAGACGACGATGACGTTCTCCAGTTGCGCCAGGCGGGAGATGATCGCGTCCTCGATCGCGGTCGAGGCGAGTCGCGCAACCTCACCGCTCGTCGTCGACGCGATGGGTAGCACCGCGACGGTCAATGGGCGCCTCATCGAGATCCAGCCCAGCTTCACCGCCCCAGCGACGATTGCCGTCACCACCGCGAGGGCCGCGGCGCCAACCCACCAGTAGCGACGGGCGCGGACGAGGACTTGGCTGGTGCCCAGCCTCACCCGCGGTGAGGTTGTCTGGGTGGCGTCGGACGCGAGACGCTGGAGATCGGTCGCCAATGCCTCGGCGGACGCGTAGCGTTCGCCGGGATCGCGCGCCATGCACCGTTCGATGATTCCCCGCAGGTCGGCGGGAAGTTGCGGCGCCGCCTCTGCTAACGGGACACAGTCCACCCGCGCAACCCTGTGCATGGTCTCAAGGACCGTTGCGCCGGCGAACGCCGGTTTGCCTGCGGCCAGCTCGTACAGCATCGAGCCGAGGGAAAAGACGTCGGAGCGGGCGTCGAGGTCGCGTCCAAGCGCTTGCTCCGGCGACATCGCCCGCGAGGTTCCCACCACGAGGCCATCCATGGTGATGCGGTCGCTGTCGGATCCCCGCGGCCCGGTCCACATCGCCAGGCCGAAGTCCAACACCTTGACGTGTCCCGCCGAGGTGAGCATCACGTTGTCGGTCTTGATGTCGCGGTGGATGATCCCCTCGCGGTGCGCCTCGGCAAGTGCGAGGGCGATCTCGCGCCCGATGCGGGCGATCTCACGGGCGGAGAGCGGGCCGGCGCGGAGAATGTCCGCCAACGACGACCCGCTTACATACTCCATCACCACCCAGTCAGCGTCGCCCTCGGTGAGGATCTCGTAGACGTGCACCACGGCCGGGTGCGAGAGCGCCGCCGAGGAGAGTGCCTCACGGCGCAGCCGCTCGCGGTGAGCCGCGGACAGGCGGTCGTGCAAGACGCCCTTGATCGCCACCTTGCGCTGCAACTGCCGGTCGTAGCCTTCGAAGACCTCGCCCATCCCGCCGCTGGCGATGAGGCGGATCACCTCGTAGCGCCCGATCTGCTTGGG
>JBIOGJ010000109.1:0-4075 GCA_044447965.1 Thermoanaerobaculales bacterium | reverse complement strand
CCCTGGTGGCGGTCGGCGCGTTTGCGGCGACCTGGCGCCGCGACCTCACGGCAGCGCTGGCAGGCATACCGCTCATGTTCGGTGGAGCGGGAGTCGCCTTCGCCGGCGTCGCCCGGTTCTCGGCCGCCGGCGGTCGGGAGCTCATAGGCCAGGAGGTCGTGGTGCTGCTGGCCGCCGCCGCCCTCGCATTGGTCGCGCTGGGCGTCGGCATCGCGGGTCGGGAGGGCGCTCGCTGAACCTGCTGGTCGCCGCCGGCGACATGATCACGGCTGCATCCGGCGCGGCATCGGGCTCGCGGCCATCCGGTTTCACATTCGACCCCTCGACCACCCTCGGGTGGGCGGTGCCCATCATGGTGCTGGCTCCATTGATGGCCTTCCTGATGGCCGTCTCGAGCGTCCGCACCCGGCGGTCGGCGTCGACGATGGCGATGCTCGGCGCCGTTGTGACGCTGCTTCTCACCATCCTGGTGGGATGGGGTCTCGCCAAGAAGACGACGCCGTTTTCCGCGACCTACCAGTACATCAACCTGCCGGTCGCCTTCAGCGGCCCGGTGAACTTCCAGGGCTTTGGGATCGACATCGTGCTGCATGTCGACCACCTCACGGTGGCCGCTCTAATCGCCATCGAGATCTGCATCATCGGCGCGATCGGATGGCACCAGGTCATGGGTCGATCCGAGCCCGGCGCGGCGCGGTTCCACGCCTTGATCAGCATGCTGCTCTTCGGCTGTGTGGGCGCTCTCGTCAGCTGGGACCTGGCGGAGCTCGTTGCCTTCTGGGGCATCGCAGGGGTCGCGACCTACCTGCTGCTGGCCCATCGCTGGGGCCTGGACGAAGCCGCGCGGCGCGGCCGCGTGGCGCTTGCGCTGCCTTTCCTCTCGGACCTCTCGCTGTTGTGTGGCGTGGCTTGGCTCTATGCGCGTTACGGCGTCCAGAACCTCGACACCCTCGTTCCGATCCTCCACACCAACCCGGGTTGGACGGTGAGGTCGCTGGTCGTGGCGTCGGTCCTGATCCTCATCGGCGTGTCAGGGAGGCTTGCGCTCTGGCCGCTCCATTCGTGGGTGACACAGACCGCCGTCTCCGCGCCGCCCGCGGCCTCAGCGATCGCCCAGGCGGTCTGGTCGGTGCTGGCAATCGTCGTGCTGTATAGACTGATGCCGATCTTCGCCGCCTCCAACCTGCAGACGGTGCGCGCCTGCATGTACGCGTGCGCCGCCACCGCCGTGGTCGCTTCTTTGCTAGCGCTCTTGGGGAACGAGCCGCGTCGCGTCATCGCCCTGCTCGGATCGGCTGTGGCCGCGGTCGGGGCCGCGATCGTGATCCACGGCTCCGAGAACACCCACGCCACGTTCGCGATCGCCGGGGTCGCCTGCATCTTGGCCGCGGCTCCGGCCCGCACCGCGGCGACGCTCGCCGCATCCGCCATCGCCGGCGCCATGCGCACCGACGACATTCGGGAGATGGGGGACGCATGGCAGCGCATGCGTGCCAGCTCGCTGACCCTGCTCACGGGAGGTATCGTGGTCGGGCTCAGCGCATGGGGCGCGCTTTCATTCGGCGTCTCGTCGCGTTCCTGGCTAGGCGCACTGCTTGGGGAGGCCGTGCTCCTGGTCGCGGTGGGACTGACGCGCGTTTTCTTCGGCGTGTCGATCGGCCCGCTGAGGCGGCGACGCGCCTTCGAGCCCGACCGTGTGCGCGAGGCGCCCTCGTCATCGCTGGGTTGGCCTTACATGCTCGCCCTCGCGGGCGCGGTCTTCCTGGTCGCGTCGACGATCCGCGGCTGGCTCGACCTGCTCGACGGATTCAAGCATCCTGAGCCGTCCGCCGGTTCATTCGTAGTCTGGCTCGCCATCGCGCTTCTTGGGATCGCGGCTGCGACGTTCGCCTACGCCCGGGACAAGGACGGAGCGCTGGTCGCATCTGCGGCGACAGGCGCGTGGCTCAACGCGCGGATGGCGACCGCGTCGGCACTGATCGAGCGCTTTCTAGTGGCCCCGACCGCCGACCTGGCGCGCCGCGTCGACGTCTGGCTACCGGCGGGTGACGGGGCCCTGGGCCGGTTTGCCGATACGACCGGCCGCATCGCGCTGGCCGGTGGCCGCCTGCCGGCGCTGCCGCTGGTGATACTGCTCGCCGTGGGCCTTGCCATCTTGATCGGCCTCGCGGCGCCAGGACTGCTCCGTTGATCCTTCTCTCAATCATCACCGCAAGCCCGTCGCCAACACCCGTATCGGTGCCGGGGGCGGGCATCTTCTCGTCGCCGCTTCTGCTCAGCCTGACGATCTGGCTGCCGGTTGCCGTCGCCGCGGCGCTCTCGGTGATGCCCAACCCGCGCGGACGTTATGACGTCCTGATCAAGCAGATCGCGTTCTTCACCAACCTCGGCATTCTCTTCATCCTCTTCATCGCCTACAACCAGTTCCAGTCCTTCCTCCCCACCATGCAGTACGAGGAGAAGGTCCCCTGGCTTTCCACCATCGGAGTCACGTATCACCTGGGCGTCGACGGCCCGGGGATGGTGATGCTCATCCTGTCCGGGCTCATCGGCATCGCGTCGGTGCTCGCATCGCTCGGCATTCGCGAACGTGTCCGTTCGTACTTCTCCCTCCTGCTGCTGGCGCAGGCTTCGGTGAACGGGGCGATCGTGGCGCACGACATGTTCGTCCTCGTCCTTTTCTGGGGCGCAGCCGCGATCCCGCTCGCTCTCCTGATCTTCGGCTGGGGCGGACCCCGTAGGCAGGTCGCCGGATGGAGGCTCATCGGCTACTGGGGCCTCGGGACGGCAGCCCTGGTGGTCGGGACGATGGCCCTCTACGCGGCCACGGGCGGCACGAGCTTCGACATGGACGTCTTGTTCAAGGCGACGCTCAGCTCCCGCGTCCAGATGGCGGTCGGGCTCTTGATGATCCTCGCCGCGGCGACGCGGCTGCCGCTCTTCCCGCTGCACGGTTGGATCCGCGATGTCTTCGCCGAAGCGCCGATCGGAGTTTCCGTGGTCGTCGCGGGCGCCGCGTCCAGGCTGGGGGCTTTCCTGCTGCTGCGCACTCTGATCGCTGCCGAGCCGGCCGCCGCGCACCTGCTCGGACCGTTGCTCGCCGCCTTCGCCGCGCTGACGGTCGGCTACGGCGCAGTCGCGGCGCTGAGGACGGTCGACATCCGCCAGGTTGCCGCCTACCTCGCCATGATCCCGGGCGGCGTCACCGTCCTCGGCCTGGCTGCGCTGTCCCCGCTTGGGATCGCCGGAAGCGTGCTGTCGCTGTTCGCCGGCGGGCTCGCCGCCGCCCTCATCGTGGGCGCGTGCGCGACCATCTCCGAGCGCGCTCAGTCGCGCAGCCTGCTCGTCTTGAGCGGCCTCGCGCCGCGCATGCCCAATCTCGCATGGCTTTTGATCGCGGCCGCCCTCGCGATTCTCGGGGTCCCCATCCTGGCCACGTTCCCGGCCGAGCTGATGACGTTCTTCGGCGCGTTCAAGACCCAACCCATCGGCGCTTTCGCCGTGGCTATCGGGTTGGCTGTGGGCGCGGTCGCCCTCGCCGCCCTGCTGCGCAGGGTGCTGTTCGGTCCGCCCAACCCAGACGCCCCCGGCGTCTCCGACTCCTCGCTCGGAGAGACCTGGTACCTGGCGCTGCTGGCCGGTGGCCTGTTGTGGGTCGGCCTGTTTCCGGGCGGCCCGAAGATCCCGGGCACCGACAGCCCGCTGTTCGACCCCGGGCTGGTCAACGTGATGGCCGCGGGCATCTCGGACCTGGCATCGCCTTACACCGGTCCGTCGGCCCAATGAGGGACGCAGTCCTCATCCCGGATGCGCTGGTCGTGGCCGGGGCCGTCCTCGTCCTCATTGCCGGGCGCTTCTCATGGTTCTCGGGGGCGTCGCGCCGCCGGCTGCCGGCACTTGCGGCCGGGGTCGCGATGGTCGCGTTCGCGCTGGAGCTGTGGGTGGGCGCGACCCTGAGCACCTACTTCGGAGGCGCCCTGATCCAGGACCGGTTCGCCCTTTTCGCCAAGGCGGCGGTGCTGCTGGCGGCCGCGCTGGCGATCGCAACCGCCGACTGGACGGCAGAGGACTCGAT
>JBIOGJ010000108.1:0-4130 GCA_044447965.1 Thermoanaerobaculales bacterium | reverse complement strand
GCGCGAGAACATCAGCGTGTTGTGCACCACGCCGATCCCCGAGCGCACGTCGCCGAGGTGATTTCCCGCGTACGCGCCCCACGGCGTGCAGCCGAGCGCGTAGCCGGCCGCCGACCAGTGGTTGACGCTCACCGTGCCGTAGTGCAGCTCGGTGACGCCGCGCTCGAACGCCTCACGCAGCGCCGCGTCGCGCAGCGAACCCGGGTGGACGATGATTCCAGCGGCGAGGTTCCCCCACACAGTGTTGTTGACGAACGCGACGGCGCGGTCGAGGTATTCGGGCGCGCTGCCGGCCTCAAGCGCGGTCTCGCCCATCAGGCTGCAGAACGCCTCGGTGGTGAAGCAGATGTCGGACGGATCGCCGGGGTCGAGACCGGAGACCAGCACCCACGGCAGCCTGTCGGACGTGCGGCTGCCGAACTGTTCCGCTTTCGGGTGGCGGGCGAGGAATGCATCGAGTCGTTCCGCCGAGCCCGGGTAATACGCGAGCCGCGGCGGCTGCGCCGCGGACGAGGCGACGCGCGGAGCGAAATTTCCTTTCGAGCGGGCCGTGGGCGTGACCTTGGACCTTGCCAATCGCTTCTCCCTGCAAACGGTTCTCCTTCCCTTTGCGGACCTATTTCTCCCGAAAGTTCTGAGCAGACTCAGTCCGCACTATGTCGAAGACTCGGCGGTACTCCTCATCGAGCCTTCGGTGACCGGCTTCTTCTGCTTGCTGAACCGATTGCGTTTCGACGGCCGCGGCTCTGTCCCGAATGGTTTGAACGATCCCCCGCAGTTCGGGGTGTTTGGTGAACTGCTCGTCGAGAGGAACACCAATCAAGAGCAGATCTTTGTGTTGGAGGTCGTCAATGCCCCTGTGATACGTCAGGATGGCAACCTTGTGCGCGGACGCGAGGGCCTGGTAGTAATCCATCGCGGCGAGCTGCGCAGCCATGTTCAATCGCACGATCATCTCCCCCTTGAAGGTGGCGTCGTCCTTGAAGCGCCCGAGCAGGTCGGGGGAGTACTCCCGGATCACCTCCGTCTTGAGCTGATCGGCAAACAGCGTGTCTTGGTCGGCAACGTGCAGCGCTTTGTGAGCGGCCCAGTCGTCCCACCTCTTGAGTTCGGCTTTCAGGTCGGCCTCGGTCCTCAGCGGGTTGACGAGGGGCGGCTCGGGGTTTGTTGGGAACGGAGTGACGGATTTCTCACCAGGGAAGAGAAACTCCTTGATCAGCGGGTCCGTCGTTCCGGCGCCCACGCCTGGCCTTCGCGAATCCGCGGTCGCACGCCGCGTGGAGATGCCGCCTGGGTCAGTCGTGGGAGGCATCGAGGCGGGGCCTGGAAAGAGGAACTGCCGGACATCATCGTTGGCAGGTACTTGGGTCACGCCCTGCGGCGCCGCACTCATCGCGCCAGGGGGATGCGGTGCGGGTGCTGCGCTCGCGCCAGGCTGCGACGTCGCCGTGGCCTCGACGGGCGGCGAGGACGGGATCGTAGCCGTGCCTTTCACGGTCTCGGGGCTAGCGGTATGCGGCGTGCGAGCATCAAGGGGCCTCAGGTCGACGACGGGGGCTGTAGGCGTATCGAATCCAACTCGGGCCCGCGCGGATGCGTCCTCGATCGTTGGTGCCGCTGCGGCTGCCCGTGAGGCTTGCTCCTGCTGCTGCAGCTCGATCGGCGCTGAAGCAGGGACAGCGGCCTGGGTGTTTGGCGGGACGGCCGGGGTTGGAGACTGCAGGATCGCCAACAGCCGCCGCTGCTCCTCCGGAGAGAGCCTGCTAACGATCTCCATCACCTCCGCAGCTTGCTGCGTGGCCATTGCACGGGGATCCTGCGGGGCCGTGGCCACCTCCCGCGTCCCAGTCACGGGTGCCGCCTCCGCATGCTGGTTCCCGGGAGTGGCCGGGCCTGGCGCCGGCGGTGTCGTACCGGGACCTTCCTCGCCGATCTTGAGCTTGAGCCCTGTCTCCTTCTCGGAACCGCATTGGCCGCGTGGCCCATCAAGGTAGACCCCGGGCAGACACGGCAACCCCCGACCGATGTGCTCGTCGGTGGAGTCGCCCAGCTTGAGTTGCAGCCCATCCACGCCACTCCATGATTTCTTGAGTTGGAGGTCCGGCAGGCCGTTGAGCTTGAGCGTTCGCCCAAGCCGCGCCAAGATCTCGCTCAAGCGGCGCGCTTCCTCGACCTTGTGCTGGCGCTCCGCCTCGATCCTCTGGCGTTCGAGCTCCTCCATCATTGCCTGCTGGCGCGCTTCCGTGGCGTGGTCCGAGCCGAAGAGCGCTCGGAGGATGTTTGTGATGATCGGACCGAAGAGCTCGCCCGAACCAAGGCCTCCGCTGCCACTCTGTCCACCTGTTCCTCCCCAGTTAGAGCCGGGGATGCAGCTCTGCGTTGAGGAGTCAAACGTCCCGCCGCACGCCCGGCACCATTCGGCAAACGCGGGCACCCAGGAACCACTCCGGCCGTCACCGATCGATGGGCGAGTGGAACAATCCTGAGCAGAGCAAGGACTCGGCATAGCGACGAGAAGCGCCAGGAACGCCGCGACGCTCGCGACCCATTGTTGGGTCATCGTCCTCCTCCCCGCGCGCAGCGGTCCGCTGTGCTTCTCTGGTTGTCGGATCACTTGCGGCGCCTCGGCGCTTGCGCCTCGAGGTCAACCGCTACTCCCTGGCGAGCCGCCTTGTCCTGCCAGATCACGAGCTGGTCACGGGCTTGTTGGGCATCCGGCGCCTCGGGGAGCAGCTCGAGGTAACACCTCATGTGCCAAATGGCCTCGGCAAAGTCCCCAAGCTCGCCACGGATCCAGGCGGCGTTGAATTGCCCCTGCGCCCAAAGCGGATCGATCTCCAGCCCAGCCTCGTAGTGGTCGATTGCGGAGGCGAGGTCCTTCTCGTTGAGAGCGCTCTCGGCAAGGATCCGCTCGTGCTTGACGTCATCGGCGAGCGCAGGCTTAGTGGCCAGTCGGCGCCAGGCGGCTGCCTGCTGGCGGAAGACCGCAAATAGGTACGTGCCGGCGCCGAGATTGCTCCCGTTTGCTTCCACGACGAGCCTGGCTACGGCGCTCACGAACGCCTGCGCATCTTCCTGATTCTCCCAAACGAAGCTGATGGGGCCTTGTCGGTTCCTGCTCGCAAAGTGCACCTCGTACAGCGCCTGCGATTGCGTTACAGGGGTGAGTGACACATGCCCCATGTCGAGGAAGCTGTACGTCCGCATGATGGAGTAGGGTTGCGGGCTGCCGAAGCGTTCGGATTCGACACCCTCGTCGAGGAACTCGAAACCGGTCGATGTTACGTTGATCTTCCGAAGTCGCTTCTGACTCGTGGACATGTGTTGTCGCTCGCCGCGATAGACGCGTTCCAACGCGTTTACCAGCGCCCGGCGAGCTTGACGCACGGTCATCGTGGACGAACTGGACTGGGCGGGGACTTGGAGCGCCTGCGCGGCGGCGGCTCCAGTGGAGAAAGCGCAAGCAAGCGAAAGTAACGCAATCGTGCCAGAAACGAGCCCTACTCTGAACCCGGACATGACCGCCTCCTCGTTGAGCTAAGGACATTCACCAGTTCGTCGGCCTTGGGAAGGCACCGGGGTTTCTCCTCCCTAGTTTCTGCCTTTAACGCGCCCTGTTCTCCGCGCTGGGCCGAACTCGCCGTGAAGTCGCTCCGCCCACTCGTGGCCCTAGGCAGCGCGCTGGAGTGGGGCTCTCAAGTGGTATCGCCGACGCTGGCCATGGGAACTGCCGTTTCTCAGATTCAATGTGCTCCCGGCAGCTAGCGTTGTCAAGGCAGTCCCGTGACAATGCCCGCGTGAGTCTTCGCGGCGCGAAAGCGAATTGGGATCAGCCGCGCATGGCGGCGCCGACGACGGCGAGCATGCGGCCGAGCGAGGGCCGCGCCTCGAAGCTCGCGAGACGGCGCCCGATCCGATGCGCGTTGCGGTTGGTGACAAACCAAGGTGGCGTCGGCCTGACGCGGAACGGCCCGTGCACAACGGTCTTTTCCACGCGCGAGAACATCAGCGTGTTGTGCACCACGCCGATCCCCGAGCGCACGTCGCCGAGGTGATTTCCCGCGTACGCGCCCCACGGCGTGCAGCCGAGCGCGTAGCCGGCCGCCGACCAGTGGTTGACGCTCACCGTG
>JBIOGJ010000107.1:0-4178 GCA_044447965.1 Thermoanaerobaculales bacterium | reverse complement strand
GAACGCGTGCACGGGGCGCAGCCTCGAGCGCTCGGTGATCCGGGTGAAGTGGTCGGGGCCGTAAACGTCAGCGCTCGAAACGTGCACGATCCGGCGCACGCGGGCCCGCTCGGCAGTCGCGAGCACCCGTTGAAGCATCGAGGGCGGAGACTTGCGGAACTTGAGCCTGCGCGCGGGGGACCACGACCGGGCGCAGTTGATCACGACCTCGACGCCGCTGAACGCGTCGGCCAGCGTCTCGTCGTCCGCATCCGCGTTGAGAGCGATGACTGGGACCTCTGGCGCAAGCGCTGTGGTGACGTGGTCGCCCAGGAATTCGCCCGAGCCGATTACCAGATGCAAGCCTCAGGGATTAAAGCACGGGTGAGGCAAGGTCTCAGTTGTGGAACCTCTTCACCGTGGTCGAGGTTCTACGGGCGCCGGCCTCTGCGAAGCGCCGTGGCGAGGGCCCGCTGCACGTTGTCGACCACGCGGTTGACCCGGCGCTTCAGCTCCCACCACGCGGGCGGATCGGGCAGCACGGGAGGACCGACCGTGACGTCGATCCGGCTGAAGGGCCGGAAGACGTCGGTCCCACGCACCGCCACAGGGCACACCGGCACGCCCGCCTGCAGCGCGAAGTAGCCGATGCCGGTTTTGAGGGGGCGCAGCGCGCGGCCGCGCGAGTATCGGCCCTCCGGGAACATGAGCACTACTCCGCCCCGGTCGAGGATCTCGTAGACCGTCCGGAGCCCGGGTTCGTCGAGCTCGCCCGCATGCGGCGAGATGGGAAAGACCCCGATGAGAGGCAGAAGCCTTCGCTTCCACGCACTGTTGAAAACCGTCTCTCGCTTCGCCATCGTGTAGATCACCGGCGCCCCGGGAAAGAACGGGATGATGAAAGCCGGGTCGAACCACGCCTGGTGATTGGCCGCAATGATGTAGGGCGGGGCGGGGATGTTCTCGAGCCCGCTGACAGAGACCCGGAACAACCGCAGCACGATCCACCTGACCAGCAGACGCACCATCCGGTAGAGCCGTGGCGGAGCCATTGGCTCGGGGTGGACCAGAGGGTCCAGCGGGGCGCCGACGAGCGCCCGGTACTCGGGACTTGTGTACCGGCGGTCAGGCTGTGAGGAAGGCGTTGAGGACGCGGTTGAACTCCTCTGGCCGTTCTGCCTGTGGCGTGTGGCCGGCGCCTTCGATGACCGCGAGTCGCGAGCCCTCGATCAGCGCGTGGGCGCGCGTCGCGTGCGCGACGGGAAACAGCGTGTCATCCGCGCCCCAGATGAGCTGGACGGGAACGTTGAGCTCACCGAGCCTCTTGGTCATGTCGTACTGCTGGCCGAGCAGAGCACGCGGGGTGACCAGCGAGCGGATGGTCGCGAGGTACGCGTCGTGGTAGCCCTCGGCCGAATAGAGCTCGCGCATGTCGCCGAGGTACGTGTCGTCCATCGTGCGGTTGACGTCGGAGCTGGCGCCCGCGTAACGCGCCGCGACCCGGCGAACCATGCTGGGCGGGGCCCAATGCAGAGCGTTGCGCGCGACTTTCATCACAGCTTCGCCGACGCGGGGGATGGTCACCAGGCCATACGAGAACCGGACGTTGGGGCGCCCCAGCCCGAGGGAGTTGACGAGGACGAGCTTGCTGACGAGCTTGGGCCGCCGCAGAGCGAGCTCGAGCGCAATGCGCCCGCCGAGGGACGCGCCCACGACGGTCGCGCTGCGCAGCCCGCGACCTTCCAGGTACCGCTCGATGAAGCGCGTGAAGTACGGGATGCCGTAGCGGGCGCGAGGCTTCTCGGTCCGGCCGAAGCCGGGAAGATCGGGCGCATACACGCGGTGTCTGGCCGCGGCCGCCTCGAGGTTGAACCGCCACTCGATGTAGCCCGACGAGCCCAGGCCGTGGATGAACAGGACCGGCGACCCGCGACCTCCGTGCATGTGGTGCACCCGCATCGATCCCATGTGAAGCCACCCGGCGTGAAGCGTCTTCGGTGGCCGCGTTCGCGCGGAGTCGATCACTTGGGAAGGATACGTGCGGGGACGCCCAGTCCCGTCACCCTGGCTCCCGAAACGAATCTCGCGGTCTTCTTTCCCTTGATCACGGTGACCGCGCCCGGGCCCGCCGCGCGCCACGCGCCGTCCTGCCACAAGACGGCGCTCCGCTCGTCGATCCCGAGCAGAGTCACACCCTCCAGCTCTTTCTGCGCCGACGCGACCCATCGACGGCCAAACGTGTCGTAATGCGGAAGCACCGCGGTGTCGGCGACGACACCGAGGGCGTCCGCGGGCCGCCGGTTGAAGCGGTTGGGCCAGCTGGCGCGAACCAAGGTGTGACTGCAGAGCGCCATCGCGCCGGCGGACGAACCCGCCAGCGCGGCACCGTCGCGCCAGGCTTCGAAGATCGCGAACCAGACTCGAGATGAGCGAAGAACCTGGACCACCAGGCCCGGGTCGCCGCCGACGAGGTAGAACAGCCCGCCTTCTCGCGCGCGCTCGGCCAGGGCCTTGGAGTTGGCGTCGGTGCGGTTCAAGACGGGCAGCTCGTCGAGCTTCACACCGAACTGCTCGAACCAGCTCTTGGCGTGCGCGACCGACTGGCCTGGGTCCTGGCGCGCGGCTGCCGTCGGCACCACATATGCGGGCCCGGGCCCCGCAGCCGCGGCCAGCGCGCGGTCCTGTTCCTCGTTACCCGGGTTGAATTCATCACCCCCGATCAAGGCGAGCATTCCCGTCACCTGCCTAGGATATGTGCGTGCCCGATCCGAATTCCCCGGTCAGGGTGCGGATCGCGCCCAGCCCCACCGGCTTCGCCCACCTGGGCACGGCGAGCACCGCGCTCTACAACTCTCTTTTCGCCCGGCAGCGCGCCGGGACCTTCGTGCTGCGTCTGGACGACACCGACATGGAGCGCAACCGGCCCGAGTACGAGCTCTTGATCTACGAAAGCCTGCGCTGGCTCGGCCTGGACTGGGACGAGGGCCCCGACAAGGGCGGCCCGGATGCCCCGTACCGGCAGTCCGAGCGCCTCGACCTTTACAAGCAGCACGCCGTCCGCCTGCTCAACGAGGGAAAGGCTTACAAATGCTGGTGCACGCGCGAGGAGCTCGACGCCGAGCGCAAGCAGGCGCAGGCCGAAAAGCGCGCGTACCGGTACTCGCGGCGCTGCCTCACCAACGCGCCCAGCGGCCGCACCGAGTTCACAGTCCGCTTCAAGATCCCGGGCGGCGAGGTGTCTTTCACCGACATGATCCGCGGAGAGATGCGGTTCGACGCGGACCTGATGGGCGACTTCATCATCGTCAAGTCGGACGGATACCCGACGTACCAGTTCGCAAGCCCGGTAGACGACGCGGTGATGAACATCACGCATGTCATCCGCGGCGAAGAACATCTCTCCAACACCCCGTATCAACTGCTGTTGATCGATGCGTTCGGTTACCCGCGCCCGGTTGCGTTCGCGCACATGCCCCTGATCCTCGCCCCCGACGGCTCGAAGATGTCCAAGCGCAAGCACCCCGAGACCAATCTCGCGCTATACCGCGAGCAGGGCTACCTGCCTGAGGCGCTCCTCAACTACCTCGCGCTGCTCGGCTGGAATCCAGGCACTCCGCAGGAGCTCTTCTCGTTCGAAGACCTCGTCCGGGTGTTCTCGTTCGACCGCGTGCAGCACGCTGGCGCGCGTTTCGACTGGGAGAAGCTGAACTGGATCAATGGCGAGTACATCCGCGCCTTCGACGATGCGGAGCTGGCCCGCCGGCTGCAAGAGTTTCTGCCCGAGCTGGACCAACCGTCTATTTGCCGTGCCGTCCCCGCGCTGAGGACGCGGCTGCCCAGGCTGGCCACGGCGAGAGAGTACCTCGAGTACCTCTGGACCGAGCCTGCGCCTCCGCCGGTCAGCCCCGAAACCGCCGAGCGCGTCAGGGCAGCAATGGCCGCACTGCAGGACGTGGCTTGGGAGCCGGAGGCCATCGAGGCTGCGCTCGAGCGGGCCGTCGAGACTTCCGGGGTCGGCAAGGGCAAGTTCTACACACCTCTTCGTGATGCGCTCACGGGAAGGAAGGTGTCGCTGCCGATCCACTACACCCTGGCCCTGCTGCCGAAGGAGGTCGCGCTGTCTCGCCTGGACCGCGCGGCGGCCCCGAAATGATGCCGCTGGCGATCATCATCGATCTCAATCCGAACATCGCCCGCAT
>JBIOGJ010000106.1:0-4466 GCA_044447965.1 Thermoanaerobaculales bacterium | reverse complement strand
GCGGCGGGTGTGAAGGAATAGAGGTCACCCAGGTTGCGGTCCTGGATCGGATGCAGGGACAGCAGCGCTCCCAGGTCTATAGGACTCAGGCGGCCCAGATCGAAGTTGGTTCCGGCTCCCGCCCAATGAGAGCGAACCACCCCCAGGTATTGAAGCTCGGCTCCCAACCAGAACGCCGAGAGCAGCACGATACCCGCACAGAGCACTGGGACCACAAAGACGAGCCACCGCCATGCGCGTCCCGCCGATGCGCGCGGTAATGCGAGGGCGTACACGCACGCAGCGATCACCGGCGCCCCCAGGAGGTGTGGCGACACAACCCCGAGTGCCGTAGTGATCACGACGAACGCAACTCCCGCCACGCGGAACGTCGGGCCACGATCGCCCGCGACCCACGCGAAAAAAAAGGCATCGAGTGCGATAAGGCACGGCATGAACAGCACCATCCCGACCCAGCTCGCATACAACCCGAAGTGGGTCCACTCGACCCAACCTATGGGGCTCAGTAAAAAGAGCACGGCAGCTGCGATTCCAGCCAGGGGCCGCTTCAGGCGCCAGTCAAAGAAGAAATAGAGTCCGAGCGCGGTGAGCGGCATCAGCCCGAACTGCACTACCTGCGCTCCGCCTTCCAGGTTGACGGACAGCACACGTGAGACCGCTACGGCAATCCAGTGCGATGCGAGCGGGTACGCGTCTCGATAGGAGACGCCCATCCCGTCCCACGGATACCACCACGGAAGGTTGGGAAACGTGGTCGCGACCCAATCGATGAGGTGGAGGTGGAAGGGCGCCTCCGACCCGACCATCCCTCCGTAGAGGATCTGCCAGCTCAGCACGTAGGCGACGACGCCGATGATCGCGGCCGCCACGATGAAACGCACCCCGCCAAGGACCAGGTGCAGGCCCCGGCTCAAGCTACGCGAACGCAGGTGAAGTGACCGCAACCTCCCGGCAATGCGTGGAACACCCGGGCCTCCGCCCACGCCACCGACGCGACCGAACCCGTTGCCAACCGCATCGCCGCGCCCGCCGCTCCGCGGCGCGAGACCGCCATGTCCTCCACCGACCCGCTCACCGGCCCGCGCCGGTCCAGCCACGAGAAATAAAGAACGTCCGCGACCTGGAGCAGGCCGTGATAGCTCCAACGCCGCCGCTCGAGCCGAAGGCCCGCCGCCTCCGCCATCGATTCGAATCGCGCGGCGGAGAAGATCTGGATGTGTCCCCCGTGTCGAACCTTGGCGGTCCAGCGGGTGCCGCAGCCAAGCAGGGTGTACAGCGTGTGTGGCTGGCCTTCGAGCGGCAGCACGATGTGAAACCGGCCACCGGGCTTCAGCACTCGCGCCACCTCGGCCAGCACCTTCTCGGGCGATTCGACGTGCTCCAGCACGTCGAAGATCCAGACGAAGTCGAACTCGCCATCCGCAAACGGAAGGCCTTCAGCAGTGCCAAGCCTGAACTCCACGCCGCCCGGCTCGACCAAAGCCGCCGCGAGGGCCGAGCGGCTCAGGTCGCACCCGAACACCTCGAGGTCCGGCCGCTCGCTCTTCACGGCTTTGGCCACCGAGCCCGCTCCGCATCCCACGTCGAGCACGCGCGCCGGACCCGAAGGCAGGTCCGCCAGCAGGTAGCGCAGCTTGAGCCCGTTCATGTACCAGGGCCGAGGTCGGAGGCGCGCCGCACCCCAGCGCTTGGCCTCATAGTCGAATGAAGGCGCCGGCACTACCGGCTCGCTGCTCGTGATGCCTCGGCGCAGGCGCCTGGCGCCGGCTTGGGCGCCGAAACGCCGTACACGAGCCACTGCGTCTCGTTCATCGTGCCCAGCTGCACGAACCAACCCGGGTTGAGCTGGCGCATCAACGCGTAGTTCGCATCATTCGGCGGCATCGCCATGAGACGCGTGTCAGTCTTGTCCAGCCAGCACTGGAGCAGGGTGCTGACGACCTGTGCGTGATCCTGGTACCCGTACCCCGAGGGCAGGTAGTAGAACGGGTCGTACATCTCGCTCACGAGATGCCTGCCCTCCACCCCACCGAAACGTGCGAGGCCGTACGTGACGTCCGGCCGGTCCGAAGGAACGGCGAGCGCGTGGCCGGCATAGGCCGGCTGGTTGTACCACCCTCCCAGCTGGCGGCTTGCGGCGAGGGTCGCGTGCCAGTTCGCCTCGGTCGGTCCGAAGACCTGGCCGATGGGAATCCATGCAAGCTGCGCTGCGAGCACGCACAACACCAGCAGTGCCCATCCAACAGGGACGGCGCGCCTCCCGAATCGCCGCGGCGCCCACCACAAAAGCACCACCGCAACCAGCGCGCCGGCGAAAACATAAGGAAACGCGAAGACGCGAGTGATCGGCATCCACCACACCCAGCTGGCCAGGTACGAGGTGAAGCCCAACGTCGCGGCGACGAAAACCCAGTAGCCGAACCCAAAGGTCAGAAGCATGTATGACGCGGGCCGCTTCCACAGGCTCCAGGCGAGACCGATCAACCCGGCGACCAGCAAGACACCGAGGACCGGCCGCACCGACGCCTGCGCCGCGCTGATCGGCGTGTACTCCCAGCGGCCAACCGCGTTTGCGAAGAAGTTCCAGTACAGGGGATAGATGGCGTTGCCCGTCTGGTCGAGAAGCACCTTCATGTAGACCAACATCACCGCAGCGAACGTTGCGACCAGCGGTAGACGCTGCATCGACACCTTGCGCAAGCACGCGGCGATCACCATGCCAAGGCTGAAGATCCAGGCCTCGGCGCGAGCCATCGTGACCAATCCGAAGGCAAGACCGGACCAGAAGCCATGTGGTTTCTGCCACGCCCAGATCCCCACCAGGACAAGCGCCACGCCAAGAGGCTCGAGCATCCCGGAGGAATCGTTCATGACGCTGGTGGGGAGCAGCCCGGCCACCAACGCCGCCCCGATCGCCGCGTGCAGACCCCAGTACCGACGAACGATGTGAAAGAGAAGGACCACGACCGCGACGCCGAACACGAGACTGACCAGGCGGTTCAGCACGATGTCGATCGACCCCGTGATGTCGAACACGGCGACCATCAGCAGGGGATGCAGCACGCCCCAGAAATAGTCGAGGCCCTTCAGGTCCCACAACCGCGGACCACCCGGCGCCGAGAGCCCGATCTCCTTCGTGAGATACGCGATCTGCCAGTGGTGCCACACGTCGTTGTAGGCGCCGAGCCCTGGGTTTTCCGGGTCGGTGAAAACGAACAGGTAGAGCAGCCGGGGTACCGCGGCGGCGGCCGCCACCGCTGCCGTCCAACCCCAATGAAGATGCTGCGGCGCAGGCTCGTGCGCAGCCGCCGGCTCGGGCTGGTCGATGCGGCGCTCCTCCTCGTCCTCGTCGGGGAGGATTCTCGGCAGCAGCCTCAAGCCGTCGCCGCCTCCGCCGCGACCTGCTCGTGGGCGCGCGCGACCTCGAGGACGGCGTGCTCCAGCGTGTCGATGTGGCGCTCCCAATCGAAACGCCGCGCCCATTCGAACGCGCGCCCACCCGTCGCCTGGTTTTCGGCCGGGCTGTCGAGCAGGCTCGAGATTCCCTCCGCGTAGTCCTTCACCTCGAGCGGCTCGGCAAGGTACCCGGTTCCCGGCCCGACCGTGACGGTTGGCCCGGCCTGGTTCCAGGCGACCACCGGCACTCCTTTGGCCATCGACTCGATGACGCCCATGCCGAAGTCTTCCTCGGGCGCGGGGTACACGTACAGGGCGGCCCCCTCGTACAGCTTCTGCAGCTCGTCCTCGGCGATCGCGCCGAGAAAGATCACCGCATCCGAGAGATTGAGCTCCGCGACCAGCTCTTTCAGCGTTGCGGTGTGCGCCGTGGCGGGACCAGGTATCACGAGCTGCGCGCGAGGGTGCCGCTTGCGCACCTCGGCCATGGCCCGGATGGTGAGGTCGAAACGCTTCTGCGGATAGTGACGGTTCGTCAGCAGCACGTAAGGACGGCGGATCGGATACCCGTTGATGGTCAGGCCGCCCGAGAAACGCTGATCGATGGGCAGCGGAAACCCCGAGGATGCGACGTGGCAGCCGGCGGGACAGTCGATCGCTTCGCGCCGGTACGTGCTCCGGATGATGTCGCCGATGTAGTCGCCGTTCACCAGCAGCTGGTCCGCCTCCTGGATCGAGCGCCGGTCGGCCCACGCGACAAACCGCGTCGCGCGCAGCACGACCGCAGCGAGCAGCCGGTAGTCCGCGTTGGCCACCCAGCCGGTCTCTTGATCGATGTTGCGCGGGTACACGAGACGGTTCGGCTGGTTCAGGTAGACGACATAGGGCACATCCATCAGGCGCGCCGCCCACCACGCGATCCAGGCGCTTGGCTGGTTGCAGCCGACGATTGCGTCGACGCCGCGGAATCGCCACGCGTAAAGAGGCATCAACAACGAGGTGGCGGCCATCTGCGCGGCTTCGCGGAACGGAAACCAGCGCGGCAGCTGCGGGAGGAACGTCTTGACTCG
>JBIOGJ010000105.1:0-4608 GCA_044447965.1 Thermoanaerobaculales bacterium | reverse complement strand
TTGCCGGTGGCCTGGGCGACCGCGATGTGAAAGTCGGTGTCGTGGCGCATGTATTCGGGCTCGCTGGTGGCGACGGCCATTCCGCGGATCGCGCGTCGCATCGCCGCGAGGTCGGCGGCACGGCGAGTGGCTGCGGCGACCCTGGCTACCGCCGGCTCGATCACGCGCCTGTAGAGCAGCAGATCCTCGAGCTCTTTGCGCTGTCGCATGACGCGGAGGATCAGGTCGTCGGCGGCCAGCGAGTCCTGGTCTGGCCGGGTGATGAACGTACCGCCCGTGCGCCCACGCCGGGCCTCGACAAGGCCGGCTGCCTCGAGCAGCCTCATCGCGTGCTGTATGGTCGGCCGCCCGACCCCGAACATGCTCGCGAGCTCGCGTTCCGCGGGCAGTGCCTCACCAGGCTTGACCAGGCGAAGCGCGATATGCCGGCGGATCTGCTCCGCGACGTACTCGTGGGCGCGCAGCTGACGGATCCGCTCGAATCGGAGAGTCGAGGCCGACGTTCCGTTGGCGCGGCGGGCCTCCTTAACGGCCACGCGCACCCTCCGGCGCAAGCCGCGCCACACGCGTCAGGAACGCGTTGAACAGTCGCTCGCTCCGGCGGCGCACCTCAGGCGCGAGCCGGTGCGTCTCCTCCAGCAAGGCGTCGGGGTCGACCCCATCGCCGTCGAGCTCGTGGCGATAGGCCTTGACCCAGCTCTCCATGATCTCGGGCGTAACCTCGGGGTGGAACTGCAGCCCAAGGTTTCGTCCCACCACGTAGGCCTGTGGGGCAAGAGCGGTCTCGGCGATCAGCTTTGCGCCGGGCGGGAGCGTGAAAGTGTCGAAATGCCAGTTGAACCACGGCCCCTCGGACACCAGGTCGGGGTCTTCGGTACGCACCGGCAGCCAGCCGATCTCCGCATGTTCCGAGCGGAACGATTTGCCGCCGAGCACACGCGCCAGCAGCTGCCCGCCGAAGCAGAGCCCGAGCACCGGGACATCGGCCTTCGCCGCGGCGCGCAGAAGATCCGCTTCGCGCGGAATGAACGGTTTGGAGTCGTCAAAGGCGGCGAACTCGGAACCGAGGGATGCGATGAAGTCGTACTCGCGAGGGTCGTACGTAACCTCGTGCAGATCAATGCGATGAACGTCGACATCCGCCTTTTGTTCCTCGAGCCATTCCGCGAGGTACCCCGGCGGCGTGGGCTCCTCGTGCTGGAGGATCAAGACCTTGAGCCTGCGGTTCATCGCACTGGCCTTGCCTCGAGCTTGGTCTCCAGCTCGGAAGCCACCTTGCGCACAGAGGCAGAGAAACGCTCGACCATCTCCGCCAGCTCGGCGTCGGTGCTGGTGAACGGAGGCGCGAACAGCGTCTGGTCCCCGGCGAATCCGTCCCGCGTCGGCATCGTCGAGTAGGTGATGAGCCCGTTCTCGAAGGCAGCGTCGTCGACAGCTCCCGCCGTGCGGAGCTCCGGCGGGAGGAAGGACTTGCCGTCACGCGGATCGACGTACTCGACGCCAAGCAGGAAGCCGCGTCCGCGAACCTCATGCACCATCGGAACGCCCTTGAGGGACTCCGCGAGCTGCTCGCGCAGGCGCGGTCCGCGCTGGTTCACGCGTTCGATCAACCCTTCCGTCTTCAGTACGTCGATGACCTTGAGACCGACGGCGCAAGAAAGAGGCGCCCCGTCCCAGGTGTGGCCGAGGGTGAACTTCCTGGAACCTTTGGCGATCGCGTCGTAAACGTGCTGCCCGCAGAGCACGGCGCCGATCGCGGCGTAACCCGCGCCCAGGCCCTTGGCCGTGGCGATGATGTCGGGAACGATTGGCAGGCTTTCCGCCGCAAACCAGTGTCCCGTGCGACCCACGCCCGTAACGATCTCGTCGAAACAGATCAGAAAACCGTGGCGCGCGCGGCGCTCCGCGAGCCCTTCCCAGAACCGCTTCGGCGGGCTGTAGGCCGGGAGGGCGGCGGCGCTCACCGGTTCGCAGAAGTAAGCGGAAACGGCGTTCGGCGCTGCTTCGAGGGCTCTGTCGAGGGCCTCCAGGGCCTGCTCGCCGGTGGGGTCGAACCGCCACGTGCTCGGCGGGATGTGGAGGTGCTCCGGCATGTAGACCTCGAAAGGTCGCTTGAGGCCGGGTCTGCCGGTCAGCGCGAGGGTGGCCATCGTCGGTCCGTGATATGCCTGGGCCGGGGAGATGATCTGCCACCGCTTCGGCTCTCCGCAGTCCACGTGGTAGCGGCGCGCGATCTGGAGAGCCATCTCGTTGGCCTCGGCGCCGCCGGTCACAAAGCGAACCCGCGTGAAGCCTTCCGGCGCGACTTCCGCGAGCTCGTGCGCCAATTCCTCCTGGGCCGGATTGGTCAGGCGTTCGTTGTGCACGTACGCGAGCTTTTCGGCCTGGGCGTGCGCGGCGGCGATGATGTCTCGCCTGCCGTGTCCAAGCGTCGCGGCCATCGAACCGCCGCTCATGGCGTCCAGGTACCGCTTGCCTGACGCGTCTTCCACCCACACGCCTTCGCCGCGAACGACGACGGGGTAGCGACGATTGAACTCCAGTGGCAGGACGTGCGTCGACTGACTGACGACTACCGTTTCCCTCGCTCCGGCCAACCCCGCCTTACCCCTCTAAAGACGCTGGCGATAAAGACTCGAAGTAGGTCGATACTATCATTGCAATGGACCACATATAGGCCCATTCATCCGCCGGGCGCGCGCAGGGCGCATTGATTAAGTCGGCACGCAGGGCGCAATGATTAAGTCGGCACGCAGGGCGCATCAGGAGGAGGGGTAGGCATGGCGACAGAGACCAGGACGCTCAGGGTGATCGAGCCCGCCACCGAGAAGGTTCTAGCCGAGCTTCACGAGGCCTCTGTCGAAGAGGCGGACGCGGCGGTCGCCCGCGCCAAGGCGGCCTACCCCGCGTGGAAGGCGGTGAGTCCCAAGGACCGTGCCAACCTGCTGCGCCGAATCGCCACCACGGTGGAGAAGCACCTCGAAGAGCTCGCCCAGCTCGAGTCGCGCAACGTCGGTAAGCCGATCAGCGACTCGCGCGGCGAGGTCGGGATGGTGGTCGACGTCTTCAACTACTACGCCGGAGCACCCGAGCGGTTAGTTGGTAAGACGATCCCGGTCGCGGGCGGCGTGGACATGACGTTCCGCGAATCGCTCGGCGTCGTGGCCCTCATCGTGCCCTGGAACTTCCCCCTCCCCATCGCTGCGTGGAAGGTGGCGCCCGCGCTTGCGGCCGGCAACACCATCGTCCTGAAGCCGGCCGGCCTCACGCCGCTCACGGCGGTCGAGCTCGGGCGCATCGCGCTCGAGGCAGGGCTGCCCGAAGGGGTTCTGAACATCCTGGTCGGCGCCGGCCGCGTAGTCGGCGAAAGGCTGGTGCAGCACCCGGACGTCGCCAAGGTCGCTTTCACCGGCTCGACCGAAGTCGGCAAGCGCATCGGCGCCCTCGCCGCGCAATCGATCAAGCGCGTGACGCTCGAGCTCGGCGGCAAGTCCGTGAACATGGTTTTCGCGGACGCCGATCTCGAAAAGGCCGCCGCCACGGCACCCCTCGCCGTGTTCGGCAATGCGGGCCAGGACTGCTGCGCGCGCTCGCGGATCCTTGTCGAGCGGCCGGCGTTGGAGCGTTTCATGCAGGCGCTGGAGAAGTCGATCAAGGCGCTCAAGGTTGGCGACCCGCTCGACGACAAGACCGAGATGGGTCCGCTGATCTCGGCGGATCAGCGGGCAAAGGTCGCGTCCTACCTGGACGACGGAGCGAAGGTGGCGATCCGCGGTTCGGCGCCGCAGGGCGCCGGCTACTGGTTCCCCCCCACCGTCCTGTCTCCAGTCGCGAACACCGACCGCGCCGCGCGCGAGGAGATCTTCGGTCCGATCGCCGTTGTGATCCCATTCGAGGACGAGAACGAGGCTCTCGAGATCGCGAACGACACGATCTACGGTCTCTCCGGATCGATCTGGACCAACAACGCCGGGCGCGCGATGCGCGTCGCGCGTGGCCTGGAGACCGGGACGATCTCGATCAACTCCCACAGCTCTGTCCGTGTGACGACGCCGTTCGGCGGCTTCAAGCAGTCGGGCATAGGGCGGGAGCTGGGGCCCGACGCGCTGGACTACTACACAGAGCTCAAGAACGTCTTCCTCTCGACCACCTGATACGTCGATGCGCGCGGTTCAGGTCACACGCTTCGGAGGCCCCGAGGTGCTCGTCTGCGCGGACGTGGAAAGGCCTGCGCCGATCTCGACCGAGGTGCTGGTCCGCGTTGTCGCGGCGGGCATCAACCCTGTGGACGGCAAGACGCGCCGAGGCGAAGGTGTGGCTCGCTGGGTCGGACCGCCTCCCTTCATCCCGGGCTGGGACGTCTGCGGCGTGGTCGAAGCGATGGGCTACGGCGTCACCCGCTTCCACGAGGGCGATATGGTCTACGGCATGCCGCGGTTCCCGCGCGCTGCCGGCGCTTACGCGGAATACGTCGCCGCGCCATCGCGGCAATTCGCGCGAATCCCCGACGGGATTTCCCCCATCGAGGGAGCGGCGCTTCCACTCGCCGCGCTGACGGCATGGCAGTGCCTCGTCGACACTGCCAACATCCGCGGCGGCCAGACCGTG
>JBIOGJ010000104.1:0-4839 GCA_044447965.1 Thermoanaerobaculales bacterium | reverse complement strand
GGCTCGGTTATGTTTATAAGAGCCCGGCCTGGGCCGCGGCCAACGGGGGCTGGGCGGTGGGCTACCACCGCACTGGCTACCGATAGCCAATGCTCCCGCAACAACGCAGAGGTCCGACGCCGGAGGCGCCACAATCAGCGGTACGCGAACAGCATCGCGTAGATGATCCATACCACGATCGCAAACCCGGCCGACAACGCGGCCCACCCGAACAGGCGCACCGCTCGGATCACGACACGCTGGTACGGCTCGCCGAGATGCTCCTCGAGCTTCCCCGACGCGACCAGCGCCTCGTACTCGGCCGGCTTGTCCCGCTTGAGTTCTTCCACGGGCATGCGCCCGGTGAACACCACGATGTCCATCGGGAACTTCTCGGGGCGAAGGTGGGTGTTGAAGAAGTGCACGGTGAAAATGAAGCCGACCGCGAGCAGTGCCTCGTCGGAGTGGATGATGGTCGCAACGTTGATGAGTGCGCCCGGGAGGAGCCGGGTGAAAAGCTCCGGGAACCAGAGCATCAACCCGGTCGCGCCGATCACCGCGATCCCCCAAAACACCGCGAAGTAGTCGAACTTCTCCCAATACGTCCAGCGTCCATACGCCGGGCGCGGCCCGAACCCAACGAACCACTTGATCGATCCCCAGGCGTCGTGGGCGTCCTTGAGCGTGGGCAGCATGGTGTCAGGCCCACGGAGGAACCTCCACCAGCCCACGCCCGCCGCGCGCTTGCTCCGCGTGAGGTCGGTGAGGTGCACGACGAAGATACAGAACATGAGGCACGCAGCCGCGCGGTGAATGTAGCCCGCGGTTTCAAAGCCGCCGAGCACGCGAGAAACCGCGGCCGCCCACGGCATGTACGAGAATTTTAGCGTCAGGCCGGTGAAGGCCAGGCTCATGAAGCTGACGATCATCGCAATGTGCAGCATCCGGTTCAGCCGCGTGAAGCGCACGTACTGGAGGGCTTTCGCGTCAGTAGCGTCCTCCTCATGGCGCGCCCGCCGCATCTGCACGGCGCGGGGAAGCCACATCAGCGTGTGAGCGCCACCAACCAAGAATGTGCCGAGGAGCAGCCCTGTCATCCCCCAGAACGTCCAGAACAAGAACGGGTACTTGGCAGGGTCGTGGTGCGTCGCGTGCGTGAGGTAGCCGGCAAAGCGTCGGCTCGCGCCCGGGTGACACTGCTGGCAGGTTGCGACCACGTGCTCGCGGGAAAGGTGCGACGCCGGGTTGGAGGGCGGCAGGATGTCGTGCGCTCCGTGGCAGTCGTAGCACTTCGCGGTTTTCGCATAGCCCAACTGCGAAACCTTGCCGTGGTAGGTCTCGAAGTAGGACGCCGTCACGTCGGCGTGGCACTTGCCGCAGGTGGTCGTGATGGCGAGCTTGAAGCCGACCGCGTCGGTGCGGCGGATGGTGTGCGCGGTGTGGCAGTCGTTGCACACCGGCAGTTTCTTGGTCGTGTGCGAGACCTTGACCGAGTGGATCGACTTTTCGAACGCCTGCTCGATCCCGTTGTGGCAACGGCCGCAGGTCTCGGGCATGTGAGCGCTGTTGACGCTCGAGTCGGGGTTGTCGTGGGGCAGGATCGCGTGCGCGGTGTGGCAGTCCGCGCACATCGCGGTGACGAGCAGCCCGCTCTTGAGGAGCCCCTTGCCGTGGATCGACTCGGTGTAGTTCTGGATGATCTGGTGCTCGGTCCCCTTGTAACGGACCGCTGCTTTCTTGCCCTCGAGGTGGCAGCGACCACATAGCTGCGGCACGCTGCGTGAGAACGTCGGCGACGTGGGGTCCTTGCGCCCCTTCACGCCATGGGTGCCGTGACAGTCGGCGCAGCTCGGCGCGTTGTCGTCGCCCTTGGCGAGAAGCTGCCCATGGATCGACTTGCCGAACTGCTGCACGACCTCCGCGTGGCAGGAGCCGCAATCCACCTTGCGAGTAATGCTGGCGCACGCTCGCTGCAGCGAGGGGCGCACCTCGGAGTGGCACTGGCTGCAGGCGCGGCTGGCATGGCGCGAGGCGGCGAGCTCGTCGGCGTCGACCCACAACGAGCGGCCGTCGGATGACGCCTTGATCTCCTTGCGCGAGTGGCACGTGAGGCAGTCCTTATCGGCCATCCCCTGCTCGTAGAAGACCTGGCGCACCTTGTGCGGCTGGTGACAGTCGGGGCAGGCCGGCAGGACGTTGGCTTCCTTCTCCCAGAGGGCGCCGCGAATGATCTTGCGGTGGACGAGCTCGATCGCGCTATGGCATTTGGCGCAGGTCGCGGCGATGTTCCGCCGGGCGATCGAGGACCGCTGGTCGGTGTGCGGCAGCACGAGGTGCGGCGTGTGACACGAGACACAGGTCGCCGCCACGGTGAGCCCCTTCTTGAGCAGCGCCTCGCCGTGAATCGACTCGGTGTAGTTCTCGAGGATGCGGTCCTGTGGGATGTCGAACGAGCGGCTGACTGGCGAGCCCTCATGGTGGCACTTGCCGCACAGGAAGGGGATCTTCACCGGCGCGACCGGCGAGCGCGGGTCGCGCACCGGCACGATGTCGTGGCCCCGACCGTGGCAGTCGACGCATTTGGGCGCGACCGCGTTGCCGCGCGCTTCGGCTCGGCCGTGGAGGCCAGCCGCGTGGTCCGCGTTCTCCTTCTCGTGGCAGCCGGTGCAGGTCGGCCGCTTCAGGTTTTCCGCATGGGGGAAATCGGCGCCCTTGAGATCGGCATGGCAGCCGATGCACGGAACCTTCCCGTGCAGCATCGTCGCGAACCACGCCTCATCCACGTAGAGCGAGACCGTGCGACCGTCCCGCTGCTTCTTGAGGTCCTTATCGCCGTGGCAGGTGAGGCAGTCGCCATTCTCCTGCGCGAGCACGCTCACGGCAGGCAGCGCCAGCAAGACGAACGCCGCAAGCACCGCTCGCACCGTTCGAGCTACCACACGGTAATGGCCACACATGCCACGAACATCGTATCGCCGATCAGAGGAAATCGATGACATACCCCCCCATACAGCCACGGCAGCGTAAACATCGCATGCCACTACGTCAAGGCTGGAGCGCCGCTGGCACTGTCTCGCATACCAGCTTACTGGCACCGCTTGAAACGCAACGCCTCAACCGGGACCGACGCCGGCGGCACACTAAAACGCAGATCGTCCGATTTCAGCGGTAGGAGACAGCCGCGACTCAAGCACAGCCCAGGCGAACGGCGCGTAGCCCGCGCCGCCCGGATTGGGCCGGATGCAAGGAAAGCGAGCCGCCCGCAGCGGAGTGTGGCTGGAGGCCACATGAGCATGCGAGGCGGCAGAGCCTGACGCCGCAGACGGTCCGAGACTGGCGGAGCGTTCTACCTTGCGGATTCGCTGAGCAGCTCCACCAGATACTGCTTCCACACCGCCGCGAGCGTGTGCGTGCCGTGCCCCCGGGTCTTGTCCGAGAATGGCAGGAGCACGGCACGGCCGGTTGGCACCCGCTTGATCTCACGCTCGAGGATGCCAATCTCGGGCGGGTTGATGAGGTCGTCGGCAGAGTTGATCGCAACAAGTGGCGCCTTGATCTTTTCAAGCCCGGGCCCCGGGTCGTAGTCCCCCGAGGCCTCGAGCGCGTAAAGCACGTCGTTCGCGTCGGCCGACTTGAGCTCGCGCGCAACGAAGTCGTCGAGGATCGCGTCGCTGCGCTCGAGTGTAGGCATGTCCTGGGCGCGCAGCACCGGGTTCGACGACATGAAGAAGAGCATCTCCGCGGCGGTGCGCAGGCTCGGCGGCTCCAACTTGTACTCGCCGCGTTTCCACGCGGGGTCGTTGCGAATCGCGTCGATGATGATCCGACGCCACACGCGGTTGCGCCCCGAGATTTGCGTCGGCACGCACGCCAGCGGCATGAGCGCGTCCATGAAACCCGGGTACAGCTCACCCCACAACCAGGTGTGCATGCCGCCCATCGACGTGCCCATGACGAGGCGCAGGTGTTTGACGCCGAGCCCTTGGACGAGCATGTCGTGCTGCGCGGTGACCATGTCGACGTAGCCGTAGCGCGGAAAGCGGGCGTGCAGGCCGTCGCTCGGCTTGCTCGACTTGCCGTGGCCGATGCCGTCAGGCAGGATGATGAAAAAGTGAGTCGCGTCAAGCGGTTGCCCAGGCTCGAAGAGCTCGCCGGCAAATTCCTTGCGCACGAACTGGGCGCCGCTGCCGGTCGTGCCGTGGAGGACGAGGACCGCGTTCGATACCTTGCCGTTCTCGTCCCGGTTGGGCCGACCAAAGGTGCGGTAGTGCAGCCGCAACTGGGGAAGCATCTCGCCGCTGGCGAAGCGAAAATCCTTGAGGAAGACCTCGCCCTCCGCCGGAGGTTCGTAGGCGCGCGCCAGCGGCGCAGCAAGGATGAGCAGCGCCGCTGCGAGCGCAACCGCCTTTACCACCCGTGCCATTCTCATTTCGCCCTCCCGCCAGGATTCGACGTGGGATCCTTCCAGCGGCCCGCGCCCCGGCCTGCCTCGCTGTTCACTGTCCCGCCGGTACGCGGGCCGGGCGAGCCGGGCCGCTCGTTCGCTCACCGCCGCCGACGAACCACCAGCTCGATCCCATTGCTAGCAAACCGTCGGGCAACGATGTCTTCCTCGCGCAGCGCCCGCTCGAGCGCCTCGCCGCCCTCGGGTGGAAAGCGCAGAACTGTTAGGTCGGGCTGCGTCAGCAGGACGTCGGCCAGCGTCGCTCGCAGGCGATCGAGCCCCTCGCCGGTCGCCGCGGAGATCGGCACTGCCACGCGTCCCTCCGGCGCGGGCGGAACGGCGCCGTGGACCCGATCGATCTTGTTGAGGCCGACGATGCAGGCGCGAGGCTCCACGCCAAGCGACGTGAGGACCTC
>JBIOGJ010000103.1:0-5316 GCA_044447965.1 Thermoanaerobaculales bacterium | reverse complement strand
CGGTACGTCATAGGGCATCTCGTTCTGGAAGAAGATGTCGGTTCCGCCGTTGCCGTTCCAGATCACCTCGTACTTCTGGTAGTGCTCGACGAACAGGCCGTACGCGGTGACGTTGTCGCCGTTGACGACGACGCCGGTGTCCGCGGTGTTGGCGGTCCACCCCACCCCATTGCCATGGTCCGCGCGCCAGGCCCAGACGTCGTCGAGGATCGCGTTGTCGCTGTTGACGACAAGGCTGGTCGTCGCCTTGCCTGCCGCAGCTCCTCCGATGCGGAAGAAGACATCGGTGAGCGCCGAAGGATCCGAGGTGGTGGCGCCGTCGCCGCTGCCGCGGCTGTCGTTGCCGCGCGACTGGCGGTTCCCCACCTGGAGCAGAACGCGGGAGTTCTCTGCACCGGCGTCAAAGAGGAGACCCGACAGCAGCACCCCCTTGCTTGTCTCTACGGTCATCGCCTGATTCCCATCGGCGGGCGTCAACGTCGCAAAACCCAGGCCGAGAACGATCGAGTCCGGGCGGGTGACCTCGATGGCGCCGTCCAGGTGGTATACCCCAGGTGTCAGGATCAGGTTCTTGCCGCGGCCCAACGCTTCATTGATGGCGTTGACTGAATCACCCGGTTTTGCGATGAAGAACCTGTCGATCGGAATCGACCGGCCCGCTTCTTGCCCGCTTCCCCACGATGTGCCCGAGGAGTTTCGCCGCACGTTCGGAGCGAACACGCTGTACTTTCCGCTCGCGTCGAGGTAGAGGAACGGCGCCTCACGGGTTACCGGATTCGTCGCCAGAGTCGTGTAGGTCGGGTTTGGAAAACTTTGCGCGGGCACGGTGCCTGTGTCGCCCGAAAACACCTGATTCCAAACAGCGTTCGTCCATCCATCCAGCTGGCTGTTCCTGACGAAGAACTGCTGCTGGGTGTCATCGAGTACCGTGCTGCCCGCGAATGTGGAATCGGCGATGAAGCCGCCGCTCGAGAAGTGGTTGGGCGCGCAGTAGTCCGCGAGAGTGACGAAGCCATTGACTGCGACGCGCCTGACCGGAGCCGCCTGCGAAACCGCCCACATCTCGGCCGAGTTGTCACATCCTGCGCCGTACGTGTCGTTGGAAGGCGGAGCGTACGCCGGGGCTTTGGCTGGCAGACTGAGGTTGATCGTCAGGTTCGAGAGAGAGCGCCAGAAGTTCGTCAATGCGTTGCAAGTCCCGCTGCTCGAACAGCGGTTGAAGACGACGATCGCACCATTGATGACAACGTCATTCGGCGACAGGCCGAGACCGGCCACACTCGTGTAGTAGCCGACCTGGAATACAAGCGGGCTGTCCTTCGATCCATAAGTGCCCGGCTCGAACAGCAGGGCAAATCTCTGATTGCCGAACTCGTTGTTCACCTGCTGGTTCGACACCGAGTCGACCGCCGCCTGGATCTGGCTCTGCGGCATGCTCGGATTGAAGATCAAGACGTTTGAGCCGAAATCCGGACCGCCGGGTGAAGCCATCGCTGTCGTGGCGACAGCTCCTGTCGTGACGATCGACGCGCCGGCGACGATCGCGCCGGTCACAAGAATTGAATGCAATCGGGAAAGGAACGCGCGCATTGCTCATCTCCTCAACTACTGATCAACTGAGCCCACCGCAGCTTCGGCGGCCCTCAACTTCCCCAACCCCGCCTACTTCATCGCATCACCACCTCGCCGCTCAACCGCAGGTCTCGAGACGACCGGCCGGCGCGCAGCGTGTAAGTTCCCGGACGCCAGGTCCAACTGCGCGTCGCCTCGTCAAAGCGCGCGAACGAACGGCTGGGCAAGCTCACGCGCACCACGGCCGCCGCCCCTGCCTCGGCTTCGACCGTGCCAAACCCAGCCAGCACGCGGACAGGCCGGCGCGGGTCGTCGTCCGGCGCCTCGAGGTAGACCTGCACGACCTCGCGGCCGGCGCGCTTCCCTGAGTTGCGGACCGTCACCGCGCAGGTGAGGTCTTCGCCCGCGGAGATCGACTCGGTGTCAGGAGTAAGCGACTCATACGCCCAGTCCGTGTAGCCCAGGCCGTGGCCGAATGCGAAATGCGGCTCAGTGCCGGACCGGTCGTATCCCCGATACCCGACCAGCAAACCCTCGCGATAGACGAGGTCGCCTGCCTCCGGGCGGGCGCGGAGAACTGGCGAATCGGCCTCCTCGCGCGGCACGCTGACCGGAAGCCGTCCAGCCGGCTCGGCGATCCCCAGCAATGTCTCTGCCAGGGCCTCGCCAAACGCCTGGCCCGGAAACCACACCTGCATGACGGCGGCGACCTGGTCCGCCCACGGCATCAGCACGGGCATGCCGGAGTTGACCACCACGATCGTGTTTGGATTCGCGGCGGCAACTCTTCGCACCAGCTCGTCCTGCCGGCCGGGGAGCACCATCGTGTCCTTGTCGTAACCCTCACTCTCGGTCCCTTCCGCTGAGCCGATCACGACTACGGCAACGTCAGAATCGTCGGCGGCCCGGGCGGCCTCCTCGATCAACTCTTCGTCGTCCCGTTGCGGCGCGATGCCGAGCCGCATCGTCACGAAACGTTTCTCGGGCCGGTAGTCGAGGCGCACGTCCACCTCGCGACCAGCTTCGAGGCTGAGCGGCACGCGCAGCTCGGGAGGACGCCCGAGGGCTTCCACGACCTCGCCCGGAAAGAGACTCGTCGCCTCCGCAAGGACCGTCCCGTTGACCGTCACGCGCATGCGGCCCGCTCCCGCTGCGCCGAGAACGTGTGGCCCATCGGTTTCGGGGCGAAACACCGCTCGCATCACGACCTCCGAGCCGGGTTGGTGCACAACCTCGGGAAGGCCGTCCCACCACGTGGCGACACTGCTCGGGAGGGGAGCGTCGTAGACGGCTTCGCCGGCGGGGTTCCGAATTTCGAGACGGGCGCCCGCCTTACCGCTGACCGGGTCGCGCAGCGATCCGTCGAGCGAGGGAACGGTCGCGCTGGTAAGACAGCCCTGGTGCACGCTGACCGTGGTCGCGTTTCCCAGTGCACGCCGCAGCGATTCAGCAAGGTTGACGCGTGTCGAAGGCAGCACGCGGACGCTTCCCCCACCCTGCGTTTGCGGTTCGATCGCATTGGGACCGATCAGGGCGACGCTGCGCAGGTTGGCTTTCTTCAGCGGCAATAGACCACGCCGGTTGCTAAGCAGGACAAAGGATCGCGAGGTGACCGTCGACAGCAGGCCTGGGTCGACCAGCTGTGGAGCCGGCGAGGCCAAGCTCCCGTTGAATCCGCCAAGCCGGCGCGCGAGAGAGAAGATGCGGGACACCTTGTCGTCGATCTCGGCCTCGGGCACAGCGCCGTTGCGAACAGCGGCCACGAGCTTGTCTCCCCACGGCCCGTCCGGCCCGGGCATCACGAGATCGAGCCCGGCCAGCGCGCTCGGCACCGTCGTCGTCGTGGCGGACCAGTCGGAGATCACAACCCCGGTGAATCCCCAGTCCGATTTGAGAACGTCGTGCAGAAGGATCGCGTTGGCCGTCATCGTCGGGCCGTTGACGGCGTTGTAAGCGGCCATGACGAGTAAGACGCCGGCTTCTCCAACGCATGCTTCGAACGGCGGAAGGTAGAGCTCCCGCAGCACGCCCTCTGAAATTCGTGCGACGTAGGAGCGCCGCTCGGTCTCGGAGTCATTGGCCACGTAGTGCTTCGCCGTGGCGCCGACGCCGGCCGTTTGCACGCCGCGCACATAAGCCACGGCGATGCGCGAGGTCAGCAGCGGGTCTTCGGAGAAGCATTCGAAACCACGACCGCTGAGCGGCGTGCGGATGATGTTCATGGTGGGAGCGAGGAGGACGTCCACGCCCTTGCTTCGGGTTTCGTGTCCGAGCGCGGTCGCGATGTCTTCGACGAGGCTTACGTCCCAGGTGGCGGCCAGGGCGACCGGGCAGGGCAGCGATGTCGATGGATTCGAGGGATCGAAGCGCGTACCTCTGACCCCGGCCGGGCCGTCGGAGGTGATCAGCGGGCGCAACCCGACCGCGCTCTCGCCGTGCAGCGCCCAGGAGTCAGCGCCCGTCAACAGGTGGACCTTCTGCTCCAGGGTGAGCCGGGCGACCAGGCCCGATTCGTCGCTGCGGACGCCTGTGGGGACAACAGTCATGGACGATCTCCTCGTGTGCGGGTGAAGCCGCGGCCGGCACGATGCCGGCCGCGGCGCATACGGGTCGGAAAGGTTAGGAAACCGGCTTTAGCTGCATGAGGATGTACGGCATCTGCGGGTCGCTAGGCGACGGGTTCATGTATGGGTGTGACTGGTTGGGCCAGCCGGTGTATTTGGCGCTGCTGTAGACGTTCCAGTCGGCGCCGTAAAGCAGGGGAGCCTCAGGGACGTCGGTCGACATGATCTTCTCGAGCTGCTGGACGATCGGGTAAAGCGTTGCGGTGTCGTTGGGGTCGGTGGCCGCGTACTGGGCCAGGGCCGCCTGCGCCGCCGGGTTCGAGTAGCCGATCCAGTGTGCAGCCGAGTTCGCGTCCGTGAAGTCGAACCAGTTCTGGTACTGGATGTACGGGATGCTGCCGCCACTGCCCCAGTGGATGGCCGTCTGCCACTGCGAGGGCTGCGACGAGAGGTTGGTGTTCCAGTCGGAGTATCCCTGCGCGGGCTTGGTCGTCACGTCCATGCCCAGAGGCTGGAGCTCCTGTGACATGAGGGCCGCGTTTTCCCAGTAGTCGGAGAACGGAACGGGGTCGTAGACCGAGAACTTGATGATCTGGCCGCCCTTGGTCCAGCAGTTGGCGTTGTTGCTGCCATCGCAGTTCCCGCCCGACTTGAAGGTCCCCGCGGTGGCGTCGTAGCGAGAGCTCGCCGGTGGATTCCATCCGCCGGCCTTCAGGATGTCGTAGACGTCAGCTCCCGCAGGCAGGTTGTCGGCCTTGGCCGTGGCGGCGTCCGGGACGTTGCCGCTGATCGATAGGTCGTTCTTGAACGTGCCGTCGCTGGGAAGGAATGCGTTCTGGTTGGGCAGGATGAGCCCGCTCGACGAGCTCGCGGGATTCTCATAGCCCGACTCTCCCAGGAGGCCGAGAGCGTTGCGGTCGATGCCGTAGCTGACGGCTTTGCGGACCGCCACGTCACCAATGCCCGTCGCGCCGCCGTTGCCGGGGTTCAGGTTGAAGTAGAGCGTGACGGTGCTGCCTGCCGCAAACCAGGCGTGGTTGGTCAGGGGGTTGAGGTTGACGTAGTTGGCGTAGACGTTGGGGATGTCGTTACCCGCCCAGTCCAGCTGGCCGCTCACGAGCGCGTCGCTCGCCGCGGCGTTGGTGGCGATGGAGGGGGTGTCGATCTCGGATTCCGGCGG
>JBIOGJ010000102.1:0-6967 GCA_044447965.1 Thermoanaerobaculales bacterium | reverse complement strand
GTTGCCGCTCCTCGCCGATGGGGGAACATCGCCTTCGTCGCGGCGCCTTGCATCTCGCCCCGCGGCGCCGGCAACGCGGCCCACCCGCTTTCCCAGACAGGCTCCTAGGCGACGCGGGAGCGCGAGAGCAGGAGAACCCAATGGACCTTTTCGGTCGTGATTTCATCGTCACCCAGGAGTGGGGCGAGGGCGAGCTAAGGGCCGCGCTCGACCTCGCCGCACAGATGAAGCGCGAGCGCTTTCACCCGCGCTTTACCTCGATCCTGCAGCACCGCACGTTCTTCATGTTCTTCTACAACCCCTCGGTGCGCACGCGGCAGAGCTTCGAATGCGCGGCCACCGAGCTGGGCGGCCACGCGCAGTTCCTCGAGCCCAGCGGGATGCGCCTCAAGACCGCGAAGAGCGCGGGCGAGACGGTCGAGGACGCCGCCAAGGTGATGTCGCGGTACGCCGCCGGCATCGGCATCCGCATCCTCGAGGACAAGGTGCCGCACTACGGCGCCGGCAACGACCTGCTCCGCGAGTACGCGAAATGGGCGAGCGTGCCGATCATCAACATGGCCGACGACAAGTTCCACCCCTGCCAGGGGATGGCCGACGTAATGGGGTGGGCCGAGTGGTTCGGCGAGGGACCGGGACGCCCGAGCTACGAGAACCTGCGCGGGAAGAACTTCCTACTCACCTGGGCCTCGGGCGCACTCGCGCGCTCGTGGTGCTCGGTGCAGGAGGCGATGATCATCGCCTCGCGCTTCGGCATGAACGTCACCGTGGCGCGGCCCGAGGGATACGACCTCGACCCGCAGGTGGTCGCCTGGACCAAGGCGAACTGCGCGGCCAACCGCGCCCGGTTCCGCACCACCGCCGATCCGGACGAAGGCTACGACGGGGCGCACGTCGTCTACAGCCGCAACTGGGTCACGCCGCAGGCGTACCAGAACGGCGAGTTCAAGAAGGCCGCCGAGCAGCAGAAATCGGCCGCCTACACCGGCTGGACCACGAACGCGAAACGGATGGCGCGCACCGACAACGGTATCTTCACCCACCCGATGCCGGTCGATCGCGGCCTCGAGGTCACCGACGAAGTCGCGTCCGGCCCCCGCTCGGCGATCTACGACGTGGCGGAGAACCGCCTGCACGTGCAGAAGGCCGTGATGGCGCTCACCATGGGCAACCTTTAGGGGCACGCGACCGATGAGCGAAAAAATCAGGGAACGCAAGGTAGCTGTCGTCGCCGTCGGCGGCAACAGCTTGATCAAGGACGCCAAGCATCAGACCGTGCAAGATCAGCTCCAGGCGGCACGGGAGACCTGCGCGCACATCGCCGGCATGATCGAGCAGGGTTGGGACGTCGTGGTCACCCACGGCAACGGGCCCCAGGTTGGCTTCATCCTGAGGCGCAGCGAGCTTTCGCACGGGGAGCTGCACGACGTACCGCTTGATTCCTGCGGCGCCGATACGCAAGGCGCGATCGGCTACAACATCCAGCAGTCGCTTTACAACGAGTTTCGCGAGCGCGGCATCGCCAAGCGGGCGGTCACCGTGGTCACCCAGGTGCTCGTGGACCGGAACGACCCCTCGTTCGCCAAGCCAAGCAAGCCGATCGGCACCTTCATGGACGAGCGCACCGCAAAGGAGCGCCGCGATTCCCAAGGCTGGGATGTCGTCGAGGACGCCGGCCGCGGCTGGCGGCGCGTGGTCGCTTCGCCGCTACCAGTGGAGATCATCGAGCGCGATGCGATCAAGCGGCTCATCGACGGCGGGTTCACCGTGATTGCGGTGGGCGGCGGCGGTATCCCGGTGGTCAGGAACGAGCGGCAAGAGCTGGTCGGCACCGCTGCGGTGATCGACAAGGACTACGCCTCGGCGTTGCTCGCCACCGATATCGACGCGGATCTCTTTGTCATCTCCACCGCGGTGGAGAAGGTGGCGCTCGCCTACAACAAGCCGGAGCAGCGTTGGCTCGACCGCATGACCCTCGCCGAGGCGAAGCGATACCTGGCCGAGGGCCACTTCGCCAAGGGCAGCATGGCGCCGAAGATCCAGGCGATCATCTGGTACCTCGAGCGGGGTGGCCGGGAAGCACTCATCACGAACCCGGAGAACATCGAGCGCGCGATGGAGGGCAAGACGGGGACAAGGCTCACCCGCGACTGAAACGGAGAATCTCCTGGACGTGCAAACGGCGAACACGGCGTTCACAATGTGGCGCGGCCGCCGCCGGCCGCGATGAAAAGATAGTGGTAGGCGGGCGAGGGCGCCCGCCCCACAGAATGAGTGCGAGGGCGCCCGCCCCACAAGCGCGGGCGCACGATCGAGGGCAACTTTCGATGGCGGCGTTCAGCTTCGTCTGCAGCGAGTGCGGCGCGACCTACGCCGAGCGCGAGGTGCGCTACGTGTGTCCTGCCTGCGCGACGCGGCAGCAGCCAGGCGGCGTGACGCGCGGCGTGCTGCGGGTCGAATTGGATTCACCGCCGCGCCGCTGGCCCGGCACGCGCCTTGCCGACGCCTCCTCCCTCGTTGCGTTCCTGCCGCTCGCCTCGCCGGATTCGGTACCCCCGTTGCCGGTGGGTGGCACGCCACTGCTGCCTGCGCCGAGACTGCGGGCGCACCTCGGCATGCCATACCTGTGGGTGAAGGACGACACCCGCAACCCCTCCGGCTCGACCAAGGACCGCGCCTCCCTCCTGGTGGTCGCGAAGGCGATCGAGTACGGCTTCGACACGATTGCGTGCGCGTCCACCGGTAATGCCGCGACCGCGCTCGCCTGCCTTGCCGCGGCGGCGGGATTGCGCGCGGTGGTCTTCGTTCCGGCCACGGCGCCGCCCGCGAAGCTCGTGCAGATCGCGAGCTACGGCGCGACCCTCGTGCCGGTGGATGGCAGCTACGACCACGCCTTCGAGCTGTCGCTCGCGGCGTGCGCACGGTTCGACTGGTACAACCGCAACACCGCCTACAACCCGTTCACCATCGAGGGCAAGAAGACCGCGGCCATCGAGGTCGCCGCCGAGCTTGCCCCGGATGGGCCAGACGCCGTGCTCGTGCCCACCGGCGACGGCGTCATCGTCTCGGGGATCGCGAAAGGGTTTGCGGATCTCGTTGCCGGGGGGCTGCTGCATAGCGTGCCCCGGCTCATCGCGGTGCAGCCCGAGGGTTCGTGCGCAATCGCGCGCGCGCTCCGCGAGAGGGCGCCGTCGATCACACCGATCGCCAATGCGCAGAGCGTCGCCGATAGCCTGGTAGTGGGCGCCCCGCGCAACGCGATGATGGCGCTGCGTGAGGTGCGCCTGTCGCAGGGGGCGGGCGTGATCGTCAGCGATGCCGCGATCCTCGACGGGATTGGCTTGCTCGCGCGTTCTGTCGGCCTGTTCGCCGAGCCCGCGGCGGCTGCGTCGCTCGCCGGACTGCTGGTCGCATTGGACGAGCGGCTGGTGGATCGCGACGAGCGCGTTGCCATCCTCGTCACCGGCACCGGGCTTAAGGACGTGCCGGCCGCCGCTCGCGGCGTCTCCATTCCCGCTCCGGTAGCGCCGGACCTCGATGCGGTCGCGCGGCTGCTTGCGCTCGGGCAGGCGAGACCGGGTTACGGAATGAAGTAGCCGGAGACCCGCCAGCTCCCGTTACTGCGGGCTCACCCCTCGCGACGCGCCGATCTCGATGTTGGAGGCGTGCAGGTGAGCAATCATCCATTTCCCCTCGTGTTTGACCAACGCCAGGGTGCGCCGTGAGATCATCTCGCCGCCCCGGAAGTGGAAGCTGACGATCGCCGTGTCTCCGTAGAGCTGTAGCTTGACGTCAACCGGTGCCAGGTTCATGTAGCGCGGGCCGGAGCTCCCTCTGCGGATGCCCTCGAAGAATTTGCCAAACACCGCGGTGATCTGCTCAATGTTCTCAAGCCGAACCGGCACCTCCGCGAGCGGGAAGAACGCCGTGGCGTCGGGGGTGAACAGCGCGGCGTAACGCTGCAGGTCGGCGGTGTTGAGCGCGTCGATGAACTCGTCGAGCACCTTGCCGATCGCCGCCACCTCGGGTGATGACGACTCGCCTGGCGTTCTTGCCCAGAGCGGCAGCGCTACAAGCAAGACAACGGCGCCGAGCATGCCCCATACCCTCAACCCGTAGCCGCGCACGCGCATCCTCACCTCCATCTCCCACCGCAACCGGAGAGCACCCGTGTCAGTCGTCGAGTGCAACCGCTTGTGGGGCGGGCGCTCCCACACGTATTCCGTGAGGCGGGCGCCCTCGCCCGCCTACCTCTATCTTCTCATCGCGGCCGAGGGCGGCCGCGCCACAGACGAATTGGCCGAGGGCCGCCGCGCCCCCCTACGGCTACGCCGGCTGCAGGACCACGGCGGTGCCGTAGCACACCATCTCGGTGACACCCTGCATCAGCTCGGTAGCGTCGTAACGGATGCCAATCACGGCGTTGGCGCCGACCTGCTCGGCGTGCCTGAGCATCATCTCGAACGCTTCGGCGCGCGTCTTCTCGCACAGTTCGCTGAACAGCGTGATGTTGCCGCCGGCGAGCGTCTGCAGCGCGCCCCCGATGGTGCCGAAGATCGAGCGCGAGCGCACCGTGATTCCCCGCACCACACCGAGGTTGCGCGTGATCCGATAGCCTTCGATGGTAAACGCCGTCGTGGTCATGCCGTGGTCCATCGGGTGCCTCCTCACGAACCCTACCATATGGCAGGTGTCGCGAGGGCGAGACTGCGTAACTCACAGCGAATTCGCACGCGATCCATGCGAGCAGCGGTCAGCGCGCTGGCGCTGTCCACGCTTGCAGCTCGATGATGTTGTCCTCGGGGTCGGCCGCGTACACGAACGTGATTGTCCCCTTGCCGGCCACGGGGAGCGCGACCACCGAGCCGATCGCCCTGCCACCGCTGGCGATCACGCGATCGAGGGCCAACCCGACGTCCGGAACCTGAAAGGCGAGGTGGCCGAGACCGAGCCGGTTCGGCGCCGCGGGAAGCCTGTCCAGCGACTCGTGCCACGAGTAGATCTCGAGCGTGGGGCCGCTCTCGTCCCACCCCGGCAGCCGGAGATGCTCACCCTCCAGGCTCGCGCCAGGCACCCCGGTCCCGGCCGCGAGCACGGCGCCGCCAAGCGAGCGTTGCGGCGGCACCGGTACACAGCCGAGCACCTCCTGGTAGAAGCGAGAAAGCCTTCGCCAATCGCGGGCTCCCAGGTTCACATGGCCGAAGCCGATGCTCATGTCTCGACTGCCTCGGGCTGGGGTTCCAACCGCGGCGACCGCGCGCCCGGCACCAGACGGCAACGCATCAGGGCCGTTTGGGACCACTCGGCGGTGTCCCGGTCGCGGGCCCGCCTGAGGTGGGCAGCCTGCCCTCGATCCGGGGCTGGAGGCCTTCCAGGGCGGCCTTCACGGCGGGGTCGAGCGCCTCGATCTTGGCGTTTGCCCTGCGCTCCTTCACCAGGGTCTCGATAGCCGCGACGAGTTTCTCCTTCCTCAGGTTATCGGTCAGCAGAGACTTGACCTCGTCGAACGGGGCCCGCCCAGGCCCACGGTGCTCCTCCACCTTGACGAGGTGATAGCCGAGCGGGCTCTTGAGGACCGCGGAGAGCTCGCCCGGCTTCAGCGCCCACACCGCGGGCTCAAGCTCGGGCAACAGCTTGCCCTTGCGGACCCACCCGATGTCGCCGCCCTGGCCCTTGCTGGGGTCGTCGGAGACCTCCTTCGCAACCGCGGCCATGTCCTCCCCATCGATAAGCCGCTTGCGTATGCGCTCGGCACGGTCCTCGGCAGCCGCGGCCTGCTTCTCGTCCGTGTTCGGTTCGAGGTTGAGAAGGATAGTCCGCAGTCTCACTTCCTCGGGGTGCTCGAACGTCGCTGGGTTCGCGTCATAGAACGTCCTTGCATCCGCCTCGGTGACGGTGATCCGCCTTGCCACCACCGTGTCCACGAATTTCCGGACCGCCATCTGATCGCCGACCCTGCGCCTGTACTCCTGCGCATCCAACCCGAGGCTTGCCAGATAGGCGTCGAAGGCGGCAGCGCCGCGAAGAGCGCGCTGCTGGTCGATGTCGGCCGCCACCTCGGCAGGAGCCGCCACAATCATGGCCTCATGAGCCGCCTCGAGGAGAAGCGACTGGCGGACGAGCTGCTCGACGGCGCGCTTCATCACGCTCTCCTGGCTGGGCTCCGCTCCCGGATTCTGGCGTCGCATCTGGAGCGCCACCACCTGCCGTGCCAGTTTGAAATCGATGTCGGTGAGCACGGTGTCGTCGACCCTCAGCACCGGTGTTGCGGCCGAGGCTGTGGCGGCCACGAGGACGGCGGTGAGAGGAATGAATCCGAATGCGCGCATCGGCTGCCTCCCCAGCTCCAAAAGGAGCAGGAACGCGAGCACGCTAGGCGTCGGCAGGGGGCAAAGTCAAATGAGGCGCTCTCGCCTGTAGCCCCGGCAGCCTCGTGCTTGGCGCCGGTCGTAGCGGTGGGAAGCAGTCTCATTTCAGAAATAATTTCGCGAAAAACATTGTTTGAAACATCTCGACATCTTGACAGATGCGACGTGAACGAGTGAAGATCGTCACAAGCATGGTAGCCCGGGGAGGGCCGATGACACTCCGGTCGATCCGCCGCGTGCAGCATGGGAGCCTTCTGGTTCTGTCGACCGTCATGGCGGTAGGCCTCGTCGTGCTCGGCCGCTTCTCGCCATCGCCGGGGCAAGGGATGCCCACCCCGGCGAACGGCATCTCGGCGTCTCAGCCGCGGCTCGCAAGGGGCGCGGCGTTGCTCACCGCCGGGAATGCGGCGTTCTGCGTGCCCACATCGGCGCATTCGACGGGGGCGAAGGGGACGAATTGGCGGACGGATCTGGAGGTGCACAACCCGGGGAGCGTGCAGGCAGCGTACACGGTGGGGCTGCTCAAGCGCGACACGGACAACACGAACCCGGCGGTGGTGAGTTTCATGCTGGCGCCTGGGCTGTCGCAGCGGTACACG
>JBIOGJ010000101.1:0-7239 GCA_044447965.1 Thermoanaerobaculales bacterium | reverse complement strand
GCTCTTCGAGCTCGTATGTCACCTCGGCGATCGGCTTGTTGACCTTGAGAACGCGCGTGAGGTCGATCGGCGTGCCCTCGACCACCACGTCGCACGGCGTCGCGTTGATGGTCGCCTCGAGATCCGCGATCTGACCGTTGGAGTATCCCATCGCCGGAACGATTTGCCCGGAGTTGGGGTACTTCTTGTAGGTAGCGGCAATCGTCCCGACCGCGTACGGCTTGGCGTCCACGATCTCGGCCGCGCCCGCGTTCTTGGCGGCGAACCACCCGGCGCCGTACGTCATGCCGCCATGGGTGAGCGTCGGCCCGTCCTCGACGACGAGCGCCCGCTTGCCCTTGATCAGCTCCGGCTTGTCGACCGTGATCTTCGAGGCGCACTTGATCACCCTCGCCGTGGGGTTGTACTTGTGACAGTTGTCCATCACCTCCTCGACCTTGACCGGATCCGCGGTCTGCACCTTGTTGACGAGCAGAAGGTCGGCCATGAGGAAATTGGACTCGCCCGGGTAGTAGGTTAGCTCGTGACCTGGACGGTGCGGGTCCACGAGGGTGATGAGGAGGTCGGGCTTGTAGAAGGAGGTGTCGTTGTTGCCGCCGTCCCACAGGATCACGTCGGCTTCCTTTTCGGCCTCGCGCAGAATCATGCCGTAGTCCACGCCGGCGTAGACAACGAAGCCGCTGTCGATGTGCGGCTCGTACTCCTCGCGCTCCTCAATCGTGCACTCGTGCTTGTCGAGGTCGGCGTAGGTTTCGAAGCGCTGACACGCCTGCTTGGCGAGGTCGCCGTACGGCATCGGGTGGCGCACCGCGACGACCTTCTTGCCCAGCTTCTTTAGGATGCGCGACACGTAGCGGGTGGTTTGTGATTTCCCGACGCCGGTCCGCACGGCGCAAATGGCGATCACCGGCTTCGAAGACGGCAGCATCGTGCGCTGCACCGAGCAGACACCGAAGTTGGCGCCCCAGGCAATCACGTGGCTGCCCTTGTCCATCACATACTGGTGTGGCACATCGGAGTATGAGAACCACACGTCGTCGATGGCGTTCTCCTTGACCAGACGCTCCAACTGGTCCTCGGCGAGAATCGGGATCCCCTTGGGGTACAGCCTGCCGGCAAGCGATGGAGGATATACCCGGCCTTCGATGTCAGGGATCTGCGTCGCGGTGAACGCCACGACCTCGATGTCGGGGTTGTCCCGGAACAAGCAGTTGAAGTTGTGGAAGTCGCGGCCCGCGGCTCCCATGATCACGACTTTTCGCTTCGCCATATCCACCTCCCCAGGTGAGCCGGTGAGCGGCCGAACGTTGTGGCTCGCCACCGGGGCTCGGCATGGCGTACCGAGCAGCTCCGCCGGGTTTGGCTGAACCGGCGGCTATGTTCGCTCCGCTCACAGGGCACAGGGCTCAGGGGACAGGAGCTGTGCCCTGTGCCCTGTCCCCTACTCCCACTCAATCGTGCCGGGCGGCTTGGACGTGACGTCGTACACCACCCGGTTGATGCCTCGCACCTCGTTGACGATCCGCCGCGAGATGCGATCCATCACATCCGGCGGGAAGCGGTACCAATCCGCGGTCATGAAGTCCTCGGTGGTGACCGCGCGCAGCGCGGCCACGTTCTCGTACGTGCGCTGGTCGCCCATCACGCCCACACTGCGCACCGGCAGCAACACGACGAGCGCCTGCGCAATCTCGCGGTAGAGGGCCGCCGCGTGGATCTCGTCGAGGAAGATCGCGTCGGCGCGCTGGAGCAACGACACGCGCTCGGACGTCACCTCGCCGAGGATGCGCACGGCAAGGCCAGGACCGGGAAAGGGGTGGCGCCAGACGAACTCCTCGGGCAGCCCCAGCTCCTCGCCGAGCCGGCGTACCTCATCCTTGAACAGCCAGCGCAGCGGCTCCACGAGTTCCAGGCCGAGCCGCTCGGGCAGGCCACCGACGTTGTGATGGGTCTTGATCGTTGCCGATGGCCCGCGCACCGAGGTGGACTCGATGACGTCCGGATAGAGCGTGCCCTGGGCCAGGAAGCGGGCGTCGGAAAAGCGCCGCGCCTCCTGCTCGAACACCGCGATGAACTCGTGTCCGATGCGCCGCCGCTTCTCCTCGGGGTCTTCGATGCCGACGAGACGGCCGAGGAAGCGTTCGGCAGCGTTGACCCGGTCGACGGCAAGCCCGAAGCCGGCGAAACGTTTTGCGACCTGGTTGCCCTCGTCGAGACGCAGCAGGCCGGTGTCTACGAAGATCGGCGCGGTGCGCTCGCCGACCGCTTCCCGGCACAGCAGCGCGGTCACCGAGGAGTCCACCCCACCGGAAAGCGCCACGATGATCCGCCCTTCGCGCACCTGCTCGCGGATGCGCTCGACCGCATCGCGTCGGATCGATGCCGCCGTCCAGTCACGGCGTGCACCGCAGATGTCGAGAAAGTTGGCGAGGATCTGGCGGCCCAGCTCGGTGTGTCGCACCTCGGGGTGGAACTGGATGCCGAACAGGCGGCGGGAAACGTCGGCCATCGCGGCGAACGGCGCGTTGCTCGTGTGACCGGCGGTGACGAACCCCGCCGGCAGCCGAGTGATCCTGTCGCCGTGCGACATCCACACCCGCTGGCTCGCTCGCGTGTGTGCGAACAGCGGGCAGGTGAGGTCGGCCGCGAAATCGGCGGCGCCGTACTCCCGGTCGTTGGAGGGCTCGACGCCACCACCGAGGAGGTGCGCCATTGCCTGCTGCCCGTAGCAGAGACCGAGGACCGGCACACCCAGGGCGAAGACGGCGGCATCCGGCGCGATCGCACCGGTCTCGTAGATCGACGCAGGTCCGCCTGAGAGCACGATGCCGATCGGCCTGAGCGTGGCGGCCTCGCCCGCGCTCAGATCGCCACGGCGGATCTCGCTGTAGACGCCAAGCTCGCGAACCCGGCGCGCGATGAGCTGGGTGTACTGTGAACCGAAGTCCAGGATTAGCAGCGTTTCATGGGCGTTCATACCGTCCGCGCGAGCGAACGCCGCATGCTAGCAGGCGGCTCCGCGAGCGGCAAGCCGGAAGACAGTGCGCAGGGCTTTGCGGCGCAGAGAGAACGCAAGGTTGGCCAGCGGTGAACCACAGCGTCGTAGGCGCCATGAGTACAACAGCGGTCGTCATTCCCGCGCAAGCGGGAATCCAGGTGCCGGAGCTGCGCGAGAAGCCTGGGTCCCCGCTTTCGCGGGGACGACGGAGTTAGTGAGAGCTGAGGGCGCAGGCGCGAGCGAGGCTTGCCGAAGCGAGAGCTCGGTTCTACGATGAGTCCATGAAAACGCAGAACGTCTCAACTCAAGCGGCCTGCTTGTCGTCGTCAAGTTCACGGGTGACGAGGGGAGGCATCATGTCCCGCACTGTGGTCCTCACCGCGCTCTGTCTCCTCGCCGCGCCGGCGCTGCTCGCGGCGGAGCCGGAGAGACCCTGGTACGCCACCCTCTATCTACAGCAGAGCTGGCCAAAGCAAACCAACACCAACGACCAGATCCAGCAGATCAACACCGCGTTCGGCACCCAATTCGACGACTGGAGCGACATCGCCAACTTGAGCCTCGGCCTTCAATTGTTCAAGCGCGTCTCACCCCACTGGAAGGTCGGCCTCCAACTCGA
Source organism: Thermoanaerobaculales bacterium (assembly GCA_044447965.1). Lineage (GTDB taxonomy): Bacteria > Acidobacteriota > Thermoanaerobaculia > Thermoanaerobaculales > Thermoanaerobaculaceae > DATIYW01. The sequence goes on along the minus strand of JBIOGJ010000101.1, from coordinate 3,622 downwards.
TTACAGCCAGGGCTCGATCTCCGGGAAGGCCACCGTTCCCACCCAGGCGGGCCCGGCGCAGCTCGCCTTCGAGCAGCGCTACAGCATCTACACCGATCTCTACCTGGTGGCCCACTTCCTCCCTTGCCCCGAGTGCTCGGCCGTGATCCCGTTCGTGTACGGCGGGGCCGGGGTCGCCTACGAGAAAGACAAGACCACGCTCGTCCTCAGCAACGACGTCATCGACGAGGGCCTGCTCGTGAAGAACGATGGCTGGTTCGGGTCGTACTCGCTGGGAGTTGGCGCGGATATCCCGCTCTCGCGCACCAGCGCTTGGTACGCCGAGGTCGGCGCCGCGTACGTCTGGGCGCGCCTGAAGCACACAGTCCCGGCAGCAGGCGAACTGGCGCCCGCGCCTACGGTCACCGCCGACACCGACAGCACTGGTCCCAACGTCTGGGTCGGCTTGGGAACAAGATTCTGACCTAGGCGCAAGGCGTGAAGAGCGAATCGGTGTAGGGGCGAGGCGCCGCCTCGTCCCAGGGCGACCGGGCGGGTCGCCCCTACGAGCGCCCCAGGCGGCTACAGTTCGCGCAGTGCGACCGCGACCGGCCGACGTGCCGCGCGGATGGCCGGCGGCACTCCGCCGACGAGCCCCATCATGACCGCGAAGATGATCCCGACGAGCAGTAGGCCTGGCGTGACGCGAAACGCAAATGCAACGTGCGAGAACGTCTGCCAGTTCATCGTCCCGGTGGTGTAGCCGTTCATCGGCAGCACCGCGACGCACCCCACCGCGCCGCCGACCACGGCGATCAGCAGGGCCTCGAAAACGAAGGAGATCACGACACTGCCGGACCCAAATCCCAGCGCGCGCATCGTCGCGATCTCGCGCGAACGCTCCGAAACCGCGGAGTACATCGTGTTGAGCGCTCCGAACACCGCGCCGACGCCCATCACTGCTGCGATGAGAAACCCTAGGACGCGGATCAGTGTGGAGAGTGTCCGCGACTGCTTTTCGTAGTAGTCGGTCTCGCGGTCCACCTGCACCGACAGGGTCGGGTCGGCGGTGAGCGCGTCCTTGAACGCAGGCAGCGCGGCGGGCGAATCAAGCCGGGCCGTGACCGACTGGAACACGTTCGGAGGCCGCTTGTACACCGCGCTCAGGCGGTTCGCGTCGCACCATATCTCCGAGTCAAAGGCGGTGCCGCCGGAATCGAAGATCCCCACCACCGTCCACGTATTGCCGCCGAATTTCACGTTGCCACCGAGGTCGAGCCCGGCGTACGAGTGCAACGCGTTGCGTCCGACCACCAGCTCATCGAGCCCGGGCTTGAAGAACCGCCCTTCCACGACCCGAACGTTGTCCCGTACCGCGAGCGCCTTGTCGGACACGCCGCGCACCTGCGCGTTGGCAACCGTGTCCGTGCTCTTGAGATGGAACCCGGCGATCACGACCAGCTCTCCGCTCACGAGCGGGACATTGCCGGCGTGAGCCACGCCGGGCGCCACCTCGATCTTGTGGAGGCTGTCGAGGCTGACTGCGCTCACCATCTCCGAGTCCGCCCCCGCCCGCCGCACGATCGCGTTTCGCGGCGAGCCCGACGAGACGAGGGTTGCCTTGAACCCGCGCGCCATCGCCAGCATCGCCACGAACACCCCCACGGTACCCGCGATGCCCAGCACCGCCACCACCGCGGAGCTCCAACGCTGGCTGACGCTGCGCACGTTGTACACGAGTGGGATGGCCATCTCACACCCTCCGCAGCGCGTCAACGACCTTGAGACGCATCGCCGAAACGGCCGGCAGCAGCCCGGCCGCGACGCCCACCGCCAGCGTCAGCCCGAGTCCCACGAGCAAAGACGGGGTGGGCAGGTAGAACGCGCCGCCTAGGAATCCGCGCGTGGGGTCGCCACCCAAGGTAAACAGTTTCGCGAGGACGAGACCGATGATCCCGCCCTGCCCCGCGATCAGCAGCGTCTCGGCCATGATCAACGCCAGCACCCCGAGATCGGAGAAACCGACCGTCTTGAGCACCGCGAGCTCGCCGGTGCGCTCCCGCACGGCGATCGCCATCGTGTTACCGGCGACCAACAGCAGGGTGAAAAAGACCACCGAACCGATCGTAAGAACGAGGAACTGGATGTTTCCCATTTGCTTGGCGAAGGAGGCGGCGAACGCCTGCTCGGTCTGCGTGAGCGTCTCGTACGGCGAGTTGCCAAACGTGTCATCGATGCTCTTCGTCACCTTGACCGCGTCGTCGGGGCTTGCCAGCTTGACTACATACCACCCCACCGTGCCCTTGCCGAACCGTCGTTGCTCCTCGAGGTAGTCGTAGCGGAACAGCATCTGGCTGGTGTCGGTCTGCGGGCTCGCGCCGTCATAGATCCCCTGCACGTTGAACTCCCACGTGCCGGGCCAGATCGTCCCCTTGAGCGGAATCCGGTCTCCGACCTTCCAGCCGAACCGCTTGGCCAGGCTCCGCCCGACCAGGCAACCCTGTCGATCGGAGAAGAACGCCTTCTTCTCGGCGTCGGGGACGCGGTACTCCGCGTACACCGAGAACCAGGTGTCGGAATCGACCGCGAACTGCGGAAAGAAATTGCGCTCGTCCTGGTAGATGCCGCCGAACCAGGTGGCAAAGGTCACCCCTGTGATGCTGGGCATGGCAGCGAGCCGGTCGCGGTACGAGTACGGCAGCGGCATGATCAGCGATGTCTTGTTGATCACGTCGAGGCGATCCACACCGGCCACGTCAGCGCCACCGTTGAACGCCGTCCGAATGGCGATGAGCAGCCCGAACAGGAACAGCGCGACGGCGAACGACCCGATCGTCAGCGTGGTCCGCAGCTTCTTCCGCTTCAGGTTCGCAAAGATCAAGCGCAGGTACTTCATACCGCCGCCCTCGTCCCCTCCACCAGCGCACCCTTGTCGAGGTGGAGCGTGGTCTGCGCCCGCTCGGCCGCACGCGGGTCGTGCGTGACCATCAGCACCGTCTTGCCGTGCTCCCGCACCAACCGGTCGATCAGCTCCATGATCTCGTCCGCACTCTTGCGATCGAGGTCCCCCGTCGGCTCATCGCAGAGCAGAAACGTCGGGTCGGTCACGATCGCCCGCGCAATCGCCACCCGCTGCTCCTGCCCGCCCGAAAGCTGCCGCGGGTAGTGGCTCATTCGGTCGGAAAGACCCACCAACGCCATCACCGTCTCGACGTGCTTGCGCCGTTCCGCCTTGCTGAGTTTGGTCAGCAGCAACGGCAGCTCGACGTTCCCAAACGCGGTGAGGACCGGGATCAGGTTGTACATCTGGAAGATGAACCCCACGTGACGCGCCCGCCACGCGGTGAGCTTGCGCGCCGCCATCGCGGTGATCTCGTCGCCCGCCACCGAGATGCTCCCCGAGGTCGGCAGGTCGAGCCCGCCGAGCAGGTTCAAAAGCGTGGTCTTGCCCGACCCCGAAGGGCCCATGAAGGCAACGAAGTCACCCGTGTCCACGTCGAGGTTCAACCCCTGGAGCACGTGCAGCTCCTCGCTGCCGCGCTGATACTTCTTGTCCAGGTTGCGCACTCGGATCAAGCTGTTGCCGTTCGATGTCCCGTCAACTTTGACCATGAGCTCCTCCGACCACCACCCAGGCTTCAGG
>JBIOGJ010000100.1:0-7293 GCA_044447965.1 Thermoanaerobaculales bacterium | reverse complement strand
GTTGGCGAAAGCCATCACACCGACTCCGTCGTCCGGAGCCAGAAAGATCTGCGAGTCGAAGCCGGGAAGTATCCCGTCGTGCTCGAGCGCGAGATGACCGCCCAGGTTGGTCCGCATGAACGCCAGTCCGATCCCAGGTACCCGCGGATCCGGCTGGTAGTGGGGCTCGAACATGGTCGCAACCGTCGCCGGCTTGAGCAGTGAGCCGTGCTCGTTGCCGCCGCCGCCGAGAAGGGCCGCCAGGTAGCGGGCCATATCCCTCGGGGTGGAGTAGATGGCGCCGGCCCCGATCGGGATCAGCTCATAGTCCGCGACCGGATCGGCTCCATAGGAGCGCAGCTCGTAGCCGGTGGCGAGGCGGGAGCGCACCCGGTCGGATCGCACCAGGTCGGTGTTGGCAATGCCGAGGGGATCGAAGATGCGCTCCCGGAAGTAGCGGTCAAGGGGTTTCCCGCTCACGTCCTCAACGATCTGTCCGAGCGTGGCGAACCCGTGGTTGGTGTACATGAACCTGGTCCCCGGTTCGGCGTCAATGCGGAGACCACCGCGGTAGTACTCGGCGAGGGACGGCACCGGCCGTCCCAGCTTCACCGTCTCGCCCAGATCTCGCATCATGAGGAGACCGGACAGATGCAGGACCTCACGGATTCCTGCGGTGTGGGTCAGCAGATGCCGCACCGTTGCCGGCCGAAATTTGGCCTGGGCAGGAATCAGCTTGTAGGCGCGCAGGTAGTCGTTGGCGGGGGCATCGAGGTCGACCAGACCTTGCTCCCACAGCTGCATTACCGCGATCGCTGTGAAGGTCTTGGTGATGGAGGCGATCCGAAACACCGTGTCCTCGCCTATCGGCGTGTTCGACGCGATGTCGGCCAACCCGTGTCCATGGAAGAACTCGAGCCGCCCGTTGCGCACCACTCCCACCGCTAGGCCGACGCTGGGGTGCCGGTTGAGGATCTGCTTGACCCTCGCCTTCATCTCGACCTGATCGATCTCGGGCGGAGCCGCACGGCGCGTATCGGTCGCAAGCATTGCTCGCACCTCCAGCTTGAGGTTGCTTCGATCTCAGTGCCGACGTCAGAGGCGATGGACCCGCGATCCATAGTTCAACCGCCCCTGGCTCGTGCCTGACGTGGCGGCGACACTCGGTGGGAGACCAGGAATGCAGATCGAGCGGCTGACCGCCGAGGATCAGATCATGCTGTGGCCGGACGAAATCTGGCCCCAGGACATCGGTGCCATCGCCGTGCTCGACGGCTCGAACCTGCTCGCCCCGGACGGTCGATTCCGGATCGAGGTTGTGAAGGAGGCGGTCGCAAACCGACTGCATCTGGTGCCTCGGTTTCGGCAGCTCCTCTACCTACCGCCAAAACAACTGGGCGGGCCACTCTGGGTGGACGCTCCGGCATTTGACATCAGCGACCACGTCCGCGTGCTTCCGTTGCCGGCACCCGGGGAGGAGGCCCAGCTTCTGGTTGTGGTCGAGGAATTGCGACGGCGGCGCCTGGACCGCTCGCGGCCGCTTTGGGAGATGTGGTTCCTTCCAGGGCTGCCGGAGGGACGTGTCGGCCTGTTCATGAGGACGCACCACTGCATCGCCGACGGCATCGCCGGGGTGGCCACCTTGGGGACGTTCCTCGATGTCGCTCCAAACGCAATCCCCGCGCCAGGGCCTCCATGGACTCCGGCGCCGATCCCCTCGACCCAGGATCTGCGCGGGGACAAGCGACGACGGTCCGTCGACTCGCTGGGTCGCGGGCTGTCGCTGATCGTGCACCCGGTGAGCAGCACGCAGCGCGTGCTTGGGGCGTGGCCAGCCATCCGCGAGCTTCTCGCGGAAGAGGAGCTTCCCGCCACCAGCCTTGACCGGGTGGTCGGTCCTGGCCGGAGCTATGCGCTGATTCGCAGCAGCATCAAGGTGGTCAAGGACGTCGCGCACACCCATGGGGCGAAGGTGAACGACGTTTTGTTGACTGTCATCACCGGTGGCTTGCGCGCGCTCCTCCGGAACCGTGACGAGCCGGTCGACGGCGCGGTGGTGCGAGTCTATGTGCCGGTTTCCCTGCGCCACGGGCAGTACGCCGGGGCCCGCGGGAATCAGATCGCGCAGATGGTGGTCCCGCTTCCAATCGGGGTGTCGGATCCAGTCCAGCGGCTTCAGCAGATCGCAGCAGAAACCGCCAAACGGAAACTGAGGAGCCGTCCTTCAGTCGGCAAAGTGCCGCACCGCGGACTCCTTGGGCGGACATTTCTGAAGCTGGTGAACCGCCAACGGGTGAACGTGACTACAGCCGACCTGCCCGGCCCCGAATTCCCGCTCTATCTTGCGGGGGCTCGGCTGCTCGAGGTGTTCCCGGTGCTGCCCCTCATCGGGAACGTCTCGCTTGGCGTCGGTGCGATGTCGTACGCAGGACAGTTCAACATCACGACGGTCGCCGATCAGGACGCCTACCCCGACCTCGACGTCTTCGCCGCCGGGGTTCGCGACGAGCTGCACGCCCTCGAGACAACGATCCGAAGCGCAGTCGTCGCCTAAGTCGGCGCGCATGGTCGAACGTCACCCGCCGTCAAGGCCCGACGGCACTGGTGGCTCCGGTGCAGCGGCACGATGCTGGACTCGGAGGTGATTCAAATGACGAAATCCATGATCACCAAGATCTGGATCGGCGGGCTGGCGGTCTTTGCGGCCGGGATAGTGGTGGCGATCGTGGGCGTGTTTCTGATGCTCGGTTACGGAGGCACATTCACGCAGGTCGCCGGCACCAACAACTACGACTTCGTCCCCAACATGAACGGTTTCTTCTGGGTTACGGTCGGACTGATCGTCGCCGGCGGCGTTATTGGACTGATCGGTAGCATCGTTCAGTTCGCTGCCTGGATCGGTGGTCTGGTCAACAGCTACGTGCTGCCGAGCAAGGGTTGGTTCCTGGTCCTCCTTCTGGGCGGACTCTTGAGCTTCTTCTTCGCCCCGATCGGGTTTGGAGCGATGATCGCGTACGTCATCGCAGCTCCCGATGGCGCGCTGTACCGACATGCCCAGGTTCCTGCGCCGGCGCAGCAACCACGGCCTCTCGCGCCAACGACGTGAACATTGCAACGCGACAGGGGCGGACGCAAACCGCCCCTGTTCGGCTGTCGACCTCACGTCGGTTAGGGAGTAGGCCATGCCAATGACGCCGATTCGGGATGTGTCCCTTTTCGTCGAGGTGATCGGACACGGATACCCGTTGTTGCTGATGCACGGCGGGCCGGGTGCGGACCACTGGTCGTTGGTGGCCTTCCGGAGCTGCGCGGATCAGTTCACGCTCGTTTTCTACGACCACCGCTGCAATGGACGCTCAAAGGGCGCTCCGGTTTCGTCCATGACTTTCGAGAACCTGACCGCAGACGCGGACGCGTTGCGCCAGAAGCTGGGTTTTGAGAAGTGGGCGGTCCTGGGCCATTCGTTTGGAGGCCACGTGGCCCTCGAGTACGCGCTCCGGTATCCCGACAGCTTGTCCCACCTTGTGCTGCTGGATACGGGTGGCGACAGTCGCTGGGCGCGGGAGAACGCGGCTGACCTTCTTGCCAGGCGGGGCCACAGCCCGGAGAAGGTGAAGTTGGTACGACGATTCTTCAACGGCGAGATCGAGCCAAACGAGATGTTCCCGGCGTTGATGCGATTTGGAGACGCGTACTTTCACGATCCCAGCCCCTTGATGCTGGCGCGCGAGTTGATCCACGGTGGTTGGCGCGCCAAGATGCAGCCGGAGGCGCTCGTCTTCGCGGGTCGCCACCTCCTCAAGGGTTGGACGGTTATGGATCGTCTCGGCGAGATCACGGTGCCGACGCTGGTGATTGCGGGACGAGACGACTTCCTGTTTCCACCCGAGCATCAGCTCGAGCTCGCGGCTGGAATACCCAATGCGCGCCTGCGGATCATCGAGCGCGCTGGCCACAACGCGCACGACGAGCAGCCAGCCGAAGTGAGCCAAGCCATCAGGGAGTTCGTTTCGGCCGGCGCTGGCGACATGCAAGCAGCCGACCCCTCAGCTGAGGGCGCAAGAAGATAGCGGCGCGGCCGAGCCGCACTTGCTATCAGCCCCCGTCGCGTAGGCGAAGCGGAAGCTAAGCCTGGTACGGCGCGCGCGGCGCTCGCCATCCCGATTCTGACCCAGAAATGAGCGCCCTTAGCGGAGCACTGTCCACCGTGGAGGTCACAGCCGTGTCACGCAATTCCGGAACCAGGAGGATACGGGAGGACACGCAAGGTCACGACAAAGGCGCTAATCAAGTACAGGAGGACACTGGAGGACCCGCGGGGATACGGAAGGACACACCACTAGGCCGGTTCGGGACCGTGAGGCCCCGGGTTCAAATCCCGGGCCCCCGACCAAAAATCGTATTCAGAATCGACGCTTTGCCGGCTCCGCCTACCCCGCCGTGTCACATGGGAGGTCACAGATTTTCCAGGAACTCGGCGGCGGCCCCCGTTCAAGTGGATTGCGGCCGTCGATTGAACTCGCTCACGGCCATCGCACAGCCGATATATCAGCACGCGCACGGCGCGAGGACCGTGCGGCCCCTGGGGTTGCAAGTCCCGGTACACGGACCTGGGAGTTGTATTCACACTCTCGCGCGATACAACGGCGAGTAATAACACCAGGTATGCGCTCCAGTATCGCGAGTAAATGATCGACCATGTGGGCAGCAGGAACACCGCCGGCTCGCCGGCGCCGAAGGTCTCGTGGTAGACCCTGACGCCGGCTCGCTCGACCTAGTCCTTCTGGTCGGGCTGCCTTCCTCTCAACTGTCTTAGACGACCTCGAGGTCGGTCTTGACCGGAACGGGGTTGGCGAGGATGTCGCGTACGGGAGAGGTGTCCTGCACGTACTGGCAGAGGGATTCGAGATCCTCGCGGCTTGCGTTGCGCGACTTGACTCGGCTCTTGACTCTGATCTCCGTGAACCCGGGCCGGCCCTTGCCCAGCCCGAGGAAGGCGTGAAGGTCGATATCGCCTTCGACTTCGTACGAGAGCTCGTCGAGTTCGAAGCCCTTGGCTGCCGCGTTGGCGACGAAGCCGACCGCATAGCAGAAGCCGAGGGCGGCAAGGCAGAGCTCGACCGCGTTCGGGCCCAGGTTTCGGCCGAGCAGCACCGGAGGCTCGTCACCCTTGAGCTTGAACTGGCCCGTATGCCGCGAGTCGTCCTGCTTCCCAGCGTGCACGAAGGGACCGATCTCAGTTACCGAGTGGGTACCTTCCTTCCAAATGGTTCTAGCCTTGAAGGTCATGTTCCCCAGGCCCGGCTCCTTCTGGATTGCTCCGATCGTTCCCACCAGCTGATCAACGTTGATGCCATTGCGCACGGTCACGGTTGCCATCAGGTTCCCTCCTGGCCAGCCGTTGCTGGCCGAATTTGCCTCCGACCCGTTTCGAGACGTTGGTTAGGTCGCTTCAAGCGAAGGCGACCGTCTTAGCGCCGGCGACGACCTCTTCCACAACCTTTGCGGCCCCGACAATGCTCACGCCTTCTGCCAGCTGGCCTTCGGTGATGCCCCGCGGTTTGGCACACGCGCCGCAGAGCCAAACCTTGCCCTGGTTGGCGATGAACTCAGTCACGAGATCGCAGAGCTTCGGCAGCCCGACCGCCTCGACGCCCACGCTGCCGCCTTTGCATCCAAGGCGAACCGCTTCGATCGTGCAAAGGACGACGGCCTCCTGTCCCGCCGTGGCCGCGACGTTGGCGGCAATGAAGGGTAGCGTTGCCCGTTCCGGGTCTTCACGGCCCCAGGTGCAGTTGAAGATGAGCTTCTCGTTCATTTCTGTCTCTCCACGGTGATGGTGAGGTGCCCGTCGTCGTGCGCCTCGGTTGACGTGACCCGCTGCCCGAGCAGCCTTGCGAGCGATGGGAGATCCTCCTTGGCGGCCGGATCGCTGACGCCGACCTCTAGCGATTCGCCTATCGGCACCTCGGCCAGCCGGCGCCGAAACTCCTGGGCCAAACCATCGGCGCAGCCCATTTCGCCGGCCTCGAAAACGTGCATCATGTGCTTCGCTGTCATGTCTCGAGTAGGATCGTAAGACGAGCCGATCAGGCCGTCGTCAGGGGTTCGCCCTACAAATCGAAGGGCTCGAGCGTCTCCAGAAGTCCATGCTGCATGGCAAAGAGGGTGACGGTCGATCGGGTCGACGCTCCGGTCTTTGAGTAGATGCGTTCGATATGGGTTCCAGCGGTCTTGGTGGTGATACCCAGCGCCTGCGCAGCCTGCCGATTGGACGCACCGCGGGCAATGAGGATCAGCACCTCAAGCTCTCTTGGAGTGAGTCCGGCCGGTCCGGTTTGTCGCTTTCCCAAACTCTGTCCCGCACCGGCCAGGACGGCGTCAACTGCGCCTACATCGAGACGGCCGGCGCGAACCTCACTCCGAAGCTCGGCTGCGGCCTGCTTGGCTGTCATCGCTGGTCGGTGCGAGCGCGGCTCGGTCATAGCACGATAGGCGCAGGCGGCGGCGAGCAACCGTCCAGAGGCGGGGATCGCCGGCCCAGCGAGGCCACGGTGATAACCAGAGCCGTCGCAGCGTTCGTGGGTCAACGAGGCGATGGCGCCGAGTCGGGCCAGCACGGGCGGACGTGCCAGCATCCGCTCGGTGTAGTAGGCGTGCATCCGCATCCGCTCCGACTCCGATTCAGACAACGGGCCCGCTTTGTCGAGGATCGAGGCGGGGACACCATGCAAGCCGATGTCGTGAAGGAGGCCCGCCCGGCGAATAGCCACGATCTCTGCAGCTGGGCGGCCGGCGTGGGCCGCCGCTCGAACCGCGAGATCGGCGACGCCGCGGGAGTGACCCGCTCGCGACGGCGACCGTAGGTCCGTGAAGTCGGCGATAGCTTCCAGAGCAACGTCAAGTTCACGCTCGCTGAGGTGGCGCTGCAATGCGGGATCCTCCGCGATGAGAGAGTTCCAATCAGCCTCGGCTGCAAGATCCCCAAGCACGTCCGAGGCCACGGCGCAAAAAGCATCGACAAGCGCGGGATCGAACTGTCTGCCGCGCCGGTCACGGGCCATCTCCACGGCGGCGTCGGTTCCCTCGGCGCGGTGGAACACCTCGACTGTGTCGGCAAGATGAAACAGGCGCATCGGGAGGGCAATGGACTCGCCACCGACACCGCCAGGTACACCCCTGCCGTCCCACCGCGCGAAGAAGTGCTGCAGCAGCTCGCCCACTTCGGTACCAAGACCGATTCGCTCCGCCATCCGAGCCGTCGTCAGGCAGTGGGACATCAGGCCCCGCTCGATCGCCGCGCCCCCCGCTACG
>JBIOGJ010000099.1:0-7312 GCA_044447965.1 Thermoanaerobaculales bacterium | reverse complement strand
GGTGGGAGAGCAATCCGCACGTCGGGTGCGTTGCGGCCATGTCTCCGGAGCGCGCGGGAACCGAGCGGGCGGACCGCGGTGGGGTGTCGCTGACGTAGCTTCATGCGGACAGCGAGGGGCCCCACCGCAGGCCGTCCCTGCTCGGTCGTGCGCACAGGAGTCTCCGAGTGCAGCGCGCGGGGGCGCGCCAGCGAGGAGAGTCGCACCACCCGACGGGCAAAAGGAAACCGTTCTTGAAACTGGATCCCCGCTGGAGCCTGGCCCCGACCAGATCGGGGCCGGGGATGACGACAAACAGCAGATTCCTCGCTGCGCTCGGAATCTTCATGGGTCGCGGCGCACCCCGCACCATGAAAGTCGGGGATTTTCCGAACAATGACACGTTCGGCAGCAGACGAGCGAAAGAGCTCGCGAAGCGCCGGCAGGCCGCGCGATCGGCTGCCGGTCCACGCTCCCTTGTGGTCAGCCTCCCGGCGTCGGGACCGGTAAGGCCTCGGGCAACTCCCAGCCCTCGACGGGTGCGAGGATGCGCACCAGGTCTTCTTCGATGGTGCCGGATTTTGGCGTCTCGACGATCCGTCCGACCTCACTGTCGCCCGCGGTGACGACGATCGTAGGCGACAGCTCCACAGGGCCGAACTTATACAACGCGGGGTCGGGGACCTTGCTCCGGTCGATCCCAATCAATCGCAGCGGATCAAACGGCGAAGTTGAGCCGAGTGCGGCGAGCACCGCCTCAAGTCGAGGGACCTGGTCGATCGAGTCGCTGCACCACGTTCCCATCGCAACCCTGAGGCCGTAGCGCAGCTTGGCGCCGCGGAGCCGATCGAGCCACTGCGGCTGAGGGTGGTACTTCTCGCGCCCTTCGCGCCACCCGGGGATCTCCGCGTCAAGGCGTGGGGGCGCGAGCGGGCCATACCAGACCGGAAGGTAGAGCGGCAATGCGCCCTCGCCCGCCCGGATGCGCAGGATCCGATCGCCGACCCGGATGCGCGACGCGACCTCGAGGCCATTGGCCACGGTACCGATGCGTGGGTACCGGCCGTCGAGATGAGGTTGCCGCGTCAGCGTCACGAAGAACTGCGAGCCGCCGGTATCGGGACCAGACAATGCGATCCCCACCGCCCCGGTGCTGAACGGTTCGAGGCCCAGCTCGTCGCGCACCGCGTAGGCTGGCCCGCCCCAGCCGTCGCCACGCGGGTCGCCGCCCTGAATGACAAAATCCGGCACGACACGGTGGAAAGTGAGGTTGTCGAAGAAATGCTTTTCTGCAAGCTCCACCAGCCGGTAGCAGGTCAACGGTGCGCCCATCGTGTCGAGCCGGACTTGCATCGTGCCCCGCACGGTGACGATCAGGAGAAAGTGTTCCTTCCCCGCCCACTCCTCTACGTGCCGATAGAAATCCAGTTCCTTCCCGGTCTCCACCTTGGGCGGTGGGATGCTGGCGCCGGATCTCACCAAGGCCGCCCAGGCCGACCTTGCCACGACAGGATCTTTGTCCGTGAGGTACTCCTCGAGAGCCCGCTTTGCCTCGACGTCGAGCTTCCCGGAGGTTGCAAGCGCCGCAATCAACGCATCGGCCACATCGGGAGAGGCCGGCCCACGTGCCCTGTCAAGCAAAGCAACCAGCTTCCCGACCGGAGGTGGCGCTTTGCGTCGGGCCAACTCCTCCACTGCGGCCGCACTCACGACCGGATCTGCATCGCCTAGCCGCTGTGCGAGAGCAGCGGTGACCGTGGGGCCGGGCACCTCGGAAGCAGCCCCCACCGCGGCGAGGCGCACCTCGCCATCCGGATCGGCAAGGGCAGCCACGAGTCGCTTGCCCGCGTCAGGAAACAGGGGGATGAGGCAGGCCGCTTCGCTGCGCCGTCCCGGGTCGGTTGACGCCAACCACTCCGCCGCCCTATCCATCGCCCCCGGGGTGTGCTGGCGCACCAGCGCCCCGAGCGCCTCCTCACTGATCCACGGCGCGTCCGTGGCCAAGGCGACGCGCAGCTCCTTTTCACAACAGCCTGCCGCGCCGGCGGCGCGGATGGCGGCGACGTGTTCCTGCGCGGCGACCAGATCAGGGCCGGCGACGTGGGGATCAACGCCCCACGTTGCCAGCACCTTGGCATCGGCGGCTTGCTGCGCCGGCTCGGCGGAGCAGATCGCTCGGGCGAGCTGCGCGGCACTCGTCGGCTGCAGCGGGGGCACGGTTGCCGACTTCGCGAGGGCCTCGACCGCCATCAGGGCGGCAACGCGCGCGTTGCGATCCGGGTCCGCTACGCCAGCAACCACCGTGGTCCACAGCGAGGCCTGACCAAGGCGGCGAGCGCCGTCGTACGCGACCACGCGCACCCGCGGGTCGCCGTCTTGGGCGGCGCGGCGCAAACCCGCGGCCGCCTCGGGCCGCGCGGACCGCGCCAGCGACCAGGCGGCCGCATACCGAACCTCGGGATCACGATCGGTCAGGAAGGACATGGCCCGCTTCGGCCACAGCTTGCCGGAAAATCGCCACAGCTCCCGCAGCATCGCGGCTCGAACCGATGTGCTCCTCTCCCGCGCGAGGCGGTGCAGCAGCCACAACTCGCCCTCGCCGGGGCGCGCGATGCCTACCCCCCAGGCCGCCGCCGCTCGAACCGCCGCATCGGGGTCGCGTAGTGCCCGCTCGAGCAGCCGCCCGAGTTCGGCGCGCTCATGCGCACGCTCGGGGAGGAAGCCCGCGAGTCTGCCCGCCGATGCGGACGCGCTCGCGCGCACCGCCGCGTCCCGGTCCGCGCTCAGCACCGCGAGGATTGGCGCGCCGTCGACGTTGGCGAGCTCTCCGAGCGTGAGCGCGCACTGCCTCCGCACGAGGGGATCTGGATCGGCCGCGAATGACCGCAGGAGGGCGCCATCGAACGTGCGGGCGTCGGCAAGAGCGAGCAGCCGCGCTCGTGCCCCGAAGGATGGCGTCGAGGTAGCGCTTGGAGCCGCCGGTGTCGCAACCATCGCAGCGGCCAGCCACACGACAGGCCAGCTCATCTGTGCTCCTCCTGCTGCCGCGAGGCCGATGCCGCCTCGTTGAAGCACACGTAGCAAATTGGTCCCGCCTCGGTGTCCATCTTCTTCCACTCGAGAAGGGGTCCGAGGTCGCGCCCGCAGCGAAAGCAATGGCGCTCATCCTTTGGATCTAGCGGCATCGGCCAACCTCCCTCGCCTCGCGGCCCATTGTCGCTCAAGTTGGGCGCATGAACCCACTCCCGCCCGACCTCGTGCCACCCACGACACTGCGACCTCATCTTTCGCCCAGCGCTCGTTGCTCCCGGTTGCGCTTACGCGCCGTGAAGCAGACGGTCGCCGAGGATCGCCGGGAGGCCCGCGGCCAGGATGCGGCGGCGCGCCGCATCCACGTTGTACGCGACGCGGTAGAGGGTGAAGCGCTGCGCCACCGTATCGAACATCGCATACGACGCCCGCGCGTCGCGGTCGCGGGGTTGGCCGACCGAGCCAGGGTTGATGAGGTAACGTCGGGTGGGATCGAGGTCGATGACCACACGGCTGCCGCGCAGCAGCACGCCGACCAGGCTCTCCTGCTCACCGTCGCTCGACAGCTCGAACATGCACGGGACGTGGGAATGGCCGAAGAAGGTCATGCGCGCGGACGTGGCGTGGAAGGCGGTCAGCGCTTCCGATTCCGAGAACAGATACTCGTCCTCGTCGCTCGGTGAGCCATGGCAGATCGCGAGGCCATCGGCAACCATCCGGGGTCCGACCGGCAAGCTCTCGAGGTAACGCTGGTTCGCCGGTGTAAGCACCTCGGCACTCCACGACGCGGCACGGCGCGCATGAGCGTTGAAGAAGACGGCACCCTGTTCAGGATCGAGGACGACGCGGTCGTGGTTGCCCCGTACCGAAATGACCGAGCCGCCGAGATGACGGAGACGCTCCACCACCTGGTTGGGTGCCCCACCGTAGCCGACCGCGTCGCCGAGAAACAGCACGGCGTTCCTGCGCTTGCGCGCCGCGTGGGCGAGCACCGCGCGAAACGCCTCGAGGTTGGCGTGAAGGTCCGAAATGATGAGGTACTTCACCCGGACCTCAGCAGCATGATGGCAAGCCTTCCTGCGATCGCTTCGGGATCCTCACCCTTTTCCGGCCGCAGGGTGAGGTCGGCCTGCCGGTAGTGCGGCAGCCGGCCTGAGTAGAGCGCAAATGCCTGCTCGGGCGTGGCGAACAGCGGTCGTTCCTCGCGCTTCCCCGGCAAGCGCCGGAGTACCTCGCCCCACGGCACGTCGAGGAAGACGGACACGCCCAGCCGGCGGATCAGCTCACGGTTGGCGTTCTGGACGAAGGTGCCGCCACCCGTGGCGACCACGAGCGCGGCGAAGCGGTCCGCGGTGGCGAGTTGGCGGGCCTCCTCAGCGCGGAACGCCGCTTCCCCGAGGCTCGAGAAAATCTGCGCCACGCTCATCCCCAGACTCGCTTCCACCCTTCCGTCCAAGTCCCAAAACAGCGCGCCAAGACGGCGCGCGAGCGCCCGACCTGTGCTGCTCTTCCCTACGCCCATGAAACCAACTAGGAAAACGCGCATTGCACCCCTGCCGCATTCCGGCGGGCGTCACTCCGAGCGGGAAAACCGCTCCATGAACTGGGTCGAGAGCCTGCCTTCGATGAAGTCGCGCTCCTCCAAGATGCGAAGGTGGAGCGGGATCGAGGTCTTGATCCCGCCGATGAGAAACATCGAAAGGGCCCGCCGCGCTCGCCGGATCACCTCCTCGCGGGTGGCGCCTGAAACGATCAGCTTGCCAAGCAGAGAATCGTAGAACGGCGGCACCCGATAGCCACGGTAAATGTGGGTGTCCACCCGCACGCCCGGGCCGCCGGGGAACGCCAACTCGGTGATCTCTCCCGGCGAGGGCGCGAACGTCACCGGGTCCTCGGCGTTGATGCGGAACTCCATCGCGTGGCCCGAAACGCGGGGACGGCGGCGGAACGAGAGCGCGTCGCCGGCGGCCACGTGGAGCTGCTCCAGCACTAGGTCCACGCCGGTCACCGCCTCAGTGACCGGGTGCTCCACCTGGATGCGGGTGTTCATTTCCATGAAATAGAAGCGCTCGCCGTCGTAGAGGAACTCCACGGTACCCGCGGAGACGTACCCGACCGCCTCCGCAGCCGAGGTGGCGGCGGCGCACATCTGCCGCCGTAGCTCCTCCGTGACGACCGGCGAAGGCGCCTCCTCGATCAGTTTCTGGTGTCGGCGCTGGATGGAGCACTCGCGCTCGCCGAGCGCCACGGTGTGGCCGTGCGTGTCGGCCATCACCTGCACCTCGATGTGGCGGGGGCGCTCGAGGTATTTCTCCAGGTAGACGTCGGGCACGCCGAACGCGCGCTCGGCCTCATGACGGGCCGTATCGAACGCAGCGCGCAGCTCGCGAGCGTCGCGCGCCAAGCGCATCCCCTTCCCGCCGCCCCCAGCCGAGGCCTTGAGGATCACCGGGAAGCCGATCTCCTCCGCGAGCGCTACTGCCGCCTCACGCGATTCGAGCGGCTCGCTGGAGCCCGGAATGATCGGAACGTTCCGCGCGGTGACGGTGCGGCGTGCGTTCGCCTTGTCACCCATCGCGCGGATTGCGTCGGGGGGCGGCCCGATCCAGGTCAGGCCGCATTCCTGCACGATCTCGGCGAAGTGCGCGTTCTCCGCGAGGAAACCGTACCCGGGGTGCACCGCGTCGGCGCCTGAAATCTCCGCTGCCGCAATGACCGCGGCGACGTTGAGGTAGCTCACGTTTGCATAGGCGGGGCCGATACACACCGACTCATCGGCCATGCGAACGTGGAGGGAGTCGCGGTCGGCCTCCGAGTGCACCGCGACGGTGGCGAGCCCGGCTTCGCGGCAGGCCCCGATGATGCGCAAGGCGATTTCCCCGCGATTGGCGATTAGAACCTTCGAAAGCATGGCGCCTAGCTAGGTCGGATGGCGAAGAGCCGTTCCCCGAATTCCACGGGCTGGGCGTTCTCCGGGTAGATGGCAACGAGGGCACCAGACGCGTCGGCCTCGATCTCGTTCATCAGCTTCATCGCCTCGACGATGCACAGCACCTGACCCTTGTGCACGAGATCGCCCACCTTTACGTACGGCTCCGCTTCGGGGGAAGGCGCGGCGTAGAACGTACCCACGATCGGTGAGGTCACGAAAGAAAGTCCCTCCTCGCTGGCGGCCGCGGGGATCGTCCCGGCGGAATGAAGCGCACCAGCCGTGCCGGGCAGCGGCACCGCCGTGGGCCCCAGCGGGGTCGCGGCCGCGAGCACGTGGGGCAGCAGCGAGGCGCCGCCGCGCGCCTCGGCGTGCGGCGCGGTCGGCACGCCTTCGATGCGCAACCGCGTGCCGTTGCCCTCCACCTCCACACCTCCCACGCCGGTCTCGGCGACGAGACGGATCAAGTCTTTCAGCTCCTCTAAGGTGAACATGCGAGTCCTTTTTTTCGGTGTCGGTCGGATAAGCGTTGGCGCTTGGGCGCTTGGGCGCTCAGCCGCACCCGTTTCCCGGGAGCGCCGTGGAGCGGAAGCGCTGCCCTGCTTGCGGCCGGGGCGATCACCCTTTCGACCCTCGGATGGGGTTGCAGCCCTCGCCGTCGGCGGCACGTTCGCCACGGCCCTAGACGAACTCATGATGTAGCCGGAACGCGGCGATGCGGCTGGCAAAGCGGGCCTTGCCCGGATTGCCGTCGCTGTCCACTACCGCCATGAGGAAGTACTCCGTCGTGATGCTGGTGATCATGACCACCTTTCGCTCGGCCGCAATCACGATCTGCTCCAGCTCGCCGAGCTGCAACTCTCGGTTGGCCGAGGCAACCTCACGCATGAAGCCCGAGTACTCGGCGATGAACTCCTCGGCCTCCTCGATGCTCCGCCCCCAGCTCTGGACTGGGATCCCATCGCGATCAGCGATCGCGGTGAGCGAGACACCGGCACACTGGGTGACACCACTGACCGCATCGGTAAAGCTCATGGCACCGCTTCTTCCTGGCCCAGTGTAATGCTCGCAAGCCACCGCTGCAACGCCGCGATCTTGCGCTCACGGGGCGACAGCGCAGGCAGCGGCTCAGGCGACGGCTCCATCATATCGTTCAGCAGCGCCAGAAGTTCCCGCGCCTCCACGTTGCTCGGGTCACGCTCGAGCACACGAGCGAGCACGCTCGACGCACCGGCAAGGTCTTGCTGCTGGACAAAAAGACGCGCTAGCGCCACGGTCGCGCGCGGGGGTGCAGCGGCCGGTGCCGAAACCGGCCGGGGCGCCGGTTCTGGAGTTGCAGCGGCGAGCGGCTGGGGAGCGGGGGGAGGCGGAAGG
>JBIOGJ010000098.1:0-7354 GCA_044447965.1 Thermoanaerobaculales bacterium | reverse complement strand
TGGCGGACGGATCTGGAGGTGCACAACCCGGGGAGCGTGCAGGCAGCGTACACGGTGGGGCTGCTCAAGCGCGACACGGACAACACGAACCCGGCGGTGGTGAGTTTCATGCTGGCGCCTGGGCTGTCGCAGCGGTACACGGACATCGTGGACACGGTGTTTCACTTTAGCGGGGCGGCGGCGCTGCAGATCGTGGTGACGTCGGGGGCGTTGGTGGTGGCGAGCGACACGTACAACCGGTTGGGGGCGGGGAACCCTGGGGGCTTGCCGGAGGGTTCGACGTACGGGCAGTACGCGCCGGCGATGACGGCAGACCAGGCGATCACGTCGAGCGATCAGGGGCGGATCATCCAGCTTTCGCACGATCCGGGGATGAGCACCAATTTTCGGACGAATCTGGGGTTGGTGAATGCGGGGACGATGCCGATTGCGGTGACGGTGGAGCTGTACTCGTCGGGAGGGGTGCCGCTTGGGGCGACGATACCGGTGAGTTTGCGGGGTTTGGAGTATCAGCAGTTGGACAAGGTTTTCGAGGGGGTGACGGGTCAGGTGGTGAGTGACGGATACGCGATCGTGCGGACGAGCACGGCTGGGGGGAGCTTCTTCGCGTACGCGTCGGTGATTGACAACCGGACGGGGGACCCGTTTCTGATCCCGGTGGCGAAGCTGGCGGGTGGGCCAAACCCGCCCACCCCGACGCCCACACCTGCCGTGCCGACCCCGACGCCCACGCCTACCGTGCCAACGGGCACGGTGATCACGGGCCCCGGCGGAACCAGCGTGACGCTGCCCTCCGGCGGGACCACGCCAAACGCGCCGGTCACGGTGACGGCGGGGGATGGCAGCAACCTGACGGAGACGGGCGAGACCCTGGCCTCGACCGTGATCAAGGTCAACGTCGGTGGCGAAGGTGTCTCGACCGGCGCTGGTCCGTACCTCGTGAAGATCCCCGTCACCGGCACCGTCAGCGATCCAGCCAAGCTCGAGCTCAAGGTTCAAACGAGCGTCGGAAGCGTGTACCCGGTCGCGGGAGTCTACGACGCCGGGTCGAGGACGTACACGACCGAGGTCGAGCGGTTGTGGAACGGTTGGAACATGGCCATCGTCGTTGACTCAAACCTGCAGGTGATCTCTTCGGCCGGGGCCGATGTCAACGCGCTCGGGTGGGTTACCCCGGATGACTGGCAGACCTGCGAATGGCGGGCCTTCCGCCACACGAACGCCGCGTCGGCTGCCTTCCCCAACGAGATCATTCAGGCAATCAAACCTGCCTGCGAGCACTTGCGCGGCGCGCAGTTCCGCTCGCCGAAGCTGTGGATCGACACACGGGAAGCGGTCAAGGCGCGCGCCGTGCACATCGTGGCCGGGGGCCACTCGCCCACGTCGTTCAGGGGAAGCAACGCGGAGGACAACGCAGCGTTCTCGCTCGTCCATTTCAACGACGAGCAGATGCACAGCCTCGGCCAGCTCTACTTCAACTGGGACGAGTTTCAGGGTTCCATCAAGGCGCAGGGCTGGTCCGACGGCAACGTGACGATGCATGAGCTCCTTCACGCGGTTCAGCGGGGGTACGACATCCGCGACCTCTGGTGGCAAAGCGGGAACGTCTGGAACCACGCGCTGATGTGGCTCATGGAGGGCAACTCGACCATCGTTGGCATGAACTACCAGACGAACCCGAACGGAATCTACGGCGGCGACGTGACTCTCCGGCAACTCGAGCCGCCGGAGACGCTCGACGCCATGCTCCAGTTCTGGACGGGAACCTGGGCGTACGCGAGGCAGGACTTCTTCGCGTACTTCGCAAAGAGATACAACGGCGGCGCTTTCCGTGATCTGAGGAACCTGTACCAGGACCTCTCCGAGCAGACCAACGGGCAGTTCGGAAAGACCTTCTACGATTACGAAACGCTCTATCGTCAGGCGATGGACATCCACTACGGCCAGGCGTTCGGTGTGTCGCTGCCGGATCTCTACACCAACTTCGCGGTGGACAGAGCGTACCGCCACACCGACGCCGCTCTGCTGCGCGACGTCGACAAGGGGCTCCCGAAGAACTCGCTCGACAAGACGATGTTCACCAAGGTCACGGCGTGGGACATGGCCACCAAGGGGGCGGTGACGTCCGCCGCGGACGGCGGGTTCGCAACCGGGCTGCTCCCGCTCGAGACGTGGGCGATCACGGCCCCGATACCGGCTTCGGCGCAGACGGCCGGAGGCCTCCCGCTCGTCATTCAGGTCAAGGACGCGCCTCTCGGGCACCAGGGGGTGCGGATCTTCATCTTCCGCGAGAAGGACAACGTGATGATGCCCAACGGAGAGATGGAGGTGACCGACATCTCCCAGCCCGTAGCTGTGCCGGTCGACGCGGACACGCAGTCTCTCACGATCCTGGTGGTCAACGGCAGCGTTGCGAACACACCGGCTCAAGTCAGCATCGGGATCTACTCCCCGATCTCCATGTACAGCTTCAACCTGCCCGAGGTGGTCAACTGCGGCGACCTGGACCGGGACTGGGGAACGTGGGGTCTCTTCGAGGCCACGTGGGCCGGCAACGCTTTCTCCTTTACCGAGAACAAGAGCGAGACGGACGAGAACGGGACGCGCCGCGATAACCAGACGAGCGTGACGGGGACGGTGTCGGCCGACCGCAAGACGCTCGTCAGCTTCCAGATGGACGAGCACTGGAAGGAGTCCTACGCACCCAGCACCTCGTGCAACGGCACCTGCTACGACGAGGGGTGGAAATCGATCAAGCTCGCCAACGTCCCTGCCGCTGCCGATTCGGGCGGTATGTACTTCCACTACTACGCCCAAGGGGCGCCGGCGCGGACCATGATCACCTCCTGGTACCACCGGTCCGTGTACTCGGGGTTCAAGTACCACGACAACTGGGACTGTGTCTACTCGCTCGACGACTCGCAGCTCACACAGTTCGTGATCGAGCTCAAGGTCGCTGCTTCGCCGTGAGGGCCAGGCGCTCCGCGGGCTAACCATCGAAACTCTTGGCCGGCTTCTACCGTATCCTCGCCATCATGCTGGCGCTGGCGGTGCGGGAGGCGAGGAAGGCGTTCGGGGAGGTACGAGCGCTCGATGGGGTGTCGCTCGAGCTGGAGGGCGGCGAGCTGCTCGGGCTGCTCGGGCCCAACGGGGCGGGCAAGACCACGCTGGTGCGCGCGATCGCGGGGCGGGTCTGCCTCGATGCCGGCGGGATCGAGATTGAGGGGCATGCCCTCGACGGCAACGGCGCCCGCGTGGCCCTCGGCCTCGTCCCGCAGGAGGTGGCGATCTACCCGCTGCTGACTGCGCGAGAGAACCTCGAAGTGTTCGGCCGGTTCCACGGCCTCGGCGGCGACGAGTTGCGCCGGGCGGTGGGGTGGGCGCTCGAGTGGACTGGCCTCGGCGGGCGCGACAGGGAATCGGTCAAGCGCTTCTCGGGCGGGATGCGGCGGCGGCTCAACATCGCCTGCGGCGTGCTGCACGCACCACGCGTGATCCTCCTCGACGAGCCCACCGTGGGCGTCGACCCGCAAAGCCGCGAGCGAATCTACGACATGCTCGCGGAGCTGAAACGCAACGGAGCCTCGCTGCTGCTCACCACGCATCAGCTCGAAGAGGCGGAGGCGCGTTGCGATCGCGTCGTGATCATCGACCACGGGAGGAACGTCGCCTCCGGCACGGTCGCGGAGCTGACCGCGCGGGCCGTAGGTGGGCGGCACACCGTCACCGTGACGCTCGATCGGCCGCCGGCTGCGCCACCCGCCGGGTTCGCCGCGACCGACGCGCCGGAGGTGCTCATCGCGACGGTCGCCGACGTCGAGGCGGAGCTGCCGGCGCTCCTCCACCGCCTGCGCGATGCTGGCTCGGCGGTGCGCGACCTCCAGGTGCGGCGGCCTGGTCTCGCCGAGGTGTTCATCACGCTGACAGGTAGGGAGCTGCGCGAATGATCGGCACCGTGGTGCGCGTGGCGTTCACCAACCTGCGCCGCGACCGCGTCGCACAGGCGCTCACCTTCGTGCTGCCGATCGTGTTCTTCTCGATCTTTGCGGTGATCTTTGGCAGCAGCGGAAATCGGCAGGTCACACCGCACGTGAGCGTGGCGGTGGTGGACGAGGACGGCTCGGAGCTTTCGCGCCGCCTCGTCGCCGGACTGACCGCGGAGACGGCCCTGCGTGTACACACCACCTGGCACGACGAGAAGACCAACCGCGATCTCCCGCTCGACCGCGAGCGCGCTCGCGCGCTGGTGCACGACGGCACGCTCCCGGTGGCGGTGATCTTGCCCAAGGGGCTCTCCGGGGCGGCCGGTTTTGTCCCAGGCAGCGGCGCCAAAGTGCAGCTTCTGGCGGACGTGTCGGACCCGCTCGCGGCGCCGATGGTGGAAGGGCTGCTCCAGAAGGTCGCGATGACCGCCGCGCCCGACATCATGATGGGCAACGGCCTCACGATGTTCGAGCGGTACGCCGGCTCGCTCACCCCCGAGCAGCACCGTGCGGTGGATTCGTGGCTGCCGCGGCTGAAGGAATCGGCGCAGCGCCCGCCCGGCGCGGCCGCGGACACCAGCAAGGGCGCCACGATGCAAGGGCTGATCGGCACCGAGGTCGTAGACGTGATGCGCGAGAAGGACGTCCGCAAGCCGTTCGTCTCGTTTTACGCCGCCGGGATCGGCGTGATGTTCCTGCTGTTCTCCGCCGCCGGGGGAGGTGGCGCGCTGCTCGACGAGGTGGACTCCGGCACGCTCGAGCGTCTGCTCTCCTCGCGTCTTGGCATGCGCCGTCTGCTGCTCGGAAAGTGGCTCTATCTGACGCTGCTCGGCTTTGCGCAGCTCCTCGTGATGTTCACCTGGGGCGCTGTCGTGTTCGGCCTTCCGCTCGTGGGCCACTTCGGTGGCTTCGCGCTCGTCACGGTCTTCACCGCCGCAGCCGCAGGCGGGTTCGGCCTCGTGCTCGCCTCCGCCTGCCGAACACGGGCGCAGCTCGGCGGGCTCTCGACCATCGTGATCCTGGTGATGTCCGCGCTCGGTGGGAGCATGTTCCCGCGCTTCCTCATGCCCGAGGGGTTGCAGAAGGTCGGCCTCCTGACCTTCAACGGCTGGGCTCTCGACGCCTACCTCAAGGTGTTCTGGCGGGAGGAGCCGCTCGTTTCGCTTGCGCCGCAGCTCGGCGTGCTCGCCGGGTTGGCGATCGTGTTTCTCGCGCTCACCCGCGTGCTCGCGCGCCGGTGGGAGCGAGCGTAACCCGGTGCAGGGTGCGTGAGCGGCCCGCGGTTCGGGTAGGGGCGGCCCGCCGGCTCGCCCGCGGGCGAGGGCGCCCGCGCCACGAACGAGTGGGGCGAGGCGGCGCGTCACCCGCGGGCGAGGGCGCCCGCGCCACAAAGGAATTGGGCGAGTCAGCGACTCGCCCCTACTTCGTTCCTTTGCTCGCGCGCAGGTGGGCGAATTCGCTGCCGGGAACCCAGGCAGGCGGCTGGTCGGCACTCGCGACCGCGAGCCCGACGTAGAACCCGAGCTGCGCGTCCTCGATGAGGCCGTCGAAGTTCCAGTCGGGCGTCAGCTCGTCCGAGGGCTGGTGATAGTGCGCGCGCAGCCAGGCGTTCTGGGCTTCGCGTCCCCACCCCGGCGGCCTGCCGATGTAGTCCACCCCCGACCTGAAGTACAGGCCGGGGACGCCGGCGCGGGCGAAGCTGAACTGGTCGGCGCGGTAGTACGAGCCGTGCTCCGGGAAAGGCTCGTCGGTGGCCACCCGGCCCTGCAACGCAGCGGCGGCGACGAGCGCCTCGTCGAGCGTCGATTTGCCCTTGCCGATGATCGCGACGTCGCGCGTGCGGCCGAAAATGTTGCCGGCGTCGAAGTTTACGTCGGCGACCATGCGCTCGATCGGCATCGGCGGGTGGGTGGCGAGGTAGTACGAGCCGAGCAGGTTCGATTCCTCGCCGGTGGTGAACGCGAACATGATCGAACGGCGTGGCGGCTGCGGCAGCGCCGCGAACGCGCGCGCGATCGCGAGCACCTGCGCGACGCCCGAGGCGTTGTCCACCGCGCCGTTGTAGATCGTGTCGCCGCGCGCGTCGGGCTTGCCGATGCCGAGGTGGTCGTGATGGGCGGAGAAGACGACCACCTGGTCGCGTAGCGCCGGGTCACTGCCGGGGAGGATTCCGAGCACGTTGCCGGTCTGGCCTCGCGAGATCGAGTTGGTGATTGTCAGCGAGGTGCGCACGCCGAGCGGCACGGGGGTGAACGTCTTGCTGCGCGCCTGTTTGACGAGCGCGTCGAGGTCGAACCCACCGAGCGCGACGAGACGGCGCGAGGCGTCCTCGGTGGTCCAGGCGCGCACCGCGAGCGAGCCATCGTTCTCGTGCGGTAGGTCGAATTGCTCGCCGCCCCACGAGTTCTGCACCACCGCCCAGGGGTAGGCAGCCGACGGGGTGGTGTGGATGATGATTGCCGCGACGGCGCCCTGTCGCGCGGCGCTCTCGTACTTGTAGGTCCAGCGGCCGTAGTACGTGCGCCGGGCGCCCTCGAACAGGCTGGCGTCCCAATCCGGGTCGTTGTTCATCATCACCAGGACCTTGCCCTTGAGGTCGGCGCCCTTGTAGTCGTCCCAGCCATACTCGGGAGCTTGGATGCCGTAGCCGACGAAGACCAGCTCGGCGGCGTGGATCGCGGCTTCTGGGCGCTGCCACCCGGAGACGGCGATGAACTCGTCGGAGTGCTGCAACGCGAGGCGCTTGGCGCCCGCCTCGAACGTCCAGGTCTCCGGCACGTGAGATTCAACGCCAACGATCGCGAAACGCTGCTGCCACGCGCCACCAAACGCACCCGGTCGCAGGCCGAGAAACTCGAGCATGCTGGCGAGGTAGACCTCGGCGAGTTCGTCGCCGCGGTGGGTCGGCGCGCGGCCCTCGAGCAGGTCGTCCGCGAGCACGCGGATCGGCGCCTCGAGCGTGGGGCGGTCGATCCGCGCCGCGGCCTCACGAGTTCCGGGTGGCTGCGCTGGCGGCGGTGCGCCAAAAGCAACGCCCGCCACGGAGCACGCCATCGCCACCATGCCGATGAAAGATCTCCGACCGACCATGCAGGCACCTCCTTCGACCCGCAGACGATAGCAGAAGCGGTGTTGCCAGGTCCGTGCTCGCAGTTATTGCGGCGCGGCGAACCTTGCCACAGGGATGAGCTGGTTCAGGCCGGCACGAAGATCGCTAGCTTTCGCCACAAGCGTATGCTTATCGAGACAGAGGCCGCCATGAAAAGACACATTGCGAGAGTGCGTCGCGTGTGGTTCTCCATCGTGCTCGTCGTTACCGTGGCCGTCGCTCCGGCCGCATGCTCGCGCCGTTCCGCCTCACCAGCACGGGG
>JBIOGJ010000097.1:0-7545 GCA_044447965.1 Thermoanaerobaculales bacterium | reverse complement strand
GCTTTCAAACGCGGCCGATGCGGTCCTCCAGGGCCCACCGGGCCTCGCACTCGCGCACGACCTCGAGCAGCGCTTGCATCTGGCGGCCCAGTGGTCGGAGGAATCGGGCTCAGGCCGCAACACGGGGTTTCGTAATCGGGCCCTTCATGGGCCTGAGCGATGCACCGACAGCTGATAGTCAGCGCCGGGTCGCCACAAGTCGCGGTCCCAGGTTGACCACCGCTCCCCCACGGACAAACCTGCCGCAGCCGCGAGGCGGTCGTAGACGTCGACGGTCAACTGGCCTGGGCGGAGGGAGAACCCGGCGACGAGTGCGCCGCCCGGAGCCAGGTGGCGAGTGAGGTTGGCCACGACCGCGCTCTCGCTTCCCGGCGTGAGGAAGATCATCACGTTCCCCGCGAGCAGGGCGACGTCGAAGACCCGGCCGAGGTCGATGGTGGCCAGGTCGGCGCAGTGCCACTCCAGGGCGGGTGCTTTGCGCCGCGCGGTCGACAGCATGTCCTCGTCGAGATCGACGCCCACCGTCTCGACCCCGCGCCGCGCCAGCTCGCGCGCGATGCGCCCGGTGCCGCAGCCGGCATCGAGCACGGAGCGCGGCGCCAGCCGCATCACGAAATCGGCTTCGCCGTGGACGTTCTCGCCGGCGGCAGCGCGACGCTCGTACGTCTCGTCGTACTCGTCACCGGAACGGCGCCGCGAGCGAAGCCAGGGATTCGGCTCAGCGTCCTGCTCCACGGTCATCCGCAAAGGCTAGCGGCGCGCGCGCCTGGTCGCTCTAGGTCTCGGCCGCCCCTGGGGGCAGGCCCGGAGCGACCGCTTCCGCCCTTCCGCGGCGGCGCCCGGCCGGCCCCGCCTCAAGCCTGAGCAGGTCACGCGCCGAGACCATCCCGACGAGCCGGCCGTGCTCCATCACCGGAAGATGACGACATCCATTGCTCGCCATGCGCTCGGCCACCGCAAAGCTGTCATCCGTCACATCTGCAGTAACGGGGTCATGGCTCATGAAGTCGGCGACAGTCGTTGACCTCGGGTCACGCCGGCTGGCGATCGCGCGCACGATGTCGGTCTCGGTCAGGATGCCGATCAGCCGGTCGGCCTCACAGACCGCCACGGACCCGAATTTGCCGACTCGCATGAGGCCGGCCGCCTCGAACAGGCTGGCATGGGGACCGATTCGAGCAACGTTTGGATTGAAGAAGGCTTTAACTCTCATTCGACTTCGCCTCCAGCATCTGTGTGTGGCCGGCCTTGAGAACGCCGGCGAGGTAACCGATGCAATCGTCCAATCGAACGAGGTGGGGATAGTCCCGTTCAGGGACGTCGATCCCCGTCTCCTTCTGGATGCCAGTGGCGAACTCGAGTATGCCGACGGAGTCGATGTCGAGCTCTTCCCTGACATCGGCTTTCGGATCAAGAGTCGCCAGGTCAGCTTCCGGCGCCACGCCATGCAGAGCCTTGAGCACCGCCGCACGCAGCTCGTCTTCGTTCATAGCTTCTCAGGCTCCTGCAGCAGCCGGTCGATGGCGGCGAGATAGAGGCCCCCGCGATGCCCATCGCTGACCCGGTGATCCGCGGCAAGGGTTGCCTTCAGCACGGGTCTGGCGCCAACCGTGCCGCCAGCGGCCCAAGGGCGCTCGATGATCTTGCCGAATCCGACGAGCGCAACTTGCGGTGCGTAGATGACGCCGAAAACCGTCTCCACTCCGCGCTCGCCGAGGTTGGTGACCGTGATCGTCGAGTCCGACATCTCCGAGGTGCGCAGCATCCCCGACCGCGTGCGCTGTACCAGGTCGAGCATTCCCTTCATCACCTCTTCGAGACTCTTCTTCTCGACGTTGTGGAGGGCGGGAGCAATCAGGCCAGTACCTCGAAGAGAGATCGCCACTCCAACGTGTACGTCCGGGCTGGCGCGGAAAGCCCCGTCGACGTAGAGGCCGTTCATCTCGGGCACCTCGCCAACGGCCATAGCCACCGCCTTGAGCAGCAGGGCCGCCGGGATGTATCGGTCGGCCACCGGTCGCGTCAGGTTCTGATTCGCAATCCAGGCCAGCGCCTGCGTCATGTCGATGTCGGTCGCCATGTAGTAATGCGGAATCTCGCGCTTGGAGCGCGCCATCAGCGACCCGATCGCCGCCCGCATCGCCGCTTGCCTGGTGGCCGCCGGCGCAGTTCGAGCGCCTGTTGCGGCCCGCCTGACGTCCGCCTCGGTGACCGCGCCGCCCGGACCGCTGCCTGCCACCGCGGCGAGCTCGACTCCAAGCTCCGACGCGATCCGGCGGGCAAAGGGCGAAACCGCAAGCCGAGCGCCGGGGACTGCTGGGAGCGGCATCGTCTCCGCGGAGACGGGCGGCGGCGCCGCGACCCCAGCCGGCGCCTGAGGGACGGGGGCGACGGGCGGCGCCTGGGGAACAGGGGCCTGCCCGTTGCGCAGTACGGCCAGGACCGTGCCCACCGGCACCCTGGTGCCCGGGGGAATCAGGATCTGGTCGACGGTGCCGCTCTGGAAGATCTCGACCTCCAGGGTCGCCTTCTGTGTCTCCACGACCGCGACGATGTCGCCTTTCTTCACCGTGTCGCCGGGCTTGACGCGCCAATCGGTGATCGTTCCGAAGTCCATGTCGGCGCCCAGCGCGGGCATCCGGAACTCAGGCACCGAGCAATGCCCGCGCGCCTGCGACGATGGTCGCCACCTGCGGAAGCGCGGCCTCCTCCAAATGCCGTGGATACGGCATGGGGACCTCAGCGCCGCAGACCCTTGCCACGGGTGCGTCGAGGTCGTAGAAGGCGCCCTCCATGATTCGCGCGCTGACCTCCGCGGAGATGCCGCCGCTGCGCCATGCCTCATCCACGATCAGCGCCCGGTGGGTCTTGCGCACCGAAGCGAGCAGCGTCCCGGTGTCAAGGGGTCGCAGCACGCGGAGGTCGATGACCTCGGCCTCGATCCCTGCCCTGGCCAGCTCATCCGCCGCCTGCAGGGTCTTGAAGAGCGTCCCGCCATAGGTGATCAGGCTCACCGCTGCGCCCAGGCGGCGCACCGCGGCGTGCGCGATGTCGACGGACGGCATCTCGGTCGTGATCTCGCCTTCCATGTTGTAAAGGCCGCCGTGCTCGAAGATGAGCACCGGGTCGGGGTCGCAGAGCGCCGGCCAGAGCATCCCGCGAGCGTCCTCCAGCGTGGCCGGGGTCAGGATCTTGATGCCGGGTATATGCGCGTACCAGCCTTCCAGGCTGTGGGAGTGTTGAGCCGCGACCTGGCGCCCCGCGCCGGTGGTCATGCGGATGACGAGCGGGATGCTGAGCTGCCCGCCCGACATGTGCAGGATGGTGGCGGCGTTGTTCACGATCTGGTCGAGCGCGAGCAGGCTGAAGTTCACGGTCATGATCTCGACGATCGGTCTCATGCCTCCGAGCGCGGCGCCGATGCCGGCGCCCACAAAGGCCGACTCCGACAGCGGTGTGTCGCGGACGCGATCAGGGCCGAACTCCTCGAGCAGTCCGAGGCTGACGGCAAAGCAGCCGCCGTAGCGTCCGACGTCCTCACCCATCAGGAAGACGCGATCGTCCCGCTGCATCGCCTCGCGGATGGCGGCGCGCATCGCTTCGCGGTAGGTCGTCTTGACCACGGCGGGCGCTGGGGCGACGCTCATCGCGGGGCCTCGCTGTACACGAAGCGCGTGAGGTCCTCCACCGGCTCCCACGTACCGGCCTCGGCGAAGGTGACCGCCTCGTCGATCACCCGGCCGATCTCACGCTCCATGCGCGCGAACCGCTCTTTGGGGACGATTCCGTCGGACTCCAGGCGCGCGGCGAAAGTCGTGATGGGGTCGCGCAGCTTCCAGCGCTCGATCTCCGACTTCTCGCGATATCGCTCGGGGTCATACATCGAGTGGGCGCGGAACCGATAGGTGCGCAGCTCGAGGAACTGCGGCCCTCCACCGGCCCGGACGGCATCCGCTGCTTCATGGGCCGCCCCAGCCACCGCGAGAACATCCATCCCGTCCACGGCCCGGGCCGGAATCCGATAGGAGGCAGCCTTGGCCGCGAGGTCGGTCTGAGATTCGGACCGCTCCAGGGCGGTGCCCATCGCGTACAGGTTGTTCTCGCAGCAGAAGAGCACCGGCAGGTGCCACAGCGCGGCGAGGTTCATCGATTCATGAAACGTTCCTTCAGCCACCGCGCCCTCGCCGAAGAAGCAGGCGGTGAGCCTCTCCTCGCCACGCATCTGGCTGGCCAGGGCCAGGCCGACCGCGATCGGAAGGCCTCCGCCCACGATGGCGTTGCCGCCGTAGAAGCGCCTGGTGGCATCGAAGATGTGCATCGATCCGCCGCGACCGCGGCTGCAGCCCTCAGCTTTGCCGTACATCTCCGCCATGATCGAATCGGGCGAAATCCCACGGACGAGTGCATGACCGTGCTCGCGGTAAGTCGCGACGACGTTGTCGCCTGGGGCGATGGCCTCCATCACGCCGGCCGCGACGGCCTCTTCTCCGACGTATAGATGGACGAAGCCGCGGATCGCGCCTGCGCTGTATAGCTCGGCACATTTCTCCTCGAAGCGCCGGATGAGCAGCATCTGGTGGAGCAGGCGCCGTTCGCGCTCACGCTCGAGGCCGGTGCTGACGGCGGCAGGCGCCTCTCTCATCGAGTCGTCTCCAGGGTCGAGGTGTCCCCTATGGGCTGCCCGAGCTCGCGAGCTTTGAGCAGGCGCCGCATGATCTTGCCGCTTCGCGTCTTCGGCAGGTTCTGGTCGAACTCGATCTCGCGGGGCGCCACCGCCGCGCCCAGCCGCTGGCGGCCGAAGCCGAGCAGTTCGAGACGCAGGTCCTCGCTTGGCTGGTAGCCGGCGCGCAGCGACACGAATGCCTTCACCGCTTCACCGATCACGGGGTCGGGCTTGCCGATCACACCGGCCTCGAACACCGCGGGGTGCTCGAGCAGGGCGCTCTCGACCTCGAAGGGGCCGATCAGGTGGCCGCCGCTCTTGATCACGTCGTCAGCGCGGCCAACGAACCAGAAGTAGCCGTCCGCGTCACGCCGAGCGAGGTCGCCCGTCAGGTACCAGCCGCCGCGGAAGCAGCGCCGATAGCGCCTCTCCATGTGAAGGTAGCCCCGGAACATGGAGGGCCAACCAGGACGCAGGGCGAGCTCGCCGAC
The DNA here is from genome assembly GCA_044447965.1 of Thermoanaerobaculales bacterium. Lineage (GTDB taxonomy): Bacteria > Acidobacteriota > Thermoanaerobaculia > Thermoanaerobaculales > Thermoanaerobaculaceae > DATIYW01. Next base: position 2,391 of record JBIOGJ010000097.1, on the reverse strand, counting down.
CTCCCCGACCCCGGCTTCGATCGCTTTGCCGGCGCGTGTGCGCAGTCGTCCCAGTGAATCCTTCTTGACGATCGACGCGTCGATGCCTGGCAGCGGGCGGCCCATTGATCCAGGGCGGATGTCCATGGCCAGGTAGTTGGCGATCATGATGCCACCGGTCTCCGTCTGCCACCAGTTGTCGTGGATCGGAAGCCCGAAAGCCTCCTTGCCCCAGGTGACCGCCTCGGGATTGAGCGGCTCACCGACGCTGGCGATGAACCGCAGCGGCGACAGGTCGTAACGGCGCGCCACGTCAGCGCCAACCTTCATCATCATCCGGACTGCGGTCGGGGCGGTGTACCAGACCGTGACCTTGTGGTCGCGCAGGATGCTGTACCAGCGCTCGGCGTCGAAATCGGCCTCATCCACGATGCTCGTTATGCCGTGAACCAGCGGCGCGATGATGCCGTACGACGTCCCTGTCACCCAGCCCGGATCGGCCGTGCACCAGAACACGTCCGAGTCGTGGAGATCGAGTGCGAACTTTCCGGTCGCATAGTGGGCGACTACAGCCTGGTGCACGTGCACGGCACCCTTCGGAGTGCCGGTGGTGCCGCTCGTGAAGTGCAGCAGTGCCATGTCCTCGGCGTCGGTGGCCGGGATCTCGAAGTCAGTCGACGCCTGGGCCATCAGCTGTCCCAGGTCTAGAGTGCCCGGCACGTTCGCCATCCCGTGCTCAGCGACCAGAAGAACGTGGCGGAGGCCGGGGAGCTTCGAGCGAATGGAGGCCACTTTGCGGCGGTAGATCGCCTCCGTGGTCACCAGCACACGACCGTCTCCGATCTCGAGGCGCTGCCGGATCGGCTCGGGTCCGAACGCAGAGAACAGCGGGCTGGCCACGCTCGCGTTCTTGAGCGTGCCGAGAACCGAGACGTAGAGCTCCGGGATACGGCCCGCCAGCACGAAGACTCGCTCGCCCTTGGCGATGCCAAGAGTGCGCAGCACGTTGGCAAAGCGGTTGGACAGGTCGCGGAGATCTCCGTAAGTCAGGTCTTTCTGCTCGCCTGTCTTGCCGAGCCAGCGAATGGCGACTCGATCCGTTAGCCGTCCCGCTGCATGCCGGTCGACGGCCTCGTGGGCGATGTTCAGGCCGCGGCCGTGGGGAAGGCCGTCGAGCTCCTTCTCAGCCGAGGCCCAAGTGAACGATTCGCACGTGGCCCGGTAATCGGCCAGGTTCGGCGCCACGGACCTGCTTGGGGATGCCGCGATCGTAGTCGCTGCCATCGGGGCCAGCGTGGCGCGGGGGGTGCCTCCAGTACAGGGCCAAACGGCCCATAAGGAAAGGGCGACCGCCCCTGGCGCGCTGAGCGGCGCGCGCGCTTCCTTGGTGCATTCACGCGGCGCCTTCAAGCCGAAGGTCGAGGCGGCGATTCTTAACAGGAGGCTGGCAATGGCATCGAAACGCAAACCTGCCCGAGCGACGTCAGACAAGCGAGCCCCGCGCCCGAAGCCAGCGGCGGCTGCGCGGCGGTCCACCCGCGCCGCGGCTCAGGCGAGCCGCCTGGAGAAGGCGGATGCAGCTTCGTGGATTGCCACAGGCCTCGACAACCGGGTTCAAGCGCGCCGGCTGGCCGCTCGCAGCGAGCGGGCGGCCCGAACGGGCCTCGAAGATCTTGATGAGGGGGCGATGCTGACCGACATCTCTGAGGACATCGTCGCCATGAGCGACGCCGCTCGTGCGCTCAGCCTCGATGAAGTGGAACGCGGTATGGAGCTGGCTGCCATGGCCGGGCAGATCGGCACCGTCGGCGACACGGTGCGTGCGATGGGCATGGAGTCACTGGGACGCTTCCTCGACGACATGAGCAGGCGGATGCGCGAACTGGCCGTTCGCGACATGCTCCAGTCCCAGGACGCCCGTGGGCTGGCGAAGGCCATCGGCGAGGCGGGCGAGGGCGTCGGAGCCCTGGGCGAGACTGAGCTGGCCGCCGGGATCGCCGAGTTGGCCAGTGCACAGCAAGCCGCTGACGCGAGCGCGCTCGCAGCCACGGTGGGCGCAGGTCAGATCGTCGCGGGCCTGGCCGAAGTGGCGGCAGCCGACACAGGCTCATCAGCTGTTCGAGGAGGCAAGCCGACATGACGAATCATGTCTTCGGCAGCTCGCTGCTTCCGGCGTGACACGATTGCCAGAGGCAAGCCGATTCCCGCGAAGTGCCTGTGCAGCACGGTCAAGAGGTCTAACGCCATCCTTCGCAGCCCGGTTGGCCGCCGGCATCGAGCCCTCTTACTGATTCTGTTACGCGGTGTCGCTCAGCATCTGGGTCAGCGGCCCTGCGAACCCTACCCTCGCGAGGCCGTTTCTGCTCCTCCACCAAACCGATCTCGCGTCATGAGGAAACTTACGCGACGGGG
>JBIOGJ010000096.1:0-7838 GCA_044447965.1 Thermoanaerobaculales bacterium | reverse complement strand
TTCAGGTCCTGGCCGGTGACCGCCTTCAGCGCTCGTTTCAGCTCGGCTTCGACCGTGCGACCGTGGGCCTGCTGCTGCCAGCCGGCAAACCCTGCTCCGTCGTACTCCAGCACGACTTTCATATTCACTTTTTAAGAGCGCGGGTGAGGACAGGCGTCCTCCCCCGCGGGACCCCCTCCTCTCCCGCGCCACGCCCGGAGACGAAAAGGGCCGCTGGGTGACGGCCGGAGTAAATCCGGCCTGGGCACCACGCGATATTCACTTGCCGGTCTAGTCGACGAGTTCGATGATCACCATGGGAGCGGCATCGCCCAGTCTCGGGCCTTTGTGGATGATCCTTGTGTAGCCGCCTGGGCGCTCCGTCAGGCGGGGCAGCAGGTTCGAGAAAAGGCGCTCGACCACGTCGGGCTTGGAGATTTCCTCCGCCACGCGGCGCCGCGCGTTGAGGTCGTCGTCCTTGGCCGTCGTGATCAGCCGCTCGACCCAGCGCTTCAGCTCCTTGGCCTTCGGCTCGGTCGTGGTGATGCGGCCGCTTTCCAAAAGACTCGTGCACAGGTTGCGCATCAGCGCCTTGCGCGAGTTGGTGTCTCGGTTGAAGCGGCGGCCGCTCTTCTGGTGTCGCATGAAGGGTTAGCCCCGGAGGACCGTGCCCATCTCCTCGGGCTTGATGAAGCCCTTCTCGACGAGCTTCTCTTTGATCTCGTCGAGCGACTTGCGTCCGAAGTTGCGGAGCGCGAGCAGCTCCTCTTCCCTCTTCTGCAAAAGCTGGCCGACGGTCTGGATCTCGTTCGCCTTCAGGCAGTTGAAAGCCCGGACCGAGAGGTCGAGCTCTTCAATTGGGGTGTCCATCAGGCGGTTCTGGCTGCCCTTCTCGCCGCGCATCTCCGCCTCGTGCTTCTCGATCGAGTCGCGGAAGCGGACGAAGAGGTTCAGGTGCTGGGTGAAGAGCTCGGCCGCGTGGCTGACCGCCTCCTCGGGCGACATCGTGCCGTCCGTCCAGACCTCGATGAGCAGGCGGTCAAAGTCGGTCGACTGCCCGACACGCGTTTTCTCCACGGTGAAGTTCGCCTTCTCGACCGGCGAGAAGATGGCGTCGATCGGGATCACCCCGATGGGCTGGCCCTCGCGCTTGTTGCGGTCGGCGGCCACGTAGCCCTTGCCGCGTTCGACGTTGAGCTCCATGCGCAGGTGGCCCTTGGCCGCCAGGGTGCAGATGTACAGGTCGGGGTTGACGATCTCGACGTCCGACGAGGCCTGGATGTGCGACGCGTGCACCTCGGCCGGGCCCTTGACGTCGAGGATCAGGGTCACGGGGTCCTCGGTGAAGCTCTTCAAGCAGAGCCGCTTGAGGTTGAGGATGACCTCGGTCACGTCCTCTTTCACGTGCGGGATGGCCGTGAACTCGTGCGCGACACCGTCGATCTGGATCGACGTGACCGCCGCGCCCCACAACGAAGAGAGCAGCACGCGGCGAAGCGTGTTGCCCAGGGTCGTGCCGAATCCCGGGTCCAGGGGCTCGATGTCGAACTTCCCGTAGTTCGCGCTGGTCTCGAGCTTCCGGACCTGCGGGGTAACGCTCATCTGAGTGTCAATTGCCAACTGGTTAACTCCCTTTACCTTGAGTAGAACTCGACGATCAACTGTTCCTCGACTCCGGTCTCCATCTCGTGGCGGTCAGGACGCGCCAGGATCTTTCCGGACTTGTCGTCGGCGCTGAATGAAAGCCATGACGGCACCGGCCGCACGCGGGACGCCTCGAGCGCGACATCGATCACGCCGTCGGCAGGCTTGACCTTCAGCACGTCGCCGACTTTGAGCTGGTAGGACGGCACGTTGACCGTCTTCCCGTTGACCTCGAAGTGGCGGTGCGAAACGAGCTGCCGCGCCTGCTTGCGCGACGTGCCCAGGCCGAGCCGGTAGATCACGTTGTCGAGCCGAAGCTCGAGATGGCGGAGCAGGTTCACACCGGTCACGCCCGGTTCCTTCGCCGCCGCGTCAAAGTAGTTGCGGAACTGCTTTTCGAGCAGGCCGTAGATGCGGCGCGCCTTCTGCTTCGCGCGCAGCTGGATGCCATAGTCCGAGGTCTTCCGCTTGCGCGCCTGCCCGTGCATGCCGGGCGCGAAAGCGCGGCGCTCGATGGCGCACTTCGGCGTGTAGCAGCGCTCGCCTTTGAGGTACAGCTTCGCGCCCTCGCGACGACAGAACCGGCAGACCGGGCCGCTGTAGTTGGCCACTAGACCCGCCTCCGCTTGGGAGGGCGGCAGCCGTTGTGTGGGATTGGCGTTACGTCGGTGATTGCGCTGACCTCCAAACCTGTTGCCTGCAGTGAACGAATCGCGGCCTCGCGACCGGCGCCCGGACCGCGGACGAAAACCTCGATCGAGCGCATCCCGTGCTCGAGCGCCTTCTTGGCGGTCGCCTCGGCGGTCACCTGCGCGGCGAACGGCGTCGACTTGCGGCTTCCCTTGAAGCCCTGCGCGCCGGCCGAGCCCCACGAGATGACGTTCCCGTCGATGTCGCTGATCGAGATGATCGTGTTGTTGAACGTGCTCTGGATGTGCGCCTGCCCGTTGACCACGTTCTTGCGTTCGCGGCGCCGGGTGCGGACGACCTTCTTCTTGGCCATTACTTGCCTGCTTTGACCTTCTTCTTGCCGGCGACCGCGCGCTTGGGTCCGCGGCGGCTGCGAGCGTTCGTCCGCGTACGCTGGCCGCGCACGGGAAGGCCGCGGCGGTGGCGGGAGCCACGGTAGGAGCCGATCTCGGTCATGCGTTTGATGTTCTGAGCGACCTCGCGGCGGAGGTCACCTTCGATCAGGATCTCCTTGGCGGTGGCCATCCGGTCGATGATCTGGCGGAGGCGGCCTACCTCGTCTTCGGTCAGGTCCTTGACCCGCGTGTCCGGGTTGATGCCGGCGGTCTTGACCAGCTTCTTGGCGGTCGTGTTGCCGATGCCCATGATGTACGTCAGGGAGATGACGGCCCGTTTCTGCGGGGGTATGTCGACGCCGGCGATTCTCGCCATTTAGTCCTTTAGCCCTGCCTTTGCTTGTGTTTCGGCGTCTTGGAGCAGATCACTCGGACCACCCCGTTGCGCTTGATCACCTTGCAGCTCGAGCACATCTTCTTGACGGACGGACGTACCTTCATCTCCAAATCTCTCGAATTCGCCCTCGCGATCGGTCGCTGCTCGCCAGCTCGACCCCCACCTTGTCCCCGGCAAGCAGCCGGGTGAAGTGGGTGCCTGCACGGTCGGCGACGTGAGCCAGGACTTTCGCCCCGTTCTCGAGCTCAACCCGGTACACACCGTTGGGTAAAGGCTCCACCACGACCCCCTTCACGAGTGGGAGGCGTTGGGGCACGAACGGCGATTGTACCAAACCTGGCTACGCGAGAGGGTTCGCGGTCAGGACGAGGGGTCCCCGGTCGGTGATGGCGACCGTATGTTCGAAGTACGCCGAGAGGGAGCCGTCAGCCGTGCAGATCGTCCAGCCGTCCGGCTTCATGTACACCTCGTAGGAGCCCGCGTTGACCATGGGCTCGATGGCCAGGGTCATCCCGGTCTTCAGCTTTGGCGGTGTGCCCGGGAGGCCGAAGTTGGGCACCTGGGGGTCCTCGTGCATCTCGCGGCCGATCCCGTGGCCGACGAACTGGCGGATGACCGAGAAGCCGGCTTCCTCGACGTGCTTCTGGATCGCCGACGAGATGTCGCCCAGGTAGCCGCCCGGGCGGGCCTTGTCGATTCCGACGTAGAGCGCCTGTTCGGTCACCTTGAGCAGGCGGGCCGCCTCCGGTGTGATCTTGCCCACGCCGACGGTGATGCCGACATCCGCCCAGAACCCGTCCAGGACCAGGCCCAGGTCGAGGCTGACCAGGTCCCCCGCGGCCACCTTCCGGTTGCCGGGGATGCCGTGGACGGCCTCATCGTTGATCGAGACGCAAATCGACCGGGGGAAGCCGTGGTAGCCGAGGAAGCCGGGCGTGGCGCCGCCGGCCCGAATCAGCCGGTCGGCGATCTTGTCGAGCTCGATCGTCTTGACCCCCGGCTCGCACGCCTCCTTGAGGGGCGGAAGCACGGACGCGAGCAAGCTGCCCGCGCGGGCCATGAGGTCTATCTCGTGGGCGGTTTTCAGGTTGATCATGCGGTTCTTCTCTATGCGCTTTTGGCGGGCTGGTGCCCCCCACCCCGGCCGCCTTGCGGCCGGACTTCCCCGGCGACCGGGGAGGCCTGGGAGGTGGTGACGGCGGCCATCACCTGCCTGCTTATCTCATCGATTGTGCCCATGCCGTCGATCTCAGAAACCAGGCCTTCCCCGCGGTAGTGATCGAGCACGGGGATGGTCTTCTGGAGGTAAACCTCGATGCGCGGTTTGACCGCCTCCGCCTTGTCGTCCTCCCGCTGGACCAGGCCGCTGCCGTCGGCCGCGCAGGCGGTGGCGCCGGGCGGGTAGGTGCGCTGGCAGACCGGGCAGACGAGCCTGCCGGACAGGCGGCGGAGCAGCTCGTCGAGGTCGACCTTGAGGTAGAGGACGCGGTCGAAGCGGCGGCCGAGCTCGTCCATCAGGTCGTCGAGGGCCTCGGCCTGCGGGATGGTGCGTGGGAACCCGTCGATGATGAAGCCCCGCTTCGAGTCCGGCTGGTGGAGCCGGTTGGCGATCATCGCGATCATGATCTCGTCGGACACGTAGTGGCCCGCGGCCAGGATCGGCTGGGCTTTCCGGCCCAGCGGGGTGCCGTCGGCGATCTCCGCCCGGAGCATGTCGCCGGTGGCGATGTGCGGAATTCCGAAATGCGAGCGCAGCATGTTGGCCTGGGTCCCCTTGCCGCTGCCAGGGGCGCCGTAGAGGAGCAGGTTCATCGGATGAAGCCGCGGTACTGGCGCATCACCAGCTGCGTTTGCAGCTGTTTCATCGTGTCCAGCGCTACACCGACCACGATGAGTATGGCTGTGCCTCCGAGATACATCGATTGAGTGTTGATCCCGGAAATCTTGGCCGTCGCGATCGGAAGGATCACGGTGATGAAGCCCAGGAAGGTGGCGCCCGCGAACGTCACGCGGTTCATCACGGCGGCCAGGTAGTCCGCCGTCGGGCGTCCCGGACGGATGCCCGGGATGAAGCTCGAATAGCGTTTGAGGTTGTCCGCGACCTCATTCACGTCAAACGTGATGGCCGTGTAGAAGTACGTGAAACCGAACGTGAATGCGAAGTAGAGACCGTTGTACAAGACCGACATACCGAGGTTCGAGGTGGTAGGCGAGAAGTTGCCTCTCACCCACGCCGCCGCGTTGTAGTACCACGTGCCCGGCGGCGCGCCGGTGAAGTAGTTGGCGACGATCGTCGGGAGGAACATCACCGAGATCGCGAAGATGATCGGGATGACGCCGGCGTGGTTGACGCGCAGAGGAAGGAAGCTGGCGCGGCTCTGCACCTGCTTCAAGCCCACCGTACGTTGCGCGGATTGAATGGGAATTTTCCTCACCGCCTGCTGCACCTCGATGATCACCGCGGTCATGACGAGCGCAACCAGGCCGAAGATGATGAAGGGCACGTAAGCGGCGATACCGCCACCGCTTGGGTTGGCCGCGGCGAAAACCGCGGCGATGCCCTGCGGGCCGCGGCCGATGATGCCGGCGAAGATGATCAGCGACACACCGTTGCCGATTCCGTACTCGGTGATGAGCTCGCCGAACCACATCAGCATCACGGTGCCGGCGGTGAGCACCAGCACGATCTGCAGGCGCTGGAACCAGTCGAGGGCCGGGAGGATGGCGGGGCTGGTGTTCTGGAAGAGAACGGTGAACCCGTAAGCCTGGCCGGCGCCAAGGAGGACCGTCAGGTAGCGGCTCCAGCGGGTGATGCGGCGGCGCCCCATCTCGCCCTCTTTGGAGATCTCCTTGATCCGCTCGGAGATCACGGTCATGAGCTGCATGATGATCGTGGCGTTGATGTACGGGTTCATGCCCATGGCCACGACGCTGAAGCGGGAGAGGCCACCGCCTGAGAACAGGTCGAGCAGGCCGAGCAATGCCTGGTTGTTGAAGAGCGAGGCCAGGGCCGCCTGGCTCGCGCCGGGCACGGCCACGTTGGCGAAGAGCCGGAAGGCGACCAGGATCCCGCCCGTGAAGAGGATCTTGTTGCGCAGCTCCGGGAGCCGCATCGCGTTGACCAGCGCTTCGAGCAGGTTCATGCGGGCACAGTCCTGACTGTGGACACCGAGAGATTCGGTGCCCAGGTGGTCCAGATGCTAGGCGCGGCCGAGTATCGCAGCGCGCGCATCCGTGGATGCGTAAGCGAGAAACGCAGGTCGCAACGACGCAGATGGGCCGCCTGGGCGCCGAAGATCCGGTAGCCAGCGGTCAGGTCTGTGCCCATGCCTAAGCCTCGTCCGGAGGGGTGGCCTCCTCGACGATCTGGATTGATGCGCCCTGCGCGCGTCCGGCGGTTGGGGCTTCCTTCTCACGCGCCTGCTTCGGGGGCCTCTCTGCCTTGGGTGCCTTCTCGGCCTTCGGTGTTGCCGCAGGCGCAGCTTCGGCGGTGGTCGGGAGGGGCTTGGGCAGTTTGGCCGCGGTCCGCCTGGGACCGATCTTGCGGGGCTCGCCCAGGACCTTGACGCTGCCGCCCAGCTTCTCGATCGCCTCGCGGGCGCTGACGCTGAAGAAGTGCGCTTCGACGGTCAGCTTGCGCTTCAAGTCCCCGGTGCCGAGGACCTTGATCTCCATGCCCTGGTGCACGAGGCCGGCCTCCAGAAGGACGTCCGCGTCCACCTTGGTCCCGTCGGGAAAGCGGCTGAGCTTGGACAGGTTGACGACCGAGAACTGGCGGTGGAACGGGTTCTTGAAGCCGGGCAGCTTGGGGATGCGCTGCGCAAGCGGCATCTGGCCGCCTTCGAAACCGAGGCGGAAGCCTTCGCTGCGCGCGTTCTGTCCTTTCTGTCCGCGACCCGACGTCTTGCCGCGGCCGGAGCCCGTGCCTCGACCGATCCGGTCCGGCCGGCGGTGCGCGCCCTTGGCGGGCTTGAGGTCGTGCAGCTGCACCTTTACTTGCCCCTCTGGTGCTTCTTGTTCGAGCGGGAGCGCCAGATCTTGTACTGGCTGCGCTTCGGCCGGATGTAAGGCGTGCCCTCGACGGCGACCAGGAAGTCGACCGCCTTGAGCATGCCGCGGACCGCGGGGTTGTCGGGAAGCTCGCGGGTCTGGTTCATGCGGCGAAAGCCGAGCGACGCCACCGTGGCCTTGATCTGCGGGAGAGCGCCGATGGTGCTCTTCACGAGGGTGGCCTTGATGGGTCGCGGGCCGGCTTTTTCAGATGCGCCCTGCGCGCGCGCGGCGGCGGGCTTCTTGTTGGCTGCGGTCATTTCGCCTCCACGGGGGTGGCTTCGGCGCCGTTGGCGGCGGCGGACGCCTTGCCTCCAACCTCCTGGCGTCGGTATGCCGCCGCGAGGCGCTTGCCGACGATCTGCTCGACCTCTTTGCCGCGCAGCTCGGCGATCTGCTGTGCCGTCTTCAACTGCTGCAGCGCGGCGAGGGTCGCGCGGACCGTGTTAATGGGGTTGTTGGTGCCATGGGACTTGGTGAGAATGTCCTTGATGCCGGCAGTCTCGATCACCGCGCGCATTGCGCCTCCAGAGATCACGCCCGTGCCTGGCGCCGCGGGCTTCAACATGATCTTGGCTGCGCCCCACTTGAGGCGAACCTCATGAGGGATGGTCGTGCCGACCATCGGGACGGTGATCATGTTGCGCTTGGCCACGTCCATGCCTTTGCGGATCGCCTCGGTCACCTCACGCGCCTTGCCGATGCCTGCGCCGACGCGCCCGTTCATGTCGCCGACCACGATC
>JBIOGJ010000095.1:0-7843 GCA_044447965.1 Thermoanaerobaculales bacterium | reverse complement strand
TGGTGGGAGGGTGGGTGGCAGATTCGCCCGTCGGGTGAAGCGGCGATCACTTCGGAGGCCGCGGGGAACCCGGCGCGCGAATCGGCGCCGGGAGACGCTGGCCCCGAGCGATCGGCTTTTCGAGCGAGGGGAACAGCGAGGGTCACGGCGGCGATACGCGCTGCCGGGTCGCGGCCGGAGGAGTTTCGGGCCGCAGCGCGTGGGGACGCACAAGGCCCGAACTGCCACGAACCCGACGGGCAAAAAGAAACCGGATGTTGTCGTATTGTCGCGGTATTTGGTGTCGCAGAAGGGTAATCGCGGGGAGACTCAAGACTGGATTCCCGCCGGCGCCTGGCCCCGGCTCCGATCGGGGCCGGGAATGGCGACAAGGGTACGGCCGCAGCACACGACGGGCTAGAGAAGACCTGAAGTTGGGTTTGAGTCTTGCGCTCTCACCGAGCCTTCCAAACCAACGACGTTTTGGCGTGGGGTAAGCTAATCAGACGATGGCAAAGGTACTGCACATCGATCCGTTCGGCGGCGTCGCCGGCGACATGCTGTTGGGCGCGCTCCTCGACCTCGGCGTGGACCTCGAAGCCCTGCGCGGTGTGCTCGCCGGCCTGCACCTCCCCGGCTGGCGGCTGACGGCGACGCGGGACCGGCACCAGGGGTTCGCGGGCACCCGCGTGGTCGTGGACGTGGACTCCGAGAGCCACCCGGCACGGCACCTTAGCGACGTCGAGAGACTGCTCGCCGACGCCACGCTCCCTGACCGTGTGCGGGAGCGAGCGCTCACGGCGTTCCGCCGCCTGTTCGCGGCGGAGGCCGAGGTGCACGGCACCAGCGTCGAGGAGACCCATCTCCACGAGCTGGCAGCGGTGGACGCGGTCGTCGACATCGTCGGTACGTGCGCCGCCCTCGAGCTGCTCGGCATCGAGCGGGCGAGCTGCGGGCCTGTGCCGGTGGGCTCCGGCACGGTGAAGACCGCGCATGGGACGCTTCCCGTGCCTCCGCCGGCGGTCGCCTGGTTACTGCGGGGCGTGCCGCTGGCAAACTACGCTGCCGATGGGGAGATGACGACACCCACCGGGGCAACGCTCGTGACGACGCTCGCGCACGAGTTCAGTCCGCTCCCCGGCGGCACGGTGATACGCGTTGGCGTGGGGTTGGGTACGCGGCAGTTCGCCGGGCTTCCCAACGTGCTGCGTGCATTTCTGGTCGAGAGTGCCCGCGCGGCGGCGCCAGGGCGGCCGATGCTATTGGTGGAAACAACCCTTGACGATGTTACCGGCGAAACATTGGGCGCGCTGCTGGAGGGTTTGCGCACCGCTGGGGCGGTGGACGCCTGGTGTCTGCCGGGCACCGGGCGCAAAGGCCGCCCGGTCGTCGAGCTGCGTGCGCTCGTTGAGCGCTCGCGCTGCGGCGAGGTCACCGCCGCGCTCTTCGCCGAAGGCGCCACGCTGGGTCTGCGCCTTGTGGAATGCACGAGACCCGAGCTCGAGCGGCACGTGGTCTCCGTCGCCACCGGCTACGGAGAGATCCCGGTCAAGGTTGGCGTGTTCGAGGGCCGGGTGGTTTCGGCCAAACCGGAGCACGACGCGTGCCGGGAGGCCGCGGCTCGCGCGGGCGTGAGCTTGGCCGCGGTGGCTGACGCCGCTCGCCGAGGCGCGCCCCGCCTAGGGTCACCCTGGAGCACCTAGGCCGTTGAGGCGCGGAGCCAGGTCGGGCCTTCGTAGCGCCGAGTGGGAGCGCCGAAGACCAGGGTCGCGGCCGGATCGTCGCAGGTCGAGCTGGCGAGCAGCATGGTGAGCTGGTCGCGGGTGATCGGCGCGTTGGGGAAGAGCTGAAGGAACGAAACGAGGGCGCGCGAGAGGCCGAGCGGCAGGTGGACGAGTGAGCGGCGTACCCCGACTGCCGCCGCGACGCGGCGCAGCAGCTCGTCGTAGGTGATCGCTTCGGGGCCTCCCAGCTCATACGTTTCGCCCACGGCGGCGGGTAGATCGATGGCGTCCACGAAACACCGCGCGACCTCATCGACGGCGACGGGTTGTAGGCAGTACCTGCCGTCGCCGAAGACGGGAAAAACCGGGAAGCGGCGCAGCGCCCCGGCCAGCACACTCGAGAGCCCGTCGCCTGGGCCGAAGATCACCGATGGGCGGAAGATCGTCCACCGCAAGCCTGAGCCTCGTACCGCTTGCTCACCCTCCCACTTGCTCCGCAGGTAAGGCGTGGGGCCAGTTTGCTTTGCCCCGAGCGCCGACATGTGGACGAGGCGCGGGATCCCGATCTCGCGGCACGCCTTGATGACCTGTTCGGTGGCCAGGCGGTGGGTTCGGTCGAACGTCACCCCGGTCCGCGGCGTCTCACGAATGATCCCTACCAGATGGATGGCCGCGCTGCACCCCTCGCACCATCGCTGCCACCCGATCCCGGCGACATCGGCGGCAACCTGGATCACCCCGGGGAGGACGTCGCCACCGCGCAGGCTGCGGGCGACCGCGACAACCTCGTGTCCCTGGGCGAGGAGCTGGCGGAGGATTTCCCGGCCGACGAAGCCACTCGCGCCGGTGAGCAAGACCCGGCCGGAATGGGGGACCGTTGCCGGGTGAGGCTGCTGAGCCCGGTCATGAGACCTCGTTCTCTTGCGCAGGGATTTCCCTTCGGCCACCTTCTGCCTCTCAAACGCGCAAATGCTAGCATGATCTATGCTGCGCGCCGTTCTCGCCGACCTGCACGTGGGCCAGACCCCGGGCGACCTCGAGCGCTTCCTCGCGGCGGTGGCAGGTTTGCGTGGGCGCGGTGTCGGCGAGGTCGTTTTCCTCGGCGACCTCTTCCGCGCCCTCGTCGGCTTCTCCCGCTTCTGGGACGACTCCGTGCGGCAGGGGCTCGATGCGCTAGCGGAGTTACGGCAAGACGGTGCGCGGGTGGTCCTGGTTGAGGGCAACCGCGACTTCTTCCTCGATGCGCCGGCGCTTGACCCGTATCGGGACGCCGCCGGGATGGTCCACTCGTTTACCGCAGGAGGGAGGCGGTTCCTCCTCGAGCATGGCGATCTGCTCAACCGGAACGACCGCTCGTATCGCTTCTGGCGCGCGGTGTCCAAGAGCCGGCCGGCCCGGGTGTGGGCGCGGCTGTTGCCACGGCGGCTGGCGCAGCGCATCGTGTCTGGCACGGAGTCGCGCTTGAAGGAAACCAACTTTTCGTATCGTCGTGAGCTGCCGGTGAGGGACCTCGAGCGCGCTGCCCGCCGTCACTTCGCCGCGGGTGTTGACGTGGTGCTGTGGGGTCACTTCCACCGCGCCTGGCAACTGGCGGAAGGAGACCGCCTGGCGCGCGTGATCCCGGGGTGGATGGAGAGCGGCGCCGTGGTGTGGGTGGGCGACGACGGCGGCATGGCCGTGGAGTCGAGCGACGGTGGCGATCTCGTTGACAGCACAACGCGTTCGTGGTACGAAGGAAACGAGCTTCTGGCGGAGGCGAGGTGATCATGGCTGGCACGCTCCTCTTGGCTGATGACAGCATCACGATCCAGAAAGTCGTGGAGCTTACGTTCGCCGAAACCGACCACACCGTGATCGCGGTTGGTAGTGGCCGCGACCTCTTCGACCGCCTTCCCGAGATCAAGCCGGACGTGGTGCTGTGCGACGTGGTGATGCCGGACATGAACGGCTACGAAGTCTGCCAATTACTGAAGAGCGACCCTGCCACCCTGCACATCCCGGTCATCTTGCTCACCGGCACGTTCGAGCCGTTCGATCGTGACCGGGCGCTCGCCGCCGGCTGTGATGCGATCGTCACCAAACCGTTCGAGGCCCGCGACCTCGTCAACCTGGTCGAGGATTTCCTCAAACGAGCTCAAGCGGTGGCGGCGACGCCCGCGCCCAGCGAGAGCGCTGGGCTGGGGGAGCTGGGCGTGCCGGAAGGTGTGCAGGCGCTGGACTACTCCACCACTGGATTCGACCGGATGGTGCCGTCCCCGCCGGTTGAGCCGGGGATGCCGGACGATGGCATCGAGCTCACCGCAAGTTCGCTCGGCGATTCTCATCCCAAAGCCGCAGCGGTGGTGCCGCCCGAGCTGCAGGAAGAGGCTCCGAGCCCGGAGTCGGCTTTCGCGTTCGGCGCACGGGTACCTCCCGTGCGTGCTCCCGAAACCCCCGTGGCTGGCCCCGATGCTGCGCAGCGCGATACGCCCCTCGACTTCGCTACCGAGGTGGAGGCCGTGTCCACCCGGGAGTCGGAAGACGAAACGCACCCGCACCGGCGCGCGATCGCACCGGAGCGGTTTCCGGTGGCCGACGAGGAACCCGGGTTTCCGGTTGAGACCTTGCCCGCGCCTGCTTCGCTCACCGAAATGACGCCGTTTTCATCCGCGCCGCCAGCCGGCGCGCCGCCCGCGCCGGACAGCGGCGCGAAGGCGAGCGCCGATGCCGGGTTCGCTTCGGTCTCCGACGATGCGCTGTTCACCGCGCCGGACTGGCTGCCGAGCCCGGGGCAGGCCAGGGCGCCGCAGGAGCCTGCCCATCCCGCGAGCGTCGTGGTGCCCGAGGTGCCGCTCACGGTTGAACCGGAGCCGAGCGTCGCTCCCGTCGCCGCACCGATTTCTGCGCCGCCGAGCCCGACCACGGAGCCGATGCCGGCAGTTGCCGCCGTGCCGCTCAGCGAGGCTGACGTCGAGGGCATCGTGCGCCGCGTCCTGGAGGCCGTGGCGGGCGCGAATGCCGGAGAAGCCGCGGCGCCTCGCCCCGAACTCGACGAGGAGCAGGTTGAGCGCATCGCGCGTAGGGTCATGGAGCTGGCCTCGCCCAAGATCGAGCGCATCGCCTGGGAGGTCATCCCTGACATGGCCGAGATGCTCGTTCGCAAGCGCATCACCGACCTGGAAAGGGCGAGCGAGGAAGAGAATTAGCAGCCCGCAGCCGACCGCTCGTCGCGGTGGTCCTCGGGATGGCAGCAGTCGATCGAGAGTTGAAGGTCCATCGTCAGTAATCCATCGAGCAAGGAAGGGTTGACCGCCGCTACCTCGCTCGTCTGCTGGCTGCTTTCGACCTCCAACCGTCCAGGTGCCAGCAGTGGGGGTGACCCCTCCCGCTGGGCTACAATCGCGACGACCTCGAGAGAGGGGAAGCCGGCACGACGTGACGCGGTTTCCCAGGGGAGGGAGAGCATGGCGGCGATTGAGAGCACTCCGGAGCTGGTCAAGGCCGTTTACGACCGCACCCGTGCGCGGTTGGCCGTGGTCCGCAAGCGGCTTGCGCGTCCCCTGACGCTGACTGAGAAGGTCCTCTTCGGGCACCTCGACGACCCCGAGCACGCCCACCTTGACGCGGGCAAATCGTACGTCGAGCTGCGCCCCGACCGCGTTGCGATGCAGGACGCAACCGCGCAGATGGCGCTCCTCCAGTTCATGCTGGCCGGAATGCAGCGCACCGCGGTGCCGACCACCGTGCACTGCGACCACCTCGTCCGCGCCCGCTCCGGAGCAGCCGCCGACGTCGCCCGCGCCATCGAGGAGAACAAGGAGGTCTACGCGTTCCTCGAGTCGGCCTCCGCGCGCTATGGCATCGGCTTCTGGAAGCCCGGGTCGGGAATCATCCACCAGGTCGTGCTCGAGAACTACGCCTTCCCCGGCGGGATGATGATCGGCACCGACTCGCACACCCCCAACGCTGGCGGTCTCGGCATGTTCGCCTCCGGAGTGGGCGGCGCCGATGCGGTGGACGTGATGGCCGGGTTTGCCTGGGAGGTGTTACAGCCCAAGTTGATCGGCGTGCACCTCACCGGCAAGCTCGGCGGCTGGACCGCACCGAAAGACGTGATCCTCAAGCTCTGTGAGATCCTCACGGTCAAGGGCGGCACCAACGCGGTGGTCGAATTCTTCGGGCCGGGGTGCGCGTCGATCTCGTGTACCGGCAAGGGCACGATCACCAACATGGGCGCCGAGCACGGCGCCACCACCTCGATCTTTCCCTACGATGCGCGCATGGAGATCTACCTCCGGGCGACGCGGCGCGGCACTCTGGCCGACCTCGCGGAAGCCAACCGCGAGCTCCTCAACGCGGATCCCGAGGTGGAGAAGGCCCCCGAGAAGTTCTTCGGCCGCGTGATCGAGATCGACCTCGACACGCTCGAGCCGCACCTCGTCGGCCCACACTCGCCGGACCTCGCGCGCCCGCTCTCGAAGATGCCCGCTGCGGTGAAGGAAAACAACTACCCCGCGAAGATCTCCGCGACGCTGGTCGGGTCGTGCACCAACTCCTCGTACGAGGACATCACACGCGCCGCCTCGGTCGCGCGGGAGGCGATGGCGGCGGGAGTCAAGGCACGCGTGCCGCTGCTCATCACGCCGGGCTCCGAGCAGGTGTACGCCACCATCGAGCGCGATGGCCTGCTCCAGGTGTTCCACGACTTCGGCGCCACCGTGCTCGCCAACGCGTGCGGCCCGTGCATCGGCCAGTGGCAGCGCGAGGACTTCCCCAAGGGTACGGCCAACACGATCGTGAACTCGTTCAACCGCAACTTCCCGGCGCGCAACGACGGCAACCCGGCCACGCTCTCGTTCATCGCCTCGCCCGAGGTGGTCGTAGCGTACTCGGTCGCCGGCACCCTCGACGTGAACCCGGTCGGCGAGGCGATCCCGGTCAACGGGCACAAGGTGCGTCTCTCACCGCCGCCACCCGCGCCGGAGGTACCGGAGAAGGGTTTCGTTTTCAAGGCCAAGGGGTACGTGGCCCCACCAGACAAGCCCGAGCAGGTCAAGGTGGAGGTACGCCCCGGCTCCGATCGCCTCCAACTCCTCGAACCGTTTCCCGCTTGGGACGGTAAGGACTTCCTCGACCTGCCGGTGCTGCTCAAGGCGAAGGGCAAGTGCACGACCGACCACATCTCCCCGGCCGGACCGTGGCTGCGCTTTCGAGGTCACCTCGAGAACCTCTCGGCCAACATGTTCCTGGGCGCCATCAACGCCTTTTCTGGCGATGCAGGCAAGGGCAAGCACCCGCTCACCGGCGAGGTGATGGAGTTCACCAAGATCGCGCGTGACCTCAAGGTGCGCGGCCTGCGCTGGGTCGCGGTCGGCGACGAGAACTACGGCGAGGGCTCCTCCCGCGAGCACGCCGCGATGGAGCCCCGCTACCTCGGCGGCGTCGCGGTGATCGCCCGCAGCTTCGCGCGCATCCACGAAACCAACCTCAAGAAGCAGGGCCTGCTCCCGCTACACCTCATAGATGCCAAGGATTACGAGAAGATCCGCGAGGGCGACCGGATCAGCATCACTGGGCTGGCCGGCCTTGCTCCCGGCAAGCCGGTCAAGGTCGTCGTCAAGCACGCCGACGGAAGCAAGGACGAGTTCTCCTGCCGCCACACCTTCAACGAGGAGCAAATCGGCTGGTGGAAGGCGGGATCCGCGCTCAACGTGCTGCGGCGCAAGGGATAATCCCCAGCCGATCCCGGTTCGCTCGGAGGCTCCTCCCGAGTTGAGTGAGGAGTCCCTTGGCTTTGATTTGCCCGTCTTGTGCTGCGGCTCTCCTCGCTGGTGTGTCCGGCGGGACGCGGGCCTCAGTTCTTCGGGGCAGGGTCTGAGATCCCAAAGGAACACGACAAGT
Source organism: Thermoanaerobaculales bacterium (assembly GCA_044447965.1). GTDB lineage: Bacteria > Acidobacteriota > Thermoanaerobaculia > Thermoanaerobaculales > Thermoanaerobaculaceae > DATIYW01. The sequence continues at coordinate 260 of JBIOGJ010000095.1, read as the reverse complement.
CAAATGCAACCTCGGGTTCTTTTTGCCCGTCGGGTTCGCGGCAGTTCGGCGCTCGCTCGCCCCCGCTCGCCACGCGCCGAAACTCCTCCGGCCGCGACCCGGCAGCGCGTCTCGCCGCCGTGACCCTCGCTGTTCCCTCCGCTGCGCTCCGGGCCAGCGTCTCCCGGCGCCGATCCGTGCGCCGGGTGCCCCGCATCCTCCGGAGTGATCGCCGCTTCACCCGACGAGCGAATTTTGCCACCCACCCTCCCACCACCACC
>JBIOGJ010000094.1:0-8085 GCA_044447965.1 Thermoanaerobaculales bacterium | reverse complement strand
CGGGGGCAAAGGGCTCAGACGTTCCTGCTTGAGGATCTCGCGCAACAGCCGGCCGCGCCGGATCTTGGCCTGCGTGCCTGCCTCCAGCCTGGTGCCGAAGCGGGTGAAGACTTCCAGTTCCAGGAATTGCAGGTAGTCGAGCTTCATCCTTCCTGCCTCTTCCTTGATGCGCGGGTGCTGCGCCTTGCCGCCGATGCGGGAGACCGACAGCGGCACGTCCACCGCCGGCAGGGCGCCGGCGGCGAACAGCCGCCGGTCCAGGTAGATCTGGCCGTCGGTGATGGAGATGAGATTGGTGGGGATGTAGGCGGCGATCTCACCTTCCTCGGTTTCGACGATGGGCAGCGCGGTCAGGCTGCCGCCGCCGTGCTCCGGCGCCAGGCGCGTCGCGCGCTCGAGCAGGCGCGCGTGCAGGTAGAAGATGTCACCGGGGTAGGCCTCACGCCCCGGCGGCCGGTGCATCAGCAGGGACAGCTCGCGGTAGGCGCGGGCGTGGGTAGTGAGGTCGTCGTAGACCACCAGGGTGTCCTCGCCGCGGCGCATCCAGCCCTCGGCGACGGCGCAGCCGGCGAAGGGGCCGAGATACTTCATGCCGGGCGTGGCGGTGGCCTCCGCCGCCACCACCGTGGTGTAGGCGAGCGCCCCGTGGCGGCGCAGGAGGTCGATAGCCAGCGCCGCCCCGGAGCGCTTCTGCCCGATCATGACGTAGACGCACTTCACGCCCTGCCCGGCTTGCGCCACGACGGTGTCCAGGGCGAGCGAGGTCTTGCCGGTGCCGGCATCGCCGATGACGAGCTGGCGCTGGCCGCGGCCTATGGGAATCAGGGTGTCCACGACCTTGATGCCGGTGTAGAGCGGGCGGTTCACGAAATCGCGCGCCACGATGGGCGGCGATGCGCCCTCCAGGGCGCAGAATCCGTCCGCCTCGAAGGGCGGCAGGCCGTCGAGGGGCTTGCCGAGCGGGTCCAGCACGCGCCCGAGCAGCCCATCGCCGATGCCGATATCGAGCCGCTCGCCGGTATGGGAAACCAGCGAGCCGGAGGCGACGTTCGCCGCCGGATCGAGCAAGATGACCCCCAGCCGCTCCTTCTGGAGTTCGAACACCAGCCCCCGGCTGCCGTCCTCGAAATGCAGGATCTCGTCCACGGCGGCGGACGGCAGGCCATAGACCCAGGCGATGCCGTCGCCCACCGAGGCGACCCGTCCCTTCTCGCCCAGCCGAAGGGTGAAACGGTAGTCCTCCACTCGCCGCGCGAGGCGGTCTAGCACGCCGGCTTCAGCCGCCATGTTCGAACGCCGTGGCGAAGAAATTGAGCTCGTCGCGCAGGTTGGCCATCAGCACCCACGAGCCCGCCATGATGCAGATGCCCGCCTTAAGCACGGTGTCTTCAGCGAACTCGGGCGCAAGCGCCCGGCCCGCCAGCCGGCCGAGCGCCTGGGTGAATGCGGCGCGGCGCGCCGCGTCGAGCGGATAGGAGCTGACCACCTTGATGGTCACCCCCGGCTCCCGCAGGGCGGTGCGCAGCGCTTCCCGCTTGTCCGGCGCCTGGGCCTCGATCTCGCTCAGGGCGAGATCCGCGAGCTTCGCTTCCAGCTCGGGGCCGGCCAGCCGTTCCAGCAGGCGCGTGGCGAAACGGGCCGCGATGGCCATCGCCTGCCGCTCCAGGGCGTGTTCGATCTCGCTCCTTTCCCGCGCCTCCAAGGCTTCGCGCCGCTTGCGTTCCTCGGCAATTTCCGCCTCTAGGGCGGCGAGCCGCCGCGCCCGCTCGGCGGCAATCTCCGCGTCGAGCTGCGCCTTCGCCGCCGCGCGTTCCTCGTCCACTTCCGCCAGGTGGGCCTGGTATTCGCTTTTTAGTCCGTCCGCTTCGCGGCGCACCGCCTCGGCGTCCGTGATCGTCTTTGCGCTCTCGGCCCGCCGCGCCTCGATCACCGCCAGCACCGGGCGATAGAAAAAGCGCTTCAGCAGCCACACCAGGACCAGGAAGTTGAGCGCTTCGAGGCCGAAGGTCGTCCAGTCGAATTCCACGTGCGCCTACTTGATGAGGTATTCGAGCAGGGGATTGCGGAATAGCACGATGAGCACGATCACCAGCACGTAGATCGCCAGCGACTCGATCATCGCCAAGCCGATGAACAGCGTACGAGTGATGGACCTCTCGGCCTCGGGCTGGCGCGCCAGGGCATCCAGCGCCTGGGTGATGGCGCGCCCCATGGCGAGCGCCGGAAAGATCACGCCAACGGCGATGGCCGCAAGCGCCCCGCCGGTGGAAAACAGCGTAAACCAGGTCATGTCTTTCATCAATTACCCCTTTTTTTTCAATTCACGGGATTGCAGGGCGCCGGCCACGTAGACCAGCGCCAGCATGCCGAATATGTAGGCCTGCACCAGCGCCTCGACGATGTGCAGCATCAGGAGCGGCACCGGCGCGAGAAAGCCCGCCACCAGCAGCACCAGGAGCGCCGCCATCTCCAGGCTCATCATGTTTCCAAACAGGCGCACGGCCAGCGCTAGGGTGCGGGTGATCTCGCCCAGCAGGTGAAAGGGCAGCAGGATCGGGTTCGGGTCGAGATAATGGCGCAGGTAAGCCTTGAGGCCGTCGATGCGGATGCCGAACCAGTGCACCGAGAGAAACGCCAGCGTGGCCAGCGCCACGGTCAGCGACAGATCAGCCGTGGGGGAGCGCAGGCCCGGCACGAGGCCCACGAGGTTGGCCGCGGCGATGAACAGCCACAGCGTACCGATGAAGGGCAGGAGCCGCGCGGCGTGGCTGGGTGCGGCGCCCTCGATTGCCGCCTGCAGGGCCAGCACTGTTCCTTCCAGCGCCGTTTGCAGCCGCGTGGGCGACTCCACGCTCAGGCGACGCGTGCCGAACAAGGCCAGCCCGGTAAGCAGGGCCATCAGCAGCCAGGTGGTGAGCACCGAGGTGCCGACATGGATCGGCCCGAGGTCGAAGGCCAGCGCCGCGAGCAGTTCCGGCTTGCCCATTCAGTGCCTCCGGATGAACAGATACACGTTCATGGCACCGACGAACAGGCCCGCAATCAGCAGGCTCACCGTCCAGCGATAGGAGTAGCCCTTCCGCATGCCGTCGAGCCAGACACCGAGATAGGCGCCCCCCACCACCGGCAGCACGAACATCAGCGCCAGCGTACCGAGGAACACCGTCTGGGCAAGCAGCGTCGGCCGGTCTTTCTCCGCCTGCGCCATGCGCCGCGCTTGTTTCTCGATGTTATTCCGCAAGTGTTCGCCGTTTTGCATGGCCGTCATTCCCGCCCGAGCTGCGCCAGGCGCTTGAGCATCTCCGCTTCCAGCCGGTGCAGCTTACGCCGCGTTTCGCCCAGCGCCCGTTCCTCTTCCACCAGTTCGCGGGTGAGGGCTTTGGTGATGCGATCGACATCGGTGTCGCGCAGATAGCGCCGGGTGGAGATGCGCAATTCGTTATCGATGAAATACAGAAGCCCGCCGGGAAAGCCCAGGTATTCACGGCTGCCGTCGGCCCGCCGCAGGCGCGCAAGACCAAAGGTGAGCGCGGTCATGAAGCGGTCGTGCCGCGGCAGCAGGCCGAAACTGCCGCTCCTGTCCTCGCCCACGAAGCTCGCTACTCCCTCGATACGCTCGTAACGGTCGGCCGCGAAGAGATGCACGGTGAAGGTGTTCACGACGCTGCATCCTTCATGGCGCCGCGCATGTAGCAGCGCTCCTCGGGCAGTTGGTCGTAATCGCCGCGCAGGAATGCCTCGGAGTCCGCGAGCGTCTGCGCCAGGGGCACCGACACGCCCCGGGCGGCACTCTGCGCCGTCATGGCGTGGAAGGGCTGGCTGAGATACCGCTGCAGCCTGCGGGCGCGCTGCACCACCCGCCGGTCAGCCTCGGAAAGCTCCTCGATCCCGAGCATGGTGATGATGTCCTCCAGTTCGCGGTAGCGCGCCAGATGCTCCCGCACGTCGTGTGCCACGGCGTAGTGGCGGTCGCCCAGAAAGTGCCGCTCCATGAGATTGCTGCCCGAGGTAAGCGGATCCACCCCCGGGTAGATGCCCTTGGCCGTCTGGGCGCGGGACAGGATCACCCGCGTATCGAGATGCGCGAGGATGGCGCCGACGGCCGGGTCGGTCATGTCATCGGCCGGCACGTAAACGGCCTGCACCGAGGTGATGTCGCCGCGCCGGCTGGAGACGATGCGGTCTTCGAGCTCCGCCACCTCCGAGGCCAGCGTAGGCTGGTAGCCGACGTTGGCGGGCATGCGCCCCAGCAGCCCCGACACCTCGGAGCCGGCCTGCACGAAGCGGAAGGCGTTGTCCATGAGAAACAACACCTCCTTGTGGAGCGTATCGCGCAGGAATTCGGCGTAGGTGAGCGCGGTCAACCCCGCACGAAAACGCACCCCGGGCGACTCGTCCATCTGTCCCAACACCAGCACCGCGTTGGCGAGCGCGCCGTTGTCGCGCATCTCGTGCCACAGCTCGTGCCCTTCGCGGATGCGCTCGCCGACCCCGGCGAACACCGACACCCCGCCGTGCAGCGAGGCGACCGCCTGCATGAACTCCATGATGAGCACCGTCTTGCCCACGCCCGCGCCGCCGAAGAGCCCGGTCTTGCCGCCGCGGATGAAGGGGCAGAGGAGGTCGATGACCTTGATCCCCGTTTCCAGAATGCCGCTCGACGGCGTCGTCTCGTGCAGCGCCGGCGGCGCGACGAGCAGGTTGCGAAACTCGGCCGCAATCAGCGGCGGCCAGCCGTCCAGCGGCGCGCCGAACACATCGAGCAATCGGCCGAGGCACTCGGGGGACACCGGCACCCGCAGCGGCCCGCCGCTGTCCAACACCGGCGTGCCGCGCCTCAGCCCCGCGGTGCGATGCAGGGCAATGGCGCGCACCTGATGCCGGTCGAGATGGTGGAGTACTTCAAGGACCGCGCTCCCGCCGTCGATCGCCACCGCGAGCGCCCGGTGCAGCGGCGGCAGCGTCTCGCAGGCGATGTCCACCACCGGCCCGTGCACCTCGACCACGTGGCCGATGGGCTTGCCGGAGGATGGCGTGGCGGCGCCGCGGTTTGCATCCGTTGCGGCGTTCATTCAACCTTCCCCCGCAGCAGCAACACGAGTATCAGCCCCGACACGAGGCTCGCACCGACCGTCCAGGCGAGCACCGCCCCGAGATCGGTTGGGTAGCACCAGGCGGCGCAAGGCCGGTGCCGCGCCAATCGATTTGCTCTCTTGGAATGCCGTGCCAGGACTTTGCAAACTGGGATCAGGCATCTCGATCCTCCCGCGATCACTCCGTTCCACTAATCCGATGAAGGCAGCGGCTTAGCTTCTTTGATTTTCATCTCGCGATCACAGCAGGTCAGGGTTCCACTACCGCCCCTTGTGCAGAGGACTTCGGTGCCACAGTCATCGACGACCTCGGATGACGAACGTGAGCGTTCACGACCACCATTCGGAGAATCTTAGCCATTCAGGGACGCGATCCACGCCGGCAGCGCATCGATCTCACTCTGGCTCAGGGGGTGTTTCGAAGCAATCTGCCGAGCTGATGCGCACCGTTTCACCAGCACCGCCGCGGCCTCGTCGAAGGATCCATCGTTCAGCCCAGCCCCAAACTTCCATTGCCACGCGAGGACCTGTAGGACCCGCGTTGGTGGACCCACCAGTGGCCAAGATCGCTGCGATCGCGTTGGACTCACGCATGGATGTAGCCCCCGACCAGCCCGTGCGCCGCCTCCATGACGACCTCAGATAGCGTCGGGTGTGCGTGCACGTTGTGAGAGACGGCTTCCGCCGGCAGCTCGAGTCGGTAGGCAAGGGTCAGCTCGGGTAGGAGCTCCGTGACCTCCGGACCGATGAGGTGCGCCCCGATCAGAACGCCCGATGCCGCGTCGGCAACGATCTTGACCCACCCGAAGGGCTCGCCTACGCCGAGGGCCTTCCCGTTCGCACTGAAACTGAACCGCGCGGTCCGCACGCTGCGTCCTCGACCCTTGGCCTGTGCCTCGGTGAAGCCCACGGAGGCGATCTGCGGCCGGCAGTATGTGGCGCGTGGCATGGCGTGGTAGTCGAGCGGCACCCGCGGGTGTCCCGCGATGACCTCGGCGCACGCAATTCCCTGTGCGGACGCCACGTGGGCCAGGAGCAGCTTGCCCGTCACGTCGCCGATGGCCCAAACACCGGGAACGCTCGTTCTCAGATGATCGTCGATCTGGACGAATCCGCGGGGATCGAGCTCGACTCCGATCTCCCCCAATCCCAAGTCCTGCGAGTTCGGAGTGAATCCGGTCGCAACCAGCACCTGGTCCGCCTGCAGCATCAAGGGGTCCGCCGCGGCACCGGCAAGTCGCACCTTGACCGCGTCGCTGGTCGTCTCGATGCCTTCCAGCGGGGTACCGGTCCTGACCTCGACGCCCGCGCGACGGAGCTGCTTTGCGAGTTCGGCGCTCACCTCCTCGTCCTCCAGCGGGACGAGCCGAGGAAGCGCCTCGACGAGCGTTACGTGTGTACCGTACGCGTTCCAGAGCGTGGCGAACTCGACGCCGAGCGCGCCGCCTCCCACGATGACGGCGGAGCCGAGCCGATGCTCTTGGACGATGGCGTCCCGGTAGGACAGAACGCGTCTGCCATCGGTGATCACCCCCGGAGGTGTGGCGGCCCGCGCTCCGGTTGCCACCACGACGTTCGCCGCCCGATACTCGCTGCGCGACCCGTCGTCGGCGGTCACCTCGATGCCGGAAGGGGAGGTGAGCCTTCCCTGCCCCTTCAGGACCTCGATTCGATTCTTCGTCATCAGGAACTCGACGCCCTTCCGCAGCCGAGTCACCACTTGGCGCGAGCGCCGCACAGCGACGGAGTAGTCGAGTGAGAGGTTCTCGAAGGCGAACCCGAGCTCGGCGCCTCGATGGCGCAGGGTATGCGCCGTCTCGGCGTTCGTCAGGAGCGACTTCGAAGGGATGCAGCCCACGTTCAGGCAGACCCCACCCAGCCACTCGCGCTCGACGAGAGCGGTCCTGAGTCCAAGCTGTGCCGCGCGGATCGCGAAGACGTATCCTCCAGGGCCACCGCCGATCACGATCACGTCGAATTCGTTGGGCATGGCTACGTCCTCCTGCAAGTCATTGTCGTTCGTGTGTAGCGTCCTCAGACCGTGATGATCGTACCGGACTCCATCCCCAGCGCCGGCGTTACTAACACCCAGTTCAGAACGACGCACAGCCCGAGCAACGGAGTCCGCGCCCACCCGCGTGTGCGCGCAGCCGGAACCCGTCTAAGCACAGGAGACCTCTATCGTCAGCGTCGGTTCGAGTGCCAGTGAGTTCGTCACCAGGCAAGCCTTTTCGGCCTTTTCGAGGAGCCGTTTCGCGCGCTCGACATCGCCACCGGCCGGTAATGCGAGGCGGGCGTGCAAGCGGAGCTCGGTAAAGCGGACGACGCCGTCGACCCGGTCGAGCACGCCCTCGGCACCGCACTCGAGGTCGCGCCACAGGAGCTTGGAGGCCGCGGCAACGGCGCGAAACGTCAGGATGAAACAATCTGCTGCAGCGGCCACGAGCAAGGTTTCCGGCGACCACTGCCCGCCCGGCCCGCCGTACTGTGGCGGTGGCGCCGTCGCCAAGCTCGGCAACCCTTCCGAGCCGGCGATCACGCTGCCCTCGACCTCTGCAGCCGCATGCACGTGGTAGTGATGTGGATAGGTTTGCATGGGAGTTCCTTTCTCGGCGCTGCGCATGGCCGCCGCGCCGCTCGATCGAGTCCGATCCTCGCTTGCAATCAGCCCGGCCCGGCGCAACGCCTCGGGCTCCCCTCACCCATGACGGCCCCTACTGGTTCCGCCGCCACCCGGCCCACATCGGGATGCCGTTGGCGTCGCGCAGCATCAGCACCTCGTCGCCTTTGTGGATCTCAGCGGCGATGATCGCCAGCTTGCCCTGGTACGTGATGCGCGAGCCTTTCACCTCGATCTTGTCGCCGGCGGCGATCTTGGTGTCTTGATGTTCGACGTACCACACCGGGCCGAGGTGCACCGAGATGGTTTCCTTGTCGGTCTTGAGCATGAGATGCACACCGCGGCCCATGCCCTTGGAGGGCGTCATCTCCT
>JBIOGJ010000093.1:0-8105 GCA_044447965.1 Thermoanaerobaculales bacterium | reverse complement strand
GCGTTGCCGCTCCTCGCCGATGGGGGAACATCGCCTTCGTCGCGGCGCCTTGCATCTCGCCCCGCGACGCCAGCAACGCGGCCCACCCGCTTACTCGGACAGGCTCCTAGCAAGCCCGATGGCTACCTTCTCGGCTCATACCGCATCGCGACCGCCCCCGAGCCGAACTCCAGCCGGCTCACGAGCTTCAAGTCGATACGCTTCGATAGCCCCGCGAACAACGTCGGCCCATGGCCCGCTAGCCTCGGCTGTATCACGAACTCGTACTCATCGATCAATCCCAGCTCCGCCAACGCCAGCGGGAGCTTCACGCCTCCTACGAGTAGTCCCTTACCCGACTCCCGCTTGAGCCGCTGAACGGCATTCTCCAGATCTCCGCGCACGAGCTCCGCGTTCCAATCGACCCGCTCCAGCGTGTTCGACACGACGTATTTCTTTGCCGCATCGATCGTGCGGGCGAAGGGTTCCATCCACTCGGCCATCCATTCGGGCCGCACCCCATTTGCCGGCCACCGCCACGCGGCCTGCATCATTTCGTAAGTGACCCGGCCAAAGAGCAGGGCATCGGCCTGGGCGAGTTTCTCGGCCCAGAAACGATGCAGTTCTTCGTCCGTGGAACCTGCACGATGATCGACGCAGCCGTCCAACGTGACGTTGATGGAATAACGAAGCGGTCGCATTTCGTAAGAGTACCGCCGATGGGTGTAGCGTAGCGAACGATGCCCTTCACCCCCGCCGGCCTCGGATCGACGGCGTCGACAGATCTCTAGCCTTCGCGCTTCATGCGCTCCTGGCGGGCAATCTCACGTTCGCTGGGGGAATCGAGCGCAGTGTCGCCCCTCTTGATCTCTCCCTCTCGCTCGTAGTGGGCGACGATCAGGCCATTGGGAGCGACGCGCGACGCCGTCAGCTTGAACGAATGCGGCGCCGAGCCGTCGGCGAACAGCTTTTTGCCGCCGCCGAGCACGACCGGCACCGTGAAGAGGCTCATCGCGTCGACCAGGTCATTCGCGAGCAGCGCGTGGACGAGCTCGGTGCTCCCCTGGGTGAGGAGATTCGGGCCGTCTTCGTGCTTCAGACGCACCACGTCGTCGACGTGGCGGAGGAGCACGGAGCCCGCCCAGCTCGTATCGACCTCGCCTGAGCGCGAAACCACGTACTTCCTGACGTTCTTGAACAGCTTGGCGATGTGGCCGCGGGGAGCGTCTTCGTCCTGGTAAGGCCAGTACGCGGCGAAGATCTCGTAGGTCTTGCGGCCGAGCAGGAGGTCGAACTTCTCCTCGAAGAGGCGGCCGAGCGCTTCGCCGCCCTCTCGACAGCGGTAGGGCATCACCCAGCCGCCGAAATTGAAGCCCTTGGTCGGATCCTCCGTCGGCCCGCCCCCCGCTTGCATGACTCCGTCGATGGAAACCTGGGCGCCGACGATGATCTTTCGCATGGGTCACTCTCCTTTTTTGAGCCTAGGACGAACGGCCTGCTTCCGATCCGACATGTTCCCACATTAACGTTTGGCAAGCGGTGCGGTTCAAGCCTGACCGCCCATGGCGCAGCCCGTTGATACTTGGTACCGATTATCAGGCGATGACTCAGTCGCTGGTCTCTGTGAAGAGCCTCTGCAATTGCGCGTGCGGGGCGGCGCCGGCGAAACCGTCGAACCTTCCGAGCGTAGCCAACTCGGTCGCCGCCCGAATGAAGCCGCCCCACGCGGCGCGGGCGAGCGCGCCGCCAACGCTGACCCGCCGCACGCCCAAAGCCGCGACATCGGCCATGGTCAAATCCACACTGCCCGTCAGTCCCGCCGGCCCGCTCAGGAGTACGTTCACGGGCTTCGGCGCAACGGCCTCCACGACCGCGCGGATGTGCTCCGGCTCGCGAAGGCCGGGCGCGTATAGACAGTCGGCACCAGCAGCGGCGTACGCTCGAAGCCGGTTGAGCACCTGGTCGATACTTTCGCGACCTACCCAGAAACCCTCGGCGCGACCCACGAGCAGCACGCCACAGTCTCCGATCGCTTCGTGCGCGGCCTGAAGCCGCTCGACGGCGAGTGGCAACTCGTAAATCGAGTTGTCCCGCCGGTCGGCCGCATCTTCGATCGAGAGCCCCGCAACTCCCGTGGCAACGCACAAACGGACGTTCGCGGCGACGTCGTCGGGATCGTCGGCATAACCGTTCTCAAAATCGGCGTTCACGGGAAGGTCGGTCGCTTCCACCAGCTCCTTGATGTGAGCGAGCATCTCATCGCGGCCCACGCTGCCGTCTGCGACGCCGCGGGAGAACGCGTACCCGGCCGACGTGGTGGCGAGGGCCGCGAAGCCGAGGCGTCGCAGATAGCGCGCGGTGCCGACGTCCCACGGATTTGGAAGGGCGAAGCAACCTTCTCGATGAAGGTCGCGGAAGACCTGGCGCCGCTTGTGGAATTCCGTCATGAGTCACGGCTCCCGGTGTGCCCGACGAATCCGATTCGAGAACGCAGGAGGATAACGATTCTCTTTCTCATCGCGACCGATAGTAGCAGCCTGGAAGGCTCAGTCAAGCGTCGGGGAGGGGCTGATTGGGGTGATGCAAGCGGTGAGGCTGGCCGGCGGTGGCAAGACCGTGCCTTACACCGCAGGCCGGTGGTTGTGGAAAGCCTCCAGTGGACTGCGGCCGTCGGCGCCCGTGGCGGCGAGGTGGGCGTGGATCCTGTGCACGAGTCTTCTCCGGCGAAATGGTGAGATGGTGATACCTGGTACCGATGCGTTGGCGCGCGAGAGATGCGGAGTGCCCTCGACGGAGGATGAGGCGCAACCTGGCCCGCCATCGGGTCTGCGTGCCTGGCGCGGCGCTCGCTCCCCACCGGGGTGCACCCGACCGAATTCGATGTCAATGGCGTCACGCGGTGAGCGGCGCGGTCAACAGGCCGGTGATGACAGATCACGCCGGCGCCGCCGAGAGCCTTGCGCTCCGGCCGTAACGCGGCGCGGACTGGTACCTCCTGGCCCAACGAAGCTGACGATCTCGGATGCGGACGCGTGCGTCAATAGAAGCTGACATCCTGGACGCGCCAGCGGTCTCCCTGCTTCAGGACGAGGGCCCGCCCCTTTGACCCGCCGCCGAGATCCAGATCGAGGATCGCCCGCCCGGCGCCGTAGAGCTTGCCCCCGACGACTCGATCCCCTTCGCCGCTCACGAACACGGTCACAAACTGCGGCATCGTCCCGTGCTGGGCCGACGCCACCAACGATTCCCCGAGCACGGCCACCGTGGCGGCGGAGTCCTCGTTCTTCAGCGAGGCCCAGAGAGCCCGCATGGCCTGGCCCGGTTCGCCACCGTCAGGCGGCAAGGGCTTGCCGGCGCCATAGTCCGCCACGATTGGCACGTCGAATGTGATCTGGCACGTATCGCCGCCCTGGGCGCCGCCGGTTCCGCTGACCGTGCCGCTGATGCGACCGTTCTTCACGGCGCCGCCTGTGAAGGTAAAGCCGGTGCGCAATGATCCCTCTGGCCCGAGGCCTTCCAGCTTGCCACTCTTGTCGATGTTGAGCGTGATGATGCTGTAGGCGTTCTTGCCGGTGCTCATCCCGTCCAGCTCGGCCGCCGGATCCACAAACAGATCGGGGCGGTACGCGCCCAGCGCGAGCTTGGACACTCGCACGAGCGTCGCGGGCTCCTTTTCGTTGAAGAACAAGTAGCCCGGGAGCGCAACGCCATCGATGAAGCTCACGGTGTGCTTCTTGTCGAACGTGCAGTTGCCGGACACCTTGCCGAGCGTGGCCCCTGTTGGCGCCGGAGATGACGCTTGCGCCGCCAGATTGGCCGGCACCGAGCACGCGAGCACGACGACGGCGAACATTGCGATGGTGATTGATTTCATGATGGTCCCGTCCCTTCAGGGCGTGTACAACCAGGCGAGCGGCTTGCCGGTGTCATGGCCAGAAATTTCCTCCCTTGCCTTGTCTGAGTATAGAAGCCGGGGAGGCGTGGTCAAGGGCCGTTGAAGGGCGTCGGGTGGCGTTTGCAGGCGACACGAGGCTGTACCTGGGAGGCGCCCTGCCGCCGAAAGGAAGCCAATGAGGCAGCGGGAGGCTTGTGACGCCCTGCCCGGCGGGAGACCGGGCAAGGCTTCGCCGCGGCGCCGCGGTCGACGGGGTGAGCGGCGGGATGAGACGAGGCATCAGGCCGCGCTCGGGTGGCGCTCGGTCGAGCCCAGCGGGCTGCGGCCGTCGGCGCCCGTGGCGGCGAGGTGGGCGTGGATCCTGTGCATGAGTCTTTTCAGGCGAGATGGTGAGAAGGTGATACTTGGTTCCTATGGGGCATCTTGCGGCGGTTTCCGTCGTCGGGCGTGACCTTTAACTGGCGTATCAGGCTCCCCATCGATTTCAAGTGGGAAAACGGCCGAGTAGCTCACGATGCCGAGCGGCGCGTTGATCGTCAGCGTCCAACGAAAGCCGTTGCTGTTTGGTGCAGGCTCCGGCCAGGGGAACGGCTCCACCTTGATATTCACCGGAATGCCGGCCGTCGAGCTCAGCCCGGTGGACGGCACGCGCTGCGTGGTTTCCCATCGAACTTTCCACTTGTCATACGAAGGCGAGCCGACGCGAACTCCAGAGACGTGAATGACCTCGCTGCACGCCAGTCGGAGCTGGTAGTCGCCGCGAGGTTTGATCGGACGTTCGGTATGAATCCGGCCGCGAACGCTCGCACCGTACATTGCCTCCTCGAGATCGAGGAATGATTGCCCCGACTTCGCAGCGCGCATGCTGTTGAGACTCGCGTTCCCTAGGTAGGCCACGCCGAAAAAAGCGATTGCGGCAGGGATGAAGAACAGCGGCCGGTTGCCCGGGGTACTGAAGGGCGCCTTCGCGTTGATCCAGAGGGCTGCCACGCCGGCGAGGACGAGCACCACCACCGCGCTATAGAAGTTCAAGCGCGCGATATCGCGGGTGGCCGCCTCGATGGTGCGATTCCCGGTCATGCCTGCTGCGCCGAGATCGTAGCACGCTCCGCTCGAGCGAGCCGCGCCGCGGCCGATCACCGCAGAGCTGGGGGAGCGCGCGTACCCGCTCAAGCCGGCGATCCTTCCCGAGAGCTCGCTCGGCAAGGCGCTCGAGGATATGCTGCAGCTCCGGCCGGGGCTCAGGCGCTTCCTCGCGGATCCTCGCATCCCGCTCGACAACAACGCAGCGGAGCGGGCGCTGCGCGGTGTCGTGGTCGGCCGCAAGAATCACTACGGCTCGCATTCCAAGCGCGGTGCCGAGGTGGCAGCGATTCTCTACACGCTGTTCGAGAGTGCCAAGTTCGCCGAGGTCGATCCCCACCGCTACGTGCTCGAGGCCACCCGACGGGCGATCGCCTCACGCGGCGCTATTACACTCCCCTTCAATGTCACCTGATCGGAGTCAAGCAGAGCCCCACGCTCGACGCCCACCCCGACTTACGGTTGACCAACCGCGGATTCCGGGCACCTCGTATTCGCTCGGCGCTTCCGCCGCTATCACCTCGGTCGGCGCAGGAGCAGCAGCGCTGCAACGCCGAGCAGTGCGGCGAGGGCGAGCAGTCCCCATTCGCTCAAGGCCGGGATTGGCGCCAACACGATGAGGGTCGCCGACGCCGGGTCGCCCGGGCCGCCTTCCGCGGAGTTCATCTGGCCGGTGGTGTTGACCAACGCCCCAGCACCGAGGGCGGTCACGTTCACCGAGAACGTGCATGAGCTGTTGGCGGCGAGCGTGGCGTTCAACAGCGCGACGGTTGTTGTCCCCGGGATCGCCGTGATCGTCCCGGCATCGCAACTGCCACTGAGGCCGTTTGGCGTCGCGACGACCAGCCCCGCGGGAAAGATATCGGCGAAACCGACGCCGGTGAGCGGGGTCGCCAAGTTGGGATTGGTCACCACGAAGGTGAGCGAGGTCGTCTCATGGAAGTTGATTATGGCCGCCCCGAAGGACTTGCTCAGCGTCGCCGGCGCGACCACGGTTACGGTTGCCATGTTGCTTGTCGCGCCGGTGCCTCCCTCGGTTGAGGTCACGGCGCCAGAGGTGTTGTTCTTCGTCCCCACGGTCGTGCCGGTCACGTTCACCTCGAGAGTGCATGAGCCACCTGCCGCGAGCGAGCCGCCCGCGAGGCTGACACTGGTCGAGCCGGCAGTCGCTGTGGCCGTGCCGCCGCAGGTGCTGGAGAGGCCGTTGGGCGTGCTGACCACCAGGCCCGGCGGCAAGGTGTCCGAAAAGCCCACGCCGGTCAGCACGGTGCTAGCGCCTGGATTGGTCAGCGTGAAGGTCAGCGTGGTCGAGCCGGCGAGCGGCGCCGTGGGCCCACCGAACGCCTTGGCGATCGTAGGCGGCGGCGGAACCTCGTAGGCCCCGATGTCCGCTTGGCCGCCCACCACGCGTGGGAACCCAGTCCCTCGCTGATCGGACGCCAGCGCGAGCGGGTTGCTGCCCGCGTTGACCGCCTGGCTGATCGGCGAGAGAGCCTGCGTCTGCGTCGTGCCTCCGTTGTAGGTCAACGGGCTGAGCAACGGATCGACGCCGATCAGGTTGCCGGTGTTGGTGCCGTTGATGACAGTGGGGAGGACCAGTGAGAGGTCCTGCATGATGAGCGAGTTGCTGGCGTTGATCGTCGAGTTGCTGTTCCTGGCGAGGTCGCTGGCGCCTGTGCTGTCGGTGTTTTTGGCCACGATCGTGCTGAACAGGTCGAGCACGTAGTTCTGGTTGAGGAGAATCCCGCCCCCGAGGTTGGCCGAGTTGCCCGAAACGGTCGAGTTGTAGATCGACGCAAATGCGTTCTCCAGCTTGATACCGCCGACGCTGTCAGTCGCGTGGTTGCCGGAGATAGTGCTGTCGGTGATGACCATGTGGTATCCGGTGCTCCGTATGGCGCCTGCCTTGTTCGCATGGTTGCCGGACAGCGTCGAGCCGTTGATCGTGAACGTGCTGCCGTTGGGGCCGAAGCTGCATTGGTTGAAGATTGCCCCGCCTTCGCCGCTGGCGGTGTTTGCGGAAAGCGTATCGAAGCTCAGCGTGACGTTAACGTTCGTGTTATGGATGGCGCCGCCGTCGCCGGTCGCGTTCGCCCCGGTGAGCGTCAGGCCCGAGATGGTCACGCTGAGTGTGTCCGCACCGCTGATGTTGAAGATGCGCGCGGTGCTGGTCACGGCGAGCGCCGGGGCGCCTGGACCTACGATGGCGACAGAGTCCGTGATCGCGATCTCTCCTGACGTCAGGCCGATCGTGCCGGTCAGTCCCGACTGGAAAGTGATGGAATCGGCTCCGGGGTTGGCGTTGGCGTCGAGGACGGCTTGCCGCAGGCTGCCTGCGCCGGAGTCGTTGAGGTTGGTGACCTGGAAGACGGTGCCGGCGGCCGGCATCGCTGCAAGCAACAGGACGGCAGCCGTGATGCTGATCAGACGCGCGTGGCTGTGAGACATGATTTCCTCCTCATTGGCGGGAACCCGTATGTTCTTCTGAGTGAACCTAAATACTATCGTAGCCCGCTAAGGGGACAAGTCAACCCCAGGCTCTGCATGCTTAGGGGATCTAAAAGAGGATGACACCGGGGGCACGACTCCGGAGACCTCAGAAGGCCGCACGGCTCCCGCCTCCGCCCGTATGCCAACGCGGGCGGTGCTCAAGACGGCGCCCCAGCGTGTCAACTTCCGGTTCGTGATCCCCTGCGGCTTGGTCACGTCGTCGCCGGGGTTTTGCCTGCGCCACTCCTCGTACTCGCGGGTGCCGGCACACGTCCTCGGCGCCCTTGGACCGGTGGCTCGCCCCGGGCGCGCTTCCTCCTTGTCAATGAGGTCCCAGAACGAGCACTGGGCGGACAGCGGCCTAGGAGCCTGTCTGGGAAAGCGGGTGGGCCGCGTTGCTGGCGCCGCGGGGCGAGATGCAAGGCGCCGCGACGAAGGCGATGCTCCTCCATCGGCGAGGAGCGGCAACGCCGCAGATCGCCCCGCGCCGCCGCAACCCATGGGCGCAGGGGATTGGGGGCGCAGGCTGTGTTTGTAGGGGGGCCCCAATGACCAGGATACCCAGCCCCCAAGGCGCTTTGCAGCGCCCCCAAAACCCCGGCGCGCCCCGCCCCCCCAATACCCCAAAAGCGACAAAACCCCCCAAAAAATTGGCAGG
>JBIOGJ010000092.1:0-8795 GCA_044447965.1 Thermoanaerobaculales bacterium | reverse complement strand
GTGGGTGGGAGGGCAATTCGCCCGCCGGGTGCTATGCGGCATTACTCCGGAGCGCACGGGCACCGAGCGGGCGGACCGCGGTGGGGTGTCGCTGGCGCGGTCTCATGCGGACAGCGAGGGGCCCCGCCGCGGGCAGTCCTTGCTCGGTCGTGCGCGGAGGAGTCTCCGAGCGGAGCGCGTGGGGACGTGCGAGCGAGGAGGGTCGCAGCACCCGACGGGCAAGAAGAAACCAGTCGTGGTCGTAGCCGTGGTCGGTTGCCGTGATCGGCGAAGCACGCGAGTCGCTGCCGGTTAGCACACGACTGGATTCCCGCTTTCGCGGAATGACGGACAACTGCGCCGGAGCACTTGTGGGTCGCGGCTGGAAGCCGCTCCCACTGAGAAGCGACGGCAGGGCCACTATTAGCGGCGCGATCTAGTGCATGCCGCTGCCGGCGGCCAGCTCCTTGACCAGGCTCCCAACCACCGCCTTCGCATCCCCGAACACCATGAGCGTGCGGTCCATGTAGTACAGCTCGTTGTCGATGCCGGCGAACCCGGGGCTCATGCCACGCTTGATCACCATCACCGTGCGCGCCTTGTCCACGTCGAGGATCGGCATGCCGTAGATCGGGCTTGCCTTGTCGTGGCGCGCGGCGGGGTTGGTAACGTCGTTTGCGCCGATGACGAGCGCGACATCGGCCTGGGGGAAGTCCGAGTTGACGTCGTCCATCGCGAGCATGCGGTCGTACGGGATGTCGGCCTCGGCGAGCAGCACGTTCATGTGCCCAGGCATGCGCCCGGCAACTGGGTGGATCGCGAACTTCACCTCGATGCCGAGCTTGGTCAGGGTGTCGAACAGCTCGCGCACCTTGTGCTGCGCCTGCGCCACCGCCATGCCGTAGCCGGGCACGACGATCACGAGCGACGCGTTGGCGAGGATCGGCGCGGCCTCCTCAGGCGTCGCGCTGCGCACGATGCGCTCCTGCGCCGCGGCCGCGGAGGCGTGCACCTGGCCGAACGCGCCGAACAGCACGTTCGTGAACGAGCGGTTCATCGCCCGGCACATGATGATCGAGAGGATCAAGCCGGAGGAGCCGTCGAGTGCGCCCGCGATGATCAGCAGGTGGTTGTCGAGCACGAACCCCATCGCACAGGCGGATAGACCCGCGTACGAGTTGAGCAACGAGATCACCGTCGGCATGTCGGCGCCGCCGATCGGGATGATCAGCAGCACCCCGAATGCGAGCGCGAGGCTGCCGAACACCGGGAACAGCCACGCACGTGCCGGGCTGCCAACCAGGACCACGGCGCAGAAAAGGGCCAGGGCAAGGAGCGAGAGGTTGACGAAGTTCTGGCCGCGGTATGTGATCGGCCGGGTGGGGAGGATCTCCTGCAGCTTGCCGAACGCCATCAGCGACGCGGTGAAGGTGAGAAAGCCGAGCAGCACCTCGAGCACCAGCGCGGTCATGGTGAAGGGGTCGAGCTTCGGGGTGCGGAGGTAGAACTCGGCGGTGCCGACCAGCGCCGCCGCGAGCGCGCCGAACGCGTGCGAGAGCGCGGTCCGCTGCGGCACCGCGGTCATCGGCATCATCGCCATCGGCACGCCGATCACGGTGCCGAGGACGAACGCGACGGCGATCCAGTGGTAGTTCACGATCTCGGGCTTGGCAAGGGTGCCACCCACCGCGAGCGCCATTCCGATCACGCCGACGATCACGCCGCGTCGCGCGGTGGCCACCGCGGAGAGCCACTTCAGCGCGAGGATGAACGAGCCGGCGGCAGCGAGGTAGACGAGGGGGATGAGCTTGTCGATCATCGCTTGTCTTTCGGGCTCTTTTTGAACATCGCGAGCATGCGATACGTGATCAGGTAGCCGCCGACGATGTTGATCATCGAGCAGGTCACCGCGACGGTGCCGAGCACGGTGGAGAGGGTCGTCTCCTGCTTCCCTGCCACGAGGATCGAGCCCACCACCGCAATCGCGGAGATCGCGTTGGTCAGGGACATCAGCGGCGTGTGCAGCAGCGGCGAGACCCTGCGGATGATCTCGAGGCCGAGGAACGTCGCAAGCATGAACACGAACAACGACAGCTCGAAGTCAGATCCCATGGTTGCCTCCGAAATCGAACAGGGCGGAGCCAAGGATGCCGTAGCCGCCGGTCGTTACCTCCGTGGGAGTGGCTTCCAGCCGCGACCGGCACCGTGAGCGAACACCTGGTCGCACCTGGAAGGCGCTCCCACCGATGGTTTCCCTCCCCACGGGAGGGGCTTCCGGCTGGGACTGTGGGCACCTCACGGTCAGGCCTTCGCCGCGGGCTTGCCAACGCGGATCTCGCCCGCGTGGGTGACGAGGCAGCCCTTGATGATTTCGTCGTCGAGGTCGAGGTTGAACTTTCCGTCCTTCCAGAACGCGAGCACAAACGCGGTGAGGTTGCGCGAATACAGCGTGCTGCCGTGCCACGGCACCTCGGCCGGCGGGTTCTCCGGCCCGCAGATCGTCACGCCGTGCACCACGACGGTGCGGCCCGGCTGGGTCAGCTCGCAGTTGCCGCCCGCCTCGGCGGCAAGGTCGACGATCACCGAGCCGGGCTTCATTGACTTGACCATCTCGGCGGTGATCAAGCGCGGCGCCTTGACTCCGCCGATCAGCGCGGTGGTGATGACGACGTCGGAGGCGGCGCAGCGCTCGGCGATCAGCTCGGCCTGCTTGCGGTAGAACTCGGACGACAGCTCCTTGGCGTACCCGGAGGCGTCCTGCGCTTCCTCCGCGACGACCCCGACGAACTTCGCGCCGATGCTCTCGACCTGTTCCTTGACGACCGGACGGGTGTCGGTCGCCTCGACGGCGGCGCCGATGCGGTGCGCGGTCGCGATCGCTTGCAACCCCGCCACGCCCGCGCCGATCACGAACACCTTGGCAGGGAACACGGTGCCGGCGGCCGTCATCAGCATCGGGAAGTAGCGCGGCAGGTGGTTGGCGGCGATCAGCACCGCCTTGTACCCGGCGATGTTCGCCATCGAAGAGAGCGTGTCCATGGATTGCGCCCGCGTGATGCGCGGGATGAGGTCGATCGCGAAGGCGGTGATCTTGCGCGCCGCGAGCCGCTCGATCACGTCGGCGTGCCGGGCGGGCACCAGCGTGCCGAGGAGCATCGCGCCCTCGTGCATCAGATCGGTCTCGTCCTTGGACAGCGCCTCCCGCCTCGCCGGCGCCTGCACCTTGAGCACGAGGTCCGCGCCGCCGAACAGCGCGGTGGCGTCCTCCTCCATCGTTGCGCCCGCCTCGGCGAACTGCGAGTCGGTGAAGAACGCGCTTTCGCCGGCGCCGCGCTCGACGGTCACCGCGATTCCGGCCTTCACCAGCTTCTTGACCGACTCGGGGACCAGCGCGACGCGCCGCTCCCCCGCGCGGATCTCCCGCGGCACCCCGATCCTCATCGCACCACCGCCCGACTCGCACAAACGAGTCTCATCTAGCTGTGGGGAAGCGATCGCCAGTAAGCGCTATTCCCGCCGATCGGGGTACGAGGCCCGGCTTGGCAGTGACCAGACCATGTCGCGTGCCTTCCAGGCGATCGGCTAGACTGGCCGGCGCTTTGCTCTGGAGGAATCGCCATGCATCGCTACCACCACCTCGGCATCCCGACCCAGGAACATAAGCCCAACGAACGCTACATCCCGCAAGGCAGGTGCTGGGTCTCGGGGTACGAGACGAGCCCGTACGGGATCGAGTGGATGCGGTACGAGCCGGACTCGCCGGTGCCTGAGCTGGTCCGCACGGTGCCGCATGTCGCGTTCGAGGTCGACGACCTCGCGGCCGAGCTGGCAGGCAAGCAGGTCATCATCGAGCCGAACAGCCCTTCGGCTGGCGTGATGGTCGCCTTCATCGTCGATGACGGCGCCCCCGTCGAGTTCCTGCAGATCGAAAGACACTCGTAGCGTGGCCTCGTTTTGGTGGTTTCGAGCGATCGACGCCAAGCTTGGGCAGACGACTCCGCGGCAGCGATGAGGTTTGCCGAATGGCGTAGCAGCGGTTGCTATCGTTCCTTCGTGGTCCTTGGGAGGCAATCATGCTCGAGCAGCTCGTCGAAGGGCGCAACCCCGAGTGGAAGGATTTGTGGGATGAGATCGCATGAGACTGGACCCCCGCCTGCGCGGGGGTGATAGGTTCTACTTTCCGCGGGGTGACGACACTTTGCTGTCGTCCCCGGCCCCGATCGGTGTCGGGGCCAGGCTCAGCGGGGACCCATGCCAATTCCACCTTGTATGAAGCTCAGAAGTGGTCTCCACGAACTAAGGGCCCCGAGCCCCGAACCCCGGTCGTTCCCTTTACTGGCTCTTTTCGAACACCTCGTTGCGGAGGAACTTCTCGGGGTCCCACGGCGCCGAATCCCCGCCCAAATAGCGGTGGAACCAGTCGAGGTGGAGATCGTAGTAGAACGCCATCTCGTACCACGACGGCCAGTGTCCAGCCTTGGAGAACACCGCGAGGCGTGAGGGCACGTTCATCTCCTGCAGGTCGCTGAAGAACTGCAGCGACTGGGTGTACGGCACGCGGTAGTCGCGCTCACCGGTGATCACCAGGCACGGCGTCTTGAAGTTCTTGACGAACTCGGAAGGCGACCAGCGGTGGTACTCCGCGCTGTTCCACGGCTCGCCGCCGAGGTCGTACTCCGGGAACCACAGCTCCTCGGTCGCGCCGTGCATCGAGCCAAGGTCGTAGACGCCCATCATCGCGGCGATCGCCTTGAAGCGATCCGTGTGCCCTTCGGTCCACATCATGAAGGTGCCGCCGTACGACCACCCCATCGCACCCATGCGGCTCGCATCCACGTACGGCAGCTCGGCGACCGCATCGGCGACGGCCATCACGTCCTCGTACACCTTGCCGCCCCAGTCCTTGGTGATGCCGTCCACGAACGCCTGCCCGTAGCCGTTTGAGCCGGTCGGATTCGGAAACGCGACGACGTACCCGGCGCCCGGGTAGACCTGCCAGTCGCCGCGGTACGAGTCGAGCCACTGCTGCTGCGGCCCACCGTGTACGTTGAGGATGAGTGGGTACTTCTTGGCAGGGTCGAAATCGTGCGGCTTAACCAGGAACACCTCGATACGGCGCCCGCCGGGCGCGTTCACCCACATCGTCTCGGCCGGCCGCACGTCCACCTCGGCGAGGAGCGCGTCATTGGCGTGGGTGAGGTTGACCCGGCCCGAGCCGTCAAGCTTGCTCGTGCAAACCTCGGCAGGCTGGCCCACCGAACGGTGGAGGTACACCACGCCGCCGGGAACGAGTTGCCAGGCACCGATTGCGGCGTCGGTGAGCAGCTTGCGCTCCTTCCCGCTCGCGATGTCGAGGTGGTAAAGGGGCGTGTTCCCCTCGACCTCGGCTTGAAACACGAGGCCGGACGAGTCGGACAGCCATTGCACCGTAGTCACCCAGTCGCGAAACTTCTCCATGAGCACCTTGCTGGTCTTCGCCGTCCGGTCGTAAAGCGCGACGCGGAACAGGTCGGACTCGTAGCCGGGGACCTTCTGCGTGCGGTACGCGATGAAGCGCCCGTCGGGCGAGTACACCGGCGAGCCGTCCCACGCCCGGTTCGCAGGGGTGATGTCGACGGGCTGCCCCGGCTTGCCGTTCTCGTCGAGCGATACGGTCCAGATGTCGGAGTTGGTGGAGCGGGCCGGCACCGCGTCGTGATTGGAGACGAACGCAAGCTCGCGCGAGTCGGGCGCGAACGCGCAGCCCCCGTCGCCACCCAGGCTGAACGTCGGAGCGTCGAACTCGCCCGGCGTGAGGTCCGTGAGGCTCCCGTCGGCCACCTTGAGGAGCAGCACGTGACTGTACTTGCCGTCCCGCCACGAGGTCCAGTGGCGATACAGGAGCGCATCGGCCAGATGCGCCTTGAGCGGGCCATCGCTCCACGCCTTCTTGATCTTCTCGTTGCAAGCTGCGTCGGCGCCGCACTCGGGGTAGAGCTCGGAGCTGATCGCGATAAACCGCCCGTCCGGCGACCACAGCGGATCGTCAACGCCCATCGGGAACGTCGTGAGCTCGCGCGGCTCGCCGCCATCGAGCGGCAGCAGGAAGAGCTGGGTCTCGTCGCCGCTGCGGTCCGAGGTAAACACGATCGACTTGCCGTCCGGCGCCCAGCGCGGCGACGCATCGAGGTGCTGGCCTTGCGTGAGCGCCCGGTCACCGTTGCCGTCCGCGTTGACGATGCGGATCTCCGACCACTTCTTCGCCTTGGCGAGTTCGGTGTGCGTCGCCACATACGCGATCCGGCTCCCGTCCTTGCTCGGCTGCGGGTCCGACAACCCCACCACGCGGTAGTGGTCCGCAATCGTGAACGGTTTCTTCTCCGCGCCGGCGAATTGCCCAACCAGAAGCGCCACGCCTGCGAGTACGAGCACCGGTTTGTGCCTCATCGTCCCTCCAACGCGTGCCACGGTAGCAAAGATCGCAGGCGAACGCGCCGTGCTGTCGAGACGCATCGAGTGTGGCCGTAGGGGCGACTAGCTGGGTCGCCCGGGAGAGCTGGCGGCTCGTACGAGGGCGAGTCGGCGACTCGCATGAGGGCGAGTCAACGACTCGCCCCTACTCCACTTACTCTGGCTCTCGCAGCAGGCGGGCGGCGTCCTCCAGCGCTTCGGGACGCTTGAGCGCGACAAGACGGTCGGGCGACTCCTGCATGCCTTCGAGCGCGTTGAAGAAGCGGTCGAGCAGGTCGCCCCCGAAGCTCGGCAGCAGGAAAACGTGAGTATGGGGAATCCGCCTGCCGCGCGCGTACATACATACGAAATCAGGCGCAAGAGCGCGCTTGAGGCGCGCCGCGACGCGATGCGCGGCATCGAACAGGCTCGCGCTCTCCTCGGGTGAGAGCTCGTGCCAAAACTCGACGTGTCGCTTCGAGAGCACGAGGCAGTGACCTTTGGTTAGTGGCTGGATGTCGAGGATCACCAGCGACCGCTCGTTCTCGTAGATCCGGTGCGCAGAGGCCCGCCCGCCGACGATCTCGCAAAAGATGCACTTCTGTTCGCTGGCGGGCATGGCGATCTCCCCCGCGCCTAGGATACGACATCGCGCGAAGGACACGGCCGGAGGCCAGGCAATATGCGAGCGGCAGCAGTGGCGCGGGGACTAGCCTGGGTAGGTGTCACGGGTCGCACCTGGAGGGTGCTCCCATGGGAGGCTGTCCTCGGTACGAACCGCTTGCACCCGCGACCGGCCCATTCCCTTTGTGGGAGCGGCTTCCAGCCGCGACCCGAAACCCGTGCCCTGCAGTTAACAACATCGGCGGTAGAATTCCGCTCCCATGGCCAAGAGCAAAGTCCGGCATCAGCCGATGCATGAAGCACTGGGCGCGCTGCGGGCCACGCTCGACGAGACCGACCGCGAGCTGGTGGACACGCTGCGCCGGCGGCTCGACCTCGTGCGCGAGGTCGCGAAGATCAAGAAGGCGGGAGCCTCGTTCCTCCGCGACCAGCAGCGCGAGGCCGAAGTGCTCGCCCGGGTGGAGGCGCGCGCCCGTGAGCTGGGGCTCGACCCGTTCCGCGCCCGCGAGATCTTCCGCGAGGTCATTGCGATGTCGCTCAAGGTCCAGGAGGAGGCGTTGCTACGGCGCGACTCCGCCGCGCGTTCCGCGCGCAACGCCCGGCGCGTCGCCTACCAGGGCGCCGAGGGCTCGTACTCGCACCTCGCCGCGCGCAAGTACTTCGCCGAGCGGGCGGACGAGATGGAGTTCCGCGGCCATCCCACGTTCGCCGCCGCGTTGCACGAGGCCGAGCGCGGACGTGCGGGCTACGCGTTCCTGCCGATCGAGAACACCACTGCTGGCTCGATCAACGAGACCTACGATCTGCTGCGCGGTACCGAGCTACACATCGTCGGCGAGGAGATCTGGGAGGTGCGCCACTGCTTGCTCGCGCTCGCGCCGATCAAGCCGACGAAGCTGCGGCGCATCCTCTCGCACCCGCAGGCGCTCGCACAGTGCGCCGCGTTCCTACGCGGTCTTGCTGGCGTCGAGGCCGCTGCGTTCGAGGACACCGCGGAGGCCGCGCGCAAGGTAAGAGAAGACGGCGACCCGACCCAGGGCGCGATCGCGAGCGAGGAGGCCGGGCACCTCCACGGGCTCGTCGTCCTCGCCCGCGACATCGCCGATCAGCCGGAAAACTGGACGCGCTTCGTGCTCGTCTCCTCGCTCGAGCTGACGCCCGATCCCCGCATTCCGGCCAAGACCTCGCTCGTGCTCACGACGCCGCACCGCCACGGCGCGCTCGCCCACTGCCTCGCGGTGCTCGCGGAGCACGGCCTCAACCTCACCAAGCTCGAATCGCGCCCGGTGCCGCGACGCCCGTGGGAGTACCTGTTCTACCTCGATTTCGAGGGCTCGCTCGCAGAGGAGCCGGCAGCGATGGCGGTGGCGGCGTTGCGTCGCGAGTGTCCGTACCTCAAGGTGCTCGGATCGTACCCGGCGCGCACCACACCCCGTGGCCAGGTGGATTGAAGCGATTTCTCCTCAACGCAAGCCCAACTTTCCGGTCTTGGGTCACTCGCCTGAAGCGCCACCATGCTCGCGGGGCGAGGACCTGCTGGCGGGCAGCGTTCTGTTTCGGAGATCTTTCCGGACAGGCACACCACCTCTTGGATGAACGCGGCCCCCCCGCTTACTCAGACGGGCTGCTCCGAAGATGAGCCAGTGGGAGCACCTTCCAGGTGCGACCGAGCAAGGCTCTCGAGGGCCGACTGGTCGCGGCAGGATGCCGCTCCCACCAAGTTCCTTCTTCATTCTCCGTGGTGCTGGCCCGCCAGCATGAAT
>JBIOGJ010000091.1:0-8948 GCA_044447965.1 Thermoanaerobaculales bacterium | reverse complement strand
TTTCCTTTGAGCGCATCGACCTTGGTCGCGAGAATGCCGGCCCGCGCCTGCGGACCGTGGCAGAATGGCGGCGCCGTGATCGTCCTCTCACGCCATTCGCCGTACTCGCTCGCGTTCCGACTCGCGGCCGAGCACGGCGCGGTCGCCGGCACACACATCCCGGTCGTGCCGGCGCCGATCCCCGAGCACGCGCTCGCGAAGCTCCACCCCGAGGAACGCGTCCTCGCACTCAGCTTCGACGGGTACCGCCAGGTGCAGTTCGTCGGTGGCCGCCTCGCCCTCGGTGCGGCGTTGCGCGACCCCTCTCGGCCGCGCGCCGCAGTGTTGGCGGACGCCTACGGCGCGCCGGTACTGCCCGATGGCCTCACGGGATCGGTCAGCCACAAGCGGGACCTCGCCGTGGCGATTGCCGCACCCGGCCGGCACGGACTCGGGATCGACATCGAGGACACCCGCCGCGTACGCCCCGGCATCGCGCCGCATGTGCTCTGCGCCGATGAGCTGCGCTCGCTCGAAGACCTCGACGAGAAGCGGCTTTGGCTGGAACTGATCACGAGGTTTTCGATCAAGGAGGCGGTGTACAAGGCGGTGCACCGTTTCGTTCGGCGCCACATTGGCTTCCACGAGGTTGCCGTCTGGCCGGATGAGCACGGCCACGCCCGCGTGGAGCTGCGCTTTGAGCATTGCGGAGGCTTCCGCATCGATGCCACGTTCACCCTTTTCGCGCACCGCGTGCTGGCAGTCGTCGCGGCTCATCAGGTGTAAGCGACGGCGCCTGCAGCGCGCGGTTCACGACGAGCGGTTCAGCCTCGAGCAACGCCTGGGTAAGCGTGCTGCCAGCGCAATAGGACCGAATAGGAGGAAGTGATACCTCTATGAGTAGGTCGGTCGAATCAAGTCTTGGCGAGCCTACGCTAGGCCGCGAAAACCGAGAGACCGACCTACTCATGCAATCAACTACTCGCGTGGTACCCGCGAAGGAGAGGAGACGTAGCATGGGGACGTTGACGCACGGCGGCATCTCGATCGAGGTTGACGCCGAGGGCTTCATGCAAGCCCCCGAGTTGTGGAACCAAAATGTCGCGGTTGCGCTCGCCGGCACCGAGAGTGTGAGTGCGCTCACCGAGGAGCACTCGAAGGTCGTCAACTACCTCGCAAGTACTACCTCGAGTTCGGCGTGGCGCCGATGGTGCGCAGGCTGTGCAAGGAAACCGGCTGCGATCTCAAGCGGATCTTCGAGCTGTTCCCCTCCGGCCCTGCGAAGGGGGCGTGTAAGGTGGCGGGGTTGCCAAAGCCCACCGGCTGCGTGTGAGGAAGGCGCCACCGATATCGGACCATCTGCATCGCTTCGCTGCGGCGAGCGATGATGCCCGCCCCACTTCCTTTCCAGTCTCTCTGTGTGGCGCGGCCGCCTTCGGCCGCGGATGCGCCGCCTTGTTTCTGGCCCAATCTTGGCGGCGCGCCTAGCGGCGTATGCGTTCCGCCCTCGCCAGTCGCCCGTCGGGGTCGCTCGCGACACGCGGTTCGCCTCCAGCCTCTTTTGGTCGGTCCGTCGGCCGGGTCGGCGGGCACTTCTGGGTTGCTGCGCTTGCGTCGAAGTGTAGAATCATTTTCAGGATCGAGGCGCGGACTGCGGAAAGCTGAGGCCGGTGCCAAGGCGGGTGCACGCCCTTCCGCCGATGCGGAATGTGAGAGGAAGAGTTGGCGACTCGCTCTGGTGGCGGCAAGCAAACAGTCCGGCGCGAAAAGGGGGAGCGCATGACATCTCGTTCGTACGCATCGCTGGCCTTGTCCTTCATGGTGATGCTGGTTGCGGTCGTCGGTGTCACGACGGCCCGGCCCGCTTCGGCCGCGC
Source organism: Thermoanaerobaculales bacterium (assembly GCA_044447965.1). Lineage (GTDB taxonomy): Bacteria > Acidobacteriota > Thermoanaerobaculia > Thermoanaerobaculales > Thermoanaerobaculaceae > DATIYW01. Next base: position 7,093 of record JBIOGJ010000091.1, on the reverse strand, counting down.
CGCCGGCCGCGGGACCCTGCACCATTACCTTCGGCGCGGCGGTGTCGCTCACCGGTGCCACGGCGAAGGAGGGCGAGTACGTCAAGAACGGGTACGACCTGTTCGTCGAGGACGTCAACAAGGCCGGCGGGTTCAAGGTCGGCAAGACGCAGTGCAAGGTGGCGCTCAAGCTCTACGACGACGAGTCCAACCCCGACACCAGCGCGAAGCTGATCGAGAAGCTGGTCACGGATGACAAGGTCAACCTGTTGCTCGGGCCGTACGGCACCGGGCCGGTGTTTTCCTCCTCGGCGATCGCCGAAAAGTACGACGTGCCAATGGTGGAGCCGGGCGGCGCCGGGATGAAGATCTTCACCCGCGGCTTCAAGAATATCTGGGGCACCCTGCCGGGCGCGCCTTCGTACCTGAAGAGTGGGATCGACGTGATCCTCGCCAAGGACCCTCAGATCAAGAGAGTGGCGCTCCTCGTCGAGAACGACTCCTTCTCGCAGGAGGTGGCGGACGGCGCCGCTGCGTACGCCAAGGGCAAGGGCCTCGAGATCGTCTACTCGCAGCAGTACCCGAAGGGCACCAAGGACGTCTCCTCGCTGCTCACCGCCGCCAAGGGCGCGAACCCCGACATCGTGCTGGGCGCGAGCCACCTCGCCGACGCCGAGTTGATCATCAAACAGGCGAAGGACATTGGCCTCAACGCGAAGGCGTGGGCGTTCTCAGTGGGACCCGCCACGCCGGAGTTCGGCAAGGCGCTCGGCAAGGACGCGACGTACGTGCTGGGCGTGACGCCGTGGACGCCGGCGCTGCGCTTCGTCGGAGAGGACATCTACGGCACGCCGAAGAAGTTCGCCGACGCATACAAGGCGAAGTACGGCGCGATGCCCTCCTACCACGCTGCTTCCGCGGTCGCGACCATCATCGCGTTCCAAAAGGCGATCGAGGCGGCTGGTAGCGTCGAGCCGGCGGCGGTGCGGGCGCAGCTCGCCAAGCTCGACGTGGCCACCTTCTACGGGCGGCTAAAGTTTGCTCCGGAGGGGATCATCGTCAAGCCGATGGCGGTCGTGCAGTGGTTCGCGGATGGCGAGATGTACACGGTGTTTCCCGCGGACGCCGCGGAAAAAGCGCTGCTGTTTCCCGCTCCGCCGTGGAACGCGCGCTAGCTACCTCGGAGAGGGAAACGGAGCGTGATATCGACTTGACGACCGTCGCCGAGCGGTCTTGTCATCCCGAGCGGAGCGAGGGATCTACTGTCTTCTTCTTGCGGCCCGGCCCGGTGCCTGGCAAGAAGCGGATCTCTCCTCGCTGCGCTCGTCGGGATGACAGCAGGGGCGGCAAGCCGGTATGAGCCGGCGTCGCGCGGTGCGGGCATGATCATCACCCTCGGCCAAAGCCTGGTCAACGCGATCCTGCTCTCCGGGATGCTTGCGCTGGTGGCGCTCGGCTTCTCGATCGTGTGGGGCGTGCTCAAGGTGATCAACCTCGCGCACGGCTCGTTCATCATGCTCGGCGCGTACGTGACCCTGACGTGCTGGAGCGCGTTCGGAATCGATCCGTTCGCTACCTTGCCGATCTCGATGGTGGTGCTTTTCCTGCTCGGCTACGCGATCCAGGCCGGCATCATCAACTGGGTGATCCGCGCCCCGCTGCTGGTCACCTTCCTGCTCACCTTCGGCCTTGACATCGTGCTCGTCAACCTCGCGCTGTTCATCTGGAAGGGCGACGTGCAGTCGGTAAGCCCTCCGTACGCCGGCGCGGGGTTTTCGCTGTTCTTCGACCCGGCGACCTCGCAGGGGATTCAGGTGCCGTACGTGCGGCTCGCCGCGTTCGGCATCTCATTGCTGCTCGCGGGCCTGCTCCACCTGTTCATGAGCTACACGCGGCTCGGTCGGGCGATCCAGGCCACCGGTCAGGACAAGGACGCGGCGCAGTTGACGGGAGTGCGGGTGGCGCCCACGTATGCGCTCACCTTCGCCATCGGCGCCGCGCTCGCGGGCGCGGCCGGCTCGCTGATCTCGATGATGCAGCCGTTCGATCCCGGCATGGGCGGTGGCTACCGGCTGCGTGCGTTCATCATCGTGGTCCTCGGTGGGCTCGGCAGCATCCCGGGCGTGATCCTGGGCGCCGCGCTGTTCGCTTTCGTTGACGTGATCGTGGGGATTAGCCCATTGGCACCGCTCAAGGACGGCGTCGCGTTTGCGATGCTCGTCGTGGTCCTCATCGTGCGGCCGTCGGGCATTGCCGGAAAGGCGTTTTACTGAGGATGGCGACTGATCCCACCTCCAAGGACAAGCCGGTGCGGAAGATGCCCACCACGCGCTGGGACGCCCGGCTCGGCAGCCGGCGGAGGGTTGTCTACGGGGTGGCCGGCGCCGCCGCGCTCGTGGCGCTGCTGGTCCTGCCTCGCTTCGGAGTGAGTGGCTTCACGCTCACCTGGGTGACCACTGCGCTGCTGCTCGCGGTGCGCGCCGAAGCATGGAACTTCATCGGCGGGTACGCGGGCTACGCCGCGTTCGGCAACGTCGCGTTCTACGGGCTGGGTGCGTACGGCACCGCGGTGCTGATGACCCGACTCCACTGGTCGTTCCTGCCTGCGATGCTCGGAGGAGCAGTTGTCGCAGCCGTGTACGCCGTACTCATCGGCCTGCCGGTGCTGCGCATGCGCGGCCAGTACTTCGCGATCGCCACCCTCGGTGTGGCCGAGGCCACTCGTGAGCTCGTGTCCTCGCCGCAGCTCTCCGCGATCACCGCCGGTCCGACCGGGATCAACCTGCCGTTCTTTCGTCCGGCCGGGTTGTCGGCGGCGCAAGCTGCGGCGGCGGGGACGCTGTACTTCTACCACGCCGCGATCGTGCTTCTCGTGCTCGTGATCGTTGCAACCTGGCTGCTCACCCGCAGCAAGCTGGGCCACAGCCTGGTTGCCATTCGCGAGGACGAGGACGCGGCGCGCATGCTCGGCATCAACACGACCTGGGCCAAGGTCGCCGCGTTTGCGCTCTCGGCCTTTTTCACCGGTCTCGTGGGTGGCCACTACGCGTACTGGCGGACCTTTATCTTGCCCGAAGAGGTGTTTTCCATAAGGTACACGCTGGAGGGAATCCTCGGCGCCGTGCTCGGCGGCCCGGGCACGATCGTCGGGCCGGCGCTGGGCGGGTTCACCTACGACGCGGCCAGCACCTACCTCACGTTTTCTCAGCCGTTTGGCATCGACCTCGGGCAGTTCCACGTCGCGATCCTGGGGACGTTCATCGTGGTGGTCATCATCTTCCTGCCGCGTGGCATCGCCGACCTGCTCGGCCGGCGCAGATTCTCCTGGGGGATCTTCCTCGAGAACATTCGGAAGAACCGTGCCTGACATCATCCTCGCCACTCGCCGGGTGAGCAAGGTGTTCGGGGGTCTGGCCGCGGTCAAGGACGTCGATATGACGCTCCCGCGCGGCCAGATCCTCGGCCTGATCGGGCCCAACGGCGCGGGAAAGACCACCTTCGTCAACCTCGTCACCAACCTCTCGCCCTCGACCTCGGGACAGGTCATGTTCAAGGGCCGAGAGATCACCACCTGGCCTCCGCATCGCATCGCCCGCGCCGGGCTGGCCCGCACGTTCCAGGTGGTCAAGCCGTTCAAGCGCATGACGGTGCGGGAGAACGCCGCCATCGGCGCGATGTTCGGCGCCGGTGGGCGGAGGCGCAGTGCGCGGGAGGCGATGCGCAAGGCCGAGGAGGTGCTCGAGTTCGTCGGCCTCGACGGCGAGCTGGACAAGCAGGCCGACCAGCTCACGCTCGCGGGCATGAAACGGCTTGAGCTCGCGAAGGCGCTCGCGATGGAGCCCGAGGTGCTCTTCCTCGACGAGGTGATGGCCGGCCTGAACCAAAAGGAGATCGAGGCCGCGATGGGCCTGGTCCGCGCCGTCAACGAGCGCGGCGTCACGATCCTGGTGATCGAGCACGTGATGAAGGCGATCATCGGCCTGTGCCAGCACGTGATCGTGCTGAACTATGGGAAGAAGCTCGCTGAGGGCGCCCCCGAGCAGGTCCTCAACGATCCGCTCGTGATCGAGGCGTATCTCGGGCGCAAGTACGCCGAGCGAGCCAAGGCGGCGAGGGCGCTTCAGTGAGCGCCGCCCGGCCTGCCGGACCCCGGAACGCCAGCGCGCCCAACGAGCCGATGTTGGCGGTGGAGCACCTCAACGCGGGCTACGACGAGGTGCAGGTGCTCTGGGATGTCTCGCTGGAGGTGCGCGCCGGGGAGGTCGTGGCGCTGATCGGCGCCAACGGCGCCGGCAAATCGACGCTGCTGTGGACGATCTCGGGTCTGCTCACGCCGCGCTCGGGCAGCATCCGCCTCGAGGGCGACCTTCTCGACGGGACCCCGCCCAATGCCATCGTGGCCCGGGGCGTGACGCAGGTACCGCAGGGTCGACGGCTTTTCCCCGGCCTGACCGTGGAGGACAACCTGCTCCAGGGCGCCTTCCACCGGCGCGATGGCGATGGCGTGCGGGAGGACCTCGAGTTCGTGCTGGCACTCTTCCCGCGCATGCGCGAACGCCTGCGCCAGCCCGCCGGCAGCCTGTCCGGCGGCGAGCAGCAGATGTGCGCGGTGGCGCGCGGGCTGATGGCCAGGCCGAAGTTGCTCATGGTCGACGAGCTCTCGCTCGGCCTCGCTCCGATCGTGGTCGAGGCGATCTACGAGGCCGTGGCCAAGGTGCGCGAGCGCGGCATGACCGTGCTCGTCGTCGAGCAGGACGTGCAGTTGGCGCTCGAGCAGGCGGACCGCGGCTACGTGCTCGACGTCGGCCGCGTGGTCATGTCCGGCCCGGCGCGCGAGCTGATGGAAGATCCGCACATCAAGCAGGCGTACCTCGGAATCTGATGGGCGCCACTGGCCTTGGTCCTGCTTGCTGAATTCCGTGGGAGCGGCTTCCAGCCGCGACCGACAGAAGCGACGACGCGTGTCTTTCTTGCCCGTTGGGTTTGCGGCCATTCGGCGCTGGCTCGCGCCCACTCGCGGCGCGCCTAGCGCCCGGCGGCATCCGGAATGGTCGCCACTCCACCAGATCGGCCGCGCCTCGCTCGAGACCGACATTTATATTCTCTCCCAACGCTGGACGGCAGACCACTCCGGCGGTAGATTGTTGTTAGAGCAAGCCGAAGACCGCGCCCGGCCTCGTTGGGCATGTGCTCCGCGTCGCCCCCCGACGTGGCCTTCATGAACGCAAGAGGAGGCCCCCATGTCGCGATGCTATCTCGCCGTCTTGATCGGAACGACCGTGTGTGTGGCCACATTGGCTCATGCCCAGCCTGTCCTGTCGCTCGACCCGCCGCTGGCCGATTGGACCGCACCACCGTACTGGTCGCCGCCCGCAAACCATCAGGCGCACCGAACCGTGGGCGTGGCTTCCGTACAGAACGTCCCGGTCATGGCCGAAACGACCGGCCCGGCAACCAACCCGATCTACCCATTTACCTCGCTTGCGCCGTGCCGACTCGTTGACACCTTCCACAATGCAAGCCTTGACACTCCGACCTACTCCTCGACTGAATCGGGTCCCCCGTACGGCGGAGGTGACCTCGCGGTCGGTGAGTGGCGCACCTACGATCTCGCGGCGAGCACAGCGTCGTGCAACGATCTGCCGACGGGCGCTGGTGTCGTCGCCTGGTCGCTCAACTTCCAATACACCACGCTGCATACGGGCACGACTAACCCGTCGTACCTCACTGCGCAGCCCAACGCCGGCGTCAACCCGTCGGGCACGTCGAGTGGCGAGTCCACGATTCTCGGCTATTCCGACCGGTGGATCGCCGGCGCGGCCGTAGTCCAGGCTGGCTCGGACTCGGACGGCAAGATCGACCTCTACGCGCAGAACGGCGGTTCGGTCATCATCGAGATCAACGGCTACTATGCGTCCACCAACCTCGTCAACACGCTGAACACCCTAACCGGGGACGTGACGCTGTCACCGGGCTCCAATGTGGACATCAGCCCGACGGGCAACACGCTGACGATCTCGATGACCGGCGAGCCGGGTGGGACATTGCCCTCGGGCACGGCCGGCCAAACGCTCCGGAGCAACGGCTCCGGTTGGTTGGCGAACAGCTTCCTGTACAACGATGGCAGCAAGGTGGGAATCGGCACGACCAGTCCCAACGAGCAGCTCGAGCTGACGGGCAACCTGCGCCTGCCGACCACGGGCGCGACGGCCGGTCAGCTCCTTCTCGGCAGCCACACTTTCCTCCACGGCTACGGTTCGATGAACACGTTCGTGGGCGAAAGCTCCGGCAACCTCAGCGTCAGCGGATACGGCAACACCGGCATTGGCTACATGAGCCTCAACGCCGACAGCAGCGGCTACTCGAACGCGGCACTCGGCCGCGAGAGCCTGTGGAAGAACCTGAGCGGCGGCGGCAACACCGCGATGGGGATGTGGGCGCTGCACAGCAACACGACGGCCGACAACAACGCGGCATTCGGTATCGAAAGCCTGAGGGACAACACGACCGGGCACGAGAACACTGCTCTCGGCAGCTACGCCCTCTTGAGCAACACGGTCGGCATCAACAACACCGCCGTCGGGCACCAGAGCTTGATCGCCAACACCAGCGCCGGCCGCAACACCGCGGTTGGAGTCAGCGCGCTCTACTCGCAGTCGTACGCCAACGGCGGCACCGCGTGGGACACGAACAACACGGCGGTGGGCGGAAGCGCCCTCTACTCCAACCAGCCGACCAGCACGGGCAACGGCAACTACAACACCGCGATCGGCGCGGACAGCATGACGAAGAACACGACCGGCTGGTCGAACACTGCGGTCGGCTACGCCTCACTCTGGGCGAACACCGCGGGCTTCTCCAACACGGCCCTGGGTGCGAACGCCCTCAACGGCGCCGCGGCCGCCGGCAGCTACAACACCGCGGTGGGGTTCGACGCCGGATCCGGAGCGACCGGCAGCAGCAACGTGCTGCTCGGCTTCGGCGCCGGGTTCTCGGAGACCGGATCGAATCGCCTCCACATCGCCAACTCGAGAGACACGACCCTGATCTGGGGCGACTTCACCGCCGGCGCCGTGGTCGTCAACGACACCGCCACCGCCTTGACCGGCGCCGG
>JBIOGJ010000090.1:0-9167 GCA_044447965.1 Thermoanaerobaculales bacterium | reverse complement strand
TTCAACCCCTGGAGCACGTGCAGCTCCTCGCTGCCGCGCTGATACTTCTTGTCCAGGTTGCGCACTCGGATCAAGCTGTTGCCGTTCGATGTCCCGTCAACTTTGACCATGAGCTCCTCCGACCACCACCCAGGCTTCAGGCCTCACGCTGCAGGCTTCAGGAAGAACAAGAGCTCGCGCTGCACGGGGCGGGAGCCTGTAGCCACACTGCTGAGACGAAAGGCGCAGGCCCCGAGATACGGGCCGGCCTGAGCGTGGCCGTATCTTTGCGAGCGACCGCCACGTCCCTAGCCCAAGGAACCCCAGCCGGGCACGCCGGCGGTGTTCGAGCGCTCGGATGAACGGAGGGCGGATCCAATGGAGAAAGCCAGCCTTGTCGATCGCAATCGCAAGTCAACGGAGCCGGCGGCGGCCGGCTTCGAGCACCTGATCCCGATCGCGGTGGTGATCGCCGCCGGCTGCGAGCCGTGCGCAAAACGCATGGTCGAGGAGGCGCTTCGTCACGGCACGCCGAGTCACCACGTGGCGCGGACGCTCGCGATCGTCGCGCGCCTGCGCTCGGCGGAGTGCCTCGCGGTTGCGGTCGGGGCCGAGGTCGTCGCCCGGATGGACAAGCCTCTCGACGTTGCGAGGCGGACCTTGCGTGAGCGGTCGCCCGCCCCGGAGGAACCGTCGTGCTGCCATCATTCCGCGCCGTTCACGAAGGTATAGGATGGAAACCAGCCAGGCAGGACGCCGCATGAGCCAGACAGAACTTCCCACGCTGCCTCGAATCTACGAGACCTACCGCGCCAAGGTGCGCGCCTACGCCGCCAAGCTGATCGGCCGCGACGACGCGGATGACGTCGCGCAGGAGGTCTTCATCAAGATCGGCCGCTCCCTGGAGAGCCTCGAGGATCCGGCGAAGCTGACCTCGTGGATCTACGCCATCACGCTCAACACGGTCCGCGACCTCGCAAGGAAGAGGGCCTCACGGTTCGAAGCCCCCAGCCCATGTTCCCTCCCCGGACCGGACAAGGCGGAGGACGATGACGCCCTCTCCCGCCTCCCGGACGGGCGCTCGCGCAGCCCCGAGGAAGCCGCGATGCGCAACGAGATGGTCGCGTGCTATCTCGATTACGTCGAGGCGCTCCCCGCCAACTACTACGACGTCTACGTGCTCGCCGAGCTCGAGGAGCTCACCAACGAGGAGATCGCGCAGCGCCTGGAGCTCACGCTCGGCACGGTCAAGATCAGGCTGCATCGAGCCCGGACGAGGCTCTTCGATCAACTGCGGCGCGACTGCCAGTGCTTCTACAGCGAGCGTGGCGAGCTGATGGGCAGGCCAAAGGACGACTGCGCCCAGCAACCACCACCCCGCAGCCGCAAGCGTCCGCGCCAGCGAGCGTGATCCGAACGCGCGCCTCGGCTGCTCACAGTTGAGACCGGTGCATCATCCTCCCTCCCGGAGGCTGCCACCCTCCCTGCCATACCTCCACGCTTGAAACCGTGGCAGGTCCGGCGCCCATCCCCCCAGCCGTTACACCGCTGACGCCCGCAGCACTGGTACAATGGCCGCGGCTTTGAGACAGCACAATGCATTCTGGGGGGGAGATCGTGCACGTGGAGATCTGTAGGCTCGCTGTGGCGGGCGTCCGCGGCAACGTCGAGTCAGCGCGCAGGCATGAGCGCAGCGTGAGCCCGCGGTCGCGGCCAAAGGCACAGCGAGGAAGCTCATGCTGACTCCTGGAACCCGCCTCGGCCCGTACGAGATCATCGCCCCTCTCGGCGCGGGCGGGATGGGCGAGGTGTACCGCGCGCACGACACCAAGCTCGGACGGGACGTTGCCGTCAAGGTCCTCCCCTCCTATCTGGCCGACAACCCCGACGCGCTCGCCCGCTTCGAGCGCGAGGCGCGCGCGGTGGCTCAGCTCTCGCACCCCAACATCCTCGCCATCTACGACTTCGGGCGACAGGGTGAGACCGCCTACGCCGTCATGGAGCTGCTCGAAGGCGAGACGCTGCGCGCGCGGCTCGAGCACGGCGCGCTTCCCGCCCGCAAGGCCGTCGATTTCGCCGTGCAGATGGCCGACGGCCTGGCCGCCGCACATGAGAAGGGGATCGTTCACCGCGACCTGAAGCCGGAGAACGTATTCCTGACATCTGACAGCCACGTCAAGATCCTCGACTTCGGCCTCGCGAAGGTCGGGGGCTCGATGCTCGCGAACTCGGGCAAGACGCTGACGACGCCTCCAGAGGGCGGGACGGGGCCTGGCGTGGTGATGGGCACCGTTGGGTACATGTCGCCCGAGCAGGTGCGAGGCGAGGCAGCCGATCATCGCTCGGACATCTTCTCATTCGGCGCCGTGCTCTACGAGATGCTCTCTGGGTCGCGGGCGTTCGCGCGCGAGACGGCCGCGGAGAGTATGACGGCGATCCTGAAGGAAGACCCGCCGGAGCTCGTCGCAAGCGGCATCGGCGCATCGCCCGCGCTCCAGCGCATCGTGCAGCACTGCCTTGAGAAGAAGCCAGGGGAGCGCTTCCAGTCGGCGCGAGACATCGCGTTTGCACTGCAGGCGCTGTCGGGATCGGTTGTCACGGGTGGCGCGAAGGCAACCGTTGGGCGGCCGAACTGGAAACCGTGGGCGGTCACCGCCTGCGCCGTCGCTGCGGTAGGGATCGCGGCGGCCGTGTTCTATCACCAGGGAGCGAAGGCGGGGCTGCACGCGGCGGCGGAGATCAACTTCCGCCAGGTTTGCTTCCGCCCGCAGGCGATCTTCCAGGCTGCCTTCGCGCCGGACGGCGAAACCATCGTCTACAGTGCGGCGCTCGAGGGCAACGTGCCGGAGCTGTTCACGATCCGCCCGGAGTACGCCGAGCCGCAGCCGCTCGGCCTCCCGCGCACGCATCTGCTCTCCATCTCCTCGAAGGGCGAGCTGGCCGTCCTGACCAACGCGCGCTTCACGCACCACCGGCTATGCGAAGGCACCCTCGCGCGGGTCTCGCTCGGGGGCACGGCGCCCCGGGAGATCCTCGAGGACGTTCGTCAGGCGGATTGGTCGCCCGACGGCTCCGAACTGGCCATCATTCGGGTGGCGGGCGGCAAGGACCGGTTGGAGTATCCCATCGGCAAAGTCCTTTACGAGACCGCGGGCTACCTGAGCGATCTTCGGGTCTCGCCCCGAGGCGACCGGATCGCGCTCTTCGAGCACCCCAGGAAGTGGGACGACCGCGGGTCGGTCATCGCCGTGGACCTGGCCGGAAAGCGGACGCCCCTGTCCGGCGAGTACTGGGGAGAGGAGGGCCTCGCCTGGTCTCGATCCGGCGATGAGGTCCTCTTCAGCGCCAGTACGGAGGGAAACGCTCAGACCCTCTTCGGCGTGGATCTCGCCGGGCGCCGACGGGTGGCCTTGCGCAGCGCAGGGGGGTTGACGATGCACGACGTCTCCCGCACCGGGCGCTGGCTCGTGACCCGTGACGACCAGCGTCAGGGAATCTCCGTCCTGACCGCGGGCGCAAGCGCCGAGCGCGATCTCTCATGGCTCGACAACTCGATCCGGCCGTTTCTCTCTGGGGATGGGAGCATGCTGCTGTTCGGGGACGAGTCTGTGTCCGCCGGCCCGAACTACGCGGTCTGCCTGCGGAGCGCCGATGGCGGTCCCGTCGTCCGCCTCGGAGAGGGGGATGTTTGGGGCCTTTCGCCGGACGCAAAGTGGGCGATCGCTATCGTGTACACACCGCCGCAGCTCGTCATCTACCCGACCGGTCCAGGGGAGCCACGGCGCCTCGCGCGGGGGGACCTGGAGACCTACCAATCGGCTGGCTGGTTCCCAGACGGGAAGAGCGTCCTGGTGGTTGGCAACGAGGCGGGTAAAGTGTCGCGGTGTTACGCGCAGGACCTCGTGGGCGGCCTGCCGCGCGCTGTCACAACGGAAGCGGCGACGAGGGGCTGGGTGTCTCCGGATGGCCGGCAGATCGCGTACGGAACACCGGCTGGGACCTACTCCATCCAGCGCATCGAGGGTGGAGCAGCTCGTACCGTGCCCGGAATGACCACGGACGACCTGGTCATCCGATGGAGCCCGGATGGCCGCTCTATCTTCCTCCTCCGCGCTGCCAATCTGCCCTACCGGTTCGAGCGGTTGGACCTCGCCTCCGGCCGGTGCGAGCTCATTCGGGAAGTCGCCCCCGCCGACAAAACGGGTGTCCTCTATTGCTCGGGGGCCACCCTAACGGACGACGCCAGGTCGTATGCGTACGACTACAGCGGGATGACGTCGCAACTGTTCGTCGTGGAGGGCGCACAGTGAGCCTCCAACCCGGCACCCGCCTCGGCCCGTACGAGATCCTCGCGCGCCTCGGTGAAGGCGGGATGGGCGAGGTTTGGCGCGCCCGCGACACTCGGCTCGGCCGAGAGGTCGCAATCAAGGCACTGCCGGAGACCTTTGCGGACGATCCCGAGCGGCTTGCCCGGTTCGAGCGCGAGGCGAAGGTGCTCGCCTCGCTCAATCATCCCAACGTCGCAACCCTGCACGCGCTCGAACACGTTGACGGCAAGCAGCTCCTGGTGATGGAGCTGGTGGAGGGCGAGGGCCTCGACGAGCGCATCGCGCGCGGACCGATGCCGATCGATGAGGCGATCCCCGTCGCGTTGCAGATCGCGGAAGGTCTCGAGGCAGCGCACGAGCGCGGGATCGTCCACCGCGACCTCAAGCCCGGCAACGTCGGGGTGCGCCCCGACGGCGCCGTGAAGGTACTGGACTTCGGACTCGCGAAGGCATGGGAGGAACAGGGCCCGACCCCGGACCTCGCGCTGTCCCCGACGATCACCGGCCACCACACGCGGGCTGGCGTGATCCTCGGGACCGCCGCGTACATGAGCCCGGAGCAGGCGCGCGGCAAGCCGGTGGACAAGCGGGCGGACATCTGGGCGTTCGGATGCCTGCTCTACGAGATGCTCACCGGCAAGCGGCTGTTCGCCGGGGAGACGATCTCGGACACCCTGGCGGCCGTGCTGCGGCAGGAGGTGGACTGGACTGCCCTGCCCTCCGGCCTCACATCCCAGGTCCGGACGCTCCTTGTCCGCTGCCTCGAGCGCGACCCCAAGCGTCGCCTGCGCGACATCGGCGAGGGACGCGTCGCGCTGGAGGAAGCACTGGCGGCGCGGAGAAGCCCTGTCTCCGCGGGAGCCGACGCGGCACTCGCTCACGAAGCAGCTCAGCGCCCGCCCGGTTTGGCCGCTCCTGCCTCAGCTCCAGGCATGAGCGGGAGATGGAGCCGGCCGAAGCTATCTCAGTGGGCTCCACTTGTTGTGGCGACCTTGCTCGCGGCGGTCTTTGCAGCGCTGTATCTCAACTCCACACGGCAACACGATGCAAATGTGGGTCGCGCGATGCGGCTCGAGATCGTGCCGCCGCGGGGGGAAAGGCTCAACCTCGGCCTCCGGCCATTTGCGATCTCACCGGACGGCACGACCCTCGCGTATGTGATCTCCAAAGGAGCGACAACGGAGCTGCGCGTCCGCTCGCTCGACTCGGGGCGGTTCACCCAGGTCCCGGGCGCAGAAGGTGCCCAGCATCCCTTTTTCTCGCCGGACGGGAAGTGGATCGCATTCCAAGGGGGCGTGAAGCTCAAGAAGGTCGCCGTGTCCGGCGGCTCGCCCGTCACTCTCTGCGACGCGCCGAACTTCCGCGGCGGCGTGTGGGCCGAGGACGGCTCGATCTACTTCGTTCCAACGTACTACGTGCCGGTCGCCCGCGTTTCGTCGGTGGGGGGAACGCCCACGAGCGTGACGCGGATACGTAGCGCGGAAGGGGAGCAGCAGGACCGCTGGCCGGAGCTTCTCCCCGGCGGGCGGGTGCTCCTGTACACCGTCGGCTCGGGCGGCGACTGGGACGATGCGACGATCGTCGCCGAGCGGCTGGGCAGCGGCGAACGGAAGGTCGTCGTGAAGGGCGGGACGTTCCCCCGCTACCTGCCGACCGGCCACCTCGTTTACGCCCGTGCCGGCGCGCTCTACGCGGTGCCATTCAACGCTCGGTCGCTCGAGGTCGAGGGCGCCCCGGTCGAGGTCGCGGGGAACGTCTTCGTTGACGCCTCTGGCTACGCCGCGATGGACGTGTCACGGACCGGGATGCTGGTGACGGCGCCGGCCGAGTCCGTCGTTGGCGACCTCTCGCTCTCGTGGATCGACCGCGCGGGGCGGAGCGAACCGCTGAGCCTGCCCCGCCAGTTTTACGCCAGCGTGGCACTATCTCCCAACGGCGCGCGGGTCGCCGTCCAGATCAGCAACGCCATCGCCACCATCGACCTTGGCCGCCTCGCGGTGGCGAAGCTCACCGTCTCGGCTCGAGGGGGAACGCCGATCTGGTCGGGCGACGGACGGCGCCTCTACTTCGCCCTGGAAAAGGGTCAGCACTATCAGGTGTTCGCAAAGAACGCCGATGACAGCGGCTCCGAGCAGCTCGTCTTCCCATCGGACAGCGGGGAGAGCCCGACGCAACTCTCGAGGGACGGCACCAGCATACTCACAATCCGAACCCCCCCGGACGGAAGCAACGAGCTGCTCCTCCGCTTCGTGGGTGCCGGGGCCGCCCGCTCCGAGCCCAAGCTGCTCGTCAAATCGCCGTTCGTCGACGGCCCTGCATCCTTGAGTCCGAGCGGGGGCCTCGTCGCATACGAGGCGGAGGATACCGGTCGGCCGGAGATCTACGTGCGCCCGGCCTCAGGGGAGGACCGCAAGTGGCAGGTCTCCACGGATGGTGGTACGTACCCGCTCTGGTCGCCGGACGGCAAGGAGATCTTCTACCTGTGCGGCATGAAGTTCATGGCCGTGTCCGTGGAGTCGCAGGGCGAGGATATCCAGGTCGGCACGCCGCGAGTCCTGTTCGAGAACCATGAGATCTACGCTTATGACGTCACCCGCGACGGAAAGAGGTTCCTGGTCGCCGAGAACCCCAGCCCCGGCACGTCATCGCACCTCGACGTCGTGGTGAACTGGTTCTTGGAGGTTACGCGGAAGGTCCAAGAGGCGAAAGCGCCGTAAGCCTTGCCCCGCGCGCCGCGCCGCCCTAAATGAATCCTTCGTTGGCTCCAACCTCGGGGTCGAAGGGGACGTAAACTCCTCCGCGAACTGGAGGCGGGCAAGGGTGGATCAGGGCCGCGCGGAGGCAACGCCGAGGCACACCGGGACCGTCGTCGCATTAGCCTTGCTCGCGCTTGGCGTGCACATGGCCGTCAACGCGCTCGGCGGGTACGGCTACTTCCGCGACGAGCTGTACTACATCGCGTGCAGCAAGCACCTCGCCGCCGGCTACGTGGATCAGCCGCCACTGTCAATCTTCCTGCTCGCGGTGACGCGGTTCGTGCTCGGCGACTCCATCTTCGCGATCCGGCTGATACCCGCCATCGTGTCGGGCCTGTCCACGATGGTGCTCGGCCTCCTCGTCCGCCGCATGGGAGGCGGGCGTGCGGCGATGGTCCTCGCGTCGCTGTGCTTTCTCTCGTCGCCACATCTGGTAGCGTTTCACTCCTTCTTCTCGATGAACAGTCTGGATATCTTCTTCTGGCTCCTGGCCGCGTACGCGCTGCTCCGGCTAAGGGACCGCCCCACCTTCGCCGCGTGGCTCTGGTTCGGGTTGATCCTCGGCTTGGGCATGCTCAACAAGATCAGCATCCTCTGGCTGACAGCCGGCATCGGCGCGGCCATCGTCCTCACGGGGCTGCGAAGCCAGCTCAAGCGCCCCGGCCCGTACGCAGCGGGTCTGCTCGCCCTCCTCGTGTTCTCGCCGTTCGTCATCTGGAATCTTCAGCACGGCTTCCCCCACCTCGAGTTCATGCGCAACGCGACAGCCGAGAAGTACTCGTCGCTGACGCGCCTCCGCTTCCTTGTCGACCAGTTCCGCAACATGAACCCGTTCACGTTTCTCGTCTCGCTGCCCGGCCTCGGGTGGTGCCTTTTCGACCGTAATGGCAAGCGGTTCCGGGCCCTGGGCGTGGCGTTCCTCACGGTGTTCGTCATCCTGCTCGCCAACGCCCACACCAAGTCCGAATACATCGCGGCCGCGTACACGCCGCTGTTCGCCTGTGGCGGCGTCGCCCTCGAACGAGTCACGCGTCCATGGCGGCGCGTCGTCGTGCCCGGGATCGGCGGCCTGCTCGCGCTCACGGCCGTGATGCTGGCGCCATTCGCGATGCCGATCCTGCCGGTGGAGACGTATATCCGGTACGCGCGCGCCCTCCATGTCACGCCGAGTAACCCCGAGAACAAGAAGATGGGGGAGCTGGGCCAGCTCTTTGCCGACATGCACGGCTGGGAGGAGCTCGCGCACGACGTGTCCGCGGCGTACCTCGCGATCCCCGACCAGGAGAGGAAGACCACGGTCGCGTTCGTCAACAACTACGGCGAGGCCGGCGCGCTCGAGCTGTACGCGCGACGCTACCCGTTGCCACGGGTGATCTGCAACCACAACTCGTATTGGTTCTGGGGTGTCGGCGCCACGCCGATCACGACCTTCATCCGGCTCGGCGGCGCCCGCGCGGACTACTTCGAGAGCTATGCCGACGTCACCCCCGCCGGCGTCCACCGCTGCCGGTACTCCATGCCCTACGAGAACGACCTCGGCATCTTCATCGCCCGCAAGCGCCTCGTACCGATCGAGAAGGCGTGGCCTGGCTACAGGCACTTCGAGTAGCTCGACGCCGCCAGGGTCCGGCGTCCTGGCGCGAGGACAGTGACCCTGAGACCAATTCTGGCTGACCTCAAGCGGCCTGCCCCGTTATCGCAAGGCCAGAAACGACCGCAGCCAGGGATGAGTCGAGCTTCTCGCCCACCCCGACCGGTCGAGCCTAATCGAGCGGGTCAAATTTCACCTGTCGAAGGGGACGGACGGGAAGTTTTCCCCGGACTCGCAACCCGAATCGCGTTGGAGCACCAGAGCGATGCCGCGTGACCGAGAACGCTCGGGGGTGGCCCGGCCAACTACTTTTGCTGGGGCGTGCCGGTCTTTGGGGCGGGCGCGAAAAGGATATCCACCTCGGAGGCGACCCGCTCGGACTCGCTCCCGGTGTAGCGGACCATGACGTGCTCGCCGGGTTTGAGCTCGGCGAAGGTCGATGGCTTGCCGTGCTCCATCACCTTCGCGTCGTCCTCCAGCTTGAACGTCACTTCATCGTTCTTCCCCTTGACC
>JBIOGJ010000089.1:0-9654 GCA_044447965.1 Thermoanaerobaculales bacterium | reverse complement strand
CGCTCGCCGGGAGTGAATCCCGGCTCGCTTGCGTTGCGGGGGGCCGGCGGCCCCCCGACACAGCCTCCGCCGCCTTAGGCCCCCGCGCCCCTGCGCTCCGGCGGAGTGAATCCGCCTCCGCTTCTTCCGGGGTCGATCCGCCGTCACCTGGGCCCGCGCCGGCGGAGTTGCGGCGCGGCGAGGATCCTTCAACGAGCAGATGGGCGAGGGTAGGGCCACGGCGAAGCCGGAAGTTGAGGAAGCCAGGCCCTTCGACGGTCACCTCGGTCTGAACCAGCGCGAGTGGGCTCTCGGCGTTCGCGCTGCGCAGCTCCTCGGCAACTCGGCGAGCCAGCTCCTCGGCGATCGCCCGCGGAGGCCGCCGCAGGGTCTTGGCGAGCGGGAGTGCCCCGGACCAAGCCAGGTCGCCGAGCTGGCGGCGCGGTGGCACCTCAGGCGTTATTTGCGTCTCCGGCACCCCCATTTGCTCAAGCGCCGCGGCGATGGCCGCGGCCAGCGCCGCGCGAATCTGCTCCAGCATGGACCGTCCTCCGTGGCGTGGAATTGTAGCGCGGCGCGATGCACGCAACCTCCCGGTGGTTCAACCTCAGGTCATGGTCTGGGAGGTCGGCGTGGCGCGCTACGCGGCGGCTTATTCATCGCGGCGGCGTGCGAAAAGGTACTCCTGCACGCCATGACGCATGAGGACCGAGCGCACCACGGCGAACCCTGCTTCCATGCGCTCGACCTCGGCGGGAGGGTAGCGTGGGCCGGGCCGGACCGCCTGGGTTTGCGGCTCGTACAGGAGGGTCTCCTCGTCAATGATCTTGAAGGCCAGCGGAAGGGCGGAGATCTCCTTGGCGGTAAACAGGAACGCCAGCATTTGGGCGCCGGGCGCGGTCAAGTCCGCCAGGATCGAAGTCAAGGCCCGGATTTTTTCCTTGTCCAGGTGGTTGAGCACGTCCCAGACGAGCACGACGTCGAACTCGCGCCGGGTCTGGGGAAGCACCTGGCGGAACGCCCGCGCCGGGTCGCTTGCGAGCAGCGCCCTCGAAGCCTCCGAGGTGAGCGCATCGAGCAGGTTGACGATCTGCAGGCGGCAGGAGTAATGCGAGAAGAACTCCACGTTGGCGCTGTGGACCCCCCCGAGGTCGAGAATGTGGTGGGGGGTGTCAGGCGAGAGTCGGGAGAGCAGCGCCTTGAGCGTGGGCGAGCGGTAGAAGGGCGGCTGGGGCTCGGCCGCGCCCACCACTTCCCGGCTGGGACTCGTCTCCGCCGCTCTCTCTCGCCGCGACCGCCAGAGCACCGGGACTCAGCTACTCCCCTCGGGCCGCTTCGCCTCGTTCGGTCTTCGCGGGGTACCGCCCGTCAGCGCCTGGTCGAGGCTGGTGCGTGCGGCGGGCGAGGCAATCGCCGGGGAGCTCGGCGCGACAGCCGGCCGGGGCGGCGCCTTGCGTTCCATGTCGATGCTGCCTTGGAAGGTCGCGCCGTCCTCGATCGTGACCCGTGGTGCAGCGACGTTCCCGCGCACGTTCCCTGACTTGCGGATGACGATCTGCTCTTCGGCGTGCAGGTCACCCTCGACCGAACCTTCGACGGTGACGCTGTGTCCGAACACATTGGCCTTGATGCGGCCGTTGGCGCCCACGGTGACGTGATGCTGGGCGAGGTCCACCTTCCCTTCGATCCGGCCCTGGATGAGGAGGTCCTCCTCGCCCGTGACGTCGCCCTTGATGGTGATTGATGGACCAATGATCGCACGGTCGCTTGGGCGCTCCGCTGTCATCACTTCCCCCCCGCTTGTTGGCAAGCTCGCGGCCGTACCGGTCCAGACCGGTGGCACGACCGGCCGGTCGGTCGGTGCCGGACCGCGGCGTTCACTGGGATCGGGCTCCGCCTTCTTCCACATGAGGCCCCCTTCCATTTGTAAACCGAAAATGGGACTTTGTCCAGATCGCGGACGTGACCTACGACTCCGCGCCGGAGTTGCAGGGGCGCGGGCGACGGCAACTCGTTGATTTGGTGAGCCAGGTCACGACGCGCGGACACGGTCGTCACGAAAATAGAAAAAGGGGGTTGCGTGCTGCCGTCGGTCGAGGCTGTGCAGCGGACCGTGCTGCCCGTGGGTCTGGAGCTCTCCACCGGCATCCTGGTGCGTGAGGCGCTTGCGCCAATCAAGGTCGCCAATGCGATGCAAGGAGGCGCTGGGGCCCTGGCGTGCACATCGCTGCTACGGTACGACGTGCTGGTGGTCGGGTTCCCGCTTACCGACCTGCCAATTAGCGCGTTCCTCGGTGCCGTCCGCAAGGCCGATTCGCCGTGCCGCACCTCCGGGATCGTCCTGGTGGCGCCGCAGAACTGCTGCACTGACGCCGAAGAGTTCGTCAGCAAAGGCGCCAACCGCGTGGTGGCCCTGGAGGAGTTGGAGCAGGGACTGCGACCGGCGGTGGAGCAGGTGGTCGGCGTGGCGCCGCGCTTCCCGGCCAAGGTCCCGGTCCGACTCGAGATACTGGCCGCCGGCTTTGCCCGCCGGGTGTTCTGCCAGACCATCAACGTCTCCGCAACTGGCATGCTCCTGCGCATACAGCACAGCTATCCGATCGGCACCGAGCTGTCGTTTGAGCTCCTCGTTCCGGCCGAGGCGGCGCCGCTGCGGGGCCGAGCCGAGGTGAGGCGTGCCTCCATGCAAGGGCGCGGGCCGTACCCGGGTATCGGCGTTTCGTTCGTTTCGTTCGCGCATGAGGGCGCCGAACGCCTGGCGAAGTTCCTGCATCGCTTTGCGGTCTGACTTCCACGGTCTTCCGCGCCCTCGTCTGGCCTCCTGCAACGCTACAGCCGGAAGTAACGTCGCTCAATCTCCGGCTACACTTGCAGCGGAGAGGCTAGCCATGAGCAAGCGGACAAGCGGCCGTTCGGCGAAGCGCGCTGGGGTGAGTCGGCGCGAGCTGTTGCAAATCGGTGTTGCGGGCGGGATTGCGGCCGTGGCGAGCGCCGCCGTGCCCGTCCTCGCACGCGGGACCGGAGGACCGCAGGGCGCGCCTGGGGCGGTCCCGGATTTCGAGTTCGAGGAAGCCACGATCACTGCCTTGCAGGCGCTCATGCAAGCCGGCAAGCTCTCGGCGCGCTCGCTTGCCGAAGCCTACCTCGCGCGCATCACCGCGGTCGACCGGCAGGGCCCGACGCTTCGCTCGGTGATCGAGGTCAACTCAGAGGCGCTCGACATCGCGGACAAGCTCGACGCCGAGCGCAAGGCCGGCAGGTTGCACGGCGTTCTGCATGGGATCCCGGTCTTGATCAAGGACAACATTGCCACCGCCGACCGAATGGGAACCACGGCAGGGTCGCTTGCGCTGGTGGGCGCGGCCGCGCCACGCGATGCGCGCGTGGCCGAGCGTCTGCGCGAGGCCGGCGCCGTGATCCTTGGCAAGACCAACCTCTCCGAGTGGGCGAATTTCCGTTCCACGCGGTCGTCGAGCGGCTGGAGTGGGCGGGGCGGGCAGTGCCGCAACCCGTACGCGCTCGACCGCAGCCCGTGTGGCTCCTCCTCCGGGACCGGTGCGGCGATCGCGGCCAGTCTCGCCGCGGTGGGTGTCGGTACCGAGACCGACGGCTCGATCGTGTGTCCTTCGGCGGCGAATTCATTGGTGGGGATCAAGCCGACCGTGGGTCTGGTCAGCCGTGCCGGGATCGTGCCGATTTCCCACAGCCAGGACACCGCAGGTCCGATGGCACGCACGGTGACGGACGCCGCCGTGCTTCTCGGTGTGCTGGCGGGCGAGGACGCTCGCGATGCGGCAACGGCGGCGAGCCGAGGGAAGGGCGCGGCGGACTATACGAAGTTCCTTGATCCCGATGGCCTCAACGGCGCTCGCATCGGCGTGGCGCGCGCCAAGCTGTTCGGCTACAGCGTACCAGCGGATGCTCTTTGCGAGGCCGCGATCAAGGAGATGGCGCGCCTCGGCGCCGTGATCGTGGACCCCGCGGACATCCCGCACCTCGGCGAGTACGACGACCCGGAGTTCGAGGTCCTGCTCTACGAGTTCAAGGCCGATCTCAACGCGTACCTCGCGGAGTGGGCGTCGGGTGCGCCGGCGCGCACGCTCAAGGACGTGATCGAGTTCAACGAGAAACACCGCGACTCCGAGCTCGCGTTCTTCGGCCAGGACATCATGGAGAAGGCGCAGGCAAAGGGGCCGCTCACTGAGAGCGCCTACCTCAAGGCGCGCAAGCGCTGCATCAAGCTCGCACGCGAAAAGGGCCTCGACGAGGTCATCGCCAAGCACCGCCTCGACGCGATCGTGGCGCCCACGGGCGGGCCTCCCTGGACGATCGACCTCGTCAACGGCGATCACTTCCTCGGCGCCAGCTCAAGCCCGGCGGCGGTCTCCGGTTACCCCAGCGTCACGGTGCCGGTCGGGTACGCCTTCGGCTTGCCGGTGGGCATCACCTTCATTGGCCGGGCCTGGGACGAGCGCACGCTGGTTCGGCTCGCGTACGCGCTCGAGCAGGCGACCAAGCATCGACGGCCGCCTCGGTTCCTGCCTACCGCGGAGCTTACCGCGAGCGAATAGCGCGCGGTCTCAGGCCGGATTTGGGTCAGCGCCGCGCTGCAAGAGCGCGGCTCTCGAGGACGCGAAGTCGGGTGTCGCGACGTGCTCAAGGCCCCGCGACCTCGCGACCTCGAGCGTGGCAGCGAAGGCCTCCATGGAGACGTGGCCGCGGGGCTCCGCGACGAGGACCTCACCTCCGGGCTTGAGGGCATCGTATAGCTCGGCGAAGAACGCGGTCTGATCCGGGACCTCGTGCACGACGTGGATCGCGAGGGCCAGGTCCACCTGGCCCGCAAGGTCCCCAACACCGAGCCGATCCGGCTGCGCGAGACGCGCCTCGATGCGCCTGGCCAGGCCCGCGCGGGCCGCCCGGCGTCGCAATCCCGCGAGCATGCGCGGCTGGAGGTCGACGGCGACCACGCGACCGCTCGCACCCACCAGGCGCGCGAGGTCAAGGGTGAAGAAGCCCATGCCACAGCCGGGTTCGAGCACCAGCATGCCGTCGCGAACAAAGGGATGCAGTAGCTTGACCGGATGCTCGACGAGCCGCCGCAGCGGGTTGACGAGAAAATACCCAAGCCACCAGGGACAGACCTTGTGCGCCATGGTGCGAGGTTCCTCCGCGTCGCATGCTACGCGCGTCCCCTCGCGATCACAGGCCGGCGTAAACACACGGCCCGATGCGGCGTGGTCTCGTCGTTGCGCGTATGGCGCCCCGACTTCTGGTATAACCGCTCCACTGATGACGTCGCCCTGGGCTTCCTCGGCGGTCCACCGCTTTCACCTCCTCGCCGGTTTCGCGGCGCAACTGGCGTTCTTCCTCGCCCTGTCCCTGGTGCCTTTCGTGGCGGTAACGGTCACGATGGCGGGACGCTGGCTCCCGCTCGACGTTACCGCTGAGGTCGAGCAGGTGCTGCGCGACGTGCTGCCGGCCGAGACACACATCGATCCCGCCGACGTGTTTCGCTGGGCGCGCTCCTCGGCGAGCACCGGGTGGCTGACCGCCAGCTTCTTCTTCGCGATCCTCACCTCGTTCAATTTCATTGCGACCTGCCTGCGCGGGATTCGCGCCGCTGTTACCGGCGAGATCAAGCCAGATGGCACGCCGTGGCGCTCCACCCTGAGCGCTGCGCTGCTCGTGGTGGTGTGGGTGTTGGCGCTGCTCGCCACCGCACTGCTGCTGCTCGTCGCGCCGTCGGTCGAGCGCGGACTGCTCAGTCTGCACGAGCTAGCCGATCTGACCATCTCACTGGTGGCGGCCGCACGCGTGGTGGTGGTCGCCGGGATGCTGTTCGGCGCCACCTTCCTCACCTATCGCCTCGCGCCGATCCCGAGGGTGCGGGCGGGGCGCACGGTGGTGGCCGCGCTGGCGACGCCGCTGGGTTGGCTGCTGGTGAGCAGTGGCTTCTCGAAGCTGGCGCCGGAGCTATGGGGCGGGGCGCAGCTCTACGGCACCCTCGGCAGCGTGGTGCTGTTCCTGCTCTGGGCGTATGTCAACGCCTGGACGATGCTGCTTGGCAGCCTCGTGCTGATCCGCCCGCGGCGCGCGGGCTAGCGTGATGTCACACCCAGCCTGGATGACGCTGTTCCTCCAGCTCGGCGTGATGCTTCTTATCGGCGTCGCCAGCGGGCAGCTCGCGCGGCGCGTGGGACTCCCGACGTTGTTCGGCGAGCTGCTGGGCGGCGTCGTGCTCGGCCCGACCGTCTTCGGCGCGCTTGCGCCCGGGCTGCACGCGGCGCTGTTCCCGCCCGGCGGTCCGGTGCCGACGGCCACCAGCGCGATCGTCAATCTCGGCATGCTCCTCTTCTTGTTCACCGCCGGGCTGGAGGTGAACCTCGGAGCCGTCTCGTCACGGGCGCGCAGCATCGGCCTGACCAGCCTGTTCGGCATTGCCGCGCCGATGCTGGCGGGAATCGCGTGCGTTCACGCGTTCCCGCGATTGTGGGGGCCGCAAGCGCTCGCGCGGCCCGGTCTGTTCGCGCTTTACATCGGCACCGCGCTCTCGATCTCCGCCCTACCGGTAATCGCCCGGACCCTGATGGAGCTCGATTTGCTTCGCCACCCGCTCGGCACGGTCGTGATGGCGGCGGCCACGATCGACGACCTGCTGGGGTGGGCGTTGTTCGCCACGATCCTTAGTCGCTTCGGCGCCAGCGAGGCCGAGGCGGCCGGTCCGCTGCTGGTGGTCGGCAAGACGGTGGCTTTCATCGCGGTGACCCTAGTGGCGGGCCGGCTGCTGGGCGCCCCGGCGCTGAGGCTCGTGCGGAGACAGCTTCCCTGGCCGGGAGGGTTGCTCTCGGCCACGGTTGTCCTGGTATTGCTGGCGAGCGCGGCGGCGGAGTTGCTCGGGTTCCACGCGGTGTTTGGCGCGTTCTTTGCGGGCGTGGCGCTTGCCGATCGCGACGCCGAGGGCAACGAGGCACACGCCACGATCCGCCGTTTCGTGGGTGGGTTCTTCTCGCCGCTGTACTTCGTTTCGCTGGGTCTGCTCGCGGATTTCTCGCACAGCTTCGCCCCGGTGCTGGTCGCCGTGGTGGTCGCGCTCGCATGTGCAGGCAAGCTCGGCGGCGCCACGCTCGGTGGCCGCCTGGGCGGAATGCCGGCCCGTGACGCGCTGGCGGTGGCGTTCGGACTCAACGCGCGCGGCGCGATGGAGATGATCGTCGCGTCGGTCGCGCTGCAGGCGGGGATAATCGGCGCGCCGGTTTTCGTCGCGCTGATCGTCATGGCACTGGTCACATCGATGATGAGCGGCCCGGCGATGGCCGCGCTGCTGGGACTGCGGCGGATACCGGCCAAGCCGCAGGTGGAATGACGGCGGCACGGCCGGCGTTGGCCGGCGTGAAATTGCCCAGCAGGTCGGACGACCTGTGCAGGGGAGGAACCAGGGAATGTCAGGAGAGGTCATCCACTTCGAGATCCCGGTCGACGACGAGGAGCGCGCGCGGGGGTTCTACGCGCAGGCGTTCGGCTGGCGGATGAACTTCATGCCCGGAATGGGCTACACGCTGGTCGGCACCGCGCCCACCGACGCCAAGGGAATGCCGACGAAGCCCGGCACTATCAACGGCGGGATGCTCAAGCGGCAGGCGCCGGTCTACCACCCACTGGTCACCATCCAGGTCGCTGACATCGACGCGACGCTCAAGACCGTCGAGGGTCTGGGCGGCGCGGTGGCGCGCGGCAAGTTAGCGGTCGCGAGCATGGGGTTCGCCGCCTACTTCAAGGACAGCGAAGGCAACATCATCGGCCTCTGGCAAAACGCAACCTAGGGGTTTCCATGCCGGCCCCGGGCACTACGAGGGATGAGAAAAGAGCCGGTGGGAGCGGCATCTTGCCGCGACCGATCGCCTCCGGAGCTTTGCTCGGTCGCACCTGGAAGGTGCTCCCACGGAGTTCTCGGTGCTCCCATAGGGTATTTGGCTTCCAGCCCGTGGCCTGCCATGAGGAGCAGCTCAGCTTTTCAGTGGGAGCGGCATCCTGCCGCGACCGCTCGGCTCTGGAGCTTTGCTCGGTCGCACCTGGAAGGTGCACCCACGGAGTTCTCGGTGCTCCCATAGACCTGTTTTCGGAGCGGTCAGTGCGCGAGCGCCGGCCGGGCGAGCGCGGCGTGCTTGCGCTCATGGTCGAGCAGCCACTGCTTGCGCCACAGCCCGCCGCCGTAGCCGGTGAGCGACCCGTCCGAGCCGACCACCCGGTGACAAGGCACGATGATGGCGATGCGGTTGTCGCCGTTGGCGCGCGCCACTGCGCGGATCGCCTTGGGGTCGCCGAGCACGCGCGCCTGCTCCGCGTAGCTGCGCGTGCGGCCGTAGGGAATCGTGAGCAGCACCGACCACACGCGCTTCTGGAACTCGGTGCCGCGCAGGTCGAGCGGCACCTCGAAGTCGAAGAGCTGGCCGGCAAAGTAGCGATCGAGCTCGTCGGCGAGCCGATCGAAGTGCGGGCTTGTGCCGGGCACCAGCGCGGCGCCGAACAGCTTCTTGATGCGCTCAAGCTGGGTCTCGATCATGCGCCGGTCCACGAACTCGAGCAGGCAGATACCGGCGTCGGTCGCGCCCGCCAGCATCGGGCCGAGCGGCGTCTCGACCCGCGTCACGGTGATGACGAGGCCGGTGCCGCGCGTCGGCGCCGCGCCCATCACCTTGCGGAACGCCTCGCCGAAGCCGGAGAGCGATTCCCAGCCGTGGTCGAAGGCGGCGTCGGTGGCGCTCTCGCCGTGTCTGATCCGCCCGAACGCCGCACCGATGCGCAGCGCCCGCACGTAGCCCTGGAAGGTGAGGCCGTGGTTCTTCTTGAACCAGCGCCGCAGGCCGGCCGGATCGATCCCCCGGTCGCGCAGCTCCACGTCGCGCAACCGGATGCTCGGATCAGCCTCGACCTCGGCGAGGAGGCGCCGCACCGGCTCTGGCGTGCTTGCGGGCCGTTCGACGGGCCGGCACACGCGGCACGGACGGTAGCCGGCGAGCAGCGCCTCGCGCGCGGTGGGGAAGAACACCACATTCTCGCGGCGTGGCTTTCGCGCGCTGCAGGTCGTGCGGCAGAAAATGCCGGTGGTCGTCACGCCGGTGAAGAAGAGCCCGTCGAAGCCCGGGTCCTTGTCCACCAGGGCGCGGTACATCGTGTCGTCGTCGGGTAGGAGTCGCTCGCTCATGCGTGCAAGCTAACGCCCCAGCCGGGGGCTCCGCAACCGAGAAATGGACACGCAATCCAGTTGCCTGCCGAGTTCGGATCCTCTTGGGTGCCAGCCGCAACCTCCAGGCCATTCGCCACGGCCGGAGAATCACGACCAACGGTTCTTCTTACCCCTCGGGTGCTGCGGCCCTCCTCGCTGGCGCCTCGCAGCGGGCCGCGTGCCAGAACCCCTGGGGGCGAAGCCTAAGATCCCGTAGGAACACAACAAGTCAAAATTCCACCTCGGCTTCTAATAGCCCGTCGGGTTTGCGGCCATTCGGGCCTTGCGCGTCCCCACGCGCCGCGGCCCGAAACTCCTCTGGCCGCGACCCGGCAGCACGGCTCGCCGCCGTGACCCTCGCTGTTCCCCTCGCTCGATAACAGGGTCGCTCGAAGCCAGCGTCTCCCGGCGCCGATCCGCGCGCCGGGTGCCCCGCGGCCTCCGGAGTG
>JBIOGJ010000088.1:0-10195 GCA_044447965.1 Thermoanaerobaculales bacterium | reverse complement strand
GATTCCAAGCTGCTGACCAAGGTGTTCGACTGCGGCGCGGACGAGGTGCTCCTCGACCTGGAGGATGCCGTCCCCCCGCAGAAGAAGGCGAGAGCCCGGCAGATGGTCGCGGAGATCGCGGCCGTCAAGCGCTGCTGGGTGCGCGTCAACCGCCCGTCGACCGACGAATGCGCCGTCGACCTCGCCGTGTTGGAGGGCAAGGTCGCGGGTTTTCGCCTTCCCAAGGTCGACTCGGCGGCCGACGTTGCATGGGTGGCCTCGCGCGCCCCTGGCATACGACTTGACTGCTCCATCGAGTCGGCGAGAGGGGTCCTGAACGCCTACGAGATCGCGAGCGCGCCCGGCTGCGCATTGCTTTCTTACGGGAGCATCGACCTCGCATCGGACCTCGGAATCGGATGGGGCGAAGCCGACCTCGGCTACGCAAGGTCCGCGATCGCGGTCGCCGCGCGCGCGGCCGGCAAGCCGCCGCCGAGCGATGGCATCCATCCCCGCCTGAACGACGACGAGGGCCTGCGGCGCGAGTGCGAGGCCGCCCGGGCGCTCGGCTTCTTCGGCAAGTCGGCCATCCACCCGCGCCAGGTGCCGGTCATCAACGAGGCCTTCACCCCGACGCAGGCCGAGCTTGCCTGGGCCGAAAGGGTGCTGGCCGCGTTCGAGGCGTCCGGCGGGGCGGCGACAAGGCTGGATGACGGCGAGTTCGTCGACCTGCCTGTGGCCGAGCGAGCCCGCCGCCTCAAGGGCCTTCGGTAACCGGGCTTTCGATTGCCCATCGGGCTCCCGCGACCGTGATATAGGTGACACATGAATGAATTCTTCGAACACCTCGGTGGACACTGGGTGGTGGCGGCAGGGCGCCGCGACGCCACGATCGCAGCCCCTACCCTCGATTCGACGGTGGCGCTTGAGCTCCTAGAGCTGGCTCGCGTCGCCGCTCACACGCACGAGCGCAGGTTCGCCCCGCTGTCGTGCTACCTGGCCGGCGTCGCCGCGGAGCGCTTGAGATCGGCCAAGCCGGGCACGGACGATGCCGCGATCGCCGGGTTCATCGAGGAGGTCCGCCATGCCCTGGAGGCCGAAGCCCCCCTGGCCGGCTAGCGCACGTTTATGACCGGCAGCTGTCGAAAGCTCTGGACCGCGATGCGCGCCGCGATCGCCGAGGCGACCTTGTCGAGCGCCTGCGCGCCGGCCGTCTCGGGCCTGGAGGCGACCACCGGCGCGCCGCTGTCGGCCTCCTCGCGGATCGCTTTGTCGAGAGGGATGGCGCCGAGGTAGGGGACACCAAGGCGCTGGGCGGCGCGCTCGGCTTTGCCGTGGTCGAAGATGTGGTGCTCCTCGCTGCACCGGCTGCAGATGAACCAGCTCATGTTCTCGATCAGCCCCAGGGGCGGCACGTTGAGGCCGCGGAACATCTGCAGCGCCTTGATCGCGATCCTCAAGGCTGCCTCCTGCGGGGTGCAGACGATCGCCACCCCGGTCAGGGGCACGGACTGGGCGAGGGTGAGCGAGGCGTCGCCGGTCCCCGGTGGAAGGTCCACGACCAGGTAGTCGAGCTCGCCCCAGTGCACGTCCGTGAGCATCTGCTCGATCGCGCGCGACACCATCGGGCCGCGCCACACCATCGCTTTGTCCGCGCCGGCGAGCAGGCCGATAGACATGAACTTCAGCCCGTAGGCCTCCAGCGGCATGAGCTTCTGGTCGAGCACCTTCGGCTGGTCGTTGACTCCGAGCATCGCCGGCACGGAGGGGCCGTAGATGTCTGCGTCCAGGAGACCGACGCTCGCGCCCGACCGGCGCAGCGAAGCCGCGAGGTTGACCGCCACCGTCGACTTGCCGACCCCACCTTTGCCGGATCCAACCGCGATCGCATGCTTCACGCCGGGGATGACCTGCCCGGGCGAGCGGCCGCCGAACGCCGCGCGGACGTTGGCGGTCATCTTGAGGTCGACGGCGGTCACGCCGGGCAGGCCGCCGACCAGCTCGCGGGCGATCGCCTGGAAGCGGTCCCGTACCGGGCACGCGGGAGTGGTGAGCTCGAACACGAAGCTGACCCGGCCGGAATCGGTGACGACCAGGTCCTTGATCATGCCCAGGCTCACGACGTCGCGGCCTAGGTCGGGGTCCTGGATCGCGGACAGCGCCGCCAGCACCTGGTCGGTGCTCGGGGTGGGGTTCGCGCTACTGGGCACTGAAGATCACAGCCGCCCTCACTGCCAGCACCGCCAGCAGGACCAGGATGGAGACCACCGTCGCCTCCATCGCCACCGGGGCCACGG
Organism: Thermoanaerobaculales bacterium; assembly: GCA_044447965.1. GTDB lineage: Bacteria > Acidobacteriota > Thermoanaerobaculia > Thermoanaerobaculales > Thermoanaerobaculaceae > DATIYW01. The sequence goes on along the minus strand of JBIOGJ010000088.1, from coordinate 7,919 downwards.
CAGCGGACTCTCCGCTCGCGTGCAGGCGCACGGGACGCCGGACGCCAAGCATCGAAGCGCCGATCCCGACCAGGGCGAGGATCCAGAGCGGCAGCCACGGAAGGGTCCGACCGGCCGAGCCGGCGATGGTCACGGTCGCAAAGAACGCCACCAGCAGCACGAGCTCGAGGATCGCGAAATAACCGTCCGCCAGCCGCAGCCGCTCGAGGCTGAACGACGCATCCGGCCTGTAGCGCACGAGCAGCGTGATCAGCGCCGCCGCGCCGCTGAGCCCTGATGCGAGGAACAGGCCGCCCAGGGCCCACGTGTCGCTCCACACGGGCTGGTTGCTGACGCTCAGCAGCACCCCGGTGTAGGAAAGGATGAACAGCGCGACGATCGAGCCCACGATGTTGAAGGCTCGTCCCAGGCCGGCTCCCAGCAGGCCGTGCGCGCGCCCCTGGCGATCCCTGGCCCACGTGTCGAGAGCCGACACCGCGACGAAGAATCCAAACACGAGCAGCGCCCAGACGCCGACCGACATCGGCGACCAGTATTTGAAGTTCAAGGCGGTTTGACCCGGCGTGGTGTCGACGAGCATGTGCCAGAACCTCGACCAGCCGGCCCCGAGGTCGGCGGTCAGCAGGATCGGGCAGATCACGGTCGCCGGTAGGGCGATGTAGTAGCCGAGCCTTGCCGCGGGCTCGTCCCGCGGATCCCCGGCCACGCGCAGGATCGTCGCCAGGAGGTAGGCGCCTCCTGCCAGGCCGGCGAAGAAGAAGTAGAACAGGATGTACCAGAGCCACTGCGGCGCTCGGACGAAGTGCTCGGCCAGCAGGATCATGCCGCCCCCCGCCGCCGGAAGGCGACCAGGCCCGCAACCACCGCGACCACGCCCGTGACGAGCGCGCCGAGGTAGCCGCCGATGTTGTTGCGGCTGGGCAGGACGGCGTTGTCCTGGTTCGGCAGACCGTATGCCTCAGGCTTGTCCATCAGCAAAAAGAAGGCGTTCAACCCGCCGTACACCTTGTCGTCGCGCCCGTAGAGCTGCGCCTGGGTCACGCCCTGGGTGTGCAGCGCCTCCAGCCTGACGTCGGCGGCCTTCTGCAAGTCGCCAAGCGGTCCGAACTGGATCGACTGCGTGGGGCACGCCTGCGCGCACGCCGGCTGCTTGCCCGCCTGGAGGCGGTCATAGCAGAGCGTGCATTTGTGCGCGGTGCCCGTCTGCTGGTTCATGCCGATCACGCTGTAAGGACATGCCGCGATGCAGTTGCGGCAGCCGTTGCACACGTCCTGCTGGATGAAGACGGTGTCGAACTCGGTGCGGATGATCGCGCCTGTCGGGCAGACCTCCATGCAGCTCGCGTGCTTGCAGTGCTTGCAGACGTCTGACATCAACAGCCAGGCGGTCCCGTTGCCAGAGGTGGTGGACTGGTCGGGCACCTGGTCGAGCATCTTCACGTGGCGCCAGTTCTGGGCGTCGAGCTGACCGGTGTTGTCAAAGCTGTCCAGGAAGCTCGGGGGGTTGCCCTCCAGCTGGTTCCACTCTTTGCACGCGACCTCGCAGGCCTTGCAGCCGATGCAGATGCTGGTGTCGGTGAAGAACCCGTACGACTCGCCGGCTTTGATCGGAGCCGTCATCTCAGAACCCCACCAGGTTGGTCGTAATCTTGGTGAAGCCCCGCTCGCGTGCGTACAGGTCGAGCGGAATCGCGGCCATCTCGTCCACGACCGGAACGGCCCCAGGGTCGGTCGCCAGGTCGATGCTCAGCAGGTAGTGCCGGCACGACTCGCAGGCTTCGATTCTCATGTGGGGGAACACCACGACGTGGTGTCCGTTGGTCGAGGGCGTGGGCAGCCCTCTGACCACGCTGCCGCGCTCTCCCGAGGCGGTGCCTTCCTCGCTGTAGATGGGCAGCTTCGCGGTGGAGTCCTCTCCGCACCCGGCACAGGTCATGCGCGCGTAGCCCCAGCTCGTGCTGCAGCGCGCGCACAGCAGGTACCGCGAACCGGTGGCCAGGTCTTCGCCGGCCGGCGCGAAGTAGCCGAGCTGGGGCGCCCCGCCGCACTGCGGGCAGTGCCGTTCGTCTCGCGTCCCGGCGCAGGCGGATTTGGATTCGGGGCCGAGCGCTTCCAGGATCGGGCCCAGCGAGGCCCTCGCGAGGAACTGGTCGACCGCCGGCTGTTCTTCTCCACGCATCCACCGCTCGATGATCGAAAGCGGTGGCTCGCTTTCGAGTCGCTCGATCAAGGCGCCACGCATCCGCTCGGGCCCTGCGGCCATGCTGATATCGAGCACGCTCGGCACGACGATCTCCGCCGCGTAGGCGGCCAGCCGATCCACCGGCGGCGAATCTGACTGCGCGTCCGCGAAGGCCTTCTGCTGCACCGGCAGCAGCGCGCCGTAGAAGTCGAGCACCTCGCGCGCGAAGGGCTGGCGCGCCCGAAGCTCCGCCACGCGCCGCTCTCGTTCGGTCCAGGGATCGGCCGCGGTCGCGACGGCGCCCATCAGAGCTTCTCCAGGTTGACGAGGAAAGCCTTGAACTCGGGGGTGCGCGCACTGGCGTCGCCGACGAACGGGGTGAGCGCGTTCGCGAGCCAGTACCGTCCGTGGGTTGGATCCGCATCGGCGGAGATCCCGACGTCTCCCCAGTGGATCGGGATCCCGATCTGGTAGACCTTCTGCCCGGCGACGGTGAGCGGACCAAGCCGTTTGGTGACGATCGCGGCCACTTCGACCTTGCCCCGCTTCGAGGAGACGCGCACCTGGTCCCCACTCTTGATTCCCTTCGACGACGCAAGCTCTTCGGGGATCTCGACGAAGGGCTTGGGCTGCAGCTGCACGAGGTGGGGGACGTGCTGCGTGACGTAGTGCTCGTGCTCGGTCAGGCGGTAGCTCGTCGCGATGTATGGAAACTCTTGCGGCGTGCCGAAGCGATTGGGCCGTCCGGCGGCCTGGTCGTAGTAGAAGGCCACGGGCGACGCGGAGTTGTTCGCATGCAGCGGGTTCTGGACTGGCGACTCGACCGGCTCGTAATGCTCGGGGAGGGGGCCATCGGCCATGCCGTTGCTGAACAGGCGGCCTACGCCCTCGCCGTTCATGATGAAAGGCAGATAGGCGTTGGGATCGGCCGGGTTCATCGTCGGCGGGTAGTCCGGCACGTCGCCCACCCACTTGGCGCCGTTCCAGCTGATCCCGGGGCGCGCCGGATCCCACGGTTTTCCGGTGAGGTCCGCCGAGGCGCGGTTGTAGAGGACGCGGCGGTTGAGCGGCCAGCTCCATGCCCAGTTGGCATAGAACCCCATCCCGGTCGGGTCGTTGGTCGCCGGGTCCTGGACGCCGCTGCGGCGCTTCATCAGGTTGCCCGAGTCCAGGTAGCTGCCGACGTAGATCCAGTCGCCCGTGGTGGTGGTGCCGTCATCCTTCAGGAGGGCAAAGCTCGTCATTTGCTTTCCGGTGGCAAGGTCCTTGCCGTTGATCTCCTTGGCCAGCTCGTCCAGCGTTGGCATCAAGGGGTCGGCATAGTCGAAGGTCAAGCTCATGATCGGGTCGGGGAACTTACCGCCCTGAGACTGGTACAGCGCTTTGACGCGGTGGAAGACGTCGCTCAGGATCCAGTGGTCGTGGCGCGACTGGCCGTCCGGTGGCATCACCTGGTCTTTCCACTGCGACCAGCGGCCACTGTTCACAAAGGACCCGTCCTTCTCGATCCAGTGCGTGGTCGGGAGCATGAACACCTCGGTCTGGACCTTGCTGGCGTCGACTCCGGGCGCCCGCCAGAACTCCGAGCTGGTGGTGGGCAGCGCGTCCATGACGACCAGCCATTTCAGGTTGGCGAGGGCCTGCCGCACCTGGTTGGTGTCGGGGCCGATGCTCGCCGCCGTCATCCCCGACAGGATCACGCCCTGCATCTTGCCCTTGAGGGCCTGGTCGAAGATGGTCATCCACGACGCGTTGGAGGCCGGTTTGGGCACGAAATCGAACGCAAACTCGTTGTCCTTGGTCGCGGCGTCGCCGTACCACGCCTTGAGCGTGCTGGTCAGAAACTTCTTGTAGTTGAGGCCGAAGAAGTTCCATGAGTTGGGATCCTGCTTCTTGGCCGCGCTCTGGGCGACGTAGTCGTCGCGGTTCTTCTGCCCTGGCGCGGGGATCTTCAGGTAGCCCGGCAGGATGTCCCACGAGATGGCATGGTCCGTGTTGCCCTGGATGTTGGCGTGGCCGCGCTCGGCATTCATGCCGCCGCCGGGGCGCCCGATGTTGCCGAGCAACAGCTGCAGCAGGGAGCCGGAGCGGATGAGCTGGCCGCCGGTGGTGTGGTGCGTCAGGCCGACGGCGTAGACGATCGTCATCACCTTGTCCGGCGCGCCCATCTGACCGACCAGATCAGCGACTTTGCCGAAGTCGGCGGTCGGGATGCCGGTGATGCTCGACACGACGTCTGGCGTGTAGCGCGAGTAATGCGCCTTCATGAGCTGAAACACCGAGCGAGGGTGCTGCAGGGTCATGTCGCGGTGCGCGTACCCCGTCGCTGCGTCCGTCTCATAGCTCCACGTCGCGATGTTGTACGCGCGCTTGGTGGGGTCGTACCCGGAGAAGAGGCCCTCGTTGAACGCGTATCCCTCCTTGACGATGAAAGACGCGTTTGTGTAGTTGCGAACGTATTCGTCGTGGAAAAGGTCGTTCTGCAGGACGTGGTTGATGAGGCCGCCGAAGTAGGCGACGTCGGTGCCCGTGCGGATGCGCAGGTACATGTCGGCGACGGCGGACGTGCGGGTGAAGCGCGGGTCGGTGTGGATGATCTTGGCGCCGCGGTCGAGCTTGGCCCGCATGAACCACTGGAAGCCGACCGGGTGCGCTTCGGCGGGGTTGGCGCCGTTGATCAGGATGAGGTCAGCGTTCTTGATGTCGCGCCAGTGGTTCGTCATCGCTCCCCTCCCGAATGTGGCGGCCAAACTGACCACCGTGGGGCCGTGTCAAACCCTGGCCTGTTGCTCTAGATGTACCAGTCCCAGGCCGCGCATCAGCTTGGTGGCGAAGTAGCCCTCCTCCGAGCTGAACGCGGCTCCTCCGGCGAAGGCGATGCCCTCGGTGCGATTGACCGTGTTGCCGTTGCCGTCCGCCGTCACGAACGTGGCATCGCGCGAGGCTTTGATGTTCTGCGCGATCTTGTCGAGCACGAAGTCCCACGTGACGCTCTTCCATCCCGTCGCGCCGGGGGCGCGATATTGCGGCGATGTGACGCGGCGAGGCGATATCGCGAGCTGCATCGCGGTCGCGCCCTTGGGACACAGCCGGCCCTCGTTGACCGGGCTGTCCGGGTCGCCTTCGATCTGCAGCAGCTGAGTCGTCCCGTCGCTGTTCTGTCGCGTGTACGCGACCAGCGAGCAGCCGACTGCGCAGTAGGGGCACAGCGAATGGGACTCTTTGGCGCCGGCGATGCGCAGGTTCTGCTTGACCGTCGTCGAGTCCGCGAGGGCGACCTCGAAGCCGAGCCCGGAGACCGCCAGCGCCCCGGCGCCGGCCGCACCGACTTTTAGGAACTCCCGTCGTGTGACTGGTGACAAGGCAGCCTGAACTCCTGTGGTGAGACGGTGGAGCAGGTTGAACCTATCTCAGGCGGTACCCGCTGTCAAGCTTCACCCCGTCGACATCAATAGGTCGGACCGATCATCGGGCTCGGTATTGCGAAGCAGGTCGACCAAGCGTGTATCCCAGTGCACGATCACGCCTGTCAGACCGGCAGCCTCATACGCGCTCATCGTGGCGGCCCAAGCTTCGCGATCGGCCGGCATTGCGATGTCGCCCCATACCTCTATATGTGTACCGGTCCGGCTCGGTAGGTCCCTTGGCGATCGGAGCTGATGGATCACGCCGTCCACGGAGGCCTGCGCTGCCCCGAGGCTGAACACCTTTGCCCCCGCCGGCGTGTTATCGGCCAGGTCGTTGCCTGGTACGGCCAGCACGATCCTGCCACGGCTCAGCTTCTGCCCCGCGGCGACACCAGCGATCTGTCGATCGGCATCGTGAAATGCGCCTGGAGCCAGGATGCAGCCAAGCCTCACCCGCTGCGTCGCCGCCGCCAGCGCTCCCAGCACGACCCATGCGTCGAGACCGCCCATCTCGAGCCAGATGGCGTCTGCGCCGGCGGCTTCGAGGGCGCTTACGTCGGCGAGGTACTCGCCCGCCGAGCCCGTAAGCGGGGGCAGCCGGACGCCGACCTTGGTCACGGGCTCACTTTAGCTCTCGGCTAGGCTGGCAGGATCGATGGCCGCGCCGTTCAACGTCCGCCTGTTGTCTGCCGGGCCCTTTGTCACGATGGTCGATCGCTTCGCGCTCGCGCCGCTGCTCATTCCCATCGCATCCGACTTTCACGTACCTCTCGGCAAAGTTGCCGGAGCCGCCACCGCCTACTACCTCGTATACGGTCTCGCCCAGCCTTTCTGGGGATTCGTGTCCGATCGCTTCGGCCGGATTCGCATCATCCGTCTCAGCCTCGGCATGGCGGCCGCGGGCTGTGTCCTGTCAGCGATCGCTCCCAATGTCGATCTGCTCATCGCCGCGCGAATCCTGGACGGGATGGCGGTCTGCGCCGTCCTTCCCACCGCGCTGGTCTACATCGGGGACATGGTGCCGTTCAACCTCCGCCATTCGCTCATCGCAGACGTCCTGGCCGCGGTGGCGGTAGGCACCACCGTGGGCAGCCTTGGAGCCGGCCTCTTCGCGCACTTCCTCAGCTGGCGGTTCATGTTCCTCGTCCCGGCGCTGATCGCTGTGGTCCTGGTCTTCGCGATGAAGCAGCTGCCTGAGTCGAATGCGGCCAAACCCGGCGGCGGCCCGTTGAGCCAGCTCCTGCGGGCGGTGCGCCGGCCGTGGGCACGCTGTGTCATCCTGTTCGCGATCCCGGAGGGCGCGATGGTGATCGGGTTCATCGTTTACTTCGCGCCGGCGATCGAGTCGACGGGCACCAATCCCGCTTTGGCCGGACTGGTGGTGGCGCCCTACGGGGTTGCAGTGCTCATCGGGACGCAGATCGTGAGGCGGATCGCCTCCAGGGTGCCGCCGTGGGTTCCGATGAGCATCGGTGGTGCGATGGCGGTGGCGGGATACCTGGTGGCGGCGCTCGACCAGCACGTGGTCGCCATCCTGTGCGCCAGCGTTTGCATCGGCGGCTGCTACTCGTTCTTCCACTCGACCCTCCAGGCCTGGGTGACGGACATCGCGCCCGAGGTGCGCGGCACGGCGGCGGCGCTTTTCGTGACGGGCGCATTCACCGGCGGGGCCCTGGGCACCGGCATCGGGGCGATGCTCGTCCAGGCCAACCTCTATCGGGAGCTGTTCCTGGTCGCGGCCGCGCTGAGCGTCCCGGTGGTCATCGTCGCCACGCTCGCGCGCACGCGTTACCCCGGAGCCACTCGTATGTCCGAGGCCGGCGCCACGGTCACATGATCAATCACTTCCCCGCTTGGCGGGGAAGTACCCGGCGCTTTAGGGGTCCCCGCGAATCCAGGGCGTAGCCTCAGGATTCGGTGGGATTTCAGCCGGGGGATGGGGAGGTGAAACCAAGGATGCCTCTCCATTTCACTTCCCCGCTTGGCGGGGAAGTACCCGGCGCAGCCGGGGGATGGGGAGGTGAAACCAAGGATGCCTCTCCCCATCCGGCCCTGCGGGCACCTACCCCGCGCTGGACGAGCGGGGTCCCCAAAGGAAGTGGGGAAGTGAGAAGCCCATCCGGCCGCATCACAATGGAGTGGCTGTGATCTCGGGCCTGCACGCGATCATCTTTTGCGAGGACCCCGATCAGGCCCGCGCGTTCTTCCGCGACGTTCTGGAGCTCGACAGCGTCGACGCTGGCGACGGCTTTCTGATCTTCAAGGCGCCGCCGGCCGAGCTCGCGATGCATCCCGAACCGGGCAGCCAGGGCCGGCATGAGGTGTTCTTG
>JBIOGJ010000087.1:0-10224 GCA_044447965.1 Thermoanaerobaculales bacterium | reverse complement strand
GTTGAGGCGGTGGGGGTGGCGGGGCAGCCTTGGGGAATCGGAAGCTAAGACCCGTGCGTACGTCCCAGATACTCTGGCTGGGCCACTCGCTCACGTGGTGGAAGGCGCCTTGGATGGTCCACCCCACGACCTCGTGGAAGTAGTAGCGATAGCCAAGGGCGACCCCGAGCGGCCACTCACCGCCCCCGATTTGTTTGAGCACGTACGGCGTCCCACCGTAGTTGAAGGTGGTATCCGTGCTTCCGAGGCTGCGGCCCACGTTGAACTGGGCGTAAACCTGTCCGTTCTCGCCCTGGGTCTTCCAGACGAACTCGGGTCCAACCTCAAAGATGTTCGCGTTGTGGCTGAACTTGGAGGTTCCGAGGTCCATCGAGCTGTTCCAGAGATGCAGCTTGTAATCGTTGGGCATGTAGATGTAGCCGGCGTGTATGCCGATGTGGTCGGTGAAGTACCAGCCGAAATCGAGGCTGGCCAGCCAGGTGTCCTTTTGTGCCAGGTTCGCTGCGAGCGGCGTGAACGTTTGGTTCAGGCTGTGGCTGCCCGACGGGAACTGATATCCCGGCAGGATCGCCACGTACCCCGTGTTCTCCTGGGCAGAGACGCCCAGTCCGGCCAGCAACAAAAGCGCGCAGATCAGCCATCTCTTCATACTGGAGCCTCCTTTTCTCCTTCCCCGAGATTGGGAGCGATCGACACACATTCTCCTCTCGTTGCAAACAAGAATGGACCCGCGCAACGATCAAGTCAAGGCAAATCTGGACGGTCTCGGGGTTGAGATCGCGAAGGGGTGACGGCGAGACATAGTCGAGACGGGCGCTGACCTCACGAGCATGCTTCTGCGGTTTGTGGATGAGCCAATGTGCCCATCGCACCTCGCAGCCTGCGGCCGGCTGACGCAAACTTCCGCAGCAGATGCTTCACGATTAGCCCGGATCAGGCGTCACACGACGTTGCTACACTCGCTGCGGCGTCGAGGAGGCAGGCATGAGCGTGCTACGTGGCATGTTCGGTCCAAGCCAGGCGGAGATCTGGCGGCAGTTGAGTGAGCAGATCGGCGCGCAATACGTCGCCGGTGGATTTCTCCACCGCGACAAGGTGGTCGCTCACGTCAAGGACTGGACCGTGACTCTCGACACGTACACGGTCAGCACGGGCAAGTCGAGCGCGATCTTCACCCGCATGCGGGCGCCGTACGTCAACGCGGATGGGTTCCGTTTCACGATCTACCGCAAGGGACTGTTCTCCGAGCTTGGCAAGAAGCTCGGCATGCAGGACGTCGAGGTCGGCGTGCCCGACCTCGACCGCGACTTCATCGTCAAGGGTACGGACGAGAGCCGGCTGCGCTCCCTGTTCATCGATCCGAAAGTGCGTGAGCTGATCGCGGCGCAGCCCGCCATCCGCCTCGAGGTGGTGGACGACGAAGGGTGGTTCGGGGTGCAGTTTCCGGAGGGTGTCGACGAGCTGCGCTTCCACGTTCGCGGCGTCCTCAAGGACCTCGACCACCTCAAGGCCCTGTTCGACCTCTTCGCCGCCGTCCTCAACCGCCTCTGCGCGATGGGCTCGGCGTACGCCCGCGACCCGGAGGTCACGGTGTGAACGAACGGCACCAGCGTCGCCCACCAAGGACTGCTCCTGCCGCCTGTCGGCGATCCCGATCTTTGCAACCCGCTGCGCCTACTGCACGTCGCGGCTCGCGACAGGGTGAACGACTCCGCGATCCCTGCGAATGTCACCGTGGCCCACGAGCGGCTTGCCGCCGGGCCGCTACGTGGCAGGATCGTGCTGCGCTCGTGGAGGAAGGCTAGGTACAATTGCACGAAGCTGCGTTGGATTGAACCCGGCGGGAGAAAGGCGCGCGCAAATGGAGAAACCGATGCGCTGGTACCACGACGTGGCGTACTTCTTCGGCGGAGCGTTCCTCGCGAACACGCTGCCCCATCTCGGTAACGGGATCTCGGGGCACTCCTTCCAGAGTCCCTTCGCGTCGCCGCCCGGGGTAGGTCTGTCCTCCTCGACGGTCAACGTCCTGTGGGGGCTCTTCAACCTTGCCGTCGGCTACCTGCTCGTCTGTCGCGTCGGAAGCTTCGATCTGCGCAAGACCCGGCACGTGCTCGCCCTCGCGGCGGGCATCCTGATCATGTCGCTCATGCTCGCCCACGGATTCGGTCGGTTCCACGGCGGCCTGTGAGCTTGCCTTCACACAGGAAGGCAAGATCAATCATCCCCAGATCAGTGAGCTCATAGGCGAATTGATTCGCGACTGGGTCGCGCGCGTGGGCCCGGAGCCCAGGATGCGCGTGACGCTCATGCAAGCCACTCAGAGAGGCCACAGGCTTGTTGCGGGGTCTCGCAACTTCGGGACGCATGACTCCGGTACTAACGCCGCACGCTCCTAGTCGGGTAGTCACGCTGACCCGCTCGCGAGGGATTCGTGCGACTTCGAGGCTTCCCGCTCTTGGGACATGCTCCGAGAACACCAATCCGCTTCGGGCTCAACTATTGCCTGGACCAGTTCTCCGGCCTTGGCTCACCTCAAGACGATGTGCACCCCAGGTACGCCACTGCCATCCTTAGCTGCAGCCTTTGCACCGTCATGCCGGGGTATGGCAGCGGGGCCATTACCTTCGGCACTTGTGGAGGCCCTCATTCCCTGGGATAAGAACTGGGGCCGACGGCCGGGAATGGCCAGCGACGCCGGCAGGCTTTCTCAGAAGGACGCCGAAGGAGGCAAACGTCGCCAGTTTGGTGGTTGGCTCGTACTCAAGGACGATACGTTGGCGGTGAGCTGTGCGCCTCAACGCGGCGCCCCGTTGTCGCTATGGGACGGTTCGTGTCTTAACAAAGGTCCGCCGCGGAGGGAAAGAGACGTCAACCCGACCTTTCGCTGCTCGTCAGTACGATGGTCAAGGGGACTCGAAGAATGACAGTTCGTGCGACGTTCGAGAAAGGGGATCGCCCGATGAGACGCAATGTCATGCGCTTTATGTCCGCTGCCGTGCTTCTAGCCATCCTGGGGCTGCAGCCTGCCGCTGTCTGCCTCGCCGACGAGGCCGCCACCGACCGCGGGGGCCAGCCCTCATTCGAGAACGGCTGGCCAAGGGTGATCCAGAGCGACGAAGAGAAGATCGTCGTGTATCAACCGCAGCTCGAGCGTTGGCAGAACAACCACCTTGTCGGACGCGCGGCTGTCTCGGTGGAGACCAAGGCCAACCCGCAGACGAAGTATGGGGTTATGTGGTTCGAGGCGCGCACCGAGGTGGATAAGGAGACACGGCTGGTGACGCTGGACGACGTGGTCATCTCCAAAGTCACGTTTCCGGCCGAAACTGCCGACCAAGATCGCTACCTGAGCGTGTTGAAGGGACACGCTCCAGATTGGTCGGGGTCGATCTCCCTCGATCGCATCGAGGCGATGCTGACATTCGAAAAGGCGGAGCGGCGGACCAAGAAGATCGAGGTCAACAACGACCCGCCCCGCATCATTGTCAGCACGCGGCCCGCCATCCTGATGCTTGTGGATGGCCCGCCTACCCTGCGCCCAGCCGGCGCGTCGTCGCTGCTTCGGGTCATCAACACGCGCGCACTGTTGTGGCAGGACCAGGAGACCAGCACCTACTGGATGCCGCTGGGCGAGAAGTTCGTTTCCGCGAGCTCCCTGGATGGACCGTGGAAGGCTGCTGAGCCCCCGGCCGCGGTATCGGCTGCGGCCAAGGCGGTGATCGATGCCGAGCAAAAAGCGGACGCCGCCCAGGCTGTAAGCGACGATCAGGGGAGCGGGCCCGGCAGCCACCAGAAGGCCGAGACCTCTCAAGCGGAGGCCAAGCAGGAGGCGCCGCCCCCGAACACGCTGCCCGATGTCTACGTCAGCACAGTACCCGCCGAGCTTGTCGTGCTCGATGGCGAGCCGAAGTACTCGCCGATCTCCGGTACCCAATTACTCGCGGCGACGAACACCACAGGGAATCTCTTCGTGTATGTGCCCGATCAGGAGACCTACGTCCTGCTTTCCGGGCGTTGGTTCAAGGGGAAGTCACTCACGGGGCCCTGGCAGTATGTCGCCCAGGACCAGCTCCCGACCGACTTCGCGCATATTCCCGAAAACGACCCGAAAGGCGGTGTCCTCGCATCGGTGGCAGGGACGCCGAGCGCACAGGAAGCGGCGATCGCCAACACCGTCCCCCAGACGGCAACAGTCAAGCGGTCCGAGGCGAGCTTCGAGCCGACCTACGACGGCGAACCAAAGTTCGAAGCGATCGAATCAACGCCGCTGTCCTACGCGGTCAACACCCCCACGCCGGTGATCCGCATCAACGAGCGAAGGTACTACGCGGTGTCGAACGGGGTGTGGTTCGCGGCGCCCTCGCCAGTTGGTCCGTGGGCAGCCACGGACCGCGTTCCGGCGGTCATTTACACCATCCCACCGAGCTCGCCGGTGCACTACGTGACCTACGTCCGTGTCTACGACGCGACGCCGGACGTGATCTACGTCGGATACACGCCAGGCTACATGGGCTCCTACTTGTGCGGTGACGGTGTCGTGGTGTACGGAACCGGCTGGTACTACCGACCCTGGATTGGTGCGGTGTGGTATGGAGCACCGGTCACCTGGGGGTTCTCCGCCGGGTTTGGCTGGAATTCGTGGGGCGGTTGGGGTTGGAGCTTCGGCTGGGGTTGGCACTCGTGGTGGGGGCCCGGCCCCTTCTACCATCCTTGGTGGGGCCCGTGGGCGGGCTTCCATGGGTGGTGGCACGGTGGCTGGGGCTGGGGCGGGTGGTACGGTGGGTGGTTGGGAGCGCGTTGGGCCGGCCGGAACGTCGCCGTCAACAACTACAACATCTACAACCACTGGGGCGGAAACGTCGTCGTCAACCACCAACCGGTTCGCTCCGGTGTGAATGCCGCGCACCAGACTGTGGCCGCGCCTGGCACTCAACATAACGTCGCGAATGGGACCGGTGGGCATGGCGTCGCATCTGCCGGCTCCCGGCCAACGAATAACCTCTTTGCCGGGAAGGATGGGACGGTGTATCGGCGTGGAAATAGTGGGTGGGAACGCAACGACGGCAAGACCTGGCAGCCGGTCCACCCAGGCACCGGAGGCGAGGGCGTCCGCTCGCTGGAGGGCGAGAATTTCAAGCGCAAGCTGGGCGAATCTCGGGTCCAGGGCATGGGCGCGAAGCATTTCAATGCCAAGGGCCAGAACCTCGGCGCTGGGAGGGCCAAGCCCAACAAGGGTGGAGGTGGGGGCGGGAAGAAACCGAAGAAATAGCCGCTGCGGCGCGGCGAATTCCGCGCGTCCGCATGCCTCGAGATGAGGGCGTGAATGCGTAGCCGGCGAGATCGGCACCACACGGCGTTCGCTGTGGTCACGGCTCTTTCATGCAGCCTCACCGCCGCGTTCGTGCTGGTGTCCGGTGCGTTGGGAAACTCACAGGGCGCCGTGGCAGGTCCGCGGCCGGTTCGCCCGCATCTAATGGAGGAACGCGTCTTCTACGGCGCCTTTGTACCCGAAAGCTCTCTCGCGGACCTGTCCGGCCTTGCTGCCTTTGAGGCCGATGCGGGGAAGGCCGTCTCGGTCGTGATGTGGTACCTGGCATGGGGCGCGCCTGGCAGCGCGCCGGAGTTCCAGAGGGACGGGATGACGGCGGTGCGCGCCCACGGCGCCATACCTGTGATCACCTGGGCGCCACGGGATGCGAGCAAGGGCGCAAACCAGCCGCTGTACCGACTGCGGGCGATCGCGAACGGGGCATTCGATCCCTACATCCGCGCCTTCGCCGAAGCCGCCAAGGCGTGGAGCCATCCGTTCTTCCTCCGCTTCGCCCATGAGATGAACGGGAACTGGTATCCCTGGTCGGAGACCGTCAACGGCAACGCGAAAGGCGACTACGTTGCGGCGTGGCGGCATGTCCACGACGTGTTCACCGCCGCGCGTGTCACCAACGTTACCTGGGTGTGGTGCCCGAGTCGGGTCGGCACGAACCCCTACGGTTTGCGGGAGCTTTACCCGGGTGATGCGTATGTCGATTGGGCCGGCATGGACGGCTACAACCAGCCGTCTGCCCGGCAGGGGTGGCAGTCGTTCTCCGGGGTCTTCGGCGATCTTTACCAGAGGATCACGCAGATCACGTCGAAGCCGATCATGATTGGAGAGACGTCGTCGCTTGAGCAGGGCGGCGAAAAGGCCGTATGGATCACCGATGCCCTTACGTTGTCACTGCCAGACCTGTTCCCCCAGGTTCGTGCGGTGCTCTGGTTCAACCGGCATTTCACCGGGACGACTGATCTTGACTGGCGGATCGAATCCTCACCGGCGGCGCGGGCGGCGTTTTCGGCGGCAGTGAGCCAGCCCCGCTTTGCGAGCAACGAGTTTGCTGCTCTCGCCGCCTCGCCAATCCCACCGCCGGAACGCTGACTGCAGCGGCGTCCTCACGTCAAGCCACGAGGCTGAGCTGCCGAGCGCCCCTTGACATGCTCCCCAAATGTCTTGCAAAGCCTCTTGCACGCCGCGCAGAGCCCGTCGCACGTCCTGCAAAGCCGGTTACACGCCCTGCAAAGCTACTTGCGCGTCCTGCAGAGCTGGTTGCGTGCGCTGCCAAGCCGGTTGTGCGCGCTGCAAAGCTGGTTGCGCGTGCTGCGAAGCCGGTTGTACGTCCTGCAAAGCCGGTTGCGCGTGCTGCAGAGCCGGTCGCGAGCCGTGCAACGTCAGCCATCAATCCGGCAGACCTCATCACGGGGCGAATCGCCATCGCCGCCAGCGAAGCCAAGACAAAACCCGAAGCCGCGCTGGCGCTCTCCACCCTAAGAAGCGCCGTCAATGCGTACCGCAACCAGCGGCTCCGCGACGCGGCAGGCTCCGGCTAGCACTTCACGGGCGCCTAGCGACAGCCTTCTCGAGATCTGCGATCACCGCGCTGAGTGCGGACAACTCCGGTAGTCCCGAGGCGGAAAGGAGACGTGACAAGAGCCGAGGCTTAGCCCTCTCCAACTCCACATCGGATATCGACAGGCTGCCGTCCGATCGACTGGCAATTGCGAACTCACCAGCCGAAGCCCCATCAGAGAACAGCCGAATCGGGTAGAAGCGCTCAATTCCCTTGAACTCTCTGCCGAGCTTTGAGTCGCAGTGGCTTTGGTCCATGCGGAGCACCTGAGTATCGCCGCCGACCCCGTATGCTTTCTTGGCCTGATTTAGCTGATTCGGCGGCACATCCCAATCGAATAGGACGACTAGAGGCGACTCGGTCGGTCGATTCGGAAGCAGCGATGAGTGGAGCTTGAGATAGGTGACTATCGAGTCCTTCCCGCCACCCCTCTGTGAGGGATCCAACGCCGGGAGAGAAAGAAAGCGAAGGTTTGTTGGACCGCGCAGCCTCGCAACGTGCGTCAGAGCAGTCGCATCCGCTCCGCCCTCGACGAGCACAAGCGGGTTGTGTGGGTATGCCAGGACGGGTTGAATCCAACCCACAACGCCCTTTGTGTCGGCATCACGGACCAACTCCGGAATGGGCATTGCTGTGGCCTCTGTTCGGTCCCCGAGGAACTCCACCCAGAAGCCAGCGTCGGCAGCCATCACAAACGTAGGCGAGTGTGTGGTCATGAGAAGTTGGAGTTTCGCGCGAGAAGCGCGCGTCCACTTGCGAAACTCCCCAGCCACGAGGGACTCCAGATCACGATGGAGACCAGACTCCGGCTCTTCGACGCCCCAAATTGTCGCCTGCTTCCATCCGAAGGAGCTTGAATAGTCGGTGTCAACGGCATACAAGAGCTGCGCGAGAAAAAGCGCCTGATGACCTGCTCCCCAATCCTCATCTCGGACAGCAGCTCCATGGGCCCCAACCGCCTCGAAGCCAGTCACGGTAAGGAGCTCGCCCAGCGTCCCGGGCGTTGAGATAGTTGGCGCATTCAAAGGTGCCTTGGATTCCTGGAGGGCCCGGGCCGCGTTAGCGAGGAAACGACCTCCCGCGTCTCCCAGCGCCGTCAGGAGCGCCTCGGCCGACTGATTGCCTCTGGCGCGCTTCGTAACGGACCGGGCGATGTTCTGGCTTTCCTCCCGCAGCAGGGTGGCCGGGATGGTTCTGTTTCGGAGATAGCGATATGTCATGAGATTCAGAAACTGCTGAGCATGCTCGGCTCCATCTTTCACGATTTCGCCGTCGCGAAGGACCTTGAAGGTGTCAAATGGGCGCCGCCGCACATCGAGCACCCAGCTACGGCGAATCGAGAACTCCCGGCCCAACGCCTTCTTGGCCTGCGCGGCGGCACTTGGCATGTTGAGGTTGCTAGGCAGACGGAACTTGACCTCGATAGCTATGGACTTCTTCCTCCTATGCCTCCTCTTGCCCGCGTAGTGGTCACGAGAAAAGTCGATGGCCCTGTCAAGCTCGGTCTGCGCGTTGAAAAATAGGTTCAGCGCCCGGAGGACGTTGGACTTCCCGCTGGAGTTCCGCCCAACGAGGCATGTGAGAGGGCCGATGCCGTCAAGTTCCACGTCTTCGATGGAACGGAAACCCTCGATCTTCACGCGCTCAATGAGTTGAATACTCTCCTCCTCTCCTCATCTTGCGACGGAACCGGGTCGTGCCAGCCAATTGTAGAGCGCTTCGCAACATCTTGACATGGTGTCCGATGATGACGGCGAACCGGGCGGTTGTAGCAGCGGCAGGATCGTGGCGCAGCCACACCGCCGACAGAGACGCTGTTGTTAAGAGGTGGATTTTCTCTCGGCGGCCCAGGAGGTGGCGCGGGCGACATTGTTTGGCGGGCGCGGCACGCCGAGGCGGCTCGTCGCATTCAGACGGATGGGACTCTCGTCGGGCTTGGGTCGGCGCACCCCGCGGCACAGACCATGCTGCCTATCGCGACACCTGCCGATTGCCCACCGAGGCTGCGCCAAGGAAATCCGCGGCGAAGGCCGTGGCTGCCGCGCCGGGTTGGCAAGCTGATCAGGGCAGCTTGAGGTCCTCCGGGCGGCTCCGGATCACTTCTCGCAGCCATGCCTCCGGATAGCCCATTTCTTTGACCTCGCCGGCTTCGTCCTTGACGTACCCGTCGTTGTACTTGGTAAAGAGGGCCTCCGCGAGGTCCTTCCAGCGCCTGGTGACCTGCTCGCCGGAGGAGACGCAGTAATCGGTGAGGAAGCTCCGGGCTCGATCCGGGTCGCTCTTCAACATCCCGAGGGCGGTCTTCTCGATCGCCGGCTGCAGCGCGAAGAAGTTTCCTTCGAGCTCCTGCTGGACTTTCTGAATGTCCTTGACCATGTACGAGAACTTGAGTTGAGCGTAGTTGGCGACCAGGTTGAACACCCACCACGCAGAGTCCCAGGAGAACTTCTGCAGGCTGCCGGTGCCGAACGAGGGCGGCACGGCCGTGATGCCCGCGTAGAGGGGAAAGTAGCAGCTCGTGTACGTGTCATCGACGCCGTACCAGAGCACTCCGCCGACCGCGTCGGGCAGGAACGAGCGCGAGTTGGCCACGTACGAGCAGCCGGTCTGCTGCGTGGAGATGGGCCGCTCCCAGGAATACGTCTGCCCGTCGAGCTTGAAGGTGATCGGGCGAGCGCGCAGCGGGGAGCCGAACGGGCCGGCGTCCAGGCCCTGGGTCATGTCGAGCGGCGTCCCCTCATAGTGGTCGCGCATGAGCGCCATCACGTCCTGCACGGAGAGCTTGCGGTCGGCCTTGATCCACAGCGGATACGGCGCGGCGCCGGGCGTGCCGCGGCTGTAGTCCATGGATAAGTTGAGCGATGGCGCGGCCCGCCGGAAGACGGACCAGACGCGGGTCTCGGTGTAGCGCAGCTTGGCGGCGGTGGCCGGGCAGTAGACGTCGCAAAAGCGAAACGGCCCGTCGGTGTGGGGGTTGTAGTACCCCTTCTGCACGGCGAAGTCGATCACGTTGGGCGAGTAGATGCAGTTCTGCGGGTCGTTGAGCGGGAACGTCCCGATGCGGGCCTTGTTCGCATGCGCGGCGATGGTCCCGTCGGGGACCCGCACCGCCACCCAGATCGCGCCCTTGCTGCCGTCACCCGGGCCGATCATCTCGAGGAGCCATGCCTCGTTGGGGTCCGCGATCGAGAAGGTCTCACCGGTAGATCCATACCCAAACTCGGCGACCAGGTCGGTCATCACCTTGATCGCGTCCCTCGCGGTGCGGGCTCGCTGGCGGGCGAGCTGCATGAGCGCCCAGTAGTGCAGCCCGCCATGCTTGTTCTCCAGCTCGGGCCGG
>JBIOGJ010000086.1:0-10357 GCA_044447965.1 Thermoanaerobaculales bacterium | reverse complement strand
GTGGGTGGAGAGTCCGCCCGTCGGGTGAAGCGGCGATCACTCCGGAGGCCGCGGGAACCCGGCGCGCGGATCGGCGCCGGGAGACGCTGACCCGGAGCGCAGCGGAGGGAACAGCGAGGGTCACGGCGACGAGACGCGCTGCCGGGTCGCGGCCGGAGGAGTTTCCGCGCTCGGCGAGCGGGGGCGAGCCAGCGCCGAAGTGCCGCGAACCCGACGGGCTACAAAGAGCCGAGGTTGCCTCTATTTCGTTGTAGTCCCCCGGTGCCCTGCGAGCCCCGCACAGGAGAATTTTGGCACACAGCTTGATGCAGCCTGCCAGCGAGGAGAGCCGCAGCACCCGACGGGCAAACAAGAAACCAGTAATGGCTCTTGTCGTTCTCTGTGGGGAAAGTCGTCACACCATTGCGAAAGGGGGCAAGGCCCGAACGCCCGCAAACTCGATGGGCAGGAGAAAATCAGTCGTCGTCGTGGCCGCTAGGGTCAACAAGCACTGATTCCAGACGCTGCGGAGAAAGACCAGGCTGGATCCCCGCTTCCGCGGGGATGACAACCTCATTGATGCGGTGCGAGCGCAAGAAGCAAAGGGGAGGGGTGGCCCTCCCCGGAATCACGAGTAAGTCAGCGGGTACCACCCGCATCTCTGACCGCGCTAGGAATTCGGCAGGTAGAAGCAGATCACCTTCGGCTCGGTCATTTCCTGCAACGAGAACTTGATCCCCTCGCGGCCGAGCCCCGAGTTCTTGATCCCACCGAACGGCATCGAATCGAGGCGGTAGTCGGTCGAGTCGTTGACCATGACGCCGCCGCAGTCGAGGCCGCGCGCGAGCTTGAACGCCATGTCCACGTCGCGCGTGAAGAGCGCCGCGTGGAGGCCGAACGGCAAGCTGTTGGCCTTCTCGAGGGCTTCTTCAGCAGTGTCAACCGGGTAGAGGTTCACGGTCGGGCCGAACACCTCCGAGTGGTGGATGGTTGCCTTCTCGGGCACGCCTTCGAGCACGGTGGGCTGCATCAACGCGCCGCTTCGCTCGCCGCCGATGAGCACCTTGGCGCCCATCTCCTTGGCCTCGGCCACCCAGCGCTCGACGCGCTTGGCCTCGCCCTCGGCGATCATCGGCCCCATGTCGGTTTCTTCCTTGAGCTTGTCGCCGATCCGGTACTTGCGGGTGAACTCCACCACCCGGCTGCGGAACTCCTGATACACCGCGCCGTGGACGTAGATGCGCTGCACGCCGATGCAGTTTTGCCCGGCCGCCCAGAA
The DNA here is from genome assembly GCA_044447965.1 of Thermoanaerobaculales bacterium. Taxonomy (GTDB): domain Bacteria; phylum Acidobacteriota; class Thermoanaerobaculia; order Thermoanaerobaculales; family Thermoanaerobaculaceae; genus DATIYW01. The sequence goes on along the minus strand of JBIOGJ010000086.1, from coordinate 9,099 downwards.
CGCGCCGGAGACGCACGTCTCGGCCGCCCACGGAATGTCGGCGTCCTTCCACACGATGACCGGTGAGTTGGAGCCCAGCTCCATGCCGATCTTCTTGATCCCGGCGATCTTGGTGATGCGCTGCCCCGCCTCGAGTCCGCCGGTGAACGAGACCATGCGCACGCGCGGATCGGCCGCCAGGGGTTCGCCGATTTCGGCGCCGTAGCCGGTGAGCGTTTGCAGCACGAGCGGCGGCAGCCCCGCCTCGACGAACGCCTCGGTGAGCTTCAGCGCCGACAGCGGCGTGACGGTGGCCGGTTTCAAGATCACCGCATTGCCGGCCGCGACCGCCGGGCCGAGCTTGTGCGCCACCAGGTTGAGTGGATCGTTGAACGGGGTGATTGCGAGCACGACGCCGATGGGAACCCGCTCGTAGTAGCCGACGCGCTTCTCGCCGCCGGGGAACGAGTCGAACGGGATCGTCTCGCCGTTGGTGCGCTTCGCCTCCTCGGCGGAGATCGTCAGCGTGTTGACGCAGCGCCGCGCTTCCTTGCGCGCCTCGCGAATCGTCTTGGAGCCCTCGCGCGCAATCGTGGTAGCGAACTCCTCCAGGCGCCCCTGCACGATCGCGGCGGTCTTGAGCAGCACCTGGGCGCGCTCGTACACCGTCATCTTGCGCGCCACGGCGAAACCCTTCACCGCGTTGGCGAGCGCCGTCTCGACGTCCGCGGCGGTGGCCCGCGGCACGGTGTCGACGAGCGAGTTGTCGAACGGGTCGCGGACGTCGATCTTGGCGTCCCGGTCTACCCACGCGCCGGCAAGCAGCATCTTCATGAGCGCCTCCGAGCGATCGTCAGCAGGTCGTTGAGCATCGAGAAGCCGGTCTGTGCGCGTCCCGCGCCCGGGCCGACGATGGTGATCTCGCCGAGGGCATCGGTGCGTATCGCGACCGCGTTGGTCGCGCCCATCACTCCAGCGATCGGCTGCGTCATCTCCACCAGACGGGGCGCCACGGCGGCCTTGACCTTGCCGTCCTCCCGCCACACCCGACCGATAAGCTTGTAGCGCTTGCCCTCGGCCTTCGCTTTCACAATGTCAGCCGCGGTAATTTTGGTGATCCCATCGCACGGGCTCTCCGCAGGCGTCAGGCTCGCGCCGAACACCACGTTGGCGAGGATCGTCACCTTGGCGAGCGCGTCCCAGCCCAGCACATCCGCATCGGGTACCGCCTCGGCGTAACCCAGCTCCTGCGCCTTGGCGAGCGCGTCCTGGTACGAAAGCCCCTCCTCCATCCGGGTGAGGATGTAGTTGGTGGTCCCGTTGAGGATGCCCTGCATCTCGACGATCTCGGCGCCCGCGAGCGTCTCGCGCACGAGGTTCAATAGCGGCGTGCCGCTCATCACCGTTCCCTCGAAGAGGAACTCGACGCCCTTGACCCGGGCCAGCTCGGCAAGCTCGCGGTAGTGCAGTGCAAGCGGCCCCTTGTTGGTGGTGACGACGTGCATGCCGTGCTCGAGCGCAGCCCGGATATGGCTCGTTGCGGGCTCGGCGGTCTTGATGTCGGTGTAGGTGGCTTCGAGCAGCACGTCAGCGCGTGCCTGGCGGATCATTGCGAGCGCATCGAGCGTGCAGCCGCCCTGTTTGCAGCTCGACAGCGACTCGCCCTTGGCCACCATCTCGAGCGCCGCCGCGAGGTCAATTCCGTCGGCGTGGTAGCAGCTCCCCTTGAGCGTGTCGGCGATCCCGACAACCTTCCAGTCGAAGCCGTATCGTTGGTTAAGCACATCCCGCTTGGCGAGCAGGAGCTCCGCGAGCCCTTGCCCAACCGTTCCAAACCCCGCGAACAGAAGTCGCATCGTCTTCCTCCTTGGCAACGTTGGCAGCTCGACGAGCACCAACCGTCAGATCTTTGCGAGCGCCTGATCGAGATCGGCGATCACGTCGTCGGCGTGCTCGCCGCCCACGCAAAGGCGCACCATGGTTGGCGGGATGCCCGCAAGCGCGCGGCCTTCCTCGCCCTGCTGCTGGTGCGTGGAGATCGCCGGGATCGTGGCCACCGACTTGATCCTCCCCAGGTCGGTGGCGCGATAGATGCGCTGCAGGCCATCGAAGAAGCGCCGCGTATCTGCCGCCGAGCCCTTGATCGTGAACGACATGAGGTGGCCGAACGTCGGCCGGTCGCTGTCCACCATCGCCATGTAGCGGGTGGCGAGCGCGTGGAGCGGGTGGTCGGGCAGGCCGAGGTAGTCCACGCGCTCGACGCGCGGGTCGTGGGCAAGGAAAACCGCGACCTTCTCGGTGTTCGCCGACATCCACTCGACCTTGATGCGCAGCGTGCGCAGGTCGTTCAAGAGGAAGAACGCCGCGAGCGGCGACATGCACGCCCCGGAGTCGCGGAACGGCCAGAGCTTGAGCCAGGTGCCATAGTCCGCCTTGGCCTCATCGGCGAGGTGCCGACTCGTCAGGTTGTGCCGCGCCACGAGCGCGCCGCCGATGGCGAATCCGCCGCTCCCCACGGTCTTGGTGAGCGAGTGCACGACCACGTCGGCGCCGTGCTGGATCGGTCGCAGCAGGGCCGGCGTGGCGATCGTGGAGTCCACGATGAGCGGGATGCCGTGCGCGTGCGCCAGCTCCGCCAGCGCCGCGACGTCGAAGCACGCCTGCTGCGGGTTGGAGGGCATCTCGGCGTAGAGGAAGCGCGTGTTGTCGTCCACCAGCGCCCACCACTTTTCGAGGCTGGCGGGATCGGTCACCCAGCGCACCTGGGCGCCACGTTCGGCCATGCGCACGTTGAAGAGCTGGAACGTTCCGCCGTAGACCTGCGCCGCGGAGACGAAGTTGATCTCCTCGTTGCCCACCTTCTGCTTGGCGAGCAAAGGCTCGACCGCCTGCTTGATCGCCGCCATCCCCGAGGAGGTGCACAGCGCGGTCGCCTCGCCGGCGAACCCGTACGACTCGAGCAGCGCGAGCGTTTCCTCGAGGTAGAACACGGTCGGGTTGTGGATGCGCGAGTAGCACCAGGTGGGGATCTGATACCCGAGTGCCGCCTCCATCTCGTCGCTGTCGCGGTACGCCTGCGAGGTCGAGGGCAGGATCGGCTCGATGATGCCCCCTTGCCCGCCGGCGAGCGCTTCGTCGAGCCCGTACATGCCGTGCACGGCGATGGTGTCGAACTTGAGCGCGCGCACCTGCCGGCGATACGCTGCCCGCGCCTTGCGCGCCTCCTCCGCCTCCTCCACGTAGCGCTGCACGCCAGATGCAACAACGGTCGCCATCGCTGCCTCCCCGTCGCCCCACGAGGCCGGCTCGGGCTCGCCCCAACGCGAGATCCCCTGCGTTCCCGAGGGGAAACTGCCTAGGACGTTCTTACCACGAGAGCTGCAAGACCTCAACAGTTCATCGGTGATCTGTTCTACGGTCCGAACAATCGTCTGAATATTACAGATTTCTCAGATGATTAGTCGATCAATCGCGACCGAGGTGGGAGCCAAGCTGACGACTCAGCGGTGGGGCTGCTGGCGCCTATCTCTTCTCGATACCGATGGCGCGCGCTTCGACCGCTGCCAGCGCCTGCTCGAGATCGGCGCGCAGGTCCTCGACGTCCTCGCACCCCACGGCCAGCCGCACCAGCCCCGGAGTGATCCCTTGGCGGAGCTGTTCATCGGCAGGCACCTTGGAGTGCGTCATTGAAGCCGGGTGCTCGACGAGCGATTCGATACCGCCGAGCGACACCGCCAGCGTGATGAGCTTCACGTTGTTCATCAACGTGCGGCCCGCTTCCACGCCGCCGCGCAGCTCAAAGGCGATCACCGCGCCGGGTCCGTCCATTTGCTTCTGCGCCAGCTCGAACTGCGGGTGCGAGGGCAGCCCCGGGTAGCGCACCCACTCGACCGCCGGGTGCCGCTCGAGCCACGCGGCGAGCGAGCGCGCGTTCTCCTGCGCGCGCTCCACCCGCATCCCGAGCGTGCGGATGCCGCGCAGCACCAGCCACGCCTGGTGCGGGTCCTGGGTCATGCCGAAGGAAACCGCGGTTTCCTTGACCGCACCCAGCAGGCGAGGCTCGCGCGCCACGACGATGCCCGCGACCACATCGGCGTGGCCGTTGAGAGACTTGGTCATCGAGTGCAGCACGAGGTCCGCACCGAGCTCGATCGGCCGCTGCAGGTGCGGCCCGGCGAAGGTGTTGTCCACCGCCAGCGGCACGCCCGCCTCGCGCGCGACCGCAGCCGCGGCCCGCAGGTCCACGAGATCGAGGGTCGGATTCGCCGGCGTCTCGACGAAGATCAGCCGGGTGTTGGGCTGCACCGCCGCGCGCAAGGCTGCGGCATCGGCGGCCGGCACGAACGTCGAGGTCACGCCGAGGCGGCCGAAGCGGTTCTCCAACAGTCCGCGCGAGGGCCCGTACAGCGGGTGGGTCCCAACCGCGTGATCGCCAGCGCGCAACGTGGCGAGCAGGACCGTGCTCACTGCCGCCATGCCGGTGGACGTCGCCACCGCGCCGCAGCCGCCCTCGAGGTCGGCGACGCACCTCTCGAGTGCCGCGACCGTGGGGTTGCCGAGGCGCGTGTAGATCGGACCCGGTGAGCCCGCGAAGCGCGCCGCGCCTTCTTCCGCGGTGGGAAAGGCAAATGTGGAGCTTTGGTAAATCGGCACCGATACCGCGCCGTTGTGTTCCTTGGGGTCCAGCCCGCCGTGCACCGCCTTGCTATGCCGTCCCTTGACCTTCAACGCGACACCTCCGCCGCCGCACACTCTATCAAGCCGGACTCCCCGCCTGCTCGCGGAGCACCAGCGTCACCCCCGCAAACACGACGGCGGCGCCGACGAGCATCGCCGGCGTCACCGCCTCGTGCAGCAGCGTCGCTCCGAGCAAGAGCGCGACCACGGGGTTGAGGTACGTCGAGGTCGCCACCCGCGTTGCGGTCCAGTGTCGCAGCAGGTAGAAGTACGCGAGGAACGCAATGCACGACCCGAACACCACGAGGAAGCCGAGCGCAAGCAGCGCGCGCGTCGTGAGCGGTCCGACGAGCGCTCTCCCCCGCAGTGCCGCCACCGCGAGCAGCACCGCCGCGCCCGCGGCCATCTGCGCGATACTCAGCGCCATCGGGTGGAAGTCCTGGCGGATTCGCCGCACCCAGAGCGAGCCCACCGCCCACACCACCACGGAGACCTCGACGCCGAGCGCCGCCGCCAGCGGCACCGCGCCCACGCGCCACGGCTGCAGCAGCAACACGGTGCCGCCAAACCCGAGCAGAATGCCGAGCCATCCGCCCCGTCCTGGCCCGCGATCCGCGCCCAACAACGGCGCAAGCAGGGCGGTCCACAACGGGCTCGTCGTCATCAGCAGCGCGGTGAAGCCGGAATCGAGCGCTGTCTCCGCCCAGAACACGAGGCCGTTGCAGATCGCGACGAACAACACTCCCACGCCGAACGCCGGCCACCACCGCCGCAGCGGTCCTCCAAACGGCACACCCAGGAAACGGGCCAGAACCAGGCTCACGAGCGCGGCGAGCGTGTAGCGCACGCCCGCGTAGAAGAACGGATCGAAGCTCTCCAGGCCGACCTTGATCGCGAGGTACGTCGTGCCCCAGATCACGCAGACCGCGGCATACGCGAACGCGAGGCCAAGGCGAGACGGGCTCGTCACGACCGTGCATCGTACACGCGCGCGCCCTTGGCGAGGATCGGAGCGTGTGCTACTTTTCGCGGACCGGGAGCCAACGTAGCTCAGCCGGTAGAGCAGCTGATTCGTAATCAGCAGGTCCGCGGTTCGATCCCGCGCGTTGGCTCCAATTAACTCAATAACTTACGGTAACGCCTGTCTCCCGAATTCCTCTACCGGGGCAGTACCGGGGCAACCGAGCACAATTTCGGACCGGTGCGACCGCCCGGACGCAGGCGGCCAGGCGCCGGGTTTCAAGCCGCTCCAGCCGGAGACGCCCCGCCAACGCGGCAGGATGCCCCAGGCCGGGCGATCGTGGTCAGGGCAAAGCCGACGTATCGCGGCCCCACCGCCTCGCGAGACGAGCGTGGAGTCGGGGCCGGGCCGACCAGGGGTGGGCGGTACCCCCCAAGGCACCCTACTACTAGGTCATACCCCCCCTCGAAAGTCCGCGCCATTTTCACGTTTCCTCGGCTGGGATAGGCCGCGTTGGGCTCGGCGACCCTTTAGGGAATCCTTGACCTAGGGGGAGGCAGGTTCCACATTGTTTGTGAGACAGCAGCGCCCAGCGAGGCACATGCTTCACCAGACCGAGGCACTGCGGCAGGAGGATCAAGTGCGCACGGCACTCGCGTGTTTCCTTAATATGGCGATAGCAGCCTCCGGTCTTGCTGGGTCGCTCGTTCTCCGAGGCGGCAAGACCCTATTGATTAGCGGGTACAAAGTCGTGGGAAGCCAGGTTGCCGTAACGTTGCCGACTGGTGCGGTAGTAGCCTTTTCCCTCTCGGATGTTGACGCGACCGCTACGGAGCGCGCAAACGCGTCAGTGCCCACTGTTGAGAGGCGGTCGGCACCCACCATCCCCCCATTCGACCCACAGCCACCGTCTCCGGCCTCTCTTCCGAGCAACGTTATGGCTCCCAACGGCATTCGACTTGTCAAGAATTTTCAGGATATCTTGGACTCGGCTACCGCTAGACAAGTAGGGAGCGCCAATACAAGAACCGCCTCCCCAGGAGAGATCGCCGCTCTCCTCGAAGGCGCGGACGAGCGGGTCAAAAACGCCGCAAAGGAATTCGAGGCGAGGGTGGCCTCTATCGCACGGGAAGCGTACGAGGTTGGCATGCTGGCTACCCGTGCACAGGGCGCTTGCACGGGCCAGACGGTCTCATCCGGAGGATCGACAACAATCATCCTCGATCAGGACAATCAGGTGAACGGCTACGCCGTTGGTAGCAGTCAGAGCATGACCAACAACGCGAGCACCCCACTCTGCCGCCAACTCGATGCGGAGCTGGGAGCGCGTATGGCCAGGCTGAAAGCCGCCGTGCAGGACGCGAGGCATCAGGCCGCCTTGGCTGGCCTTCCCTTTAGCATCATCCTCCCCATCCGAGAGAAGTACGACGTAGTCGACATATTCAACCGTTTCTAGCCTGGGTGAGACACACGGACCTTTTGGCCGCAGGCCAGAGCCGGCACTGCAAAGAGCTAGGCCAGTCCTTGATTTGTCCGGCCCTTGAGCCTGCACCCGCCGGACTTTGACACGGCGATGAAGAGGCTACTCGTTGCCGCAGCGCCACCGAACCAAAAGAAGCAGAAAGAGGGCTACACTCCAGACAGCTACAAGTAGCAGTCCGCTTTGCTGGAGGTGGCCCCATGCTCCACCTGGCGCTAATGGTGCTCTCGCTCGCACTCGCGCCCGAGTCATCACAGCAGACCCCAAATCTCAAGGAACACAACGAACAGGCCAGCAAGGCACATACCCAGGCCACCGCCGGCAAGAATGTTACCCAGTCGGCGCCTGTCACTTCCGAGAAGGACACCAACGCCAAGGTAGTAGAGTGCGCCGCCGACCGTACACAGAACGGCGAAACACAGGAACGAATCGCCGAATATGCCCTGTGGCAGATGCGTGCCGGGTGGGTGATGGTCGCTGTTGCGCTCCTCACTGGGTTCGTGGTTTGGCGCTATACCTCCCACGCCAAAAGGCAGGCTGAGGCAATGCTTGCTTCTGTTTCGGTTGCACAACAGCAACTCGACGCGGCGGACCGACCATGGATTAAGGTAGACGCCGAAGTGGCGGGAGACCTCACTTTTTCTCAAGCTGGGGCAGAATTCCGATTGAAGCTCATACTCACAAACATAGGACGCTCGGCTGCTATGCGCGTCAATTATCAGGCACGGGTTCTGCTTCTTGGTTTCATGACGGGTGTAAGGGAGCAGACGACAGCCGCGCAAGAACGCGCAGCCAAGGAAGCGATTGTTCAGGTCGATGCAGACGAAACTCTTGGTACTTCCCTTTTCCCGGAAGAGTACATTCGAGTAAAGCCCGACCAGGAAACTGTCTCTCGTGAGGAGGTCGTTGCCAAGACGGTGCCGGTATTGGATTTCAGCAGACCTGTGCTTGTTGGCTGTGTCATCTACCGCGGCACACATTCCGAGAAAGATTACTGGACCAAATTCGCCTTCAATATCGATGGACCGCCGACGCACGAGGCAGGATGGGTTGAACCCGTTCACCCAGGTAAAGACCTCACCGCTTCTTCCATTACGCTTCGGAAAGCCTGGACTAGTGGCGCAACCTAGGAGACCGAGAGTAAGAGCGCAGACCGCCAAGAAAGGTAATGGCAAGGTCGGCTCAATCGCCTTCCTTTTGAGGCCCCCTCAGGAGTGGGAGCGGCCGGGCATGCGACGTGGCGCGATCACTTCTTGCGGGTAGGATGACGCGGGCGAATCCCTGCCCCCTACCAATCAAACGACTTTTCCTCGACCTTGGCGAGGTCCGGTAGCGCCTCTTCCTGTGCTGCTCGGCTGGCGCGTGGCACCGTGCGATCCCACACCGCCAGCGCGGCAAGGACAAGCGGGGAACGGGAGAGGGTGGCGTGACACGGGCTCCCGTGCCGCCCAAGGGGCGTGCGGGGGCTTGGGTGGGGGCGTCCCACCGGCCGTGGCGACCCGAGGGCAAGGGCCCGGCATCCGCCCTCGCAGCAGAAGCCAACTGGGGTTTCCGGGCTTAGGGCTCCGGCTCACGCATGTTAAGCGGGCGATGACCAGCCCCGCATACTCCGTCAATGTCCACCGCCGCAGGCATCGCACGGTTTGCTCTGTCGCCGCACTCGGAGGGAACATCCTCTCGGCTTCCAGGACCGCAGGCGCCTGACAAATCTGGGGGATCATCGCAACCGCCGAGGCGATCAGGCCGAAGTGAGAGTCGAGCTCGTCAGCCCAGGCACCGATGGGGAGGTTTCCGAGGTCTGGCACGCAACCACTGTTGCAGGGCTCCAATAGACTGCTACGACCGGTGGTAGCCGCTGCGTGTGGCGATCGTCTCATAGGCGCTCTTGACGACGTCGAGGCCGTACTTCCGCTCCAGCCGGCGCACGACAAAATGACCGGAAGCGATTTTCTGGAAGCTGTTCACGAAGAGCAAGTTGATTGCTGCCCCGGTGGCAGCGCCG
>JBIOGJ010000085.1:0-10875 GCA_044447965.1 Thermoanaerobaculales bacterium | reverse complement strand
GGCAAGGGCGAAGGTGAAGGCGGCGAGGGCGACTCGGGCGGAGGGCGTGGTGGTTGGGGTGGTGGGGGCGGCCCCGGCGGCATGGGCCCCGGCGGGATGGGTGGCTACGGTCGGAGCGGAGGCCGTCACGGCGGCGTGGGTCGTGGCACGAGCGAGGGCGGAGCCGACATGCCCAAGCCGATCAAGCTATGGACTCGGGTAACGCTGGCCACGGCCCCGCCACCTCCGGCGCCTGTTCCCTCACCGACAGCCAATTGATCGACCCCCCCTATGCCGCCGGACAACGTCGGGACCGGCACGGGGCATATGGGCGCGGCCGAGCACGGAAGGCGAAACCGGAGTGATTAAGCCGAGACGCCTGCTGCCGACGGTCCAGCGGCGATGCCTAGACGAGAATGGCGCTAACCGCGTCGCCGAGATTGGGCCAGATGCAAGGCGAGGGATCCGCGGCCGAGGGCGGCCGCGCCACAGAAGTTGGCGGGAAAGGAAGTGGGGCGGGCGCCCTCGCCCGCCGCAGCGAAGCGATGCAGATGGTCCGATATCGGCGGCGCCTATTGCCGCCAGTGGTACGCGGCCACCCACTGCCGCACGTCATACCGCGTAACCACCTCGACGCGCTGCGACACGCCGAGGTAGCCGAGGCGGAGCACGAGCGGCAGGATCGGCAGCTCCTTGAGCGTCTCGCGTTGGGCTTGCTGGAGCAACTGTAGGCGGCGGAGCGGAGCGAACTCATGATCCGCTGCCTCGATGAGGTCATCGATCCTCTGGTTGGAAAAGCTGCTGTAGTTCTGCGAGCCCAGCCCCACCGCGGGCAAACGTGTGTGTACACAGGCATCGAGAAAATCGCTCGCATCGCCGGTGCTGCACGACCAGGCGCGGAGCACGAGAGGGTTTCGGCCCTCGCGCGCAGCGCGCATCAGTTCTTGCCAAGGCACCTCGCGGGGCTTGAGCTTGATGCCTACCTCGGCGAGGTCCGCCACGATCGACGCGACGAGGTCCCCCTGGCCGGCAGCATGGTCCAGCGGCGCCTCGAAGCCATCAGCGAAGCCCGCGCGCACGAGCAGCGTCTTCGCCGCGATCGGGTCAAACGGGACCGCCTCGATCGCGGGATCGTAGCCGACCACCATGGGGTGCACGTACTGGGTCGCGAGCGTGCCGGCGCCGCGGAAAACCCCGCCCACGAGCCGCTGCCGATCACAGGCGGCGAGCATCGCCCGGCGTACCCGTACATCGGCGAGGGCGCGCGCAGCCGTCCCGGTTGCTGCACCCGGGTTGATCGCGAGAAGGTACACATCCAAGCGCGGCTGGGGTTCGAGCCGAAGCGTCGGGCTGGCGCGAATCTCGCCGAGGCTATCGTCACGCGGGTAGCGTACGACGTCGATCCCTCCGCCGAGGAACCGCCGCGTCAGCACGGCGGCATCCTCCATGAAGAGGAACCGAACCCGCTTGATCGGCGGCAAGCCGCGAAAGCTCTTCCAGGCGACCGCGGTAAGCGAGCGCCCCGGCGTCACCTCCTCCACCCGATACGGCCCGGTGCCGTTGGGAATTGTGATCTCAGGCCTCGCGGCCTCGCTCGCGGGGACGATGGAGAGAAAAGCAAGCCGGTTGAGCAAGGTCGGCGAGGGATCATCCGTCTCCACGACCAGCCGTTGGTCGTCGAGGGCCACGAACGAGCGGATTCCAAGCAGGTAGTAGCGTACCCCCGAGCGGGGATCCGAGCGCGCTCGCTCGAAACTCGCCACCACGTCGGCGGCGCGCAGCGGCTCGCCGCCGGCAAAGCGCACGCCACGCCGCAGGGTGAAGGTGACGTGTGTGGCGTCGGTCTGCTTCCAGCTCTCGGCCAGATCCGGCTGCAGCTCCATCTCGCCCGAGAACTCCACCAGGCTATCGTAAAAGTTGCACAGCAACGACCAAGTGACCGCATCGTTGTGGTGGTGGGGATCGAGCGTGACTGGAACTGGGTTCAGGCCGACCACGAGCGTATCGCGCTCTCCCCCGTTCCCGCATCCCGGCAGGAGCACCGCGGTACACGCCAGGAGCGCGAGGACCACGAGTGGCCGGTTCCTTCGCGGCATGAGGGGGGTCCATGACACAAACGCTCCAGGGTCGCTTTGATACCAGTCTACGGCCTCCCCGGCAACTTGGCCAGCCTCGCGTGTCAGGCGGAGTTCCTCGACTTGCCCGACGAGGAGGAACGGCGCGAGATCTTTGCCATCCAACTCACCCGGCGCAAGCAGGACGCCGCCGCCTTCGACCTCGCCACGCTGGGGGGATTCTTGCGCGACTTCGTCGCCTCAGGATGACGGGGAATTCGTGCTCGGCGCTGTCCGAGCCAGCTACCCGAGGGCGAGGGCGATGAGGCGGTCGAAGGTGCGTGGGCGCCGGCCGAGCCAGCCAAGGGTGGCCCGGCGCAAGCGCGGGCGGCGCGACAACGCCAGCACGAGCCGACAGGTGATCGCGTAGCGGCGGAATTCGCGGGCAAAGAAGCGCTCGTAGCTTGCAAATGCCTCGCGGGTAGCACCGCGGGCAATCGCCCCGGGCAGTACCATCGCGAGCGTCTGCGCACACTGCAGCGCGAGTGAGATGCCCTCGCCGGTGATCGCGTCGACGTACCCGGCCGCGTCGCCGATGAGCACGACGCGATCCGCCGCTCGGGCACGGGATCCCGGCGCGAGCGGCCCGGCCCCGCGCGGCCGCCCCTCGGGCGCGGCGCCGGCGAGGCGCTCGGCCAAGACGGGAAAACGGTGCAGCAACCCGGCATGGGAGACGGGACCGTGCATCCTCTCATCGTCCCAGAGGAAGGCCACGCCGACCCGTGTGGCGCCCGCCGGCGTCACGTATGCTTGCAACCCCTCGCCGATGTGGACCTCGACCCGATCCGACCACGGCACCAAACGGAAGTGCTGGCGGAGGCCGAACCGCCGTGGCAGGCGCGAAGGACGATCGAGCCCGGCGAGGACACGCATTCGGGACCGGAGTCCATCGGCGGCGACCAAAACACGGGCGGTGAGCGAACCTCGGTCGGTGCTCAAGGTGACGTGTTCCTGTGAGCGCGCGAAGCTCGTCACCGTGCATGCGAAGCGCAGTTCGGCGCGCGCCTCGGCCGCGCAGCGCGCGAGTGCGGCGGCAAGCGCGGTGCGTCGAACGGCGAGCCCGCCGCCGGACGGTAGCGCTCCCTCGGCTGAGAGGCCATCCGCCTCGATGTAGCGCACGGCGGCGAGTGGGTGAAAATCCGCGGCGCTCAGATGGGCACGCGCGCCGAGCGCGTCGAGCACGCGGACGCCCGCCGGCATCACACCCTCGCCGCATGCCTTGTCGGGCGGTTCGGCGGCCTGCTCCAGCACCACCGTGGCGAGGCCGGCGCGAGCGGCAAGCGTCGCGACCGCGAGTCCGGCCGGGCCGCCGCCCACCACCGCGACATCGAACTCAGCGGTCACGCCTCGCCCGGACGAACGCCACCGCGGAGCGCAGCCTTGCTGTGGCGAGACGGATGGCGTTGACCGGTGCGGGTGGCGTGAGCTGCCCGGCGAGGAAGCGGCGCAGCGCCTCGGACCGGCGCAGCTTGCCGCTCGAGGTGCGCGGCAGCGTTCCGGTCTCGAGGATGCGCACGGTATGCGGCTTGATGCCCGTGTCCTCAAGCACGACACGGCGAATCGTCACCGCCAGTCCTTCGTCCCCGTCGCGGTGGGAACGCCGCGCTCGTTCGGCGAGCACGAGAAGCTGCTCGCCCTCTCCCCGCTCGGGAACGAAGCCGAGCGCCGCCACTCCGCCGGCGCGCACCCCGCCGACTCGCGCGGCGGCCTCCTCGAACTCTTGCGGTGCGTGGTTGGCGCCGCGGATGATGATGGCGTCCTTCTCGCGTCCACATACGTACAGCTCGCCGGCGGCGACGAAACCAAGGTCGCCGGTATCGAGCCAGCCGCTGCGAAAAGCGCGTGCGGTCGCCGCGGGCTGGCCAAGGTAACCCGTCATCAGCGATGGCCCACGCACAAGGATGCGCCCGAGCCGGCGCTCTGGCAGTGGGCTGCCATTCCCGTCCCGCACTTCGACCTCGAACCCGGGCACCGGCGTACCCACCGAGACGACCTCCCGCGATCCGCTTGCCACCTCGCCGGTCGCGGCGAGGCGGGCAGGATCGAGTGCGATCGTATTGACCGGGAGCCCAGACGCCGAGAACGTGACCGCGAGGCCCGCCTCGGCCAGGCCGTAACAGGGTCGCAACGCGCCCGCAGCGAAGCCGAGCGGCCCGAATCGCGCGGCAAATGCCGCGAGCACCGCGGGGAGGACCGGCTCCGCGCCGCAGCCGGCGAGACGCCAGCACGACAGGTCGAGGCCGGCGATCTCCTCGTCGCGTACACGCTTGGCAGTAAACGCATAGCCGAACGCGGGTGCCAAGGACACCGTGGCACGGTGACGGGCGATCGCGCGCAGCCAAAGCGCCGGCCGCGCGAGGAAGTGCTCCGGCGCGATCAGCACGAGAGGACCCGGGACATAGACCGCAAGCAGCAAGCAGCCGACCAGCCCCATGTCGTGGTAAAGCGGCAGCCACGATACGCCGAGCTGGCGGTCGCGGCCCTCCGGGGGCAGCACCGCGCCGATCGCCGCGAGCTGTGCGAGCAACTGGCGGTGCGTGAGCGCGACCGGCTTGGGATCCGTGGTCGCGCCGGAGGAGAACTGAACGAGCGCGAGCGCGTCGGGATACGAGTCGATCTCGAGTTCGCCCGCGGATGCGGCGAGCAACGCCTCCACCTCCCGCCACCCGAGCGGGGGGCGGGCGCGCTCGGTCGCGGGGCCGAGCAGCTTGCGGGTTCGCCCGTCCACGACGAGGAGGCGCGCTCCAGCCGCGGCGATCATGCGCGCGGTGGCGGCGTGGTACTCGTCGAGGCGACCCAGACGCAGCGGCGGGTAGAGCGGCACCGGCACCGCACCCGCCAGCAGCGTGCCGAAGAACGCGTCGAGAAACCCGGGCGAGGTGGGCAGCACGATCGCGACGCGGTCCCCCGCTGCGACGCCGGCGCCGTGCAGCGCCGCGGCGACGCGGCGGGCGCGCGAGCGGATCTCGCCGAAGGATACGAACGTCTCGCGCTCGCGCAGGTCCACGAAGGTGATGCCTGATCCCGTGGCGGCAGCCGCGGCGAGCGCCCTGTTCAGGGTTTCATAGCGCGGCGTGGGAAGCGGTGGGCCGATCACGCCCCTGCCTCGCTGCTGTCGGGGGCGCGCGCTCCGGCGGTGCGGCATGCCTCCACCCGCCGCTCGACCAGCGCGACGAGGTCGGCCACGGTGCGCACCGCGGCGGCATCCTCGTCGTCGAGCTTGACGCGAAAGCGGTCCTCGAGCGCAACCGCGAGCACCAGCGCGCCCATCGAACCGAGCGCGAGGTCGGCGCGCAGGTCGTGGTGGGGCTCGACCGGGCTAGGGAACTCCAGCTCGTCGCGCAGCGTACGCCGCACCTCGGCGAGGATCTCCTCGGCCAGCTCACGCATGTGGCGCTCCCGGCACAAAGCGGCGGTGCCCGGCGAACGCAGCGGCATAGCTCGGACCCAGCGCCCGCTCCTCAAGCGGAATGCGGATCGCGAGCAGCGCGGCGTTGGCGGCGAGGAAAACCACCGCGCTCAGCCACGCGCCGGCGATGAGAGGCACCGCGGCGGCTTCCACGAGCACCGCGAGGTAGTTCGGGTGACGCAGGAAACGGTACGGACCCGTGGTGACCGGTGCGAGGCCGGGCACCGCAATGACGCGCGTGTTCCAGCGCCAGCCCAGCGTCACCACCGCCCACCAGCGCAGCGCTTGCGCGGCCAGGGCCAGGCCGAGCGCCGCGACCCCGATCGCGCCGGGGAAGCCCCGGTGCAGCCCAATCGCCTCCGCGCCACATGCCAACGGAAAGACGGCATGCACCGCAACCATCACCGCGTAGTGTTGCAACCCGATCTCGATGCCGCCGCGCGCAAGCGCGATACGCGCGTTGCGCCGCGACACGAACAGCTCCGCGAGGCGCTCGAGGTAGAGCAGGCCGAGAAACGCGAGGTAGAGCCCGCGGACGCCTACCATTGCAGCAGCGCCAGCTCTGCGCCAAAACCCGGGCCCATCGCCATCAGCACACCGAAATCGCCAGACCGCGCCACCTCGGCATCGAGCAGCTCGCGGAGCACGAACAGCACGGCCGCCGAGGAAAGGTTGCCGGTCTCCCGCAGCGACCGCCACGAGCGTTCGAGCGCGCCCGCCGGCAGCTCAAGCGTCTCCTCGAACGCTTCGAGAACCTTGGGGCCGCCCGTGTGGACGATCCAGTGGCGCACGTCGCGCCGCGCCAATCCGTGCGCGGCGAGGAACGTGTCCACATCGGCGCGCGCGTGGAGCCGCACGACCTCCGGCACCTTCCCCGACAGCACCACCTTGAAGCCGCTGTCCACGATGTCCCAGCCCATCACCCGCTCCGTGTCCGGGTAAAGCACCGAGGTGGTAGCGACCACGCGGGGCCCTGCCTCACGGCGCGCCGCCCCCGCCAGCACCAGCGCCGCCGCGCCGTCGCCAAACAGCCCGGACGAGATGATATTGGCGATCGAAAAGTCATCGCGCTGCAGGGTAAGCGAGCACAGCTCCACGGAAAGGAGCACCGCGACCCGCTCGGGGTAGGCGCACAGCCAGTCGCAGGCGCGGGCGATCCCCGCCGCGCCGCCGGCGCAGCCGAGGCCGAACAGCGGCGAGCGCCGCACGTCCGCTCGCATCCCCAGCCGGTTGACGAGGCGCGCGTCGATCGAGGGCGTGGCGATCCCGGTGGTGGTGACGAAGAAGAGGTGGTCGATATCGCGAGGCGCGAGGGCGGCACGGCGCAACGCCTCACGCACCGCTGCCTCGCCGAGGTCCACCGCGGCCGCGATCCACGCGTCGTTGCGGCGCGCGAACGAGTCCAGCGCCTGGTACACCTCGACCGGCACTGCGAGGTAGCGCCCGCCCACCTGCACCGCTCGGTGCAGCTCCTCGAGGCGTTCGACGTTGAAGTGCGCCCCGGCCCAGGCGTCGCGAAATTGGGCGATCAGCGTTTCCTGATCCGCGTAGTTGGGCGGCAACGCGGTGCCGATCGCGACGATGCGCGGGCGCGAGTCGCTTCGCGCCGCCTCGACGCTCGCCTTGCCGCGCCGCGTCACTTCGCTCATCCGCCGCCGCCCTCCACCGCCGCGAAGCCGCTCCGCTTCTCCCCACGAGAACCTACGTGCGCCAACTTGCCTTCGGATTGTGAACGAAACGGGCGCGGAGCGCACGCGCGAGCCGGCTGCGGCTACTCGAGGTGGGCCCTGACCCTGGCAAGGTGCGTGCGAGCAAGGCCGCGGTAGTAGTCATCTGTGACCCAACCGGTCGGCAACGCGAGCGCTTTCTCCAGCTCCGCCCTCGCCTCGGGCCAACGCCGCGCCGCCTCGAGGGTGATGCCAAACTCGACGTGATGCGGGATCACGTCGGGCCGCAACTCGGAGGCGCGTTCGAGGTCCGCGATCGCGGCGTCGAGCGACGCCTGCGGCAACCGGCCGTAGAGGACCTGCGCAGCCTGGCGGAGGAACCAGTTGAGCTGCACCAGCTCGCGGTTCCAGATCGCGAGCACGTGGAGCGCGAGGTCGTCGTTGGGGTCGCGCTCGAGCGCCTTCTCCGCCTCGGCCTCGACCTCCTTGGACAGCTCAACCTTACGTTTGCCGCCCTCGAACAACGCGAGCTTGCCGAGCGCGATCGCGAGGTAGTCGTGGCCCTTCGCACCGGCGGGATCGAGAAGCACCGCCTTGCGCGCAAACCCCTCGGCCTCGGTGCAGAACTTCTTTTGCTCTTGGCGGTCTTGCGACAGCGTGGCCGAATCCGCAAGCGCGCGGGCGAGCTTCCACGCCGCCTCGTAGCTCGCGTGCGCAACGCCGACGGCGGCGCGGAACGCCACGACCGCCGCGCGCAAGTCAAGCCTCGCCAGCGCTGCGTCCCCCGCCACAAGCTGGGAGGCGGCCTCGGCGGATTGCGGAATGGGCTCGGCGGGAGCCGCGAGGAGCATCGTGGCGAACAGCGCCGTGGCGGCGATGCCCAGCATGACCGCTTCCAAGTCGAGCGCGTGCCGCGCCATTCCCGCCCTGGGGCGGGCGCATTCGCCACCAGCCTTGGACCGCGGCCGCACGATTCCCCCCGTGGGGCGGGCGCCCCGCCCGCCTGCTTGTGAGCGCCTGCCCTTGCTTGGTGACGCGATCCCCGGCACCTGTGCTCAGCCACGCGCCGCGAGCAGCGCCTCGCGATCGCGCTCCGGCAGGTAGCGCAACGCCTCGCGCACCGTCACGCCCGACGCGCGGCGCATCCGGGGCGCGAGCCAATCGGTCACGAGCGCAGGCCGTTTCTTCGCCACCTCGCGCAGCACCCAGCCGATCGCCTTCCGGATGAAGAACTCCTTCTCGTCGAGAGTGGCATCCGCATACCGAACGAAGCGCGCGAAATCGCCCCCGCCGCGGCGCAGCGGCAGCAGCAGCGAAAGCATCGCCGCGCGCCGCACCCAGAAGTCCGCGTCGCCCGCCCAACGGTCGAGGGCGGCACCAAGCTCCGGAAAGCGCTCGACCAGCGAGCCGGCGACGTGTGCCGCGAGGTTGTCCACCAACGCCCATGTGCGGCTCCCGCGCAGCAAACGCTCCACGAGCGCGAGGTCTGCGGCCTCGAGGAGCCGACCCTTCATGTCGAGCAGCTCGACCGCGGCGGCCTTGAGCTCGAACACCGGCAGCGCCCACAACGCTTCGACCACCCCGAGTAACGTCGGCCGATCGAGTGGCGGCGATGCCGCAAGCTCGCCCTTGATCGCGCGCCGGAACTCCGGCGTTGCCACCCCGATGAATTCGAGATCGCTTTTGAGATACACCTTTGCGCCTACCGCTCGTGCCGGGTCGGCTTGCGAGCGCAGTGCCGCCTCGATGCGCCCCGCCAGCTCGGCGACGCTCCTACCCGCGGGCAGTCGGTCAGCGTGCCGCGTCACGACACACCCAGCATGGATCCCCTGTTTCCCGCGCCGAGGTGGCATCCCCCCGTCCTGGCCGACGCCTCGCGCCGGCACTGGTCTCACAAGCGAAGATGGCCATGCCATTTGAGTTTAACCTGTCACTTCGCCCGCGCCGCGGTGAACGAGTCCATCGACAAGGTAAGCACGGTCCGCGCCTTTGCGAACGGCCTGACCTTGCCAACGCCTTCTCGCCGTGGCCCTACCGTTGTCAGGCTGCGAGAGCGAGAAGCGTGTCACCCAGGTCTGGGCTATAGTCGTTGGCAGGCGGCAAATCCGGAGGTGGCACGGTGACGATAGCGGCGCTGCGGCAGGGGAGCGCGACGATTCCAGAGGCGTTTGGAACGATGCCGGCCAGCTCGCCTGAGGCGATCGAGCTGGCCATCGAGGAGCTGAGCGCACACAAGGACGAGTGGGCGGAGTTGCCGCTGCCCGAACGGATTGCGCTTGTGGACGCGCTGCGTGGCGGGTTCGCGCGCGTGGCCGAACGCTGGGCCGAGCTGTCGGCGCGGGCGAAAGGCGTGTCGCCCGACGCGCCTGCGGCGAGCGAGGAATGGATCACCGGGCCCTACCTCCTCCTCCACAACCTGCGCCTGCTGCGCCGCTCGCTCGAAGAGATCGCTCGCAACGGCCGTCCGCGCATTGCGGGCCGCATCACGGCGCGCGCGAACGGCCAGGTGGTGGCGCGCGTTTTCCCGGCCGACCTCTCGGACCACATCTTCTACCGCGGCTTTACCGCGGATGTGTGGATGCAGCCCGGCGTGAGCGTCGAAGAGCTGCCGCAGACGCAAGCGCTGGAGTACCAATCCGGCGTCAGGGCGGGCAAGCTCGCGCTCGTACTGGGGGCAGGCAACATCGCCTCGATCGCGCCGATGGATGCGCTCTACAAGCTGTTCGTCGAGAAGCGCGCCGTGATCATCAAGATGAACCCGGTCAACGCCTACCTCGGCCCGCTCATCGCCGACGCGTGCCGGGAGCTGGTCGCTCGTGGCTTCCTTCACGTCGTCTACGGCGGCGCCGAAGAGGGATCGTTCCTATGCCACCACGCGGCGGTCGACGAGGTGCACATCACGGGCTCCGACCGCAGCCATGACGCGATCGTCTTCGGAACTGGGGCAGACGGCGTGCGGCGCAAGGCGGAAGGCAGGCCGCTCCTCGACAAGCCGATCAGCAGCGAGCTTGGCAACGTAAGCCCAATCATCGTGGTGCCGGGCGAATGGAGCGCCTCCGACCTCGAGTTTCACGCCGCCAACGTCGCCACCCAGCTCATCTACAACGCGGGCTACAACTGCGTCTCCTCCCGAGTGCTGGTGACCTGGGCGCGCTGGCCGCAGCGAAAGGCGTTTCTCGATGCGGTCCGCAAGATGCTCGCGGCGCAGCCGCCGCGCCTCGCGTATTATCCGGGCTCGGCGGAACGACTCGACGCATTCCTCGCCCGCCACCCGAAAGCGGAACAGTTCGGCAGCCGCACCTCCGAGCGCTTGCCGTGGGTGCTGGTCTCCGGCCTTGACCCCGGAGATCGCTCCGAGATCTGCTTCACCACCGAGGCGTTCTGCAGCCTGATGGGCGAGACCGCGCTCGACGCCGACAGCGCGCCGAAGTACCTCGACCGTGCCGTGGCGTTCGTCAACGATACCGTGTGGGGGAACCTCGCCGCGGGGATCATCGTCCACCCCGGCTCACTGCGCGACGTCACGCTGCACGAGGGCGTCGAGCGCGCCATTGCGGAGTTGCGTTACGGCACGGTGAGCGTCAACCACTGGTCGGCGGCCGGCTACGCGCTCGGCTGCACGCCGTGGGGCGCGTACGCGGGAAATCACCTCGGCGACGTGCGCTCGGGGATCGGCGTGGTGCACAACACGCTGATGTTCTCGCGC
>JBIOGJ010000084.1:0-12922 GCA_044447965.1 Thermoanaerobaculales bacterium | reverse complement strand
GGTCTTGCTGTTCATCACGAACACTTCACCGGCCGTACCTTCGGCGATACCGACCGGGTGCGCGAACCCGCCAGGCGGGGCTGCCAGCGTCCCCGAGAATTTATACGGCGCGGCCAGCGCCGGAGAGGCGGCGAGCAGAAGCCCCCCAATCAGCGCCCCCAGCGCGATGAGAGCCCGTCGGGTACACCCGCTGCCCCGTTTCATCACGTATTCCTCCCTTGGCTACTTGAGTTCACCCGCACCGGGTCCCTCGGCTTTGATCCGTTACGCTATCCCCACGGTCGTTCGCGCGCAAGAAGCGGTTTCTATCTCGGGGGGTGCCTCCGAGGCCACGGTGACGACGCATATATCCGAGGACCTCAAGGTCACGGGGCCCGCCGCGTGCGCGGCGGGCCCCGTGCTTCCTACCGACAATGCGTGCTTCGAAGTGCTGCTATTCGTGTTCTCTCGCTGCCGTCGCGCTGGTCTGTTCCAGCGTGCCATTGAGAGTCACCTTGTTCTTCGGTGCAGCAGCGGGGATTCCGAGTCTTCCGTCGACGATTTTGTCGATGATTGACGAGAAGATTCCGCCGCAGCCATTCGCGCCCGGCACCGCGATCGTGTTGTTCACGAGCGAGTTGTGTTTGATGACCAGGATCCTGTTTTCGGCCCTTAGCCCGACTTCTCCTAGTTTACCTTTGAGTGATCCCGACGTCCCGGTTGTGAGTTCGACGACAAGCGGGCTGGCGTTGGAGCCGATGTAGCATTCATTGCCAAGGAACGGATTTTCCACTTTGACCTTTACAGGAAGCGCCAGTCCGACGCCACTTTCCTGAAAGATGTTCGCCTCGTTCAGGACGATCGAGCTCGCAGGCGCCGCCAATTCGACGGTTGCATTGACGCCCGTGAATTTGTTTTCGAATATCGCTTCGCAGTGTTCGCGCTCTTCTTTGTTGCTGATTTCGGTGCAATTCACCAGGCCAGACAGTCCGCCAGGGACTTTCTGTGCCGTTTTCGTCAGAGTGTTGCCGTTCGCCGCAGCGACGAATTTGAGGGCGCCCGATGCTTCTTCGATGAACCCACCTTGCAGGGTTTGCGTGTTGACGATCGGCACCGTCTCGCTTCCGAATGTGATTGATCCGCCTGCCCCGCCTTCCGCGCGTGCCGAGATACACCCTGATAGTTCGGCGTTGCTTGTGGGGCATTCGGCGAACGCTTCGTATTCGCCTTTCGGTGCGGCCGTTGCCGACGCGGCGCCTAGAGTCGCGAACACTGTAGTCAGCGCCATCGCGACCACGACAGCACGCCCGCGAATGCCCGCCAAGCGCTTGGTGTAGTTCTTACTCATCGTCACTACTCCTTTTCCTCGTGTGATTACCAATGAACGTGGCGAGCGCTCGTTCAAGCGCCACACAGTCCAGGGACTACCGGATGTACATTAACCTCGCTCACGAGTCGAATGCAAGCAACGGTTTTTATCTCGGAACGCCCGCTACAGCTTCACCGCCCCGCTCAATGTCGTTCTGCCGCTCTTCAAGACGATCTTGAGGTTGATTGTCTTGCGGCGCCTGCCGGCGTTCGTGAGAGCTACCTGGATCTGCTGTTCGCCGACAGCGACCGCCTGCTTGGTCTTCTTCACGCCGCTGCCTGTGACCGCGAGCGTGCCGGCGACGGTGCTCCTGAGTGTCAACAGCACCTTGCCGCGTGAGCGCGTCTTCTTGACGACCTCGATCGCCGGCTTGCAGCCGTCGACGGCCACCTTTGTCGTCTGTTTGATCTGCGCGCCGTTCTGAGCTTCGATCGTGGTGGGCATCGCAAGATTCAGGCCGCAGAAGCTGCCATTGGCGTTCTCGGGTACGAACCCCGCCAGCACCGAGTGCGGCCCCTCCGGCAGGACGGTTTCGAAGCTCGAGAGCGGGGCATCGGGGACCGTGTCGAACTTCGAGTATGTGATCCCTTTTTTGATGTCTGTCTTACCGTCTAGGACGATCTCGACGCCTTCGCCCTGGAGGATGAACTCAACGTCGGGGAATGCCGCGCCGCCGTGGGAGACGAGGATCGCGGGACCCGCCAACGGAACATTCAGGACCGGCGTGACCGCCGTCGCGGTGCCGATGAACGAACCTTCCGGGCAACCAGCCGGGTTGGCGTTGAACTGCGCTTCGGTGCACGCTTTCTGCAGCGTCGTCAGGCGCGAGGGGAACGTGATCGGCAACTGTAGGTCGACTTTGTGGATGTTCGCTTCGCCAGCTTTCTGTGCGACCTTTACCACCAGGGAGGCCCCGTTCTGTTTGCTGGTCTTGGCCTGCGTACTCGCCGTGAAGCTCGGCTTGAACGGCAGATTCGTGCAGCCGGTCACCGCGAACGGGCTCGACACGCCCGCCGTGGCGCCTTGAGCGCTCGAGATCGTCCCGGTGAGCGCCTGCTCATCGCAGTTGGTTGGGTTGAAGATGAACCCGGGGCGGTCGATCGCGACGTTGACGGTTTTCAACCGCAGCGGGACGCCGTCAACCTGTTGCGGCAGCGAGTCGCTCGTGGTCGTGATCTGTGAGGTGACGGGATTGATGGCGATCGCGGCGCGGACGACCACGTTGCCGAGGTTGAACGGGCCGGCGACTGCCGGGGTGAGGATGCTCAGCCCGAACGGCGCGCCCTTGTACGGGCCCGTGAGGAACACCTGACCCGTCTCCCACAACGGTTGCGACCCCGAGCCCGCGGCGACCTGGTCATGCCCAATCAGGCTCCCAGCACCGCATTCCCCCCTGGAGGCCTGCGGTTCGGGGCACCGTTCGACGCCCTTCAGGGCGCCCAGCAGGCCCGGCGGCATCGTGACCGTCAGCCCGGAGAGATCCTGTTCGCGGTCTTGGCGCGAGAACGTCAGCGTGAACGGGCTGAACGCGCCCCCCAGCGGCGTGACCGTGCCCGCACTGAACCCCGGCGCGAACGGCAGGCCCGAGGGGCAGGCCCCGCCTCGGCCGTCCCAGTCGATCCCAAACGCCGGAGATGGACCGGATGCTTCCTGGCCGCCCCACG
Organism: Thermoanaerobaculales bacterium; assembly: GCA_044447965.1. GTDB lineage: Bacteria > Acidobacteriota > Thermoanaerobaculia > Thermoanaerobaculales > Thermoanaerobaculaceae > DATIYW01. Next base: position 9,910 of record JBIOGJ010000084.1, on the reverse strand, counting down.
AGGTCAGGGTCGACGTCGTCGCGAACGCGCCGCAGCCCTGCGGGTTGGCCAATGGCGCTCTGGGGCCGCCATGGAAGTGCAGCTTCAGCTCGCTGAAGGGCAGTTGCGGGTTTTCGTTGAATGTCGCAGTTAGCTGCCCGGTGCTCGGGTTCGCCCCAACCGTCCCGGCGAGCTTGACGATCACCCCAGCTCCTTCAGCTTCGATATACAGCCCGAACAGTTCCCCGTTCGTCGCGCTCGCTTCGGTGCACGCGGGCTGTCCCGCACCGCCGCACTTCGGCTGGGAGAGGTAGACGTGGCCCTGCAGCGGCGCCGGGGATTCGGCGGCCTTGCACGCCGGCTCGCCTTCACCGCCGCAGCGTGTCGGGAGAAGCGGCGTGAAGACTTCGGCGGTGCCGAGCGTCGACTCAGCAGGGCAGTGCCCTTTGGCCGTGTGGTACTGCCCGTCGTCATAGGGGCTGCCGTTCCCGCCGGCGTGGCCCGCGCCGAGTTCGGTAGCTTCGGGGTCGCCGAGGTCGCGTCCTTCCGGGCCGATGTCCTGACTGCCGATGTTGATCGCTTCGGGGCCTTCGGCCGGGCATCCGACCAGCCCCTGCGCGGCGGAGGGGGACACCGAGACGCCCACGGGCAGCGTCACGGTCGCGTCCTTCAGGTCGGGGGTCGCCAGTTCGGAGAACGAGGAGGCCTGCGGCAGCTTCAGGTCGGCGGCGTAGGCGGACGGCGCGTCGGCCTGTGTCGTCCCGCCTTCGGCCGCCGGGCTGGGCGCCAGCCCGAGCGACGGTTCGAAGCGCAGCAGACGGCAGCCGCTCAGATGACGCGGGTAGACGGTGGCTTCCGTCGACAGGAGCTTCGTGGGGTCTTCCCAGGATGCGATCGCCAGCCGGCTCGCGAGCGGGCCGCCCGAGCAGTCGGCCGGATTCGTGAGGAACGCGTTCGTCGATGACCCTCCGAACACCTCTGACGGGTCGCCGAAGAACGTGACCACGACCCCCGACACCTCGAGGATTACCGGAATGCCATTGTTTACGATGCGGATGCGATAACCGTCGGCCCTGTGCACGACGCTCGCGTAGAGATAGACGGGTACTGTTAGATAGGTGAAGCCGAACTCCGCGGGGTAGCCGCCCTCGGGCGCCATGTTGTAGACGGCCGAGCAGCATTCCGTGGCCGTCGAGACGAGTGCTTTGCCCGTCGAGACGAATTCACCTTCACTGGCCAGTCCGGCAAGCAGTGCGACCGTGCCCACTGCGCTCGCCGGCGGGCATTTCGCGTTCCTGAGCTCGTTCTCCGTGCATTGCGCGAGCGCCTGCGGATCGCCGACGAGGCCGATCGGCAGTTCCACCGCCACTTCCTTCGGGTTTTCGACTGCAACGAACCGGCTAAGGCTGCCCGGCGGGGCGTCGACCTCAGGGGTCGTTAGGGTGGCCGTCACGCTCCACGGATGAGCGCCTGCCTGCGAGAGCACGCCTCCGTCGGGCGCCAGCGCTTCAAATGCGAATCCGCTTGCTTCGAACTGCGGAGGTTGCGCGTCGATCGCGGTTTCCACGATCGCCGTGCCCGCGCGTGCTGCTCCGCCGCCGCTGACCGAGATCTCGTTGCGCAACGTACCGGCCATCGCTTCGCCGGGCGCGGAGACCTTCACCTGGAGGTTCGGCATGTAGGCGCCCGCGCGCACTCCCTCTGGATCCACGAACGAGCAGCTGACGGTCGCGCTGCCCGCGCCTGTCGTGCAGAACCATTCTGTACCGTCACTGCTCGTCTTGCTTTCCGGCGTCCCCAGTGTCGTGATGCCCGCCGGCAGCGTGTCTGTAAGCGTGACGGCGCCGCGCGCGGTCTCTTTGCCGACGTTCGCCACCAGCAGCTGGTAGCGGTCGCAGACTGATCGGATTTCGCAGGCGCTTGCATTTGCGGGGGAGAACGCGGTGGGCTCTGCGACCGCGTGGACGGCCCACGCGACCGTCCCCGCCGCCGACGCGGAAGATGCAAACGCGAGCGCCGCAGACAGCGTGATGGCAAGCCCCAAGGCCTGACTTCTCATTGGCCCCACCCGATTGGCCCCACCCGCATCGTCGTTAGGCGGTCGGTTTCGTGGGCCGCGCTGGGTAGCGCCTCTTGACTTGTGCTTCGCACGTTGCCCGTCGCTTCCCGCGGTCCCTCTTGCATGCCTTCAGCGCGCGTGCGCGCTGCTGCGCGCGCGTCAGGACTTGCGCCTTCGCTTTGGGTTTCGTCTTCGACTTGGCATCGGTTTCGACCGGCGGCGACGATGTCAGGTTGCCGCCACCCGGCGCCGAAGCGCTGCCCGGCGCAGCCAACGACGGCGGTGCGGAGGGCGCGCCCTGGCAGAGTTCGCCTTCACACTGCGGCGGGGAGCTGCGGCCCGGAAAGCCACCGTCCACGCGAGCGTCATAGAGCTCGCGTTCGGTGTCGAGGACTTCGGGCACGAGCGGGTCGCCGCTGGCGAAGTAGACGTCCTGGCCGGAGGGATCCATGCCGAGCGCCACTGCGCCCCCCTCTCCGCCGGGCTCTGGAGAGCTGACGTCCACACCGTCGGAGATCAGGTACACATCGCCGCCGGAGAGCGTCCCGTGGCCGCGGTACTCGTAGACGCTCATCGCGCCGGCGTCCGAAGCCGCTTCAGAGCCCGGCGTCAACGCCCCGGCGCTGTCGAACACCACGGTCGAGCCGTCTTCCGATACGGCCAGGCGGCTATAGCTCGATGTAGGATTGTAGGCGGACGTGTAGAGCTGCTGCCCGATTGATGCGCCGTGCACATCCGCGCTGGCGGTTCCCCTGGCGTAGCCTGCCTGTCCGACCGACACCCGCACGAGCGTTTCCTCTTGAGCGTCGTACTTGAAGACCTGCCGCCGGCCGCCGGTTTCGCCGCGCAGCAGGCCGCCCGTGCTCTGGAAGACGACGAACCGGCCGCTCGGAGTCGCCTGGACCGGACGATTGTCCGTGGGCGCCCAGTCGGGGCTATCGCCGCTTGAGAGCGTGGCTATGAACCGGACGCGTCCCTGCGGGTGGGCGGCGTCCTGTTCGAATACGTACAGGTTGTCTGCTCCCGCTTTTGCGCGACACCTGCCTTCTCTTGTCAGTTCTTCTTCGGCCAGTTCGGGCGCGCTGAGCGCCGCGGCGCACCCGCCTGCCCTCGGTTCGCGCGTCAGTTGCCCCGCCGCGACGAAGTAGACGTGCGAGCCGTCCTCGGAGACCCGCGCGACGCCGACGACACCCGGGGACGCGACGCCGTTGGACACGCGGAGGATCCTTTCTGCTTGCGGAGCCCCGAAGTCGTACTCGTAGAGGTTCTGCCCGATCGCGCCCGGGAGCAGTTCCTGGCGCGTGAGGAAGAACGCCCGCTCGCCGTCTTCGCTGGCGCCCGCGAATTCGCCGGATGCCTGGTGTTCGACCTGGCAGTGCCGACACCAGCGCGCCGAGGGCTCGGAGATCGCCACCACTTCACCGTCTTCGCCGCCCAGACGCGCATACAATTCGTTGACGGACGGCCCGGTGCCTTCGCCACTCTGAGTGCAGAACTTCCCTTCCTTGCCTTCGGCTCGATACGCGGTGAAGTAGACGATCTCGCCGCTGCGGGAGACCGCGTTGTAGGTATCGCCCTCTCCGTGGGAGCCGAGCGAGATCCCGCAGTCGCTGACGAGGCGGCCTTCGCCGTTGCTCGCGAGGAGATACGGCCGCTGGTTCCCGGTTCCGGTGTAGCCGTACAGCGAAGCGCCCGCCTCGCCTTCCGTCACTGTCGTGTCGCCCGGCCACAGCTGTGCGCCGTTGAACAGCTCGAAGAACATGTGCGACAGGTCGCTTGACGCACCGACCGGTCTAACCTCGCTGGGTGCTTCACTACTAGAGCCTGCCGGCGGCCCTTCAGCGGCTGCGGGAGGCACCGCGGGCCCCACCATCGCGAGAGCGTCACCGGCTTCGCGCACATAGAAGTCCTCGGCCTCAATCGGCTGCGAGGCACGGCGCAGCGCCCACAGCGTGCGGCCGAGGTCCGGGCTCGCATCCAGCAGGGAGTCGTAGGGAAACTGCGATGATGGCGGTGCGATCGCCGACGCTTCCCAGCCGGACGGTTCACGCGCGAGCAGGTTGACAGCCCCTTCCTCGCCGTTGGAATCGCTTTCGGTCCCAGCGAACGCGCCGAGCGACACGTACAACACATGTGAGCCGCCGCTCGCCGGCACAACGGTTTTAAGCGGCTGTCCCACTTTGAACGGCGGGGTGACGAGCTCATACGCGCGGCAGTCGGGGAGGTACGTGCGAAAACCCACCGTAGCTTCGTTTGGACACTGGAGCGTATCCGCATCGCCCGCCGCCAACGCCGAGGAGACCGTCAGCGCGCTCAGGGCGAGCACGACCGCCGCCGCCTGCCAGCAACATGAAGACCTCCTCGGCATCAACCTGGATCCCTCTCCTATTGCCCTTCTCCCTGCCGCAGCGCTTCTGCACCGCAGTCCGAGGTGTGAGGGCGGCTCTCTGCGCCCCCACACCTCCCGTCTTCCCGTCTGCCGGTCAGAGTGGCGTCGTGTAGATACCCCATTTCGGTGTGCCAAACAGTTCGAACGATGAGAGGCCGGTCAGGGTCGCGGCGGTCCCGCCTGAGATCACAAGACCGCATTTCACTTCGGCGAGTGCTCCCGCCGCTTCCACGAACGCCGTTGTGATGCCTCCCGCCGGGAAGTTGATCTGTCCCACTTTGCCTTCGACCGGTTCTGCATTGACTGTGATGGCTGCGCCGCCTTTCCATGCTTCGCCGCACACTCCGCCGCGAGAGTTTTTCGGTTCGACCCCGATCGTGGCAAGGGTGCATCCCGTGCCTGCGGTAAATTTGATTGTCGCAAAGGAGGTGCCCGATTCCGGCTCAAACACGACCAGGATTTTGCCTGTCCTTGCGGCGACTTCAAACCCCAGGTTGTTGACCAGCGGTTCTGTTTTCACCGTTCCGTTTTCGACTGTGCACCCCGTCCCGTTCCCGGTTACGGTGCATCCTCCAAACGTGATGGTCTCGACACTGCCTGAATTGTTGTAGCCGTTGGAGCCAGTGATTTTCCCCGCGACACTGATCGTCGTACATTTAACTTCCACAGTCCCGGCTTTCAACACAAAGCCTGCAGCGTTGGTTGAAGCGTTGATGATTTCTTGGGATTCCGTGACTTTGAGGCGTGGCCCTTCCACCCTGTAGTACGGTCCACGATTGAGCGCCTGCGCCGCCGTGGCTGCGATCGCGCTGATCGCAAACACGGCCAGCGAGCTCAACATGATTATTCTTATCCGTGACATTTCCTACCAATCTCCTTGCTCTTGATTACCAACGGATGCCGCGCCACGGTGCTCATCGTGAGAGCCACCCAGGCACGGATGCTGCGGCGAGGTCCGCCCGACGGGTTGCTTCCCGTCTCGGCACCCTCGCAATACAACGTTGAACGTTCCATCGTCGATCACAGTAGTCCCGGGCTCGCGCGGGCGCAAGAAACGGTTTCTATCTCTGGACTACACTCCGAGGCGCGCCGGAGATGGCCGTGCCGGTGGCCGTTCGGTGTGCTCGAGGGCGGCGCGCGGCCCGCGACGCATACGTCTGAGAGCTCATCGGCGAGCTGCCAGGCGCGGCAGGCGTCCGCGTACGAGGTGCGTGCCGGCCGCCAGGATCGCTTTGACCGCGAGTGGCGATGGCCCGGGCATGTCGGAGCCCGCTCGGGAGGCTCCAGTAGATCACCCCTTCGACAGCCGTCACGTGCGCGCGGTGTGTGCGTGCGCCGCTGGTTCGGCGCACGAGGACGTCCACCAGCACGATCTTGCCGCTCCAGCCGGCCGACCCCGACGATGTCCTCCAACGCGCACCGCACCCCAGCCAAGATGTGCGTCTCGGCGCGGCGCACGACAATGTCGTACGTCGCTTGCGTCAGCCGTAGATCTTGGTGTGGGGGCGGTTCTCTGCGCCCCCACACCTCCCGTCTTCCGGTCAGCCTGCGGCGCCTAGGTCGTGTAGATACCCCAGTTTGGTTTGCCAAACAGTTCGAACGATGAGAGGCCGGTCAGCGTGTCGGCGGTCCCACCACTCGCAAGACCGCATTTCACTTCGGCCAGTGCTCCGGCCGCTTCCACCCACGCTGTTGCAATCGGTGCCGCCGGGAAGTTGATTTCTCCCACGTTGGCTTCAGCCGGTTCTTCTCCGACTTTGACGGCCGCGCCGCCGCACACTCCGCCGCGAGGGTTTGTCGGTTCGACCACGAGTTGTGGCACTGCGCATCCGGCGCCGACGAATTTGATTGTCGCGAACACGGCGCCCGATTCCGGCTCAAACACGACCAATATCTTGGTGCCTTTTTTCGGTGGTTTTTCAGCATACGCCAGGTTGTTGACCAGGGGTTCCGTTTTCACCGTCCCGCCTTCGACTGTGCAACCCGTCCCGTTCCCGGTTACGGTGCATCCTCCAAACGTGATGGTCTCCACACTGCCTGAGTTGTTGAAGCCGCTGGAGCCAGTGATTTTTGCTGCAGCGTTGAGGTTGATCGTTGTACATGTAACTTTCACACCTGTTGTCGCGTTTGCCAACACAAAGTTGGCGACGGCTGTGGCGTTGATGATTTCGTTGGATTCCCCGGCCTTGAGACGTACGCCTTCGACTTTGTAATACGGTCCTTTAATCGCTTGCGCCGCAGTCGCGCCCACCGCGCTGACAGCGAATACCGCGAACAGGCTCAACGTGACTATTCGTAGTCGTGACATTTCCTACCAATCTCCTTGCTCTTGATTACCAACGGATGCCGGGCCGGGCGCTCATCGTAAGAGCCGCCCCTGGCACGGGTCCTGCGGCGAGGATCGACACGACGCGTTGATTGTTGCCTCGGGGACCTCGCAGACCACATGAAGGTTCCTTCGTCAGTCACGCTAGCCCCGGCCCGGTCAAGCGCAAGAAACGGTTTCCATCTTCGGGGGAATACTCTCGGAGGCGGCGTCGCTATTGAACCGGGCGTGTCCCTGCGGGTGGGCGGCGTCCTGTTCGAATACGTACAGGTTGTCTGCTCCGAGGTGTGGGCGCGTTTCTCTGCGCCCCCACACCTTCCGTCTTCCGGTCAGCCTGTGGCGCCTAGGCCGTGTAGATACCCCAGTTTGGATGGCCTTCCAGTTCGAACGATGAGCGGCCGGTCAGCGTGTCGGCCGTCCCTCCGCTCTGAAGACCGCATTTTACTTCGGCCAGTTCTCCGGCCGCTTCCACCCACGCTGTTGCGATCTGCGACCCCGCCGCCGGGAAGTTGATTTCTCCCACTTTGCCCTCGGCCGGCTCTGATCCGACTATGATGGCTGCGCCGCTTTTCCATGCTTCGCCGCACACTCCGCCTAGAGTGAATTGCGGTTCGACCGCGATCGAGGCAACCGTGCACCCCGCGCCGGTGAATCCGATTGTCGCAAACCGCGCGCCTTCTTCCGGCTCGAACACGACCAGGATCTTGCCTGTCCTTGTTGAGGTTGCATACGCCAGGTTGTTGACCAGGGGTTCTGTTTTCACCGTCCCGCCTGTGACTGTGCACCCCGTCCCGTTCCCGGTTACGGTGCATCCTCCAAACGTGATGGTCTCCACACTGCCTGAGCTGTTCCGGCCGCTGGAACCAGTGATTTTTGCTGCAGTGTTGAGGCTGATCGACGTACATGTAACTTTCACACCTGTTGTCGCGTTTGCCAACACAAAGTTGGCGACGGCCGTGGCGGCGATTATTTCTTTGGATTCCCCGGCCTTGAGACGTACGCCTGCCACCCTGTAGTACGGTCCTTGGGTTGCCTGCGCCGCCGTGGCTACGATCGCGCTGATCGCGAACACGGCCAGCGAGCTCAACATGATTATTCTGATTCGTGACATTTCCTACCAATCTCCTTGCTCTTGATTACCAACCGATGGCGCGCCGGGCGCTCATCGTAAGAGCCACTCAGGCACGGGTCCCGCGGCGCGGTCGACTTGACGGGCTGGTTCCCGCCTCGGGGGGCTCGCATGCAACTTGAACGTTCCATCGCTCGATCACGCTAACCCCGGGCTCGGTCAAGCGCAAGAAACGGTTTCCATCTCTGGGGGTATTTCGGAGGGCATGGTAACGACGCATAGGTCCGAGAGCTCACGGGTGAGCTCCGACGTGCGGCCGTCGCGCAGGCGTGCACGAACGAGCCACGTTCCATCCGCCACGAACCGCTTGACCGTGAGCGGCGAGAGCGCAGGCGCGTCGTGGCCCGCGCAGAGGCTCCAGCAGATCACCCGTTCGACCAGCCGCCTCGTGCGCTCAGTATGGGCACGCACCTCCGGTCCGGCGCCTGCCGCCTCGACCACCACCAGCCGCGCGGCGTTGGGGTATGCCGCCACCTCGCGCGCGAACGCCTCCACCACCCCGCGCAGCCGCTCCAGCGGGCCGACCCCGAACGCGCACCGCACCCCAGCCAAGATGTGCATCTCGGCGCGGCGCACGATGATGTCGTAGGTCGCCAGGAAGCACTGCTGCTTGCCGTCCGGGAACCGCTCATATAGCGTCCGCTTGGACACGCCCGCCAGAGCGCACAGCTCCGCGACGGTGCTCGCCTCATAGCCGCGGGCAGCGACCAGCTCGATCATCGCGCCGTACAAGCGCGCGCGCTGATTGGAGGCGACGCTCTCGGGCGCGACCGAGTGCGGCCCCGGATGCAGCTTCGGGTACAGCGCCCGTTCGCGGCGCGGCGCCGCATCCTCCGCGCCGCGCTCGCGGGCGACCTCAGTTAGCATCGACCGCGCTCCGCCGACCTCGGTCGGCGTTGTGATTACCAATGCCGGCGCCGGGATGCTCATCGTAGGCAGCACCAAGCCACCCCGGCGCCGAGCCTTCAGCCGGGCCTCTGAAGCGGTGAGCGCCACGTGTGCGCAACCTTGACCTCCCTCCCCGGCGGGGCCGCCGGGACGATCAGGCGAACGGAAGTAGAGCCTCGTTTACCACACCCTGAAGCTGCGCGTGTCACCGAAATGGGGTCCGCTGCTCGGGTTAAAGACGCCGCAAATTGCGGACGATCAGAGTGAGCACGACGATTGCCCTGCACATCCGGAAAGTCCAAATTGGAGGACGCATCGCAAGAGCCGACCGGCGGCTCCAGATAAAACTTTCCTAAAGTCGGGCTGGTGCCGAGGTTTGCGTAGCTTCAGGCGAGTAGGGCTGTGCTGAGGGCCGCGACGACAGCGGCCAGCAACGCATGATTTCCGCTGATCGCGATCGGCCCTTCGCGCCGGAGCAGCGCGTCGCACCACGCTTCGGGGGTCGCATGGCCGACGGCCTCCGGTGGCGCCGAAGGGGCGCCCGCGAGGGCGAGGACATTGCCCGCGCGGGCCGCCAGGTAGATGTCGGGGTCGTCCGCGCCCCGCACGTCGAGGTGCAGCTGGCAGATGCCCGCCAAGGGCTCGGCAAGGTGAGCGACAGGCGCGACCATATGCAGCAGCTCGTTGAGGTCCCTGCCGGGCGCCGGATGCTGCGGCCTTGACCATTGCCATTCCCAGCGCCCCGCCAGCATCGCGACGTGGGCGAGGTGGCGCGCTCGCGATGTTAGCTCGTACAGCGAGCTCCGTCCCCGCACGCGCCGCTCCAGCAGCCCAGCGAGGACGAGCTCGCGCAGCCGGCGCCGTAGCGCCGAGCGGCAGAGTTCCGGCGCGCGCCGGTCCAGGTCCTTGGTGGACAGGGGGCCGTCCGCCAGCAGGAGTCCGATTTTGCGCGTGTGCTCGTCGGCGGTCAGCTTGATCGCCAGGGCGCCGGCCGGCTCGTGTTGCCGCTCAGGCTAGTTTGCAATATGAAGCCTAGTTTGCAAGCTAGTTTGAAACGTGCAATCTAGTTTGACACTGGCGCTGTTAGAGCCCGTAAACACAGGGCGAACATACGCTCAGAGGTCGCGCTGGAGCCCTTCT
>JBIOGJ010000083.1:0-13245 GCA_044447965.1 Thermoanaerobaculales bacterium | reverse complement strand
CTGCGAGTGGCGATCGCGCCGCCCTGGCGGGCGGACTCGGTGCTCGGACCCTGCGACGTATCGCAGAAGATACGACTCGGGTCCTCGCACCTACGTGCGCCCGCCAGAGTGGCAAGCTCGCCACTCTCGCTTCGAACTCTCACGAATAGTCCAGGCTAGAATCCCCCTGTGAAGTTGGCATTCTTTCTCGCGAGTCGACTCCTGCGGCGGCGGGGCACCGCACTGCTGCGCACGAGCGCACTGGCCGCCATGCTTGCGGTGTCGTTGGGGGCCGCGTCGATGGTCGTCGCTCTAGCACTCATGAGCGGCTACGCCCAGGCGCTGCGGGCCGGAGTGCTCGCGGCAGGGGGCCACCTCGTTGTGGTTTATCCGAGCGGGCTTCCCGCGGATGCGGCCGCCCAAGTGATCGCCAGGCTCGCCACACTGCCGGGCGTCGAACGAATCGGGGAGGTGGCGTATCTGCCCGGGATGCTGTTTCCGCGCGGCAGCCCAGACGCAGAGGTTGTGAGCGTGCGGGCCAACGCACAGTGGCCGCGCTTCATCAAGCCCAGAGCTGGCGGAGGCGCCGGGCCACTCGCGCTTGCGGTAGGCGGGGGAGTAGCGCGACGGCTCGGGCTCGCCGAAGGGGACACGCTCACGTTGCAGGTGGTGGCCGGGGGGGGACCGCGAAGTATCTCGGTGCGGGTGGCACAGGTGTTCGCGACGGGTTTTACCGAACTTGACGAGCGCTGGGTGGCGACCGATCTCGCGGACCTGCGGCGGCGTATCGCGGATCTGCCCTTCGGCGGCCTCGAACTGTTTCTCCGCGATCCCGATCGCGCCGGCGCGCTGCGTGAGGCGGTCGAAGCAGGGGCTGGCAAAGGTGCACTGGTGACCACCTGGCAGGAGGGGAACCGCAACCTGTTCGCAGCGCTGCGGTGGCAGAAACTATCACTCGGTTTGGTGCTCTCGCTGGTGCTGGGCGTGGGCGCTTTTGAGGTCGCGTCTGCGCTCGTCGTGCTGATCACCGAGAAGCGCCGCGAGATGGGGGTGCTGCTCGCGCTCGGGATCAAGCCCAGGCTACTGCGGCACACGCTGCTGCTCGCGGGTGGTGGCCTCGGCAGCGTTGGAGTAGTGGCAGGCATGGCGCTGGGGATCGTCGTGGTGGTGTGTCTTGGTGTCCTGGGCGTGCCGCACTTCTCCCCGGAGATCGCGAGCATCTACATGGTGGACACCATCCCGTTCCGCATCGTTCCCGGGGATCTCGTCGTCGTGCTGGTATTGAGCCTGACCGAGGTGCTCCTGGCGGCGAGCTTGCCGGCGCGGCGCGCTGCGCGCCGTGAGCCGGTCGAGGCGTTGCGTTGGGTCTGAGAGACGACACGCTCTGGGAGGTGCAGTGGCACCCCGCGAACGGGGGCGCCTTCCGACGCATCGTGATGACGCGGCGCGGGCTGCGGCGCGTGGTCATCGTGCTCGGTCTCCTGGTGGTCCTCACGCTGGGATTTGTCGGCGTCCTGCCCCTCGGTCTTAAAGGGTTCCTCGGACGGTTCACGATCGCCGCGGCGCGGCGGGAGAACCTGGCGCTGCGGGACCGGAGCGATCTCCTGCGCGAGCATGCGTTCGCGGCCGCCGAGCAGCTTTACGGTCGCCTGCAGCGCGCCCGCAGATTTGCCTGGATGGTAGGCGAGTCCGCGAGCGCCTGGCAGGAGCGGTGCGAGGCTCCACCACCGCCGAACGCCGGTGACGAGGCGGTGATTGGCTGGCTCGCTACTGTCGGCTCGCGCCTCGACCAACTTGCCGCCGAGCTGGCGTCGCCGTCGTCAACGCCGCCATGCCCGCTCGCTAACCTCCCGTCAGCCGCACCGGTCGATAGGTCCCAGGTGGTGCCGGTCGCGCTCTTCGGGTGGCGAACCTCGCCCTTTACCGGCAAGAGGATGGCGCAGCACGGCGCGACTCTCGCGGCCCACCTGGGTGAAGCGGTGGTGGCGCCGGGAGCCGGGACCGTGTTGTTCGCCGGGAGCGTGCGCGAGCGCCGCGCCAACGAATGGACGCGCTTCGGTAACGTTGTGGTTATCGACCACGGCGGCGGCGTGCTTACGGTGTTTGGCCATCTGCAGGACGTGGCGGTGCGGCGCGGGCAGGCGCTGGCGCGGGCGCAGCGGATTGGCACGGTGGGCCAGACGGGTTGGACGCGGGTGCCAGCACTGTACTTCGAGATTCGCTGGCCGGTTGGCGGGGTAAGCAAGCCGATCGATCCGGCGCTGGTGAACCTCGCGCTGCCGGTGGAGGAGCTGGACGCGCGCATGGTGGCGCCGGCGGCGGATCTGCCCGATGATTTCGCGCCGCTTCTTCACCTCGTCGGGGCTGGTGGCCGCGAGCCCGCACGCCCTCGCCGGACCCGCTGACGACGGGGCAGGCCAACAGCTCTCAGGCCGTCAGGGCATCAGGGATCGAGGTTGAGCGGAAGCCAAACGTCTTTTGGTTCTCGTCTGCATCTGTCGTTCCTGACAGCCTGTCTCTCCTGAATGCCTGTCTCCTGGAGCCTGCCTGCCGCGTGTGCTAGGCTTCACAATCGGCGCGCGGCGCTAGGAGGCAAGGATGAGCGAAGCGAGGCTGAAGCGCACGCCACTCTACGAGTGCCACCTCGAAGCCAAGGGCAGGATGGTGCCGTTCGTCGGGTGGGAAATGCCGGTCCAGTACGCCGGCGTCATCGAGGAACATCGCGCAGTCCGTAACGCGGTTGGGCTCTTCGACGTGTCGCACATGGGCGAGATCGACGTGACCGGTCGCCGCGCTCTCGATTTCGTCCAGCTCGTGACCTGCAACGACGCGAGCAAGCTGACGCCCGGCCGTGCGCAGTACTCCGGCTTGATGACCAAGCGGGGCACGTTCGTCGACGATCTCCTCGTGCACAAGATCGGCGACGAGCACTACTTCCTGGTCGTCAACGCGGCCAACAAGGACAAGGACTACGCGTATCTTCTCGCGCAGGCCGCCGACTTCGACGGCGTGGACGTGAGGGATCGTTCGGACGACTGGGCGCAGCTCGCCGTGCAAGGGCCGCGCGCGCTCGAGGTGGTGCAGCAGCTCACGCCGACCAAGCTCACAGAGATCAAGTACTACCGTTTCATCGAGGGCAAGATCGACGGCTCCGCTGCGATCATCGCGCGAACCGGCTACACCGGCGAGGACGGCTTCGAGCTCTACCTCGCACCGGAGAATGCGGCGCGCGTCTGGCGCCGGCTGCTCGAGATCGGCAAGCCGGCCGGGATCGTGCCGTGCGGACTCGGCGCCCGCGACACGCTGCGCTTCGAGGCGTGCATGCCGCTCTACGGCAACGATATTGACGACACCACGACGCCTTTCGAGGCGGGGTTCGCGTGGATCGTCAAGCTCGACAAGGAGAGCTTCCTCGGCCGGGAGGCGCTGATGCGCCAGCAGGCGGAGGGCATTCATCGCAAGCTCATTGGGCTCGAGATGGTGGGGCGCGGCATCGCACGCCACGGCTACCCGATTTGCCTGGCAGAGAAACACGTGGGGGTAGTGACCTCTGGCACGCACGCACCCACCTTGGGCAAGGCGCTGGCGCTCGGTTACCTTCCGATCGCGCAAACCGCAGTGGGGAGCGGGGTCGAAGTCGAGATCAGGGGACAACAGGTGGCGGCGAAGGTGGTGGATACCCCCTTCTACCGCCGTGCCAAGTAGAGGATGAGGAGAGGACACAGCAATGGCACAACCTTCGGATCGGCTGTACACGAGATCGCACGAGTGGATTTTGATCGCGGGCAACGAGGCCACCGTCGGGATCACCGCCTACGCCCAGGAGCAGCTTGGCGATGTGGTGTTCGTCGAGCTGCCGCCTGCCGGCAGACAGGTCACCAAGGGCGGCGTGCTCGGCAACATCGAGTCGGTCAAGGCGGTCTCCGAGGTCTTCGCTCCGGCCGCGGGCGAGGTGGTCGCTGCCAACGGCGAGCTTGAGGCCCACCCCGAGCTGGTCAATCAGGACCCGTACGGCAAGGGGTGGCTCGTCAGGCTCAAGGTCGGAGGCGGAGCTGCCGAGGGACTCCTCGACGCCGCCGCCTACGACAAGCTCCTCGCCGAGGAAGGCGCGCACTGATGCACCGTTACCAGGCGGGAACCGAGGACCGCCGCCGCATGCTCGCGGCGATTGGCCGGTCGTCGGTCGATGAGCTATTCGCTTCGATCCCCGTCGAGGTACGTAGCGGCCCCCTCCCGCTTCCGGCGGCGCGCAGCGAGGAAGAGGTGCGGCGCGAGTTTTGGACCTACGCGAACGCCAACCTCGCACCGGAATGCACCGCAAGCTTCTTGGGCGCCGGGGTGTACCGCCACGTCACGCCGGCGGTGGCGGACGCGCTGGTGCAGCGCGGCGAGTTCTTCACCGCCTACACGCCGTACCAGCCCGAGGTGAGCCAGGGGACGCTGCAGGCAATCTTCGAGTTCCAGACCTTCATCTGCCAGCTCACCGAGCTCGATGTGGCCAACGCCTCACTCTACGACGGCGCGACCGCGGCGGTGGAAGCGGTGCTCATGGCGCACCGCGTCTCGCCCGGCAGGCCACGCGTCGTCGTGGCGGGATCGCTGCACCCCGACTACCGCGCCGTGCTCGAGACCTACGCCGCGCCCCAACGCCTCGAGCTGACCTCGGTGGGCTGGGACGAGCACGGTCGCGTGGACGCGACAGCCCTCGGCGCCGCGCTCGGTTCCGACGTCGCCGCCGTCGTGGTGCAGTCGCCCAACTTTCTCGGCGTGGTGGAGGACTTGCCTGCGCTCGCCGCGGCGACGCGTGGCGCGGGGGCCCTCGCGATTCAGGTCGTCGCCGAGGCGACCTCACTCGGCTTGCTCGCCGCGGGAGGCCGGTTCGGGTTCGACGTGGTGTGCGGCGAGCTGCAGGCGTTCGGGCTGCCGGCCGCGTTCGGCGGTCCGTTGCTTGGGTTCTTCGCGGCACGTCAAGCCCACCTGCGCCAGATGCCGGGGCGCCTCGTCGGCGAGACGGTCGACGCCGACGGCCAGCGCGGCTTCGTGCTCACACTGTCCACCCGCGAGCAGCACATCAGGCGTGCCAAGGCGACCTCCAACATTTGCACCAACCACGGGCTGATGGCGCTGGCGGCGACGATCGTGCTGTCGCTGCTGGGCAAGAAGGGCGTGCGCGAGGTGGCGGTGAACTCGCACGCCACTGCGGAGTATCTAAAGGCCGGGATTCGGGGCTCGGGGCTCGGGGATCGGGTTAGACTCGCATTCCCAGGCGCGCCGAGCTACAACGAGTTCCTCGTCCTCCACGACGACCCCGAAGGGCTGCTCGCGAAGCTACACAAGGAGCTGATCCTCGGCGGCGTCGCCACGACGCGCTTCGGCGGCGCATGGCCGCGCGGCATCCTCATCGCCGCCACCGAGCACAACACCAGGGCCCAATGTGACCGCTTGCTCGACGCGCTGCGGAGGGCGTTATGAACGCGCGGCGGACGTTGCGCCAGCGCGAAGGGCTCATCTTCGAGCGCTCACACGCGGGACGCGTCGGCTATCAGCTCCCGCCGCTCGAGGTTCCCGCCGTCGATCCGGCTGCGTCGTTGCCGAGCGCCCTGCTGCGTGGCGAGATCGACGAACTTCCCGAGGTCTCCGAGGTGGACGTGGTGCGTCACTTCACGCGCATCTCGAAGTGGAATTACGGCGTGGACGAAGGGCTCTACCCGCTCGGCTCGTGCACGATGAAGTACAACCCGCGCATCAACGAAGAGGTGGTGCGCCTGGCCGGCATCGCGCAGCTCCACCCGCTCCAGCCCGTGGACCAAGTGCAAGGCGCGCTGCGCATCATGTGGGAACTCGAGCGCTCGCTCATCGCGATCACCGGCATGGCGCGTGTGACGTTGCAGCCCGCGGCGGGGGCACATGGCGAGCTGACCGGCATGCTGATGATCCGCAAGGCGCTCGAGAAACGGGGCGAGCGGCGCCACGTCGTGCTCATCCCCGACTCCGCCCACGGCACCAACCCCGCCTCGGCGGTGTTCGCGGGCTTCGAGGTGGTGGAGATCGCCTCGACCTCCGCCGGCACGCTCGATCTCGAGGCCGTGCGAAAGCAGCTCGACACTGGACAGGTGGCGGGCCTGATGGCCACGGTGCCGAACACGCTGGGGGTGTTCGAGCCAGAGATCGTCAAGGTCGCCGCGATGCTGCACGAACGCGGCGCGTTCCTCTACATGGACGGCGCCAACCTCAACGCCTTTGTCGGCATCGCGCTGCCGGGGAAGATGGGCGCCGATGCGCTCCACATCAACCTGCACAAGACGTTTTCGACCCCGCACGGCGGAGGCGGGCCGGGCGCGGGGCCGGTCGCGGCGTCGGCAGCGCTGGCGCCGTTTCTTCCCGTGCCGATGGTCGAGCAGGTGGACGGCCACTTCACGCTCTCCAGCGATCGGCCCGACTCGATCGGCAAGGTGCGCGGCTTCTACGGCAACTTCGGCATGCTCGTGCGGGCGCTCGCGTACATCCGCTCGCTCGGCCGCGACGGCCTTGTGAGCATGGCCGAGGGCGCGGTGCTCAACGCGAACTACATCCGCAAGGGCCTTGAATCCGACTACCACCTCCAATACCCGGGCCCCAGCCTGCACGAAGTGGTGTTCGACGACGCTACCCAAGCGGAGTACGGCGTCAAGAACGTGGACATCGCGAAGCGGCTGCTCGACTACGGCTTCCACCCTCCGACGATATCGTTCCCCCTGATCGTGCACGGCGCGCTCATGATCGAGCCGACCGAGAGCGAGGGTATCGACGAGCTGGACGCGTTCATCGACGCAATGCGGGCGATCGCCCGTGAAGCGCGGGAAGAGCCGGAACTGGTGAAGGGGGCGCCATACACCACGCCGGTGCGGCGCCTCGACGAGGTGCGGGCGGCGCGCCAGCCGGTATTGCGGTGGCGGCGTAGAATCGACTAGCGGCAAGACTTAGCGGCGACGGCAGGAATTGGAAAGGGGGAGTTATGCAGCGGGTGCATGTCTTCGTCGACTATTGGAATTTCCAACTGCGATGGAACGAACGGGCCGGCGAGTCGCGCTGCAACTGGGCACACCTCCCCGCGGTTTTGCTGGAAAAGGCGAAGAGCCTGCCGCTGTCCGGGGAACTCGACTTTCAGGGGATGAAGGTCTACGCCTCCTGCGATCCCGACGATGAAAACCTCCGCCGCTGGCTCGAGAACTTCCTCGAGCGCCAGCCCGGTACCTCCGTGGTGGTGCTCGAGAGGCGGCGGCGCTTCGACCACATCAGATGCCGAGCGTGCGGCTACGAGACCGGCACCTGCCCCTCCTGCGGCCAGCCGCTCGTGTGGTCGGCGGAGAAGGGGGTCGAGGCGGCGCTCATCTCCGACCTCTACGAGCTCGCGTTCTCGGACGCCATGGACGTGGCGATCATGGTCTCCTCCGACAGCGACTTCGTGTTCCCGATCGTCGGGCTGCAAGGGCGGGGCGTCAAGGTGGTCAACGCCGCCTGGCGCGGCGCCGGCCAAGAGCTCGCGCGCGCGAGCTGGGCCACCATCGACCTCGACGAGCTGATCCCCCTGCTCGTGCGCGAGCCGAGTACCACCGACCGCAAGCCGGTGGTGGCGGCCTCCGTCGTCGAGACCTAACGCCAAAGAAGAGTCAGAACGACACGCGGCGCGCGGCCTTCCCGCCGGGTCAACGTCTCCGGGAAAGACGATTCTCTCGCTGGCCGTCTGCGAGGAGGGGGCCTACTGCACCTTCTCCCAGTGGTCCACGAACACCCCCGTTAGCCTTGAGCCTGCTTGCGTGGGGGAAAGAGAAGCATCACCAGCGCAGCGGCGAGCATCGGGAGGTCGCGGAGGACGAGCAGCCAGGCGTTGTGCACGTCCTCGGCGCTGGCGGAGAAGCAACCGCAGGCGACGTCGACGCCGCGCACCGCGTTGATCCCGAGCGCAAGCTCGAACATGAGCAGCAGTGCGACGCCCCAGAACGCGGCCGCGCGACGCGCCAACCCGGTGAGCAGGCCCAGCCCGACGAGCAGCTCCATCCACGGCATGTAGATCGCGAGCAGGTTGATCGGGCCGGCGGGGAGGATGCGGTAGCCCCAAATGATGGTCACGAGCGGACGCGGGTCGAGGACCTTGCCGTACGCCGCGTACAGGAAGACCCCGCCGAGACCGATGCCGAGCAGCCAGTGCAGCCATCTGCTGCGCAGGATCGTCATGGCGCCCCCACCTCCGTCGGCAGGCCGGCTTGCAGCCAAGCGCCAAAGCCGCCGGCAAGCACCTGCGGTGGCGGCAGACCGCGGCGGTGCAGCTCCTGGGCGGCGAGCTGCTCGATGTCGGTTTCCTCGCTCGAGCCGTAGATGACAAGCGCGTCGGCGCCCTTCAGACGAGTCTCGAACGCTCGTGTCCACTGGCGGTCGAGGTCGGTGTACGAGAGCAGCGCCGCACCCGGAACGTGGCCGGCGGCGAACTCGGCGGACGAGCGCGTGTCGAGGAAAACGGCACGAGGGAGCGAGGAGTGCTCCGCCTCGGCCGAGCCAGGATCGATGAGCGTAAAGTCCACCCCGGCCTGCGGGGGCTCGTGGCCCTTGCCCCACCAGGCGAGGTGATGGCTCGGGATCACGTTCGCTGCGGTGCCGAGAACGAGCACCGCGACAAGGTAGAACGAGGCATCGCGAACGAGTCCCCGCATCGGGGCGCAAGCGTACCATAGCGGCGTGCGCGTAGGCAGCAGGCGATTGTGGATGGCGGCGCTTGCCGTTTTGGCGCTCGCGAGCATCACGTGGTGGACGAGCGGCCGCAAGCCGCCACGTCTCCCGGCCGACGCCGATCACGTGTTCACCCAGGCGGAGGCGCACTGCCTCACGTGTCACGCGTATCGGACCACGCACCCTCGCCCGCCCAATCATCCCCTCCGCGACGACTGCTTCTCATGCCACCGCGACCCCGCTGGGGATCTCCACCCGCGCCGCGCCGCGCCGACGGAGGTCGCTGGAGGATGGCGCGACGATCCGCGCCTCGCCGGCCGCGCCGCCGCCCCCACGGTTCCCGCGCGTAGGTCGGCTGGCTCGCCAGCACAGCCGTGAGTGCGAATCCCGAGGCTGCCTCGCGCCGGTGCTTCGTACGGGGCGGTTGGCGCTGCGGTCGTAGCAGTGCTAGCGTGCTGGTGATGCGAACTCCCACCCTATCGTCAACGCCAACAGCTCGATCGGCTTTTGTGCTTGTTGCCGCCGCGTTTGGGGTCGCTCCCGCTTCGGCCGCGCCGCCGCCCGGACCGCGCTTCCTCGGCGCAGACACGACCGTCGCGGTGAGCCGCGGCGAGGGTCGCGTGGCGGTCCTTCACGGCGGCCGTCTTGAGGTCTACGCAAGCGGGGCGACGCAAACTCCGGCCACCACGATTGCGATTCCGGGCAAGGGGCCGGAGGTGCGCGAGTTTCGCGGCAGCACCGTGCTCTACGTCACACACGAGGTGCGCTCTCTCGCGACGGCGTACGTCGCGTTCTCCGCGGACGGCCGCGAGCGGCTCGCATGGCCCAACGAAGGGCTGTCCGAGTTGTTCCCCACCGAGACGAGCCAGCTCACGCTTGACGGCAAAGGCGTGTTCGACACCCTCACGCTCGGGCCCAAAGTGCGCGAGTACTTCGAGCTTCCCGGCTCGATACCCGACGGCGCCGGCGTGGTGGCGACGTATCGGTTCGCCGGCGAGAAGCTGATGGCGAGGGGGGCGGAAACCTTCGGCGCCGCGGTCGCGCTCACGCCGGACGATCTCCTCATCACGCTCAAAGCCGGCGGCGTTATGCGCTACCGCGCGCCGGGTGGCGTGGTCTGGAAAGACGAGGGCGCCGGCAGCGCGTGGCGTATCGTCGATGCCGAGGGGGCGGGCCTGGCGCTCATGATCGACGGCGAAGGAAGCGTGCTTGCGCTCGATCTCGACACGGGGAAGGAACGCTTCCGCTGGGGGCGTGACCAGCTAGCAGACGCCGTGTCAGGGTGGCTCGGCCATCACGGCGGATCGCGTGGCGGGGCGGCACTGCCGGCCTCGCGCATACTCGATGCGCGACGGCTGCGCTCCGGAATGGTCCTGGTTCTGGGCGAGGCGGGCGAGAGGTGGCTGGGGATTATCGACCCGTCCAACGGCAAGCCTGTCGACGGCGAGATCCTCACACGCGTGCGTGAGGCGGGCCTCGGCGGTCTCGCCACCTTCTGGGCGGCGCACAACGATTCGCTGGCCCAAACCTGGGAGCTGCCGGGTGAATCCGGGAGCACGCTGCTGCTGCGCGGCTCGGACGGCTGGTACGAAGTCAGGTTGCGTTGAAGGCGCAGCTTTCGCCAGTCCGCCGCGCCTGCGGCAGCAACAGATCCCTTATCAATGGTTCGGCCTGAGTCCGGAAACCCCAGTTGGCTTCTGGTGCGAGGGCGGATCATGCCGCGCTGGCGGGCGTACTCGGGGCTCGAACCGTGCCGCCGTACCGCACGGGTACGGCTCCGGTTCTTGCCCCTGCGTTCGCCCACCATCATCGGCATCTCCGCCCTCTCCCAACGAACCCAACTGAGGTTTCCGGCCTGAATTCGTGGGAGCACCTTCCAGGTGCGACCAAGCACAGCCCACGAAAGCCAACCGGTCGCGGCAGGATGTCGCTCCCACCAGGCTCCTTTGTGATCGTTCGTGATGCCCGGTGCCGGCATCGAAGCTGCTAGAACACGAGCCGGGGGTTTGGGCGCCTGACCGGCACGGCGCTCATGGGAGCCATCGTCCGCGAGGAACGGACGTCGCTGGGTAGGACCGGGCGCTCCGGCAAGGTGCAGGCGACCTTGAGGGTCTTGCCGGCGCGGAACACCTCGAGCTTGATGGTGTCACCGACTTTCATCGCTCCCAGCGATGCAGTGATCTGCGCTGGCGTGGCGACGGGAAACCCGTTGATCGCCGTGATGATGTCACCACCGAGCAGCAGTCCTTGTCCACTCACGGTGACATCGAAATCGCCGCCCTTGAGGTCCGCGCGCTCCGCTGGGCTCCCCGGCTCGACGACCTCGATGAGGAAGCCGTCCACGAGCGGCAGCCGGAACAGCTCCTTGATCTCCGGCACGATGAGCTGTCCCTGCACACCGAGCCACGGTCGGATCACACGACCGTCCTTGAGCAGCTTGGGGATGATCTCCTCGACCAGACCGATAGGGACGGCAAAGCCGATCCCCTGTGCCTCGGGCAGGATCGCGGTGTTGATGCCGATGACCTCGCCGCGCGAGTTCACTAATGGGCCACCGGAGTTGCCCGGGTTGATCGCGGCATCGGTCTGGATCACCGGCTCGGAGATGGCGAGCGGAACGTCCGGGAGCAGCCGGTTGATCGCGGAGACGATGCCCCGAGTCATGGTCTGGTCGAGACCGAGTGGGCTGCCGAGCGCGAACACCTCCTCACCCACCCGCACCGCGGCCGAGTTGCCCAGTGTTGCGACCGGGAGCGCGCCCTTCGTCGGCGGCGGGATGCGCACCACGGCGACATCGAATACCGGGTCGGCGCCCACGAGGCGGGCGGGGAGCATGGTTCCGTCGTCCAGCATGACCGTGATGAGCTGCCGGCCATACACGACGTGCGAGTTGGTCAGGATCAGACCTCCCGGATCGATGATCACGCCGGAGCCGGCCACATGTGAGATGCGATCGTTGCGGTCGAAAGCGTTGATCGAGGTGGCCGAAATCGAGACCACCACCGAGGACACCTTGTCGTAGAGCGCCGAAGCGTTGAGGGTAGGCGGCGCTTCGGGCATCGGCGTGGCGGACCCCACAGCACTAGCGTTGGAAGTGGCCGATCGCTGTGTCGACGACGGCCCAGCGGCGATCAATGCGACGGCGGCGACAACTGTTGTGGCGATCATCGTTCCTCCCGACCCGACAACGTTACGCAAGACCCCTGCCATGACCGTGCACAACTCGCAAGGACGGCTCGTCCGGCCCAGATCTCCGTATCAGTCGCGCTCGGGGATATCTCGAGCGAGTACGTGCACTCTCTGCCTCGCCGCCTCTCGGCCACCGACCGGCAAACCCGGCGGTCACGCCAGGCCGCCCTGCGCTGGATGCGGTGTCATCCGGCGGCGGCCGGCACTGCTATCCGAGCTCGAAGTCGCCCGCCTCCAGCGTCGCCTTGATCACCGCCATGAACTGATCCGCGGTGGCGCCGTCCACCAAGCGGTGGTCGAACGAGAGCGCGAGGTACACCATGTCGCGAATGCCGATCGACTCGCGTCCCGCGTCGTCGGCGACGACCACCGGCCGCCGGTGGATTCCGCCGGTCGAGAGGATCGCGACGTTGGGCTGATTGATGATCGGCATTCCGATCAACCCGCCGTACGGACCAGGATTGGTGATCGAGAACGTCGACCCCTGCACGTCCTCCGGTTTCAACTGCTTGTTGCGGGCGCGGGTTGCCAGATCGGTGATCGCGCGCTGCATCCCGATCAACGACAGCTCCTCGGCATGCTTGACCACTGGAACGATCAGGCCGTGCGGCAGTGCGACGGCGACGCCGAGGTTGATGTGGCGGTGATACACCACGTCGTTGCCATCGAGCGACGCGTTGACCACCGGGAACGCCTTCAGCCCCTCGATCGCGGCGGCGAGGAAGAACGGGGTGTACGTGAGCTTGATGCCATGCTGCGCCTCGAATCCGGCCTTGCCGCGCTCGCGCAGCGCCACCACACCCGACATGTCCACCTCGAACACCGTGCCGACGTGGGGCGAGGTGCGGCGCGACAGCACCATGTGTTCCGCGATTTTCTGCCGCATGATCGACATCGGCTCGCGGCGCTCGTCGCCGGTGAACGGACCCGTGGGGCCGAGCGTCGCGCCGGTTGCGAACGGCACGCTGGGTTTGCCGGGGCGTGGCGGAGCTGGGGCCACCGCGGCAGGAACCGCGGTCGGCTTTGCGGGCGGGCCGGCGGCCGCCGCCGCGGGCGTCGGCGCGCTGCCTGCCCGCTTCTCGACGAACGCGAGAATGTCCTCCTTGGTGACGCGGCCCTGCAGACCGGTACCCGACACCTGGGCGAGGTCGACGTTGTGCTCCGTGGCAATCCGGCGCACCAGCGGCGAGGAGCGACGGCGCAACGCGTCCGCCTCGCTCTCGCCGGCGACCGGGGCCTGAGCCGCGGCAACCGCGCCGGTGTTCGCCGGGCCGCGTGCTGCCGCTGTCGTCGCGGGTGTCGCCGGTGCTGGAGCGGTCGGGGCTGGCGCCGCCGCAGGTGGAGCAGGTGCTGGAGCGGTCGGGGCGGGCGTCG
>JBIOGJ010000082.1:0-13492 GCA_044447965.1 Thermoanaerobaculales bacterium | reverse complement strand
TTGGGTTCTCCTGCTCTCGCGCTCCCGCGTCGCCTAGGAGCCTGTCTGGGAAAGCGGGTGGGCCGCGTTGCCGGCGCCGCGGGGCGAGATGCAAGGCGCCGCGACGAAGGCGATGTTCCCCCATCGGCGAGGAGCGGCAACAACGCAGATCGCCCCGCGCCGCCGCAACCCATGGGCGCAGGGGCTTGCGGGCGCACGCGGCGTTGCTCGTCGGCCACGATGCTCCTGCATCGCCTGCCTCCTCGCGCCTTGCCTGCGCCCGCAATCCCCATGCGCGCGACCCGCCCCATTTCCCAGACAGGCTCCTAACGCATCACCAGGCTCATCACCGCCTTTTGCACGTGGAGGCGGTTCTCGGCCTCGTCGAACACGGCCGACTGCGGCCCGTCGATGACCTCGTTGGAGACCTCGAAGCCGCGGTCGCAGGGCAAGCAATGCAGGTAGACGGCGCGCTTGTCGGCGAGGGCGAGGTGCTCTTCGTCGCAGATCCAGCTCTTGTTGCGGTCAAAGATGTGCTGGGTCTTCTTTTCGTCGGCGTGACCGACCGGCGGCTGGAAGAGCGGCGTCGCGCACCACGCCTTCGGGTAAACCACGTTTTGCCCCTTGAGCGCCTGCTCGAAGTCGTTGGAAACCTTGAACGAGCCGCCGCCCTGTTTCGCGTAGGTCTGACACTGCTTGAGGATGTCGGGCGCGAGCTCCATGCCCTTGGGATGCGCCAGCGTCACGTCCATTCCCATCATGCTCGCGTACAGGATGGCGCTCTGCGGCACTGCGCGCGGCTTCTCGATGCTCGGGCTGTACGCCCAGCTCATGAGGAACTTGACACCCTTGAAGCCGCCGAACTTCTCCTTCACGGTGAAGATGTCCGCCAAGCCCTGGAACGGGTGGTAGATATCATCCTCCATGTTGAGCACCGGGATGTCCGCCCACTTGGCGAACTCACGCAGCATCTTGTGCGCACCGCCGTACTCCCACTTCACCGGGTCGCCGTAGCAGCGGATCGCGATTGCGTCGCCCATGCGAGAGAGGGTGCGCGCGACGTCGGACACGCGCTCGGTGGAGTACGCCTTCTCCTGGCCTTCCATCGCGGGCGTGTAGATCTTGCTCGGGTCGAGGTAGTGGGCGTGGCCACCGAGTTGCGTCATGCCGGCCTCGAAGCTGTTGCGCGTGCGCAGGCTCTGGTTGTAGAAGATCATGAACAGCGTCTTGCCTGGCAGGATGTCGTTGTGCGCCTGGCCGATCGCGCGCTTGGTCTTGAGCTCCTCGGCGACGTGAAGGATGGTTTCGATGTCTTCACGGCTCCAGTCGGTCTCGGCCAGGAAATCGCGGCCCTTGAACGTGTTGGTTTTCATTGGCTGGGTCCTTTCCGGGAATTCATCTCAGTTGATAGCTTTGGAGCGAGATTCCCTTTGTGCCAGGGGTCCTTCTCCGGTGGGCTCCTACGCGGGCGGAGTGTACGCGGGGGTCGCCGAACCCGTCAAGGACGGCCTCGATGCGCCGTGTCCTCCCACTCACCTCCCCGGGAGGGAAAGCGCCCTTGCCTACCTGCTCACCCCGGCAATGCGTGGCGCCCCGACTTCCGCGTTGAACGACGCGATCTTACGGTCCCACTCGGGGAGCTGCGCCTGAAGATCGCGCCAGAATGAGGGCGACCACAGCACGTCGAGCTCCGCCACCGTTTTGCCCTGCTGCTCGACCCAGGTGAAGTACTTGAGGTTGTGGATCGCCTTGCGCTCGGGGAAGGTGAGCTCGCGCAGGTGATCGGTGGTGGCACCGAGCAGGAAGCGCTCGAGGTCGATTTCCGCCTGGCGCTCGGTGTAGGCGCCGCGCTCGGCGGACAGCTCGGCGAGACGCGTCTGGTAGAGCGCCGCCGAATCCGTGAAGCAGGTGACCACGACGTCATCGGCGCTCAGCTCGAAGTGGCGCGCGGTCTTGATCGCAGCGAGCAGGTTGCCGATTGACGAGATGCCGAGCAGCGGCAGCGCCGTGACGAGACCGGAGGGCAAGCCGCGGCGCAGCAGTGCGTCATGGCCGGCGGGCTCGTTGAAGACGCGGAGCAGGCGCATCGGCGCCTCGTCGTCGATCGCGGTGACGAGGTCCGTGTTGCGCGCGTTGTGGATCCACGGCACGTGCTTGTCGCCGATCCCCTCGATGCGGTGCGCGCCGAAGCCGCAGCGCAGCAGGGTCGGGCACTGCAGCGCCTCCGCCGCCGTGATCGTGCTACCGGGGAACTGCGACTTCAGGTAGTCGCCCGCCGCGAGCGTGCCGGCGGAGCCGGTCGCGCCCACCCAGGCGGCAAACCGCGAGCGCGGGCCGGCGAGCGCCGCGAACGCTTCGGCGGCGGCCGGGCCGGTCACGCCAAAGTGCCACAGGTAATTGCCGAACTCCTCGAACTGGTTGAAGATCACGGCGTTCGGTTGGGTCTTCCTGATCTCCCAGCAGGCGTCGAAGATCTCCTTGACGTTGGATTCGCACCCCGGCGTGGCGATGATCTCCGCGCCGATCGAGGCGAGCCACTCGAAGCGCTCGCGGCTCATCTCGGCCGGCAGGATCGCCACCGCCTGACAGCCCAGCAGAGCCGAGTCGAACGCACCGCCGCGGCAGTAGTTGCCGGTCGAAGGCCAGACCGCCTTTTGCGTCGTGGGATCGAACTCCCCCGCCACCAGCCGGGGCACCAGGCAGCCGAACGCAGCGCCGACCTTGTGCGCGCCGGTGGGGAAATGCTTGCCAACCAGGCCGACGATGCGGGCGCTCACGCCTGACAGCGAGGCCGGGATCTCCATCGCGTTGACCGGGCCGAAGCCGCCGCTGGCCGGGTCGTTGTGCCAACTGATGCGGAACAGGTTCGCCGGATCGACCGCCTGCATGTCCACGCTGGGGAGGTGGCCGGCAATCTCCGCGGGTGTTCCGCTCGGATCGCGGAGTTGGGCGATGGTGGGGATGACGATGCCACGCTCGCGGCAGCGCGCCACCGCGTGCTCTCGTGAAGTCCTTCTCGATGCGTCGTTCACGCTCTCGCCTCCGGCGCGCATTGTAGTGCAGGGGGTTCACACGAGCGGCGGTTGATGACGCGCCGTCTCAACATGGCGTCGAGGTAGGCGCCACTGTGCTAGTCTCGTTTTCGGGGGATCTGTGGCCGAGCCGCGCTTCTTCTTGACCGATGCCCAGCTCCGCGCCGAGCTGGAGCGGTGCGTCTTCTGTGAGAGCAAGCCGTGCCAGGCCGCCTGCCCGGCGGACTGCTCGCCCGCCGATTTCATCATGGCGGTGCGGGTGGGTGCCGCCTCGGATTTCCGTCGTGCCGCTGCGATGATCATGGCGGCCAACCCGCTCGGCGAGGTGTGCGGCGTGGTCTGCCCCGATTCGCACTGCATGGCCGCGTGCGCGCGCGCCACCCTCGACACACCGGTGAACATCCCTGCGGTACAAGCAACGATCATCGCGAAGGCGCGCACGCTCGGCGTGACGCCGGCGTTCGACCGTGCGGGCCGGGTCGGGCCGCGCGTGGCGGTCGTCGGCGGCGGTCCGGCCGGGCTCGGCGCGGCGGCGGTGCTTGCGCAGGAGGACTGTCGGGTCGGCCTCTTCGCGGCCGACCGCGTGGGCGGCGCGGCGGCGCTGGTTCCGGAGTTTCGCCTCGGGAAGGACGTGCTCGCAGCCGACGCCGCTTTTGTCGCCGGCCTCGGCGAGGTGACGGTGCGGCGCGAGCGCGCGAGCGACCCCGCGGCACTGCTCGGCCAAGGCTACGACGCGGTGGTTGTTGCGACCGGCCTCGACGAGCCGCTGCGCCTCGGCATCCCCGGCGAGGAGCTCGCAGTCCCCTGGACAAAGTTCCTCGCTGACCCGTCATCGATCGCCTTGGCCGGTCGCCGCGTGGCTGTGATCGGTGGCGGCGCCGTCGCGGCCGACTGCGCGGTGACCGCCGCGACGGGCGGCGCGGCGCAGGTCGAGATGTTCGCGCTCGAAAAGCTCTCGGAGATGCCGCTCACCGCGGCCGAGCTGCGCGGGTTGGTCGACGCCGGCGTGGCCGTGAGCGGGCGCACGCGCGTCACCGCGATTGCCGCGCGGGAGGGCACGATCGGCGGCCTCGCCGTGCGAAAGGTGACGCTGTCGGAGGGTGCCGCGTTTCATCCGCGGGCGGTGGTGGACGAGCCGGGCAGCGAGCAAGCTCGGGACGGCCTCGAGGTAGTCATCGTCGCGATCGGCGCCCGCCCGAGCGTAGCGCACGAGGCGGGACCCGGCGTGTTTTTCGCCGGCGACATCGAGCACGGCCCGACCACGGTGGTCGAAGCGGTTGCGGCGGGGAAGAACGCCGCGCGCGACGCGCTCGCCTACCTCGCGGAGCACCGTGGCGAGCCGCCCGCTTCCCTTGGCGAAGGTACGACCGTCGTCGCAGCCGATCCAGCCCCGGGCGCGACGGGCCCCGTTTCTGGTAGCGTCAAAAGCACGGTCGTGCTTCGCGGGTATCGGCGGCTACCAGTGCCGCTTGACGCGGAGTTCTTCGGCCGGCCGATTGCCTCACCGTTTCTGCTCTCGGCGGCGCCACCCACCGACGGCTACGGGCAGATGCGCAAGGCGTACGAGGCCGGATGGGCCGGCGGGGTGATGAAGACCAGCTTCGACAATGTGGCGATCCACATCCCCTCGCGCTACATGTTCGCGTTCGATCAACGCACGTTCGGCAACTGCGACAACGTTTCGGGGCATGCGCTCGATCGCGTGTGCGCCGAGGTCGAGCGCCTGCGCCGCGAGTTCCCCGATCGCCTCACGCTCGCCTCCACCGGCGGCCCGGTCACCGGCCACGACGACGCGGACCGCGCGGTGTGGCAATCGAACACCGGCAAGCTCGAGGCGGCGGGAGCCTGCGGCGTCGAGTACTCGCTCTCCTGCCCGCAGGGCGGCGACGGCACCAAGGGCGACATCGTCTCGCAGGACGCCGAGCTGACCGCCAAGATCATCGGCTGGGTGATGGAGGTCTCCGATCCCGAGGTGCCGAAGCTGTTCAAGCTCTCCGCTGCGGTGACCTCGATCGTGCCGATCGTCACCGCGATCAAGCAGGTGTTCGATCGCTACCCAACGAAGAAGGCCGGCGTGACGCTCGCCAACACCTTCCCGACCCTCGCATTCCGGCCGGGGAGCAAGGCGGCGTGGGACGAAGGGATCGTGGTGGGGATGAGCGGCGCGGGCGTGACGCCGATCTCGAACCTCACGCTCGCCAACGTTTCCCACCTCGGTGTGGTGGTTTCCGGCAACGGCGGGCCGATGGATTACCGCGCCGCCGCGGGGTTCCTCGCATTGGGCGCGCGCACGGTCCAGTTTTGCTCGATCGCGATGAAGCACGGCGTCGGCATCGTGGACGAGCTGCACTCTGGTCTTTCGCACCTGCTCGAGGCGCACGGCTGGCGCTCGGTTGGCGAACTCGTCGGCTGCGCGCTGCCGAACCCAATCACCGCCTTCATCGAGCTTCCCGCCGCCAAGCAGATCTCCACCGTCGAGGCGAGCCTGTGTGCGCGCTGCGGCAACTGCACGCGTTGCCCCTACCTCGCGATCTCGCTCGACGACGAGCAGGTGCCACGCACGGATCCGGCGCGCTGCGTCGCCTGCTCGTTCTGCACCCTGATGTGCTTCACGGGCGCTCTGTCGATGCGCGAGCGCACCCCGGAAGAAGCGGCCGCCCTCGTCGAGGCGTGAACCGTGGATGGCGAAGACGTCACACGCGATGGCGTGAAGCCCCGGCGCTCACCCCGCGTTCAGGGTTTCGACTACACGCGGGCGGGAGCTTACTTCGTGACCGTCTGCACCGCTGATCGCAGGAACAGGCTCGGAGAGATCGCCGACGGCTGCGTCCGCCTCTGGACGGATGGGCGCATCGTTGCCGAGGAGTGGACACGCTCGGCGGTGCTCCGCCCCAACCTCAACCTAGAAGCGTTTGTCGTGATGCCGAATCACCTCCACGGCATCGTATGGCTCACGGGCGGTGCAGGGGCGACCCGCCGGGTCGCCCCGGGGCGAGGCAGCGCCTCGCCCCTACGCTCGGGGGCGAGCCCGGGTTCGGTCGGCGCAATCATCGGCCAATTCAAGGCCGCAGCCGCGCGCAGGATCAACGCTCTACGGGGCACGCCTGGGCGGTCCTTCTGGCAACGGGGCTTCTACGAACGTGTCGTTCGCAACGACACGGAACTCGCAGCGATGAGAACCTACATCGCAAACAATCCGCTGCAGTGGGCTCTCGATCGCGAGAACCCTGAACACGACGAGCACCGCGACGTAGGGACGACCCGCCGGATCGCCCCGGGGCGGGGCAGCGCCTCGCCCCTGCACGGCGACGCAGACGGCGCTGAGGCGGAGGATCCGCAGGAGGACTCGTGGCACGGCTGCTGATAGAGAACGGGACCGTCATTACCCTGGGCGAGCACAACCGCGTCTTGCCCGGGCACGACGTGCTCTGCGAGGGCGGCACGATCACTCGTATCGCACCGCACGGCGAGATTCCCCGCGACGGCGCGCAAGTGGTCGACGCCACGGGCAAGCTGGTGATGCCCGGCTTCATCAACGCGCACACACATTTCTACTCGACGCTCGCGCGCGGGCTGGGCAAGGCCAAACCCTCGACGACCTTCCGCGACGTGCTCGAGCACCTGTGGTGGCGCCTCGACCGCCAGCTCGACCTCGACGATTGCCGCATCTCGGCGCTGGTGGCGCTGATCGACGCGGTGCGGCATGGCACCACCACGCTGATCGACCACCACTCGAGCCCCCACGCCGCGCGCGGTTCGCTTGACATGATCGCTGATGCGGTGACGCAGGTCGGCCTGCGCGCCTCGCTCTGCTACGAAGTGTCGGACCGCGACGGCGAGGCGATCGCCCACGAGGGAATCGAGGAGAACGCCGCGTTCATCAAGCGCTGCGACGAGAAGAACGATCGGCATCTGCGCGCGATGTTCGGCCTGCACGCCGCGTTCACGCTTTCCGATGCGACGCTGGTGCGGGCCTCCGACGTGGCCAGCGGGTTGGGCGCCGGGTTCCACGTACACGTCGCCGAGGCCGCCTCGGACGAGGAGTCGAGCGAGCGGGAGCACGGCTTCCGCGTCGTGGAGCGCCTCCATCGCCTTGGCATCCTGGGCCCGCGAACCATCGCCGCCCACTGCGTCCACGTGAGCGAGCATGAGATGGAGCTGCTTGCAGCAAGCGACACGACGGTGGTGCACAACCCGCAATCGAACATGAACAACGCGGTAGGCGTCGCCGACGTGCTCGCCATGCTGCGCCGCGGGATCGTGGTCGGGCTCGGTACCGACGCAATGACCACCGACATGCTCGAGGAGGTGCGGGCGGCACTCTGGGTGCGGCACCTCGCTGAGCGCAATCCATCGGTCGGGTTCGTCGAAACAGCCTCGCTGCTCACGCGAGGAAACGCGGCGATTGCAAATCGCCAGTGGGGCGACACGCTCGGCGAGCTCGCGCCGGCCAAGGCGGCCGATCTCGTGCTCATCGACTACCTCCCTCCCACGCCGCTCGACGAGGGCACGTTCCTCGGCCACCTCGTATTCGGGATCTCGCAGGCAACCGTGGACACCACGATCGTGGCCGGCAGGGTCCTCATGGCGGGCAAGCGCTTGCAGCTCGACCTCGACGAGGCCGAGGTGGCGGCCAAGGCGCGCGAGCGGGCGCGGGTGCTTTGGGAACGATTTTGAACGGCATGGTCCTCGGCCCGATAGAGCAGGGAACCGCGACCCGGGACATCTCCGCCAAGCTGCACCGGATCGCATCGGAGCTGCAGTGCTGATTCGCGGCGGGACGGTGTGGACGGAGGACGGTTCGCGCCGGGTGGACGTGCGCGTCGAGGCCGAGCGCATCGCAGACATTGGCGAGCTCACACCACAACCCGGCGAAGACGTGCTCGACGCGACGGCGCTGCACGTGTTGCCAGGCATGATCGACGCTCACGTTCACGTGGACGACCACATCGGCCGCTTCGAGCTCGCCGACACCTGGTCTACCGCCTCGGAGATCGCGGTGCGCAACGGCATCACCACGCTCGTGGGTTTCGTGACCCAACAGTCGGCCGAAACGCTCACAAGCGCCGTCGAGCGCTGCCTCGCGCGGGCGCGCGGACGCAGCCGGTGCGACTTCACCTTCCACCTCACCCCGACCGGCTGGCCGTGGGACTGGCGCGAGGTCGAGGCGCTGGCGGCGCGCGGGCTCACCACCTTCAAGCTCTACACGACCTATCGTGAAGTGGGGTTGTTCAGCAGTTACGACCGGATTGCCGAGGTGATGGCGCACCTTGCGAGTCTGGGCGCGCGCCTGCTCGTCCATTGCGAGGACGACGCGACGCTTGCGGCGATCGACTCGGCCGGTGTGATTCTCACAGATCCGGTTTCGCACACGCGGCTGCGGCCGGAGGAGGCAGAGGTCGAGGCGATCAGGCGGGTGATCGCGTTGGCAGCGCGCACCGGCTGCTTGACGCACGTCGTGCACGTTTCGTCCGCGGAAGGCGCCGAGGCGATCGCCGCGGCGCGCACGCGTGGTGTCGCGATCACCTCCGAGACCGCGCCGCACTACCTGCTGCTCGACGACGGCTCGCTGCGCGGCCCGGAGGGGCACCGCTGGCTGTGCACGCCGCCGCTGCGCTCGCCGGCGACCCGAGCGCGCATGGAGGCGCTCGCCGGAGACGGCGCGTTCGATCTGTTTGCCACCGACCACTGCGCCTTTTGTAAAGCGGACAAGGACGACTGGCATGGCGACTTCCGTCGAGCGGCGTTTGGCATTGCGGGGATTGGCGCGTTGGCGCCGCTGCTCTTCGAGCTCCTTGCCACGCGGCACCGCTTGCTGCTCGCGGAGCTGGTGCGGCGGCTCAGTGCGAATCCCGCCAGGTTCCTGGGAGCGTACCCGCGCAAGGGCGTGATCGGTGTCGGTGCCGACGCGGACCTGGTCGTCCTGGATCCGCACGGTCCAGTTCGGCCGGTGCGCTCGTCACTGGCGGATTCCTACGAGACCTATCCGGGAGCAACGAGCACGCTCGATGTACGGCATGTGCTCGTTCGCGGCCGCGCCGTCGTGCGGGATGGCGAGCTTGTCAGCGCAAGAGACTTCGGCGGCTGCCTTATGGCCTCACAACCATCGTAGGGGCGACCCGCCGGGTCGCCCAGGGCGAGGCAGCGCCTCGCCCCTACCCACCTCGGGATGTACGGCCAGTGCTGCGCGGACGGCCGTGATTCGAGGCGCAAAGGGTACGTGTCCACGCTGGATGGCTGTCATCCCCGGCCCCGATCGCAGTCGGGGCCGTCACCCCCCCACCCGGGCGGGAGTGACGGACCGGACACGGGCGGGGGCAAGCCCCGCCCCTACTGGACGCAGCCCGCTCCATCACTGTTGCGCGAGCGACGCCTGGCCGAACGGTTGCTCGGCGTCGGCGAAGTGCAACCGCCCCTCGAGCAGCGAGGCGCCTCGCAAGGCGAGCGCCAGCACCTCGTCGAGGTGCTCGACCGTGAGCACGGACAGCCGCTTTCGCACCTCGGTCGGGAGGTCCTCGAGGTCGGCCTCGTTGGCCTTCGGCAGCAAGATCGTCGTGATCCCCGCGCGCACCGCGCCGAGGACCTTCTCCTTGACGCCGCCGATCGGCAACACCCGACCGGAGAGTGTGATCTCGCCGGTCATCGCGAGGTCGTGGCGCGCAGGCCGGCCGGCGAGCGCCGAGACGAGTGCCACCGACATCGTCACCCCCGCGGACGGACCGTCCTTGGGGATGGCGCCGGCCGGTACGTGGATGTGCACGTCCTGCTCGAAGTCGGCCGGCTCGATGCCGAGCTCGCCGGCGTGCGCCTTGGCGTAGCTCCACGCCGCGCGCGCCGACTCCTTCATCACGTCGCCCAACTGCCCGGTGAGCACCAGCTCACCCTTGCCGCGCATCGGCATCGCCTCGACGAACATGATGTCGCCGCCCACCGGCGTGTAATACATCCCCGTCGCGACGCCGATCTGGTCGGCGGCGGCGGCGTGCTCAGGGTGGACCTTGGGCCTCCCAAGCAGGCGCTCGACCTCTGCCGGATCGATCGCCGCACCGGGGATCTCGCCGGCGGCGATGCGCCGCGCGACCTTGCGGGCGAGCCGCCCGATCTCCCGTTCGAGTTGGCGCACGCCGGATTCACGCGTGTAACCCGTGATGGTCGCGGCGAGTGCATTGTCGCCGATCGCGAGCTGCTCAACCGCAAGCCCCGCCTCGCGGAGCTGGCGTGGAAGCAGGAAGCGCTTGGCAATCTCGAGCTTCTCGCCCTCGGTGTAGCCGGAGAACTCGACCACTTCCATGCGGTCGAGCAGCGGCGCCGGGATCGAGGCGATGAAGTTCGCAGTGGCGATGAACAGCACCTCGCCGAGGTCGAACGGCACGCCGAGGTAGTGGTCGGTGAACGAATCGTTTTGCGCCGGGTCGAGTACCTCCAACAGAGCCGCGGAGGGATCGCCCTGGAACGAGACACCGAGCTTGTCGACCTCGTCGAGCAGGAACACCGGGTTCTTGGTCCCGGCCTGCTTCATCCCCTGGATGATGCGGCCCGGCATCGCACCGACGTACGTGCGGCGGTGGCCGCGGATGTCGGCCTCGTCGCGGGCGCCGCCCAGTGAGATGCGCACGTATTCGCGCCCCATCGAGCGGGCGATCGACTGCGCGACCGAGGTCTTGCCCACTCCCGGCGGGCCGGCGAAAAGGAGGATCGGCGCATGGCCGGCGTGGTCGTCCTTGGCGGCGGAAGACGCGGTGCCTGCGGGTGAACCGGACGGCGCCGAGTGATCCTGGCCGTCGGCGGCGGCTGTGTCCTCCTGTGGGTGCTCCGCCGCTTGCTTGTGCCGCAACTGCCGCACGGCAAGGAACTCGAGGACACGGTCCTTGACCTCGCCGAGGCCGTAGTGGTCGCGCTCGAGGATCTCCGCGGCGTGCGCGAGGTCGAGGTGCTCCTCGCTCCGCTTGCCCCAGGGCAGCTCGGCGATGGTCTCGAGGTAGGTGCGGATGACCTGGGCCTCCATCGACTCGGCGGCCATCCGCTCGAGGCGTGACAGCTCGCGGTCCACCTCTTTGCGCGCCGCCTCCGGCAGCGGCAAGGCGGCGAGCCGCCCACGCAACGCCTCGGTATCGTTGCCCTGCCCGTTCTCGCCAAGCTCCTTCTGGATCGCCTTCATCTGCTCGCGGAGGTACATCTCGCGTTGCCGCCCGCCCAGCTCCTCTTGCACCTTCGACTTGATTTCCTCCTGCGCGTCGAGCATGCCGATCTGCCGCTGCACGAAGATCAGCACGCGCCGCAGCCGCTCCTCGACGGAGAGCGTCTCGAGCAGCGCCTGCCGCTCCGAGACCGAAAGCTCGAGGTGGGCAGCGACCAAATCGGCGAACTGGCCCGGGTCGTCCACCTCGCCGAGAAATCGCTGCACTGCCTCGCGAGGCAGTCCGGCTTTGCCGCCCAACTCTGCCGCGCGCTCGCGCGTCTCGCGCAGGAGCGCCTGGTAGGTGGCCGCATGCGGGTCGAGCGGGGGCAGCTCATCGGCCTCGCGCACCGTGGCGAGTAGATAATCGCCGTGCGGGGCAATGCGCAGCGCGATCGCCCGCCTCTCGCCGCGCAACACGAGTTGCATCCCGGACGAGCTGCGCTGCACCTGCATGATCCTCGCCACCGTACCAATCGTGTAGAGGACCTCGGGCGTCGCTTCCTCGGCGTCCTCACGCTGCGCCGAGACGAACACGAACCGGTCATCTTCCGCAAGCGCCGCTTCGATTGCCGCGAGGGTGGCTGGGCGGCCGGCGCCTACCGGCACGGTCACACCGGGGAAAAGCACCGCCTGCCGCAGCGGTATGACGGGGAGGGAAACGGTTTTGCTCACGGGCACGCTCCTTCGCGGCCTTGCCCACTGGTACGCCGTGCCGCCGGCCGCCTTCTCGGCACACCTCGACGAACATGAGTCTTCATCACTAAAATTCCAGCACAGACCGGTAGTGGCTCACGAATTCCAGTCTAAGTCGCGGCGACGGAGCCTTTTACCGCATGCAGGACGATTGGGAATTGCGTGAGCCGGCGCACACCCCAAGGCGCCAAGCTGTGATGAACTTCGCTTGATTACTGGAGGGACGAATAGCCTTGAGGGTGTCGCCTCGTAGCATCTGGCTGGCGGCGGCCGACGTCGCGCTCATTCCCCTGCTCGGCGGTTTCCTCGCAGGTCCGGGGCTGAGCGTCAACGCGAACGCAGCGACAAACCCACGACACCTCCGTCGGCACGTGCGCATCGTCGGCGGTGCACCGGTCGGGCCGAGCCTCGGCGGCTGCCCGCTGTTTCCCGCCGCCAACGTGTGGAACACGCGCGTTGACCCGCTGCCGGTCGACGCCCGGTCCGCCGACTACATCGCCACCATCGGCCCGTCAACCGGGATCCACCCCGACTTCGGCGCGGGGCTCTGGGACGGCGGACCGATCGGCATCCCGTTCGTGATCGCGCCGGCCGGGCAGCCGCTCGTGCCGATCACCTTCGACTACGCCGATGAGAGTGACCCCGGTCCCTACCCGATCCCGCTTGACCCGCCGATCGAGGGCGGCGCGGCCAGCGGCGGCGATCGCCACGTGCTGATCGTGGACAGTGGCCACTGCAGGCTTTACGAGATTTACGCCGCGTACCCCCAGCAGGACGGTACCTGGCAGGCGGGCTCGGGCGCGATTTGGTCGCTTGCCTCCAACGCGCTGCGGCCCGCGACCTGGACTTCGGCGGACGCCGCCGGGCTGCCGATCCTGCCCGGCCTCGCGCGTTACGACGAGGTCGCGGCGGGCGAGATCCGCCACGCGCTGCGCTTTACCGTGGTGCACACGCGCAACGAGTTCATCTGGCCCGCGCGTCACCAGGCCTCGAGCAGCTCGAGTTCGAGCTACCCGCCAATGGGGCAGCGTTTCCGCCTCAAGGCGAGCTTCGACCTCTCGCGCTTCTCCCACACCCTGCAGGTAATCCTCCTTGCCTTAAAGCGCTACGGCATGTTCGTCGCCGACAACGGCAGTAACTGGTATATCTCGGGCGCGCCCGATGAGCGCTGGGACAACGACGAGTTGCACCTGCTCAATCAGGTGCACGGGAGCGACTTCGAGGCGGTAGACGAATCATCGCTGATGGTCGATCCCAACTCGGGCCAAGCCCGCTAGTATTGCGCCGTTGTACTCGGCCTTGCCTTTCCATTCAGTGGGAGCGGCGTCCCGCCGCGACCGACAGAAGCGACAACGCGGTTCTCTCTTGCCCGTCGGGTTCGCGGCAGTTCGGGCCTCGCGCGTCCCCACACGCCGCGGACCGAAACTCCTCCGGCCGCGACCCGGCAACGCGTCTCGCCGCCGTGACCTTCGCTGTTCCCCTCGCTTGATCAAGACACTCGCTCGGGGCCAGCGTCTCCCGGCGCCGATCCGCGCGCCGGGCTCCCGCGGCCTACGGAGTGATCGCCGCTTCACGCGACGGGCGAATTTGCCGCCCACCCACCCATCAC
>JBIOGJ010000081.1:0-13774 GCA_044447965.1 Thermoanaerobaculales bacterium | reverse complement strand
GTGGTGGGAGGGTGGGCGCAAATTCGCCCGTCGGGTGAAGCGGCGATCACTCCGGAGGACGCGGGGTACCCGGCGCGCGGATCGGCGCCGGGATACGCTGGCCCGGAGCGCAGCGAAGGGAACAGCGAGGGTCACGGCGGCGAGCCGTGCTGCCGGGTCGCGGCCGGAGGAGTTTCGGGCCCATGCGTGTGGGGACGCGCGCGGCCCGAATGGCCGCGAACCCGACGGGCTACCAATAGCCGAGGTTGCGTTTGTTTTGTTGTGGTCTCTCGTGATTCGGGCTCCGCACCGGGGAGTTGTGGCGCGCGAGCGAGGAGAGCCGCAGCACCCGAGGGGCAAAGGAAACCGTTGGTCACGATTTGAGAATTGTGCCTCGTGGTTTGATGGTCGCGGCTGGAAGCCGCTCCCACGGGATTCTGCACGTGGGGTCGCGGCGAATCCTGCGGAGTGGCGCCGCCGAAATTGGGCCAGATGCTAAGAAGGCGAGGCGCCCGCAGCGTTCGTAGGGGCGACCCGCCGGGTCGCCCAGGGCGAGGCGGCGCCTCGCCCCTACATCAACGACGCCGCGAGAGGTCCGACGCTGGCGGCGCCGCCGGGCAAGGTCTCAGGCCAGCCGCTCGATGCACCGTGCGTCGTCATTTGCCGGATTGTTGACCCCGAGCCCTACCGGATACGCCTCCATCAGGTCCGCCGAGTGGGGTTTCATTAGCCCTGCGAGGCGCTCGGTGTCGCGCACCGCCGGGTCGAGCCAGGCATTGAAATCGGCGGGATCGAGGATCACCGGCATGCGATCGTGCAACGGCGCGAGCAACTCGTTCGGCGTGGCCGTGACGATCGTGCAGCTCTCCACCGGCTCGCTCCCCTCGCCGTGCCAGTGCTCCCACAGGCCCGCGAAGCCGAACGGTCGCCGGTCGCGAAAGGCGATGAACCAAGGCTGCTTGCGCGGTCCAACCTTCTGCCACTCGTAAAAGCCGTCGGCGACGACCAGGCAGCGGCGCGAGCGGAAAGCGCTGCGAAACGCCGGCTTCTCGCCAAGCGTCTCGGCGCGAGCGTTGATCATGCGAGCGCCTATCGCCCGGTCTTTCGCCCAGGAGGGGATGAGCCCCCAGTGGAGCTGCACCAGCTTTCGCCGCTCCCCGCCATCGACGCGCACGGCAGCCACGGCCTGGGTCGGCGCGATGTTGTAGCGCGGCGCGAGCGCGGCCGCCTCGGGAAGCTCGAAGAGCGCGGCCACCGTCTCGCCCGGACTCGCCTGCGTGAACCTTCCGCACATGCGACGATCATAACCGCGTCGCACCTCCGGCGCCTTGACTTTCGCGTTCGTCAGTGGCTACGCGCAACCCGCTGGCGCGCATCGTCGGTTCCACAAGGTCCCCCATGAACTCGTCGAGGTGCGCTGCAACCTCGATCCCCTCGATCGCTGTGTCGCGCGTGGCTTTCCCCTGGGATGTGTCCAAATTCCCCTCAACCCTACGGGGAGCGAAAGCATCGCTCATCGTCTCCGGTACACATCGGTGCTCAAGTACTACTGGTCGGAGCCGGTGTACCCACCTTGACATCCGGCCCGAGTCCGTGTGCGACTCGAGTTGGGGGCGACGACGTTGGCTCCGGAGGACGTCCTTGCCCTGCCGAGTGCGGCACGGGATCACGACGGTCGGCTCCCTGGACCGATGTTGCCGGGGTCGAAGATCTGCTCGATGGCCGTGCCGAAGATCGCGGCGATCTGGAACGCAAGTGGCAGGCTGGGGTCATAGCGACCGGTCTCGATGGCGTTGACGGTCTGGCGCGACACCCCCAGGCGTGCCGCCAGGTCGGCCTGGGACCAGCCGCGCTCGGCGCGCAGAAGGCGGATGCGGTTCGTCACTTGAGGCGCCTGTACTCCCAGAGCATGCCCGCGCCCCAGAAGACTACCATCAGGAGCAGGAGCGACCGCCACGTCAGGATCTCGACTCCGAAGCGCGCGAGCAGCCACTGGCCGAGCACCAGGGTCAGGGTCCCGATAAAGGCGAAAGCAAGCGCGCGATAGTTGATCTGGCGCCACATCTCGTCGAGCGTCTGGACGATCCGTACCGCCCCGACGATCCCTACCACCGCCGGCAACGCGGCCAGAACCGTCACCGTGGCCACCCAGGTCGGCGCCGCGCCGGCCTCCACCAGAGTGTCGCCGCGCTCCGATAGGCTGCCGAAAAGCAGCGCCGCGGTGTAAAACATCCAGGCCCGCTCGCCGCGGAGGAGCTGACGCACGAACAGCCAGCCGATTAGGCCGACGGCGAACACCAGCAGAGCGACCGCAGCGGTCGCCGGCGAGTGGTGCCGCAGCGCGCGGTGGAGAAACGCCTCCACCAGAACCGCTGTGACCATAAGGGCGACATCGGCCCAGACCTGGCCCCGACTCCCGACGAAAAATCGCCCGTGTCCGCACTCCAATCCGAGATCTCCTCTTGCTTCACTGGCCGCTTGTGTCATTCCGTCCTCCCTCACGAAGTAATGTAAAGCATACTTTCCATATTGTCAAGCGTGCTTTCCATTGCATGGGGAAGTCAGGCAGCACAAGGAGGTTACCCTCTGAGAACTACCCGAGACCTCTTACGATCTCGCAATCTCTCGGTTGTTGTCCACTTGCGGATCTAGGCTTTGGCTATCGCCTCGAGTACACGTCGGTGCTCAGGTACTCCAGTCCGGAATCGACCAGCAGCGGGACGACCTTGGCGCACGGCCCGAGCCGCCTGGCTACCTCGATCATGTCGGGGTGAGCTTCTTCGTGGTGAGGCCTCCCTCGCTCGGAACCAGCGTCAGCTCAGCGCTTCGGGCGGCCACCGTCTCGCCCTGACTCGCCTGCGTGAACCTTCCGCACATGCCTTGATGATAAGTCCAAGTCCCAACCTCGGCGATCCCGGTGGGTAGGAGCCTGTCCACGCAATGGAGCGAGGCGCGCGCGCCTGCTCGAGCACGCGGCTGCGAGAATGAACCCATCGTGAAAGGCGCTTCGGCGTGGGAGGACCTTCCAGGTGCGACCACTGGGCACTCCCACAAACCCGCCGGTCGCGGCAAGATGCCGCTCCCACGAAGTTCCAATTTCGGCTCTCGTGGTGCCAGGGACCCGCAAGGGAGCTCCTAGGTTTTCCCGCTCTCTGCCTCCGGCTTTCTCGCGCGCGGGCGGATGGTCGCGGGTGGCGCAGGAAAGTGCTTCCGCAGGAACGCCATGAGCACCTCGGCGGTGGGGATCGGCCGCTCCACGCTTGGGGTGTGGCCCGCGAGCGGCACCACCACCATCTCGGCGAGCGGCAACTTGGCCGCCATCGCCTGCGCGCACTCCGGCGGCGTGAGCGCATCCTCCGCGCCGACCAGCACGAGCGCGGGGATGTCCAGGCTCGCGAGCAACGCGGAGCTGTCGGGCCGGTCGCGCATGCCCGCGAGGCAGCCGGCGAGCACGTGCGCCGGAACTCCGCCGCCGATGTCGCGCAGGTCGGCGACGAAGCGCGGCGCGCGGGCGCGCGTCGTCGGACCGACCAGGTTTGGCACGAACTCGTCGAGGTACGCGGCCGTCTCGCCGCGCTCGATGCGAGCAATGGCCGCGTTCCGTTTCTCCCGTGCTTCAGGCGAGTCCGCCTCGGCGCGAGTATCGATCAGCACGAGGCCGGCGAGGCGATCGCGGTGGTTTGCAGCCACGCGCAGTGCGATGTACCCGCCCATCGAGTGGCCGCCGAGGACGAAGCGCGCGAGACCGAGCCGATCCGCGAGTGCCACCACATCCCCGGCAAGCGTGTCGAGATCGTAGCCATCTTCAGGCGCGTCGGAGCCGCCGAAGCCGCGCAGGTCGGGCGTGATCACGCGCGCCACCTGCTCGAGCGCGGTGCGGATGGGGGTCCAGGCCTCCGACGATAACGGGAACCCGTGCAGGAGCACGACCGGCACGCCCTCGCCGTGGTCCTCAACCTCGAGGGTGACGCCTTTCAGCTCGACGCGCATGGCCGCTCCCCCACCGACGGGCAGTGTACCGCCGCCACGCCTCGTGGCTGGGAGCCGGTTTGCCTCTTGACTGCGCGGGTGTCTTGCGTCAGATTGTCGGCGGCCGTTTGGTTCTTTGATCGCTTTGTTCGTGTCCGTAGGGGTGCCCGGCGCAGCTTGCGCGTAGGCCGGGCTGAGATCACACCCTAGGAACCTGATCCGGGTCATACCGGCGGAGGGAACGGGACAGTACGCGTCGGGGTCGGCAACGCATCCCCGAGGCGCTCCCTCCGGAGCGCCCGGAAGGAGGATGCATGCGCAACACGATCCTGACGCTCTTTGTTTTTGCGGCCGCCGCGACCGCGAGCGCCGCCACAATCCGAGGCAAGGTGGTCGACGCGGTCAGTGGCGCCGCGCTGCCACACGCCCAGATCGAGGTGCTCGAGAGCCATCTCACGGTGAAGGCGGATGGGGTGGGCGCCTTCACGATCGACGCGCCCGATTCAGGCGCAATCACGCTCGCGGTCTCCCAATCCGGCTACCGGGTCGCGCGCCTCCCCGTGTCGCTGCCGGCCGCCAAACCGCTCACGGTCGCGCTCGAGCCGATCATCTCGCACGCGGATCGCATCGAGGTCACCGCCACGCGAGCGCGCGAGGGGACGGACCCGGTGAGCTTCACCAACCTCACGCAGGAACGCGTGCAGGAAACGTACTGGGCTCAGGACCCCGCGATCGTGCTTTCCGAGACCACGCCCGGCTACTTCGCGTACAACGACAGTGGCAACGGGATCGGCTACTCGTACTTCTGGATCCGCGGTTTCAACCAGGCGCAGTCGCGGGTGAGCCTCAACGGCGTGCCGCTCAACGATGCCTCCGACGGCGAGCTGTACTTCATCGACCTCGCCGACTTTCTTTCCACGGCCGGCGACGTGCAGATCGAGCGCGGCGTGTTCGGGCTGTCCGGCATCGGCGGCACGGTGGACATCACCACGGCGCCGCCGTCGCTCACGCCCGGCTTCACGCTCTCGAGCGGGTTCGGCTCGTACAACACGGAGCGCACCTCGTTGCGCTGGGACTCCGGCCTCATCGACGGCACCTGGGCGATGACCGCGCGCTACTCGAAGATCACCACCGACGGCTACCGCGACCAATCGTGGGTGGACATGTGGAACTACTACCTCGCGCTCGCGAAGTTCGGCGAGACCTCCCGCGTGCGCCTCGTGCTCTTCGGCGGGCCGGAGAACACACACCTCGCGTACAACGGCATTCCCAAGTCGATACTCGACGGCGGCCTCACCGGTAACCGCGATAACGATCGCCGCTTCAACCCGCTCACGTATCCAGGCGAGCAGGACAACTTCACGCAACCGCACTTCCAGCTCCTCCACGATCTCGCGATCACGCCGAACACGCAGCTCTCCGAGGCGTTCTTCCTGTTCACCGGGAGCGGCTACTACACCGAGCACGAGACCGACGCCACGCTCTCCGATTACTTCCCGCCCGGCGCGCTCACAGGCGGCCCAGCCACGAGCGACCTCGTACGCCACCGCCAGATCGACGAGTGGGACACCGGCTGGGAGCCGACCCTCACCACCACCAGCGGCGACTGGACGTTCACCGCAAAGGGCGAGCTGCGCCTCCACCGCGGGCACAGCTACGGCTCCGTGCAGTGGGCGCAGTTCTATCCGCCCGGCGTCCCGCCCGATTACCACTACTACGACTACCAGTTGGGCAAGCGCAGCGCCGCGCTCTCCGGCACCGTGACGTGGCGGGCGAGCGACAAGCTCTCGCTCACCGCGGGCCTCGAAGGCTCGCAGCAGCGCTACAAGCTGTCTCACGACGCGCTCCTCGGCGTCGCGTTCTCGCAGGGCTACGACTTCCTGCTGCCGCGCTTCGGCGCCCTCTACCACCTCGACAAGAACACCGATCTCTACCTCAACGTCGCGCGCGGCGGCCACGAACCGGCGTTCCGCGAGATCTACGATCCCGAGTATCCGTACGCCGAACGGGTGAGCCTGCGCCCCGAGGACGTGTGGGACTTCGAGGCCGGTGCCTCGCTCCGTCACGAGAGCTGGCGGATGCGCGCCAATTTGTTCTTCATGAACTTCCCCAACGAGATCGTCTACTCGGGCGCGCTCGACTCCTCGGGCGTGCCGATCTACGGCAACGGCGCCCACTCCCACCACGAGGGGATCGAGCTCGACGCCACGTACGAGTCCTCGGCGCGGCTCGGCTTCGACGCCGCGCTCACGCTCTCGCACAACACCTTCGTGAAGTACCACGAGCTCATCGACCCGCAAACCACCAACGTGTACGACGGCAACGCGCTCGCCGGCTACCCCAACGGCCTCGCCTCCGTGACCGCGCGAACGCAACTCGGGCCGGCGCGGCTGAGCCTCTCCGCACGCTACGTGGGCAAGATCTACACCGACAACAGCCAGGACAACCGGCGGAACCCCGAGCTGCGCAACCAGCCTGGCTACGTGCCCTTGATCAATCCGGACTTCACCGTGGTGGACCTTGCGGTCAAGGCGCCGCTGCCGGCCGCTCTCGTGCACGGGCTCGGCCTCGCGAAGATCGAATTGGAAGGAAGGGTCAACAACCTGCTCAA
This sequence comes from Thermoanaerobaculales bacterium, assembly GCA_044447965.1. Classification (GTDB taxonomy): domain Bacteria; phylum Acidobacteriota; class Thermoanaerobaculia; order Thermoanaerobaculales; family Thermoanaerobaculaceae; genus DATIYW01. The sequence continues at coordinate 7,215 of JBIOGJ010000081.1, read as the reverse complement.
CCGCTACTACACCGCCTTCGCCTACACGGATTACGACGGCACCCCCGCCTTCATCCCCGCCGCGCTACGCAACTACTTCCTCACGATGACGCTGGGGTTATAGGAGACACGGCTCGATCATCAGGGATCAGAGCCGGGAGCCGACACGGCGTGTAGCCATGGGCAAACCTGCCGGCGAGGGCCTTGCCCGTCACTCCCGCCGGGTCGTACCCGTGCACGGTCCTACGTGGCTCCTAATCGCATCCAATCAGGACCTGCTCCTTATGTGGTCGTGCGTGGGGCCGGGAAGGACGGGATGGCCGCAGCGGCTTGTCGCTCGCGCGTTGCTTGGATTTCGTCTCTCGTGGCTGACTCCTTGTTGGCTGCCTCTCCTTCGCGTCGGGATACCTCGTAGTACTTCTCATGGCAGAAACGCTCTCCCTCGCGATCGCCACGATCGGAGGCCAGGCCTTTGAGGGCAAACCAGGCGACCTCCTGCTTTCGGAGATTGGCCGAGGTCAGGGGCGGTTCATCGACGACTCTGCGGAACGCCGCGGCCGCCAGCTCCAGCCGGCCCAGATGCCAGTAGACAAGGCCCAAGGTGGTCCAACCGTCCAGATTGTTCGGCTGCGAGACGGTAACGCGCTCGGCAAGAACCTGAGCTTCGCGTCCGCGGTCGTCATCGAGATAAGAGCGCGCAAGATCCAGCGAGACATCTGCGTCGGCTGGGTCCAGACTGATCGCCCGCTCCAGCACGTCGATTTGCTTTAGAAGGTAGGTTTGCCTTTTGCTCCCTGAACCGGTTATGCCGCCACTTCGCTGGATCTCTCTCGCACGAAACTCTTCATTGAACTGCATCAGTGAATACTCTCTTGCGAGTGCAACCCAACCTTCTTTCAATGCCGGGTTCGCTTGGACCGCAGCCCTGAGGCATTTCTCGGAGTTCTCATCCATGTATGGCGAGGGGCCGGCGAGGGCGAGCCAGGCGACCGCGAGCTTGGGCTCACTCGACACTGCGACTTCAAGAATCGGCTTTGCTTCGTCGCTCCTCCCAGCCGCGAGCAGCACGGAAGCTAGGCCAAGGGCCTTCGACGAATCAAGCTCCAACCTGGTTATGGCGACACGCACATCGTCCGCGCCGATGGCGAACGCGATGCTCTGCGCGTCCGTCAACATCGAGGTCGTAATCCCGATGAGCCGACCGCGCAGGTCAAAGAGCCCGCCGCCACTGGAGCCACGCGAGATGGCTGCGGTCGTCTGTAGCATCGGATTCGACCTCTCGGTGGTTGGGCGGATGCCGGATATCAAGCCTTCGCTCGCCGAAAGCTCCAGGCCCTTTGGGCTTCCAACCGCGAGGACACGATCACCGACGTGGAGCCGAGATGACTTCCCCAGCGTCACCGGCCGCGCACCGAGGCCAGGCGCCCGGAGAATGCACAAGTCTTGGTCGGGATCGAAGTATGTAGGGTAGGCGCGCCACGTTTTGTCTCCCCTGGAAATCTCGAAGATCCGACGAATGTCCCCGCCCACCACATGCTTGTTGGTCGCAACAAGGTCCGGGGCCAACGCCACTGCGCTGCCAAGGATCAAGGCGCGTGACACGTCGCTAACGGTGATCGTGTAGACACTTGGAGCGACCGCACTGAAGACCTCGCTCGGGGACTTCTGGAGAAAGGAATCACACGAGCAGAGTGCAAACGGTACGAGGACCACGATCGCGCGAGCCAGACGACATCGCATGGGACACGCCCCCGGACAGCTAGCTCTCATTGTACCCATTCAACCCGCAGGATTCTTGGTCGACGCCCAGTGGCATACGAAGACCAGCGGGGTTGACAAAGGTTCCCCGCCCGCAGGCACGCGAGTTTGGTCCCGGATGGCGATCTAGTCTTCGCGCTCGCGTCTGGTACTCGGTCAAAGATCTCGAGCCCGTTTGAAAAACGCCAGGACCTCGTCATGCAATGCGAATGATGTGCCGGCGTCGGGGCGGCGACAGTTGTAGTAGGTCGCGATTTGCCCAAGGGCCTGTTCCACTTCATCGAGGATCTTGGGGACGCCATTCAGTGCGAAGAGCTCCGCCGGCACAAAGCCATCCTTCGCGATCGTGCGCCTCGGGCTTCTGTCGATGTGCGCCAGAAATTTGTCTCGCGCCCACTTGACTCGATCGTGTTCCTTGCCCACGCCCTCGAGTGTCGCCTCGACACCCTCGCGGACTCGTTTCGGCAGTTGCGCCAAGATGCTCTTGAAGGTCGCCGCGTCCTTGTGGTCGTCCAGCAAGCGACAAACTGCCAGGGTTACTTCTGATTCAACCGCATGACCTATAACGCCCGCAAACGAATAGTCCTGGCTCCCGTCAGCAGGTGGGTCGTTCAACGCTTCCCTGCACGCTCGGAAGACCTGCCACGCTGTCGTCGCGTATCTCAGCTCTTCCACAAGAACTTCGTAGGTCTCCTCTACTGCCGCTGGCATTTCCATTCTGGCCCTCGCTCCCTTCGTCTTCACCTTGCCCGGGATCACCTGCTGATCGTACCGCTCTCTGGTCGACCAGCGCGTCGGCTCCGTCGGCGAGGACTTGGGAGCTGTGCGTTCCCTGACAATCTGGCGTGTCGCAGCTCCCCGGGGGCGCAGGCGGCCCCCGGGGTTTGATACGTGGTTACTTCGCGGGTGCGGGCTGCGGTTCCGGCTTTGCTTTCGCCTTGCGGCCGCCGCGTGGCGCCAGGACGGCGGTGCCGAACTCGGCGACGACGCCGCTGGCCTTGCCGTAGAAGCCGCGGATCGCTTCGTCGTTCCGCGCGAGCTCGCGGACGAGGCCGGCGACCAGCGCGTCGTACGCTTCGTACGCCTGGCTGGCCTGCTTCGCGAGCATTCCGTACTGCTCGCGCGCCACTTCCGGCGCATGGCGCTGACCAGCGCGGCCGCTACTGGGCCCTGGCGGCTTCGAGGCGCTCGACGCGCCCAGCGAGGTCGGTAAGCGCGGTTTCAAGGGCCATGACGCGCCGTTCCAGCTCGACGAATGAAAGGCGAAGCATGGCCTTGATCTCGCCCTCGAACCGCTCGATTCGCTGCTCGAGCCGATCGATTCGCTTCTCGACTGCGCCGAAGCGAACCTCAAGCCCGTCCATTCGCTTTTCGACCTGGTCGAATCGCTCGCCGAGGCGTTCCTGCCCGGCTGCCAGCGTCATGTGCCCCTCGGCGATTACTCTGATCTCGCTACCAAGCTTCTCGGCGACCGCATCGAGTCGCTCGCCAAGGCGCTCCTGCCCGGCAGCCAGCGCCAGGTGGCCCTCGGCGATCACGCCGATCTGGCTGCCGAGCCCCTCGGCGACCACGTCGAAGTGTCGCTTGATTTCGTCAATCTCCTGGTGCGTCATCTTGCGGCCCCCCGGAGGTCCAGCGAGATTCTACTCCAGGCGGCCTCGGTCGACGGCCTAATTCGGCATGAACAGCACACCTTTGCGCGGCGCGAAGCTCCACGCACTGCGTGATAGCCTCACGTGTCGCAGATCCCCGGGGGCGCACGCAGCCCCCGGGATCTGGTGAGGAGCTACTTCGCGGGCCCCGGGTTGCGGTTGCGGCGTTGCCTTCGCCTTGCGGCCGCCGCGCGCCGTCAACACGGCGGTCCTCGGCTTCGGGGACAATCTCCCCACTACCGAACACGATCACGGCGTGCGAGCACTCCAATTCCGCCATTCCAAACTCACACGGACAATATGCGTGGGCACGCGGCTGGGCCAGGCTATGCTCGGACGATGAACGCCATCTCCGTGCAGCAAAGCCGAGGTGTACGATTTGGCGAGATCATCGAGGGAGGCGGCGATGAGGATCGGCTTCATCGGTTTGGGCAGGATGGCACGGGCGATGGCCGAGAATCTCCTCAAGGCCGGGCACACGGTCGCTGCTTTCAACCGCACCCGCTCCCGGGCGGAGGAGCTCGCAGCGAAGGGCGCGCGCCTGGCCGAGAGTGCCACGGCGGCCGTTGAGGACGCGGAGCTCGTGATCACCATGCTGGCGGATGACGCCGCGCTCGAGAGCATCGTGTTCGGCGGCGCGAAGCTCTCCAGCGAGGGCAGCGGGATCTTGCTCCACCTCGCGGAGGGCGCGGTGCACGCGAGCATGAGCACCGTCAGCGTCGCCCTGTCGCGGCGGTTGGCCGCCGCGCACGCGGCCGTGGGCCGCGGTTTCGTCGCCGCGCCGGTTTTCGGCCGGCCGGAGGCCGCAGCGGCCGGGAAGCTGTGGGTGGTGGCCGCCGGCCAATCCGCCGCCATCGAGCGCTGCCGGCCGGCGTTCGAGGCGATCGGCCAGGGCGTGTTCGTGGTCGGCGATGAGCCAACTGCTGCCAACGCCGTGAAGCTCGCGGGCAACTTCCTGCTCGCTTCGATGATCGAGACCCTGGCGGAAGCCGTGACGCTGACCCGCAAATCGGGGGTCGACGCGCAGGCGTTCTTCGCCACCATGAACGCCCTCTTCCGTTCACCGGTGATCGAGAACTACGGCAACGCGATTGCCGAGCAGCGCTTCGAGCCGGCGGGCTTCGCGCTCAGGCTCGGCTTGAAGGACATGCGGTTGGCGCTTGCCGCCGCCGACGGCGTGTCCGTTCCGATGCCGGTCGCGAGCGTGGTCCACGATCGTTTCCTCACCGCGACGGCGCGAGGCATGGGCGAGATCGACTGGTCAGGCGTCGCCAGGCTCGCCGCCGCCGATGCCGGACTTCCCGACTGATCGGCAGCGCGAGTCAGAAACCATGGGAGTCTGAGGTCGGCGCCTAGCGCGGTGGCAGGCTGTCTCAAGCTGGCGGTTGCAGAAGCGATCGAGTATCCTGGTCCTAGCTGGAAATGGAGACTTCTGGCCACATGCGTGCGCAGCCCCTTGACTGCCCGGTCACAAAGCCGCTGGTGGCATGTAAGCCCGTGCAGTCGCGGCAAGGGGCCTGGAATAGCCCCCGCCATGTGTAGGCAAAGTCCCCTACAGACACGTGCGGCGAGGCGAGGTATTCATGTCTCAAGGCAGCCATGTCGTGCGCGCCGTGACCTGTACAGGAAGAGCTTCAATCGCGTGACCGCCGCACGAACGAGGAGGAGAGGAGAAAGACCGTGAAGGACCCGAAGGAACTCCTTACCCAAGGGATATCAAGGCGTGATGGGTTGAAGCTCTCAGGATTGGCCCTGGGGGGGTTGGCCCTGGGGAGCAAAGTCGGCGCGGTGTGTCCGCCCACGGCGCCGTGCTATCCGACGACCCCCGACAAGACGCAGTATTACAAGTATTTCTTCGACACCATCGACACGATGGACTTCACGCAGGCACCGGTGAACCCCCTGACCACGAGACCTCCCTTCTTTCCCACCCCCACGGACACCCCAGCGGTCGAGCCCAACGAGATGCGGATCACGTTCATGGGCTCCTGCATCCCTCCAGTTCGCCGGGCGCAGGCGATGATGAGCATCTTCGTCGAGGTAGGGAACACAAATCCGAGCAACCCCGCACGGGGCAAGGCGGTGGACGAGTTCATCTTCGACTGCGGCTCGGGGTGCGTCCGCAACTACGGCGCCATGGGGGTCGGGTACGGGAGGATGGACAAGATCTTCATCAACCACCTGCACGGCGACCACATGTCCGATCTGACCCACATCTACTGCTTCGGGCCCTCGCTCGATCGCTTGTCGCCCCTCTACGTCTTTGGACACTCGCCGTCGGGCGTGCCGAGCCCGAGGATCCCGCACCAGATGTACGACGATGGCACCAAGGCATTCTGCCAGCACCTCCGGGAAGCGCTGCGCTGGCACTCGGAGAGCTTCAGCTTCCAGAACACGAGCTACCAGGGCTATGAGCCTCCCACCCGCAGGAGCTGGGGGCTACCGCACGATCCCGTCCCCGTTGGAGATGATCCTACCAACGACGGCTATGCCATGGTCCCTATCGAGCTGGACTGGCGGCTGATCGGAGGCGTCGCCTACAACAATCCGGCGACCGGCGTGAGGATCACCCACTTCCCGGTGATCCACTGCAGGCAGGGTTCCCTCGGCTACAAGCTCGAGTGGAACGGCCTCTCGATGATCTACACGAGCGACACCAAGCCCGAAAAGAACACCATCCTGCAGGCCATCAACGGGGGCCAGGGAATCGACGTGCTCGTCCACGAGATGGTCGTGCCGCCGGAAGTGTGGGCCATGGAGGCCTCGCACTACAACCAGCCTTTGCCTCGTGGCGTCAACTCGACCTGGGACGCAACTGTGGACCGTTTGGCAGAGGTCCAGAACAGCTCCCACACTCCCCAGGGGGCGTTCGGGTACCTCCTCAGCCAGATCGACCCTCGTCCGCGGCTCACGGTCGCCACGCATTTCCCGGTGTCCGACGACACGATCGCCTGCGCGCTGGAGAGCGTCAACAAGCATTGCCCGGATATCACGGACCTTGGCCAAGGGCTCACCTGGTCATTCGATCTCATGGTCATCAGGGTCTTCGCGGGGAACCCGAAACCCGAGATCCTGCAGCGGAGAGCCCTAGTTCTGGACTACGGCTTTTCGCCGATCGCCCAGATGCCATCGAGCCCGCTAAACACCCCCAAGTACCACAAAGGTAACGTCGGGGATCCGTACGCGCAGATCGACCCCACGTACCAGATCCTGCCGGGCGATGACACGTTCTGCGACGAAGGGTACTGAGCGAGTCATCGGAGGCCGGCAGGCCATGCCCGGAAGGGCGAGCGGGCCCGGCGCCGCCGGTTACCCGCAGCGAGCATTTGGAGCCGCCGCCTGGGATCAGGCGGCGGCTCCTTCGCGTTGCTCCGCTCGCGGGCGTGACGCCATGGCCCTCGCCACTGCAGCAAATGTTGTGTTCTCCCCGGGGCCAAGGGCGATGCGTTCAAGGCACCGACGACCGGTTGTGTCTGAGGAGGTTCTCATGAAGCCGCCCGCAAACTTCTGGTCACCGGTTTCCGCTTCCTCGCGGAGCACGTTTGAAGACACACGAGGCCACGCAAGGCGGGGAGCGTGCTCCCTCGCCGTCGTGGTCCTGGCCCTCGCGAGCGTTGGCACGCTCAGGGCGCAACAAGTTCCTGAGCCCAAAGAAATCGAGGAGCTGAAAGCTCAGTTCGTGGCCCTCCTCAACCACCAGGAGGCGCAGCACCGGGTCGAGATCGAGGCGCTCACGAAGACCATTGCCAGCCTCTCCGCTCGAGTTCAGCAGCTCGAATCGGAGCGAGGAGCGTTCCCCCAACCTCCCTCCGTGTCAGCCGCGCCC
>JBIOGJ010000080.1:0-13817 GCA_044447965.1 Thermoanaerobaculales bacterium | reverse complement strand
CGGTCGATTGATTCCCTCTCCGCTCCTGGTCGTTCGGTATCTAGACGACAGGCTTCTCGCTCACTCACACCGGGCGGCGCGCGCTCACCTTGATGCTGATGACTGCCTCGGCAGCGGCGATGAGGTCCTCGCGGCTGATCGTGGGATCGTTGACGAGAGCCACCTCGCTCGCGTCGGGGCTTAACGACCCGATCGGATACGTCACTTCGGCGAGCACCTCGACATCGGCGAATCCTGCTTGGGAGATGGCGGCGAGGTAATCGTCCTTGAGCATCGCACCCGCGATGCACCCCGCGTACGCCGCCACCGAACGAGCGACACTCGCCGGCAACGGCCGCGCGAGCACGAGGTCGGAGACCATCAACCGGCCGCCGGCTTTAAGCACCCGGAACGCCTCGCGGAACGTGCGATCCTTGTCCGTCGAGAGGTTGATGACGCAGTTGGAGATCACCATGTCGACGGTGCCGTCTGCAACGGGGAGGTTCTCGATCTCGCCGAGACGAAACTCGACGTTGGTGTAGCCATCCTTGGCGGCGTTTTCCCGTGCGCGATCGAGCATTTCGGATGTCATGTCGACCCCGATGACGTGGCCCTCGGGGCCCACCCGCCGCGCGGCAAGAAAGCAATCGAACCCGGCGCCGGAGCCGAGGTCCACGACCACGTCCCCGTAGCGCAGCGCCGCGTGTGCGAGCGGGTTGCCGCAGCCGAGACCGAGATTGGAGCCGTCCGGCACCCCTTCGAGTTCCTGTTTGCTGTAGCCGATCGCCTTCGACATCTCGGCCGGTGCCGGGGTCGTGCCGCAGCAACCGCTCATCCGTGTCGCGGTGCCGCAGCATGCACTCTCGCCACGCACCACGCTTGCGTAGTGTTCCCGTACCGCCGCCTTCACATTTTGCTCAGCCATTTTCCATCTCCTTTCGCAACCAAGATCGGTCTGCGCCAACCCACGAGGGTCGCCGCAACCTGTCTATCCCACTGCAGTCGAAACGACTGGCTCGGTGAAAAGCCGCCGCTTGAAGTAGAGCGCGACGTTGACGAGGCCGATGAGCGCGGGCACCTCCACGAGGGGTCCGATCACTGCCGCAAACGCGGCGCCGGAATTGATCCCGAACACCGCCACCGCCACCGCGATCGCGAGCTCGAAGTTGTTCGACGCCGCCGTGAACGACAGCGTTGCGGTCTTGCCGTAGTCCGCGCCGACGGCCCTGCCGATCCAGAAGCTGAGGAGGAACATGACCACGAAGTAGACGAGCAGCGGCACCGCAATCCGCACCACGTCGAGCGGGATGCGCACGATCAACTCGCCCTTGAGGGAGAACATCACCACGATCGTGAACAGCAGCGCGACGAGGGTGAGCGGAGAGATCCGCGGGATGAACACCCGGTGATACCACTCCTTGCCTTTCGCCTTCACGAGGACCAGCCGAGTGAGCATCCCCGCGATGAAGGGGATGCCGAGGTAGACGAACACGCTCTTGGCGATTTGCCCGATCGTCACGTCGACGATCGCGCCGGACAGGCCGAACAGCGGCGGCAGCTTGGTGATGAACACCCAGGCGTAGACCGAGTAGAAGAGCACCTGGAAGATGCTGTTGAACGCCACCAGGCCCGCCGCATACTCGCTGTCGCCCTGGGCAAGCTCGTTCCACACGATCACCATGGCGATGCAGCGCGCGAGGCCGATCATGATCAGCCCGACCATGTACTGTGGATAGCCGCGCAGGAAGGTAACCGCAAGTACGAACATGAGCACCGGGCCGATGACCCAGTTCTGCAGCAGGGAGACGCCGAGCACTTTCCAGTTGCGGAAGACGTCGCCCAGCTCCTCGTAGCGCACCTTGGCGAGCGGCGGGTACATCATGAGGATCAGACCGACCGCGATCGGAATGTTGGTGGTGCCGACCTGGAAGCGATTCCAGAACCCCACCACGCCCGGGACGAGGTAGCCCAGCGCAACACCGCCACCCATTGCCGCGAAGATCCACAACGTCAGATAGCGGTCGAAAAACGAAAGTCTAGCGGCGACATGCTCGGTCAATCGCGTGCCCTTCTTCGCACCGGAAGGACCGGGCAACATGCCTTTCGGAGCGCCGCGAGGTCAAATTCGGGGCGGCAGATCGCCTCCACCGGCAGCTTCGCGAGGCCCTTGAGAAGCGACGCGTCGTCCACGACCTGCGGGTCGTTGGCGAGCGCCGGCCAGAGCGCCGCCAGCGTGGTCTTGGCCGCGTCTTCGGCGAGGAGGCGGTAGTGCACCCATCTGCCTTGCTTGCGCTCGGCGACGAGGCCGGCGTCGCGCAGCTCGCCGAGGTGCGCCGAGATGGTGGAGGGCGCGAGGGCGATCACCGCGTTGAGCTGGCAGACGCACAGCTCGCCGCCGCGCAGCATCGCGAGGATGCGCACCCGCACCGGGTGTCCGAGCGCCTTGTGGATCCGGATCGCGAGATCGAGCGGCGTGGCTATCATTTCGTCACCACGCGAAATATGGTACTATCTTTGTCGCTTGTCAAGAGCGTCGGGTAGACCCGGCAGGAGGGCGAGATGATCGAACCCACCCCAAGGTGGCGCGTCCTGATCCTGTGCACCGGCAACTCGTGCCGATCGCAGATGGCCGAGGGATGGGTGCGGCACGATCTCGGGGATCGCTGGGAGGTGGCCAGCGCGGGCACGCATCCCGCCTGGGGCGTCGCGCCGCTCGCGGTGCGGGTGATGGCCGAGGTGGGCGTGGACCTCGCACGAAACACCCCCAAGCACTGGGCCGAGTTTCTCGACCAGCGCTGGGATCTCGTCGTGACCGTGTGCGACCACGCGCGCGAGAGCTGTCCGATCTTCCCCGCGGCCATCGAGCAGATCCATGTGTCGTTCCCGGACCCGATCCTCGCGAGCGGCACGGAGGACGAGCAACTCGCGGTGTACCGCGCGGTGCGCGACGACATCCACGACCGGCTGCTACCGGAGATCGCCGCCCGCGGTCGAGAGGCACACCCCTAGGCCAGCCCGGCGCTAGGCTGTTCCCTTCGATCGAGAGGCGAGGCTAGACTAGACTTCGCTCAATGATCGAGTCCCCCTGGTTCAGGGATCACGCCGTGTCGCAGCGGGCTGCCTCAAGACGACGGTGGCGGACCGCTCTCTGCCAGCTCGCGCTCTCAATTGCGACCGCCTGCGGAGTCTGGGCCGCACCGTCGGGACCTGCTCCGATTGGCGGGGCAGTGGCCTCCGCGGCGCCGGCCGCGACCGAGGCGGGGCTTGCGGTGCTGCGCGCGGGGGGCAACGCCGCGGATGGCGCGGTTGCCACCGCGCTCGCCTTGGCGGTCGTCCATCCCGTCGCCGGCAACCTGGGTGGTGGCGGCTTCGCCGTCGTTCGATTTGGGGCCTCGGTTGCGGCGCTTGATTTTCGTGAGAGCGCGCCCGGGGCGGCCACGGCCTCGATGTACCTCGATCCCAACGGGAGGCCGATCCCCGAGCGCTCGCTCGTGGGTCCGCTTGCGGCCGGCGTGCCAGGCTCGCCGGTGGGGCTCTACGAGTTGCACCGGCGCTTCGGACGGCTGCCCTGGCGCGGGGTGGTCGCGCCGGCAATCCGGCTCGCCGCGGACGGTTTCGTCGTCAACGGGCGGCTGCACCGGGAGATCGAGGATGAGAAGGTGCTGCTGGCGCGTTTTCCCACCACTGCGGCGGTGTGGCTTCCAGGAGGTCGACCGCCAGACGAGGGCTGGGTGGTGCGGCTGCCGAAGCTCGCCGCGACGCTCCGGGCCTATGCCGCAAAGGGGCCCCAGGCGCTGACTGGCGGGGCCGCCGCGCATGCGATCGTGGTGGCCGCCGCGCGGGACGGCGGCATCCTCACTCTCGCGGATCTTTCCGGCTATCGGGCGGTGTGGCGCGAGCCGGTGCGCTTTGCCGCCTTCGGCTGGCAAGTCGCGGCGATGCCGCTCCCGTCCTCGGGCGGCATCATCCTGGCGGAGAGCTGCGGCATGCTCGATCGGCTCCGGTGGTCCTCGCTGCCACGTGGGGGCGTCGAGCGGGCACACCTCCTCGCCGAGACGTTCCGGCGGGCGTTCGCGGACCGCTTCTTGCTCGGCGACCCGGCCACGGCGCTGGCCGGCCCGGCGCAGCTCCTCGACCCGGACTGGCTGGCGACCCGTGCGGCAGGAATCGACCGCGGTCGCGCTTCACCCTCCGATGAGGTCCACCCGTGGCCTGGCGCCCCTGCGACGGAGAAGCGGCAGACCACCCATCTGTCGGTGATGGATGGTGACGGCAATGCGGTGTCGCTCACCACCACGCTCAACGGCGCATTCGGCTGTGGCTTGCTCGTGCCCGAGCTCGGCATCCTCCTCAACAACGAGATGGACGACTTCGCCGCCGCACCGGGTAGGCCCAACCTCTACGGCTTGATTCAGGGCGAGGCCAACGCGATCGCGCCGGGCAAGCGGATGCTCTCTTCGATGTGTCCGGTCGTCGCGTGGTGCGGGTACGAAACGCTCGTCCTCGGCTCGCCGGGCGGATCGCACATCCCGACCGCGGTCGCTCAGGTGCTACTCGGCGTGCTGGTGGACCGCGACTCCCTGCAGGCGGCGGTGGCTCGGCCGCGGATCCACCACCAGTGGCTGCCCGACGAGCTGGCGGTGGAACCGGGCGCGCTTGATGCCGGCGCCGCCGCGGAGCTGCGCCGGCGCGGCCATTACCTGCGCGAGACGCCGAGGCTCGGGGAGGTGAACGCGGTTGCGCGCCGCACCGATGGGCTCTGCGAGGCCGTCGCCGATCCTCGCGGGCCAGGCGCCGCAGGCACGGTTACCGCGAAGGCTCGCCCAGGCACGCGCTAGAATCCATGCCGAGGTCCTCGCTCGCCCCGGTCGGGCGAGGCCAAGGAGAGCATTGGTGGCAACCGCGTCAACGGCCACGCCGATGTCCGCGCAGGCGTTCAAGGAGAGGTTCCTATTTTACCTTCGCTACATCCGCGGTCTCGAGGTGAGCGAGGCGGCGCCGGCCGACTCGCTCACCGCGCTGCAGCTCACCATTCGCGAGACCCTCATCGACCGCGCGGAGGCGACGCACCGCCGCGTCGCCCACCACCAGCCCAAGACGGCGTACTACCTTTCGCTGGAGTTCCTGCTCGGGAGGTTGGTGGAAAACAACCTCACCGCGACCGGGCTGCGGGAAACCGCCGCAAGCGCGCTGGCGGAACTGGGCCTCGACCTCGACCGCCTCGTTGAAGAGGAACCCGATCCCGGCCTCGGCAACGGCGGCCTCGGCCGACTTGCCGCATGCTTCCTCGAATCGCTCGCGACGCTCGACTACCCAGCCTTCGGCCACGGCCTGCGCTACTCGTTCGGCATCTTTCGCCAGGAGTTTCAGGATGGGTGGCAGCGGGAACGGCCGGACAATTGGCTCAAGGGGGGTTACGCCTGGGAGATCGCCCGCCCCAACCTCGCGGTCCCGGTGCGACTCGGCGGCAAGGTGACGCCGAACGGATCCGGCGACGGCGGCCAACCGGGCGGCTGGACGGACGCCCATGTGCTGTACGGCACGCCCTTCGATGTGCTGGTGGCTGGTTTCGGCACCTCCACGGTGTCCACGCTTCGGCTGTGGAAGGCGGAAGCACCAGACGAGTTCGACTTCGGAGTCTTCTCCAAGGGGGAGTTTCTTGCGGCGGTTGAGGGACGGGAGAAAGCGGAAGCGGTCACCAAGGTGCTGTATCCCTCCGATGAGGCCGAGGCGGGACGCGAGTTGCGCCTGACGCAAGAGTACTTCCTCGTCGCCTGCGCGGTGGCCGACGTGCTCCGTCGCTTCCGTGAGCGCCACGGCGAGCGCTGGGAGCTGTTCCCGGAGAAGGTCGCAATCCAGCTCAACGATACCCACCCCGCGCTCGCCGTCGCCGAGCTGATGCGGGTGTTCGTGGACGAGGCGGGCTTACCTTGGGAGCGCGCCTGGGAGCTCACCCGCAACGCCTGCGGCTACACGCAACACACCGTGCTTGCCGAGTCGCTCGAGACGTGGCCGGTGGCCCTCATGCAGCGGCTCATCCCGCGCCACGTCCAAATCATCTACGACGTCAACAAGCGCTTCCTCGACGAAGTCGCACTGCGACATCCGGGGCAGACCGACCGCATGCGCCGGGTCTCGCTCGTCCACGAGGACGGCGATCGGCGGTTTCGCATGGCCCACCTCGCGCTGCTTGGCAGCCACAAGGTCAATGGCGTCGCCCAGCTCCACACCTCGCTGTTGCGCAGCGCGGTGTTCAAGGACTTTGCCGAGATGTGGCCGGAGCGCTTCATCTCGATCACCAACGGCATCACCCCGCGCCGTTGGCTGCTTGGCTGCAATCCGAGGCTGGCGGCGGCGATCACCTCGCGCATTGGCGACGGCTGGATGCGCGATCTCGAGCGGCTTGGCGAGCTGCGGCGCTGGGCCGACGATGCGGATTTTCGTGCCGAGTTCGCTGCGATCAAGCGGGCGAACAAGCATGATCTCGCACCGGTCGTGCGCGAGCTGACCGGGGTCGAGGTGGACACCGACACCCTCTTCGATGTGCAGGTCAAGCGAATGCACGAGTACAAGCGGCAGCTTCTCGCCTCGATGCACATCATCGCCCTGTACCGGCGGCTCAAGACCAACCCATCGGCACCGTTCGTGCCTCGGACGTTCATCTTCGGTGCGAAGGCGGCGCCCGCGTACCGCATGGCGAAGCTGGTGATCAAGCTGATCAACTCGATCGCCGGGGTGGTCAACGGCGATGCAAGCTTGGGTGGCAAGCTCAAGGTGGTGTTCCTCCCTGACTACCGCGTCACGATCGCGGCCAAGGTGATCCCCGCGGCCGACCTTTCCGAGCAGATCTCCACGGCCGGCTTCGAGGCCTCCGGCACGGGCAACATGAAGCTCGCGCTCAACGGCGCCCTCACCATCGGCACGCTCGATGGCGCCAACATCGAGATCCGCGATGCCGTGGGCGAGGAGAACATCTTCATCTTCGGCCGCACCGCCGACCAGGTCGCCGAGATGCGCATCCCCGGCCGCTACGATCCATGGGCTGCCTACCGCGCGGATCCCGAGCTAGCCGGCGTCATCGACGCGCTGCGCGACGGTGCCTTCGTCGGTGGCGACAAGGCGATGCTGCGCGAGGTCTACGCGTCGTTGATGGAGCAGGGCGACCGCTTCATGCACCTCGCGGACTTCCGCGCGTATCTGGACGCCCAGGCGCGCGTCGCCGCCCTGTACCGCGAGCCCGAGGCGTGGGCGGCGATGGCGATTCGCAACGTCGCGGGGATGGGCCGGTTCTCCTCGGATCGCGCGATTCGCGAGTACGCTCGTGAGGTGTGGAGCCTCGAGCCGCTGGCTCCCGCCGGCACCCCGCAGACCGCGAAGTAGTCGCGGGCTTCAGCCGGCGGGGAGGTTCGAAGCGAGCGCTCCCGAGATGGCGGGCGAGGGCGCGCGCCCCACAGCGATATTCGCGCGCAGGTCGCTTCACCAGCGCGGCGACGGCGCAGTGGGGTGCCTACTTCTGGTAGCGCGCGCGAATCATGGGGATGAGGTACTCGGAGAATCCGCGCTCGAGATCGTATTTCGGGTCGTAGCCCCATTCGGTGCGGGCGGCAGAGTCGTCGACGTCGGCGGGCCACGCGTCCACAATTCCTTGGCGCTTGACGTCAACCGCGAAGGTGATCTCGGCGCTCGGAAACGCGCGTAGCACGATCTCGCGAATCTCGCCGGCCGACGGGTTGAATGCACCCACGTTGTAGACAGTGTGGTTGAGCCCTAGCCGGGGAGCGGCGGCGAGCTTGAGCAGCGCCTCGACGCCGTCGGGCATCGCCATGAACGGGATGCGGGTATCGGGACGGACGAAACAGGCGTAGGGCTTGCCCTGCGCGGCGGCGTGGATCATCTCCGGAGCGTAGTCGGAGGTGCCGCCGGATGGGACCGTCACCGCCGAGATGAGGCCGGGGAAGCGAAGGCTGCGGAAGTCCACTTTGCCGGCGAGGTTCTCGGCGGCGAGCTGCTTGTAGCGCTTCGCATAGTAGCGGCCCATGTGCTCGCAGTAGAGCTTGTTGCAACCGTACATCGTGGTCGGCTTGGTCCACTCGTTTTCGCTCACCTTGCCCACGCGGGTCTTGGTCTCGAGGTCGGGCAGGCCATACGCCGCGATTGACGATGGGTAAAGGAACACGACCGGCCGGCCGTGCGACTCTCCCTGCTTCTGGGCGAACTCGAGTAGGTTCATCGTCCCTTCGACGTTGACGTGGTGCGCCGTCATCGGGGTGAACTCACTGCGGGTCGAGAGCAGCGCCGCAAGATGGAAGACGCGGTCCACCTCGTACTCGGAGAGGATGCGTTCAAGCAGATCGGTGTCGAGGATCGAGCCGATGAACTCCTGCTGCACGAGCGCGGCGAGCTCAGTCTCGAGCGGCTTCACGTCGAGGGTGATGATCGGGTGGTCACGGTCCCGCGAGAGGCGGTGGATAAGCCCGTGGCCGATCTCGCCCGACGCTCCGGTGATGAGGACGACACTCTTGCGCAGCATCTGTTCCCTCCAGTCGTGGTGCGCGCGGCTGGCGGCCCGGCGCCAAGCGTGTGAAATTTAGCACGAGTCCGGCGGCGCCCAATCCCGCCTTGAGGTCTGTGGTCCGGCCATTCGCGACGCAGGCCGGCGCCGGCATCCGTTCGCCTGCGGGCGCCTTCGGCGTGCTCTTGAGGGCGCAGACCCCAGACACGCTCCTACGCGACCGCCACCTCTTTGCAGAGGTACACGTCCTGCACGGCGTTGAGCAGCTCGATCCCCTTCGGCATCGGCTTTTGGAACGCCTTGCGCCCGGTGATGAGGCCGGTGCCGCCCGCACGCTTGTTGATGACGGCGGTGGTCACCGCGTCGGCGAGGTCGTTCTTGCCCGAGGCCCCGCCCGAGTTGATCAGCGGCACACGGCCCAGGTAGCAGTTGGCCACCTGCCAGCGCGTCCACTCGATCGGGTGATCGGTGGCGAGCTTCTCGTAGACGAGCGGGTTGGTGTGGCCGAACTTGATCGCGCCAAAGCCGTTGTTCGACTCCGGCAGCTTCTGCTTGATGATGTCGGCCTCGATGGTGACGCCGATGTGGTTGGCCTGGCCGGTGAGGTCGGCGGCCAGGTGGTAGTCGACACCGTCTTTCTTGAACGCGGCGTTGCGCAGGTAGCACCACAGCACCGTGAACATCCCCAGTTCGTGGGCAGCGGAGAACGCCTCGGAGACCTCCTGAATCTGGCGGCGCGACTCTGAGGAACCGAAGTAGACGGTGGCGCCCACGCCGGCAGCGCCCATCTCGAACGCCTGCTCGACGCTCGCGTACGGCGTCTGGTCATAGGTGAGCGGATACGTGAGCGTCTCGTTGTGGTTCAGCTTGACGATGAACGGGATCTTGTGGGCGTAGCGGCGCGCCACTGCGCCGAGCACCCCGAGGGTGGAGGCGAACGCGTTGCACCCGCCTTCGAGGGCGAGTTTGACGAGGTTCTCGGGATCGAAGTAGAGCGGGTTGGGAGCAAACGACGCCGCGCCGGAGTGCTCGATGCCTTGGTCCACGGGCAGGATCGAAACGTACCCTGTGCCGGCCAAGCGACCCGTACCGAACAGCCAGGCGAGGTTGCGCAGCACGCCGATGGGCCGGTCCGAAAGCGCCACGACGCGATCCACAAAATCCGGACCCGGCAGATGGAGCATCGTGGTTGGGATACCCTTGGCCTGGTAGTCGAGCAGCGGCGCTTTGTCTCCGAGCAGCGTGCGGATTCTCTCGATCATCGCGTCACCTCCAGTCGGGCGGATTCTAGCGCCGATCGTCAGCGTGCTGGCCGCTCCGGGCGGGCGGCGTTCTTGCCTAGAGCGCGCGACTCCCGAACCTCAACCCGTATCCGGCAGCGTGATGCCGCAGGCGGCGAGTGTGGCGGTGAATATGGCTGGTAGCGGTGCCTCGAGCAGCAGCTCCGGCGTGGAGCGCGTGTGCGGCAGGTGCAGGCGCCACGCGTGCAGCAGCGTGTGCGGCGGGGATAAAGCGGCCCGCAGGTGGGTATCGCGCACGCCGCGCTCACGAGGCCCGGCGTAGAGGTCGTCGCCGACGATCGGATGGCCGGCGTGGGCGGCGTGGACGCGGATCTGGTGCGTGCGGCCGGTGGCCGGCTGCACGCACAGCAGGGCGACGTGAGCGGCACGGGCGAGCGTCGTGTAGGCGGTTATGGCACGCCGGCCCGCCCCGTTCACAGCCATGCGGCGACGATCGTGGCGATCGGGTCCGAGCGGCGCCTCCCAGCTCCCGGCGGGAGGGCGCGGATGACCCCAGACGAGCGCGAGGTAGCTCTTGCTCACTCGCCGCTCGGCGAACGCCGCGACGAGCTCGCGGTGCGTCTCGCGATCGCGCGCGAGCAGCACGAGGCCCGAGGTGCCGACGTCAAGGCGGTGCACGAGCAAGAGGTCCTCGGCATGGAGCCCCCATTCCGTGCGCTCGGCGAGTGAGACCTCGTCAAGCAAGCGTCGCACCGCGGCGCCTGGCTCGTCGCGGCGGGTGGCGAGGCTCACGCCCGCTGGCTTGTCGAGCGCGACCATGCGCGCATCGGCGTAGAGAATTCGGCTCGTCTCCACCTGCTCAGCATGCCACGAACAGGGGATTGAGGATCGGGCTCCCCGGCTCGCAGGTCGCGGTGGTAACGTCTCGCCATGGACACGCTGGTCATCGGGGTGTTCGGCTTCGTCTACCTCGGCATGCTGCTGGGGGAGATTCCCGGCCTCGCGCTCGACCGCACCGGCGTTGCGCTGCTCGGTGCGCTCGTGCTCGTCGCGACGGAGCGGGTCTCGCCCGAGGCGGCGTGGAAGGCGGTGGACGTACCGACCATCGCGCTGCTGTTTGGCCTCATGGTGGTATCGGCGCAGTTTCGCCTCGGCGGGTTCTACGCGTGGGTGACGCGCCGTCTCGCGGCGGCGAGGGTGTCGCCGGGCGGCTTGCTGGCGCTGCTGGTGGCCGTGGTGGGCACGCTCTCCGCATTGCTCGCCAACGACATCGTGTGCCTCGCGGTCGCACCACTGCTGATCGAGGGGTGCGCCCGGCGCGGCCTCGACCCGGTGCCGTTCCTCCTCGGGTTGGCGTGTGCCGCCAACGTCGGTTCCGCTGCGACGCTCATCGGCAACCCGCAGAACATGCTCATCGGACAGCGGCTGCACCTGTCGTTCGCGGGCTATCTGCTCGACGCGGTGCCGCCCGCGCTGCTGGGCTTGGTCGTGGTGTGGCTCGTCATTTGGGTCTCGGTGCGAGGACGCTGGCTGGCGAGCACGCCGGTACCGCACCTCGAAGAACCGTTGTTCGACCTTTGGCAGACTGGCAAAGGGCTCGTCGTGCTCGCCCTCCTCCTCGCCGGTTTCCTGTTCGCGCCGATCCCGCGCGAGGTGCTCGCGCTGACCGCGGCGGCGGTGCTGCTGACCAGCCGGCGCATGGCCTCCCGCGAGATCTTCGGCCTCGTCGACTGGCACTTGCTGGTTCTCTTCACCGGGCTGTTCGTGGTGAACTTCGCCCTTGCCGACTCCGGTGCCCTGCGCCTCGCGCACGCTGGGCTGGTCCGTGCCGGCATCGACGTGGCGCGGCCGATTTGGCTGTTTCCCGTGACCGTCGTGCTCTCGAACTTGGTGTCAAACGTTCCGGCGGTGATGCTGCTGTTACCGCAGGCCTCGCACCCGATGGCGGGCGCGATCCTCGCGCTCGCCTCCACGCTGGCTGGCAACCTCTTCATCGTTGGCAGCATCGCGAACATCATCGTGGTGGATCAAGCTCAGCGTCTGCAGGTGCGCGTGTCCTGGCGGCAACACGCCAAAGTCGGCGTGCCGGTCACGCTGGCGACCCTTCTCGTGGCGGTCGGGTGGCTGTGGTGGCGGGGGTGAGTGCGGCCGCGACGCGGGGCCGGCGCGGGACCCCTTGACATCTGCAATTTGTGCCCTATCTTTGCCATGAATGGACACCGACGTCTCGTCCGACCAGCCTCCAAGTAGCAACCTCCGCGTGAGCGTGTCTTCCGCGGCCGCAGGTGGAGTATCCCCCAAAGCGGCCGCGGTTGCTTTTCCCACCGCAAAAGGCTGTGCCTCCGGAACCGGCAACCCCCACTTCCTCCGGCGGCGCGACCGGGGCGGGCCCAAAGCCTAAGGGTCGAGAGCCATGCTCCCGTCGCCCTTGGGGCGCTTCCGCCGGGCCGGCTCCGGGTGGCCCAAAGACCAACAAGGTATAGGGAGTCTGCGTCCCTTTCTACCTGCAGAATCTGCATCGCAACCCAAATCCTCCCGACCAGGAGGTAGGAGACCATGAAAGAAAACACCGTACCTGCGGAACCCCTGTTATCCGGCGCGCGGCGTGACGCGATTTGCGCGATCTTCGGCGAATCGTACGACCCCGCGCGCTGGGCGGATTGGCGCTGGCAAATGCGCCGCCGCTTGATCAAGCCGGAGCACTTCGACAAGTTGCTCCGGCTTACCCCCGCCGAGAGACGAGGCCTCGCCCTCTCGCAGGAAAAGTTCGCGGTGGCGGTCACCCCGCACTTCGCGGAGCTGATCGACCCCGAGGACCCGGGCGACCCGATTCGCTTGCAGGTCGTGCCGCGCGAGGAGGAGCTCGTCGTCGGTCCGGGTGACATGACCGACCCCTGTGGCGAGGACCACGACAGCGTCGTCGAAGGCCTCGTCCACCGCTACCCCGACCGCGTGCTGCTGCTCGCGCTCGACACCTGCGCGGCGTACTGTCGCTACTGCACGCGCTCGCGTCTGGTGAGCCAGGGCGCACTCGATCCACTCCCGCGCCGCATGGAGCGGATCATCGAGTACCTCACCGCCCACACCGAGGTCCGTGACGTGCTGCTCTCCGGCGGCGACCCGCTGCTGATGTCCGAGGATCGTCTCGACGACCTGCTCGGACGCCTGCGGGCGGTCCCGCACATCGAGTTCCTGCGCATTGGCTCGCGCGTGCCGGGCTTCCTGCCGCAGCGCATCACCCCCGAGCTGGTGGCGGTGCTGCGCAAGCACCGCGTCTGGCTCTCGCTCCACTTCTGCCACGCCAGGGAGATCACTCCGGAAGTCGCGCAGGCGTGCGATCTGCTCGCCGACGGTGGCATTCCGCTCGGTGCGCAGACCGTGTTGCTGAAGGGCATCAACGACGACGTCCAGGTGCTCAAGGACCTCTTCCACGCGCTACTCAAGATCCGCGTGCGGCCGTACTACCTCTACCAGTGCGACCCCGTGATCGGCACCGGCCACCTGCGCACCAGCGTGAGGAAAGGCATGGAGCTGATGGCGGGATTGCGCGGTCACACCACCGGCTATGCGGTCCCGACCTACGTCATCGACGCGCCGGGCGGAGGTGGCAAGGTGCCGCTCCAGCAGGAGACCATCCTGGGGTACGAGAACGGTACCGCGCTGCTGCGCAACTGGGCGGGCGACACCTACACGTACGTGGACCCCGCGTAAACCAGGAGCCTGTCTGAGTAATGGGGCGGGTCGCGCGCACGGGGATTGCGGGCGCAGGCAAGGCGCGAGGAGGCAGGCGATGTGGAGCCATCGTGGCCGACGAGCAACGCCGCATGCGCCCGCAAGCCCCTGCGCCCGTGGGTTGCGGCGGCGGGGGGGGGGGGGGGGGGGGGGGGGGGGGCGGCCCCCACGGGGGGGACGCCCCCGAGGCCGGGGCGGCGCCGAGAACCCCCCCCCCCCCCCCGCCCCCCCCCGGGGGGGGGGGGGTTGGGGGGGCTTGGGGGGTGGGTTGGGGGCCCCGGTGGCCACCAGCGCGCGGGCCCCCCGGGGCGTGCCGGGCCCCCGCCCCCCCGGGCCCCGGTGGTTTGCGGCGG
>JBIOGJ010000079.1:0-14111 GCA_044447965.1 Thermoanaerobaculales bacterium | reverse complement strand
GGCGCTCCGCCATCCAGCCGTGCGCCGACTCGTGGACGGAGAGCGCGAGCGCGAAGGCGAGGATCTGGATGACGATCTCGGGGAGACGCAGCAGGAAGTTCTCCATGACGCGGTCATGGTACCAGACCGGCAGACCAAGGACCCTGTCCCAGAACCGCTCCTAGCTGGTCCCGCGCTCAACCAGCAACACCGCTTTCTCGTCCGCGGTCACCCGCCATCGTTCGCCTGAGGCGTCGCGGACAACGAAAATGCGCCGCGCAGGCTCACCCGCAATGGCAGAACCCTCCACCCACGAGCCCTCGACGTCGACGGGTACGCGTTCGTGCGCCTGCACGATCGCGAGCGGAAACTCAAGGCCACGTGTGCCGCTGTGCCACTCGACCGTGGCGATGCAGCGAAGCCAGCGTACCTGGATCATGGCGTCCTCGCCCGAGACATTATGCGGCGCACTCGCCTGCCCAGGACGTCACAAGGGAAGTCCACGCTGCAACATGTACGAGTCCGAGCGCGAGAAGAACCGTCCAAGCTCGCGCAATCCTTGCTAAGCTCAAGGTCGGACTATTCATGAAGGTAGCCTGCAACGACGGCCACTGACGAATAATCCGGGCTAGGAGCCTGTCCGAGTAATGGGGCGAGTCGCGCGCAGGGGGCTTGTGAGGCGCAGGCAAGGCGGGAGGAGGAAGTCGATGCACGAGCATCGTCGACGACGAGCAACGCAGCATGCGCCCGCAACACCCCTGCGCCCTTCGGGTTACGGCGGCGCGGGGCCATCTGCAGCGTTGTCGCTCCTCGCCGATGGGGGAACATCGCCTTCGTCGCGACGCCTTGCATCTGACCCCGCGGCGCTCGTAACGCGACCGCACCCGCTTACTCGGACAGGCTCCTAGGATGGAGGCATCATGACGGATTGCATCTTTGTCGCCGGCCTGGAGGTGTACTGCATCATCGGCCTCCAGACCTGGGAGCGCCAGGTCAAGCAGAAGCTGCACATCCATCTGACCCTTGAGACCGACACCCGCGCCGCGGCAGCGAGCGACACCGTCGCAGACGCGCTCGACTACCGCGCGGTTTCCAAGCGGGTCCAGGAGCTGGTCGAGGGATCGAGCTTCCAGCTTGTCGAGGCGCTCGCGGAGCGCATCGCCGCGACCGTGCTCGCGGAGTTTCCCCGCGCGAGTGCCCTCACGGTGAGGGTGGAGAAACCGGGTGCGGTGCGGTTCTCCGAGTCCGTCGGAGTGGAAATCCGTCGCGCGCGCGAGGGTGGGGCCCGCTGATGCGCATGTTCGTCTCGCTCGGCTCCAACATCCGGCCGCGCCACTACCTCGCGCGGGCGGTGGCCGAGCTGCGGGGAAGGTTCCACCTCGTCGCCGTGTCACCGGTGTATCGAACGAAACCTGCGGGAGACCCGGACCAACCGGATTTCTTCAACCTCGCCGTGGAGCTGGAAAGCGAGCTGCCGCCGGAGCAGGTGCATGCGGCACTTCGCGCGATCGAGGACCTCCTGGGCAGACAGCGCGACCCCCACCGGCCGTACGGCCCGCGCACCACGGACCTCGATCTCGTGCTCATTCCCGGCGTGGTCGGGCGCTTCGGCTCGCTCGAGCTGCCGTCACCGCAGCTCGCACGCGAGCCGTTCGTGGCGGTACCGGTCGCGGACCTCGCCGCGGATCTGGCGCACCCGGTTCTCGGCCTAACCCTTGGCGAGGTGGCTCGCGTAGCACTCGCAACCGCCGCAACACCACCCCAACCCGTCGAACTGGAGCTTCCCTGATGAACGAGCGCATGCGCGTGGCATTGGTCACCGGAGGAGCGATCCGCGTCGGCCGCGCGATCGTGACGGAACTCGCCTCCGCAGGCTGGGAGATTGCCTTCACGTATCACACGTCGGCGGACGCCGCCCGCACCCTCGCCGACGAGCTGAGAGCGATGGGCAGGAAGGTCGTTGGGATCGAGGCCGATCTTGCGCGGCCAGACGCGCGGCCGCGCGTCATCGCGCGCGTTGAGGCGGAGCTGGGAGGCCTTGACGCCCTTATTAACAGCGCGGCGGTCTTCACGCGCACCCGCATCGCGGACCTCAGCGAAGAACAGTTCGCCGACGTGCTCCGCACCAACCTCGAAGCGCCGGTGTTCCTCGCCCTCGCTGCCGCCCGCCTGCTCCGGGCGCGCCGTGGCGCGATCGTGAACGTTGCCGACATCTACGCCGCCTTCCCCCTGCGAGACTATCTCGCCTACTCGGTGTCGAAGGCCGCATTGGTGGCTGCGACCCGCTCGCTCGCTGTCGAGCTGGCGCCCGAGGTGCGCGTCAACGCGGTGGCGCCCGGGATCGCGATCTTCCCGCCGGACTATACCGAGGCGGTGAGGCAGCGCATGCTCTCCCACACGCTGCTGCAGCGCGAAGGCGGCGGCGAGGAGATTGCTCGGGCGGTTCGCTATCTCCTCGAGGGCACCGACACGATGACCGGTCAGGTCCTGACGCTGGATGGCGGCCGCACGATCGCGCTCTGAAAGGCGGTTTGTCAGGCTTCGGGCCTCAGGCTTCAGGAAAGACCACGACAACTCGCTGTTTGGCTTGCGCGGACTCGTCGGCCAGTCATCTCATCGGCCGATCAGCAACGGTGGGTCACCAGCGAACGCAGCGTTCGTGCTCGCGGCCTGCTGAATCGCTGAATCGCCCTCGCGGTCCGATCCGCAACACAACTGATCAGTCAAAGAGTGGTGAGCGAATCGGTTCCATGCGCTTCGCGGTGAGCCAGTGCGGCGTCAGCAATAGGAACGACCAGAAGCAGCGCGCGGGACTGACGGTGCCGGCGATGACGCCGGCGAACAGCGCGCTCACGCGCGGGTTGGGGACCGCGACGCGAAACGCGAGGCGCGGCGATAGGTAGAACAACCGCGCCGTCAGCCGCGCATAGGCAAGGTTGCGGTGCAGCGGCCGCATGGCACGGTCGTACGCAGCGAGGTCGGCGCGCCCGCTGAGGTCCCCAAGGATCGCAGTGGCCGCAAGGTTCGCACTCCTGACCGCGTAGTAAATCCCCTCGCCGTAGAACGCTTCTCCCACGCCACCGGCGTCGCCCACCAATACGACCCTTCCCTTCGCCAAGCTCTTGGCCACGGCCTTGATCGGGATCGACTGCGCCTTGGCCGTGACGGTATGCGGATCGCGCAGAATCTTGGTGTTCGCGATGAAGTCATCGAGGAGCTGCTTCATCGCCAAGTTATTGCGGCGCTTGCGGAAGCGGTAGAGCCCGATGTTGAAGTGGTCGCGCTTGGGGAACACCCAGGCGTACCCCGATGGGATCGCGCCGAGGTCGAAGACGCAAGTACCGCCCAACAACTCGAGCATGCCCGGTCGTGGCACAACGAGAGCCTCGAGAGCCGGCACCAGCATCATGGGGCGGCCGGGATAGAGCTGGCGGCGCACCGGGCTTTGCACCCCATCGGCGCCGACCAGCACCCTGGCACCCGCGCGTCCCCTCCCCGTGTGGGCGACGATTGCATCGCCGGAAGCCTCGAAGCGCCCGAAGGCGCAGGCATCCCAAAGCGTGGCGCCGGCGCCAACCGCCTTTTGCGTCATGAAGTGGTCGAAGCGGTCGCGCTGGACCATCGCCCCTATGCCGGGTTGGTCGAGATAGATCGGATCTCGTGCACGAAACGCGATGGTTGTCCCGGCGATCTCGCGCTCGATCACCGGCGCCACCGAGAACGGCAGCTCCGCCAGCGTCTTGCGCGAGAGGCCGCCGCCGCACACCTTCTGCCGGGGAAGGCCCTCCTTCTCGACCATGAGCACGCGCACCCCGGCGCTGGCCAAGCGGTACGCCACAGTGTTGCCGGCCGGGCCGCACCCGACCACGACGACGTCGTACTTCCTCTCGCTCAAATCCCGCCCCTTCCGCCACCGAGGCGCCAGCGTGCGCGCGGCGCGGACCGCAGCAGAGTATGCGGACAGGGTCGCAGGCGCAACTCGCTGGTTGGTCACGACCGACGCCCGGCTATACTCCGCCGATGATCCTGATCGTTAATCCGGCCGCCGCTGGCGGTCGCCTAGGCCGCCAATGGCCTCGGCTATGCGCCCGACTAAACCAGGTCGGCAAGTTCCCCAACCAGGTCTTCACCGAGGCGCCGGGCCACGCCACCGAGCTCGCCGCCGCTGCGGTCCGTGGCGGGGAGAGGGTGGTCGTTGCGGCAGGCGGTGACGGCACCATTTGCGAGGTCGTGCAGGGCCTGCATGACGCCGGAGGCGGAACCCTGGGCGTGCTCCCGCTCGGCACCGGCAACGACGCCGCCCGTACGCTGGGTTTGCCTCTCGATCTTGAGCGGGCCGCTGGCGTCCTCCTCGGGGGTGCCACGCGCAGGGTGGACCTCATGCGTGCCGGCGATCGGGTCGTGCTCAACGCGATTGGCATCGGCCTGCTCGGGGCGATCAACGTCAACTCCACCCGCATCAAGGTGGTGCGCGGAATTGCCGGCTACCTCGCCGCCACCGTTGGTACGCTGTTCAGCTACCACGCGCCCGAGGTTGGCGTTTCCGACGGGACCTTTCGCTACCAGGGCGGGATGACGATCCTCGCGATCCACAACGGGCCCACCACCGGAGGGGGGTTCCGTCTCGCGCCGGGGGCCGTAGCCGACGACGGCGTCCTCGACGCGTGCCTAGTCGGACCGGTGAGCATCGGGGGACGGATCGTGCGCCTGGGCGCCGCGCTCAAGGGCACGCTGGGGAAAACCGCGGGCGCGCACGAGCTGCGCTTTCATCGCCTCGAGCTGACCACCGAGGTTGCCCTCCCCTGCCACCTCGACGGCAACCCCTGCCACATCGAACCCCCGGGAATGGTGTTCGAGGTGCTGCCCGCCGCGCTCGAGGTCATTGCCTCGCGCATCGGCGGCTGAGCCCGGACGTGAAAGCCAGGAGGCCCACGACCCTGGCCTACGGCGGGTTGGGTATGCCGTAGCGCTCATGCAAGAGCGCCAGGTGGTGCGCGAGGTGACCGGCGATGATGAAGGCAATCGCACGCACCGTGACCGGATTGCCGCTCGCCGTTCCGCTGCGCGCCCAGGCTTCTGCGGGAAGGTGACGGAACATCGCGACGTGGCTCGCTCGCAGGTCGACGAACTCCTCGACCAGGGCGGGCAGTGGGATCGCATCGTGGCCGCTCTCGCGTGCGTAGTCGTTCTCGTCGAATGACGGTAACGGTGCGCGCTCACCGCGCGCAAACGCGAGTGCCCGGTAACCGAACACGCGCTCCGCGTCGATCACGTGGCCAAGCACCTCGCGAACGCTCCACTTCCCCTCGGCGTAGCGATAGCCGGCCTGCGCCTCGGAGAGGTGGCCGAGCACCGCGCGCACGGTGGCCATCTGCTCGGCGAGAATACCTACCACGTCGTCTCCGGCCACCTGGCCGATGTAGCGGCCGAAGTACGGTGCAAACTCACTCGAGTTTGGACGCCCCACGTTACCCATGTTCACCCCCTTGCGAGCCGCCCCCCGTTTCGGTCATCGCGCACCGGCAAGGCGCTGACGAGACAGGAACTCCCAGGCCTCGCGTGCACCCCCGATGTCTTGGTCCTGCTTGCCGAGACCGGCGCGGGCGAGCAGGAACGACGGGATCGGATGCGCCCATGAGGGCATGCTGTGGCCGCCGCGAGAACCTTCGGGCGTTCGATCGCATTCCGGGCACTCTCAGTCGGCGCACTCGCCTCGACTCTGGACCCACCACCAGCACGCTCGGCTACACCAGCCGGGAAGTCAATTCCATTCCCGCGCCGGGCCTTAGTCCTGGTGCGGCATGCATCGGCGACCCGGGCCTGACGGGCGTGGAGGCGTTGCAACGATTCACGACACGGGGCGTAGGATGAGTGTGTTCGCCATGCGCGCCACCCTCCCACCGCCGGTCGCCGTTTTCGTCGCCTTGCTGCTCGGTGCCGTGCCGGCCATCACGCGGGCCCAGGAGCCGAAGCCCGCCGAGCTGAGCGCAGCAACGCTGAGCCCCGACGGGTCGATCGTGTTCACCTACCTCTGGCGCTACCACCCCGGCGACGATCCGAGCTGGGCGGAGCCTCAGCTCGATGACGCTGCCTGGGGGCAAGCCGATCCGCTGCTGCCAACAACCGGCCTGCCGCGCGGCGGATGGTCCGGGGCCGGCTGGTTCCGCCGCCACCTCCTCGTGGACTCGACCCTTTGGGCCAGGCCGCTGGTGCTGCGCGTCGAAGGTCCAGGCGCGACACAGGTGTACCTCGATGGCGAGCTGCTGTTGAACATGGCTCCGCCAAGCACCGTGGCAGGTGATAAGGGCCGGCCCGCAGGTGGCGGCTGGTGTGCCTTCTCGTTCTCCCGGCAACGGATCCACGTCCTTTCCCTGCGTCACTCTTGCCGCCAGGCCGAGGCGCAGGCTCCAGGTGGGCTTGGGTTCGGCTTCCGGCTCTCGCTCGAAGATGCCAGCACGATCGCGCAGCATCTCGCGGGCGAACCGCTGACGGCGCGGCGCGACGCGACGCTCGCGACGCTGTTCATCGCGGTCCCGGGGGTCCTCGCCTTGCTCCACCTCGCCCTCTTCTGGTCGTTCCCAAAGGCGCGCGAGAACCTCTTTTATGCCCTCTCGATGCTCGGCTTCGTTGGCGTCGTCCTGTGCGGCAACCTAATCCAGTACACGAGCGATTTCTGGCGCGACGTGGCGGACCGCCTCAACATCCCATTCGTGCTTCTCGCGATGCTCTCGATCCTGCTCATGTACTATTCGCTCCGTACCAGATCGTTCCCGCGCACCTGGAAGGTCTTTGTCGGCGCGGCTGCGGTACTCGCGTTGGCGGCCGCAATTTACCCCCATCCGCCGATGACCTCATGGGCCTGGTATCTGTTTTTCGCTGCGATTCCGCTCGAGGTTGCGCGACTAGCACGGCGCCGCCTGGTTGTGAGACGCGAGGGCATCGGCGTCATCGTCGGGGCGATGATCGTCCAGGCCGTCATCGTGCTACTACAGGTGCTTGCCAACATCGGCCTCATCCCCCAGATCTTCGGGTGGAGCATCTACCTCTTCGTTGTCATCCCGATGGCGATTGGCATGTCGATCTTCCTCGCCCGCGACTTCGCCCGCACGAACCGTCACCTCCAGCGCAGGATCGAAGAGGTCGAGGCGCTCTCGGACCAGGTCGTCGCGCAGATGAAGCGGGCCCACGAGCAGGAGCTGCGCCAGCGGCTGCTCGAGGCCGACAACGCGCGCAAGAGCGCGGAGCTCGAAGCGGCGCGGGCGCTGCAGCTCTCGATGTTGCCGACCAGCCTGCCGGACCTTGCGGGCCTCGACGTTGCGGTGGCGATGTCAACGGCCAGTGAAGTGGGCGGCGACTACTACGATTTCCGCGCGACAAGTGCCGACACGCTCGTGGTGGCCGTCGGCGACGCCACCGGCCACGGCGTTGCGGCCGGAACGATGGTCACCGCCGTCAAGGCGCTGTTCGCGACGCTCGCCGGCGAGGCCCACCTCGCGGCGATCCTCGTCGAGTGCGACCGAGTCCTGCGCGGCATGAACGTCAAGCCGCTCCATATGTGCCTGGCGCTCGGCCGCATCTCGCCCCGCGCGATGACGCTCTGCTCCGCGGGGATGCCCCGGGTGCTCGTCTGGCGCGCATCGACCGGAAAGGTCGAGGAGCTGGGCACCGGCGGCCTGCCGCTTGGTAGCCATCTCTCGCCGACGTACCAAGAGCGATCGACTTCGCTCGGACCGGGAGACACGCTGCTCCTCGCCACCGATGGATTCTCCGAGCAGGCGAGCCCGGAGGGTCAACCGGTCGGCTTCGAGGGAGCGGCGCACGCCTTTGCCGCCGCATGTGGCGGCCCCGCGCGCGAGGTCGTCGACCGACTAAGCGCAGTGGTGCGTTCCTGGCGCCGCACTAACGAACAAACCGACGACATCACCTTTGTCGTCGTCCGCGTCACCACATAGACAGAATCTCGGCAGCGGTCGACCTTCCGCCAGGCCCGGGAACATCCACGTACCACCCACCACAACCTCACATCGTTGGCCTTCACGTGGCTCCACCGCGCGACGACGGGTGTGACCTCTCTCCGGACGACTGAGGTTTCCAGGCTCAGGTGAAGAGGGCGTCGGAAAGGCGGCGCAGCATCGCGACACCGCGGATCTCGGTCTCGAAGAGCGGCACGATCGCGCGCACGTTGCCGTCGAACTTCTGCCACACCGTCTTCATGTGCTCGTCCTGCATCGCGACCCGGTTCTTGACGAAATCGGCGGAATCGGCGCCGAGCGAAGCCTTGTCGATCAGCATGTTCACGATCACGCCGCCGACCGGGATGCCGAAATCGTGGAACCACTGGATGAACCGCGTGATCACCGCAATCGGCAGCGCTTCCGGCAGCGTGACGAAGAAGAACGAGGTCTTGGCCGGGTCCGTGAGCAGCACACGGCCGTGCTCCATGCGGTCGCGGAACGAGAGGAGGTAGGCCATGAGCGGGTCGTCTTGCTTCTTCTTGGTGAAGGAGAGCATCTCCCGCAGCGTCTTGGCCTCCTCGCGGCTCTTGAGCATCTTGTTGACCCACAGCGAGTACACCTTGGACATGCCGAGCAGCCGGCGGGCGTTGGCGGTGGGCGCGGTGTCGAAGACGTAGACGTCGTACTCGTCCTTGAACATGAGGTCGATCATGTTCTCGAACATCGCGGACTCCTCGAACGCCGGGTTCATCGTGGCGGATTCGACGAACTCCTCGGCCTTCGTGGAGATGTCGGCGAACTTGAGGAACCACTGGATCTTCTCGCGGATCTCGATCTTGCTGCGCTCGATCGTGTCCTTGGTTTCGATCTCGTACGCCCACAGGTTCGGCACCCCTTCGACCGGGGCGTGCTTGCCGAGGACGTCCTGGCCGAGGAGGCTGGTCAGGCTGTGGACCGGGTTGGTGGACGCGAGCATGGTCCGGCGTCCCTGCTGGGCGTGCCAGATCGCGGTCGCGCCGGCGAAAACGGTCTTGCCGACACCTCCCTTGCCTCCGAAGAACACGTACTTGAGGTCTGCGTGGTCGGCGAGGTACTCGCGCATCGGCTTTTCGATGTTGGGCATGGCTGTCTCCCGGCGCCTTCAGCCGCTCTCGTTGCCGTACATGATCCCGGCGAGCTTCTCGATCATTGGCAGCCCGGTCACGTCGCGCTCGAGCTCCGGGACATACGCGAGCACCTGGTTGCCGAACGCCGACCGGATCCCGTCCAGGTGCCGATCCTGCATCTGGATGCGGTTGCGCAGGTAGCCGGGGATGTTCTGCTCGAGCAACTCGTGCGGGATGACGCGGTTGACCACGTAGCCGCCGATCGGCACATCGAACTGCGCAAACAGCTTCGCGGCGTTCCGCGTGTCGTCGATGATCATCTCCTCCGGGATCACGACGAAGAAGAACGCGGTCTTGGCCTTGTCGGTGAGGATCGAAGAGGAGGCGTTGATGCGGCCCTTGATGTAAAGCAGCTCGTTGAGGATCTCGTCCTGCTCGGTCTGCTTCTCGCGCTTGAGCCGGCTGACCATCTCCTCGTACTCGCGCATCTCCTCGCGCAGGTGCGTCACCTTGTTGATCCACTCGTCGTAGACCTTGGCCATCGAGAGGTAGTAGAGCGCGTGGCCGAGCGGCACGAGGTCGTAGATGTAGTAGTCGTAATCGCCCTTCACCACCACGTCGACGACCGCGTCGAAGATCGCGCTCTCCTCCATTGCCGGCTCGGCGCTGGCCGCCTGGATGTAGTTCTCGATCTCCTCCGGCACCGCGTCGAGGCCGTACATGTCGAGGATCTTCTTGCGGATCTCGCCCTGGTACTGCTTGATGTGGCTGTCGGCGTCGATCTCCTGGGCCCACAGGTTCTCCATGATCTTGACCGGACCCTTGCCGAAGATGTCGCGCTGGAAGATGTCGGTGAGCGACGCCTGGGGATCCACCGAGAAGACCAACACCCTCTTGCCCTGCGACGCGAGCCAGTACGCGGTCGCGGCGGAAAAGGTCGTCTTGCCGAGGCCACCCTTCCCACCGAACATGATGTAGCGACGATTCGGATTCGCGTCGAACACTTCCTTCAGCCCCATCGCTCCTCCCCTAGGTCAGTGACTCTGCCCCACCTCACGCCCACGAAGCCACATCGCGCTCGGCCTAGAACATCGCGTCGGAAACGTCCTTCTCCCGCAGCATGCGCCGCTTCCAGGTTGCGATCTGTGGCACCACGTACGGGAGCAAGCGGAGGCTGTAGTACGGCGGCAGGATCGGAACGCCGAGCAGGTCGCCCATCGTGATCAGGATGAACAGGTGCTCCATCGAGGCGCGGGTGCGCAGCGCCGCTCGGCTCATGTCGTGCGCAGCCATCCCGTAGATGGTCTGGCGCAGCCCCCGCCACAGGCCCTTGATGCCGCCGGGCTTGTCGTCCTGTGCGTCTGTCATGGCAACCTCCGTCGGCGAAAAGCCTACGCCTTCCGCTCAAATTCCGTGTAGGTGGTGCTCGTGGTCGTCACCGAGTTCGCGCTCGCGCAACACGCGCCGCTTCCAGCTCCCCACCGCGCCGACCACGTGCGGCAGGAGGCGAAGGCTGTAGTACGGTGGCATGATCGGTACCCCCAGCATGTCGCCAAAGGTCGTGAGCATGAACAACGTCTCCATGGACGCGCGGATCTCGACTGCCTGCATAGCCGTCTCGTAGCCAAACAAGCCGTAGAGAAACTCACGAACCGCCTTGGCCGCGTCGCCTCGCTTTGACACCGTTCTGGCTCCCGCCGATGCGCCTTCCTTCCATCCGGGTGATGCTACCACTTGGCGGGCTCTGCTATCGTCGCGACGGCGCTCCCGCCCCTTGGAGGATGGCCATGACCGCAGCCCTGCTCGTGCTTGCCGT
This sequence comes from Thermoanaerobaculales bacterium, assembly GCA_044447965.1. GTDB lineage: Bacteria > Acidobacteriota > Thermoanaerobaculia > Thermoanaerobaculales > Thermoanaerobaculaceae > DATIYW01. The sequence continues at coordinate 3,255 of JBIOGJ010000079.1, read as the reverse complement.
GCTCGTCGTCGGCTGGTTCGCGGCCGGTAGCATCGTCAACGTGCGCAGAGGCCATGCCGCGATGCGGTGGATGCAGGCCGGCTTGCCGACCCTCGGCGAGCGGACCACGGTGCGCTGGCTGGGAACGACCCTGGTCGAGCTGACGATCGCCAAGGCCGAGCCCCCGTTCGAGCGGGTGGCGCTCGTGGTGTTTCTCGAACCGAGGGACGTGCCGTGGCTGTGGGCGTTGGGCCGCCAGCGCGGGAGGCGCGACACCCTCATCGTCCGCGCCGGGCTCCAACATGCGCCGGCCGATGACCTCGAGCTGCTCGACCGGCGAAGCTGGTCGGGACGCGACGCACTCCGCCGCGTCGGATCCGAGCGCTGGTCGGTGCGCGAGCCGCGCTCGGCCGAGGAATTGGCGGCGTTCTACAAGTTCGAGCCCACCCTCTCCCTGGGTGACTCACTATTCACGATCGCTCGCGAGGCAGGGATGAAGGTGCGGCGCCTTGCGACCCACCGCGGTCAACCCAACTTCGAGCTTCATGTGGATCTGCCGGGCCTTTCCAGCTCCTCCGGCGAATTCTTTGCCGCACTGCGCACGATGGCCGAGCGCGCTTCGCACCGGTAGCACCCTCGCCCCACCGGCCCGCCTGGGGGAGGGATCCTCCAAACTTGCGAGCCGACCGGCCACGAAAATGGGGCCCGCTGCGTGCGCGGGCCCCGTGATCGTGCGACAGTATCGGCTACGCGCGGACGGGTGCCGGCTTGGCCTCCGCCGGCCGTGCGCTGTAGCGCTGGTATGCCTTGAGGCCGTCCCAGCCGATGAACAGCGCCGCGACGACCAGCAGCGCGGCGACCACGATCATCGCCCAGGCGCCCGCCACTGGCAGCCCGCTCATCTTTGGGTTCGCGGCGATGGTGACGTAGAGGTTGCGAGCCGTGACCAGGGTCGCAAAGAGCGTGGTGATGTACATGAAGAGCATGGGGACGAGCGCGTAGGTCGGCTTGCGGTTCTCGGATTTCAGCCACACCGTCACGACGAGCAAGCTCAACGCGGCCATGAGCTGATTGGACGCGCCGAACATCTGCCATAGGTAAACCCACGTTCCCGTGAGCACCAGCGCCAGTGTCAGCACCATCGAGATGATGCTCGACACGTGCATGTTGCGCACCAGCGGAACGGCCTCCCCAACCCACTCGGTGAGGGTTACCCGCATGACGCGGAAGACGAGCTGCGTCACGGTCAAGACGATCATGACGAAGGCGCCGAAGCCGAGCGCGGTCCCGAACACCTCCGGCAGCGCGCCGAACGTGCCCGCGTAAATCAGCTTGCCAACCCCGGCGGCGAACCGCGCGCCTCCACCGCCGACTCCCGCGATCGAGACCGCGACCAGCGACAGCAGCGCAAGCGTGTACTCGCCGAACATTGAGCCGGCGCCGACCGGCAGGCCGTCGGTCTCATACTCGAGCTGGCGGGCCGTGCCAACCGAGCCCACCAAGGCGTGCCAGCCCGAGATCGCGCCGCAGGCGATCGTGACGAAGAGCATCGGCCAAAGCGGCTGCCACGCCTTGCCTGCCTGCACCGCGAAACCGAGGTCCTTGGTAGCGGATAAGGCGAAGGCACCGATCGCGTTACCGGCGACGTCCTTCACGCCGGTGAGCGGCGCAGCCAATGCCCCGACGGCGCTCAGCACGATCGTGATGAGCATGATCCAGAACCCTATGTAGTTGACCGGCTGGGCAAATCGCCAGATCGGCAGGTTCGCTCCCAGGTATGAGAAGACGAACAGGAACACCATCCACAGGAGGTAGTTCGGCAGCGTGCGGACGAGCCCGGTGGCGGCATCGTAGGCGGCAGTCGTGGGCCGCTTGCCGTCGGCCCCAGGGGCCGGGATGCGCGGGTCCGCAGCGGTTGGATCCACCACGTTGAAGAGCGGGCGCTTGCCGTTGAGGTTGTCAATAGCCCCGTTGACTGCTGCCACGGTACCGCCTACAGGCCCCTGGACCAACCCACCTTGCTCGTTCTTGTGCTGTCCCATTGGTCCAAGCGCCATGGCCGCCAGCGTGATCGCGACCACGATCACCGTCACCGAGATGATGCCCATCTTCCAGCGGTACATCATCTGACCGGCGAGCAGTCCCATGAGCGCCAGCATGATGATCCCGAACGGCACGTCGGGCCGGGCGGAGAGGATGGCGGCAAGGATGCCAACGAAGGCGCCGGCGAGCAGCATCAGGTAGAAAAAGATGAACACGAAGAGGATGGTGCGCGTGCGCGGGGCGATCAAGCGATGGGAAATGGCGGAGAGGCTGTTGCCATCGTTGCGCACCGAGACCATGATCGCGGAGTAGTCGCTCGCCCAGCCGATCAGGCTCACGCCGAACACCAGCCAAAGCAACGAGGGGAGCCACCCCCAGATGTTGGCTGCGGTGATGACCCCAACGATCGGTCCAGCCGCGGCGATCGACTTGAAGTGATAGCCGTAGAGAACGTTCTTGCTCGTCGGCATGAAGTCGACGCCGTCCATGTACATCTTGGCTGGCGTCGCCCGCTTGGCATCGGATCGGATCACGTTTCGATCGACCCGCCGCGCGTAGAAGTTGTAGGCCGTGTAGATGACGCCCACGGCAATCACCACCACCCACAGTGTGTTCATCGGAGTCCTCCTTCCGCCCTAACCTCGAGAGTGCACTGCAGATTCCTGCGAGCGCCCCTGCCTGGCCCGGGCGCGGGGGCGACCGTGGCCTCCTTTCGGAACGCCGCGGCGCAGTGGCCGGGAGCCGGCGGGGACGACCAGAGCCCTCCTGTCGCGTGTACACGAGTACGCGCGTGTCTCGCGTCGACGACGCCCAAACATCTCTTGAGGACGCATTGCCCCGTCAGATCCATCCCCCGAACCTTGCCTAATTGTAGCGCGAGGGGCAATGGGTGAGGCAGGCCACACGGACGCCCGAATGGACAGGGCCGCGCCATGCTTGGCTCCGGGACGAAGGTCCGCGGTCCCTGGGAGTCACGAGTGAGCTGCGGACCGTCCCTACTCGACTCCGAATTGGGCCTGGCAGTCGGCTAGGAGCCTGCCTGAGTAATGGGGCGGGTCACGCGCACGGGGATTGCGGGCGCAGGCAAGGCGCGAGGAGGCCCGGGCGGGGTGGGGCCAGTGCGGGCGCGGCGGGAGGCCCGCCCGCCCCCCCCCCCACCCCCCCCACGGCGGGGGGGGGGCGGGCGCCCCGCCCCCCGCGGGGAAGGGGGGGGCGGGCGGGGGGGGGGGGGGG
>JBIOGJ010000078.1:0-14635 GCA_044447965.1 Thermoanaerobaculales bacterium | reverse complement strand
TCCCCCGCCCACACATTGCTTCCACGGGGCAAGACGATTGCTCCAAGCGCGCGTGCGTCGAAGACCGGGTGGGGGGCATTGACTCCGCACGTCGGGTGCGATGCGGCATTCGCTCCGGAGCGCACGGGCTCCGAGCGGGCGGGCCGCGGTGGGGTGTCGCTGACGCGGCTCCATGCGGACAGCGAGGGGCCCCGCCGCGGGCCGTCCCTGCTCGGTCGTGCGCAAAGGAGTCTCCGAGCGAAGCCCGTGGGGACGGGCAAGCGAGGAGAGCCGCAGCACCCGACGGGCAAGAAAAAAGCGATCACGGCTCTGTCGCTCCTGTCGCCACGGGTCCAAGTGGGATTCCTAGGCTCAGGCGGGGATGTCGTCGCGGAGGATGACGCCGGTCTCGCGCAGCTCGGCGAGAGTGCGCTCCGTGTGGCCGGGCGGGGCGCCGACAGGCCGCGTGGCGGGGAGCCAGATCTCGGCCGAGAAACCCATCTCAACTGCATCGCGCGCGGACGTGGCTGCGCAGTAGTCGGTGGTGAGGCCGACGATCACCACGTGACCGATGCCCAGCTCGCGCAGGAGCCCGGCCAGGCCGGTGGGATGGTCGCGCCGGTTGTCGCGGAACGCCGAGTAGGAATCAACATTGGGGTCGATTCCCTTGCGAATGATGGCTCGAAAGCGCGTGCGCTCCAGGCTGGCATGCAGCTCGGCGCCGGGAGTGCCCTGCACGCAGTGATCGGGCCAGAGCACCTGTGCGATACCGTTGAGATCGATCACTTCCAACGGCCGCCGGCCGGGGTGCGACGAGGCAAAAGATGCATGTCCAGCCGGGTGCCAGTCCTGCGTGGCGATGACGGTCGCAAAACGTGGCAGCAGTAAGTTGATCAGGGGCACGACGGCGTCGCCTCCTTCAACCGCAAGTGCGCCGCCGGGACAGAAATCGTTTTGCACGTCAACAACGAGGAGCGCGGCTCTCTTCATGCCCCTCTCAACGCTTGGGATTGACGACCGCTTTCAACTCTTTTCCGGGGCGGAAGCGCACGGTACGCGAAGCGGCCACGTGGACCACGCCACCGGTGCGGGGGTTGCGCACGTCGCGTGCAGGCCGCTCCGACGCATAGAACGTTCCCAGCCCCGGGATCGCGACTCGCTCTCCTTTTTGCAGCCACTCACCCAGCGTATCCATGATCACCTCTACTGCGCGCGCGGCGTGCGCCTTGGGCATCCCCGTCTCGAACGCGATTCGCTCGACCAACTCGGTCTTGCCTGCCATGCCTGCCCCTCCCTCGACCGTGCAGCGCGATTGCGGGCCCTCGAAGCGCGGTCCCACACCCCGAGGTAAGTTTACGACACAAGCCCGCTGCAGCCTCACCCAGCTCGGCGCAGGAGGTGGACGGTGTGACCGTCGCCGAGCGCGCTGGGTACGATCACCACGCCACCGGACGGCAGCTCCACGCGGACGACGCCTTCCGGGAGCAGGTCTCGTAGCGGTTGGACCACCAGCGGCAGTCCGGCGACGATCGCTGCATTCTCCTCGGGCTCCAACGAGCAGGTCAGGTAGAGCAGCCACCCACCGGGTGCAAGCAAGCGCGCCGCCGCCTCCGCGAGGCCCCGCTGCACGACCGCAAGCGCCGCAAGGTCGGTGGGGCGCGTTCGCCAGCGGATCTCCGGGTGACGCCGCAGCGTGCCTGTCCCCGAGCACGGCGCGTCGAGAACCACAGCGGCACAGCTTTGTGCGTTCAGCGGCGGGGCAGCCGCATCGGCCACGACGACCCCGGGAGGTGTAGGCGCAAGCGCGAGGTTGCGCCGAAGCATCGCCGCGCGAGCAATGCTGCGATCCGCGCTGACGATGCGGAGGCCCGGCCGTTCGAGCGCCAGCACCAGGCTCTTGCCGCCCGGCGCGGCGGCGACATCGGCGACCAGACCACCGACCGGGGGCAGCAGGCGTGCCGCCAGGACGGCGGTCGGATCCATGGCGTAGGCGCGTCGCTCGCGCAGCGCGGCTGCGACAACATCGGCGCCGGCCGTCACGAGCACCACGTCGGCGACGATGGGGTGGGGCTCCAGGTTCACACCGGCCGCCACCAGCGCCGCACACTGGCTCGCGCCGGAGAGCAGCGCCAGCGGCGCCGGGCGTTGCGACGCGCGCAGCGCCACCACTGTATTCGCTTCGCCGAGGTTGGTCAGCCATCGTTGCACGAGCCACTCGGGATGCGAAAAGCGTAGCGAGAGCGGAAGCGAGGCGTCTTCGGGATCGGGCCACGGTTCTGCAACGGCGCGGCGCAGCACGGCGTTGGCCAGACCTGCCGCCCGCGGGGCAAGCAGCTTGGCCACCCGCACGGCCTCGGCCACCGCCACCGCCACCGGGGTGTCGAGGCGGCGCGCTTCGTAAAGCCCGGTCCGGAGCACGGCGCGTGGCTCCGCTTCGAGCTGCTCGAGTGGCTGGTGGAGATGGCGCTGGAGCAGGTGATCGAGCGTCAACTGCCAGCGCAGCACGCCAAGGACAAGCTCACGCACAAGCGGCGCCGCGTGCGACAAGAGCCGCGCGGCGTGGGCGCCACGGGCATCCACCCGGGCCAGGATGGCCACCGCAAGCCGGCGGGGATCAGCGGAAGTGCTCGCCGCGCGCAACCCGCTCCCCGATGATGAACGCGTCGGCGGGGATCCGGCGCTTACCCTCGCGCTGCAGCTCGGTGAGCAGCGCGACCGTTCCGTCTCCGCACCGAACTGCGATCCCGCCGGCGCCGGCGCCAAGCACCGTCCCCGGCGTTTCGTCGCCAGCCTGCTCCTCGCCCACCTCGACGCCGTGCACCTTGATTCGGGCGCCGCGAAAGTTGGAGAACAAGCCCGGCCAGGGGTCGAACGCACGACAGCGTCGGGCGAGATCATCGGCCGGGAGGCCCCAGTCGATCCTCCCCATCCGGCGCTCCAGCTTGCTCGTGAGGGTGGCTTGCGTGCCGTCCTGAGGCGTCGGCGCGACCGCCCCGCGGGCGAGCGCCGCAAGCGTGTCCACCACGACCTCCGCACCGATCCGCGCCAGCCTCGCGGCCAGCTCCGGGGAGCGCTCGCGTGGCCCGATCGGAGTAGAACGTTGCAGCAAGATCGGGCCTGTGTCCATCCCCTCGTCGAGCAACATCGTGGTGACGCCGGTCTCGGCGTCGCCCGAGAGGATCGCCCACTCGATCGGTGAGGGGCCGCGGTGGCGCGGCAGCAGGGACGGGTGGAGGTTGACGAAGCCCATCCGCGGCACCGAGAGGACGCGGGGGGAGATCAACCGGCCGAAGGCGACCACCACCGCGACGTCGGGGGCGACCGCCCGGAGCCGGCCGTAGAACTCGTCGACGCCGAGCTTCTCCGGCTGCGCGAGCACCAGGCCAAGACGCCGGGCCACGTCGGTCACGGGCGGCCGGCTGAGCTGCAAATGCCGGCCCGCCGGCTGGTCCGGGCGCGTCACGACGAGCAGCACCTCGTGGCCGGCAGCCACGATCGCTTCGAGAGAAGGAATCGCAAACTCGGGGGTTCCAAAGAAAACGAGTCGCACGCCGCGATTCTACACGCGCGGATTCGACCCACCCGGGGGCTGGCGACGGTGGAAGGAGCTGCGACTCCGGCCCAACGCCTGCCGCCCTGACTGCCGTCAGGACTTTCACGGGCAGGCGCAGGCCCGCCTGCAGCAAGAAGATCCCCGCGAACGAAGAGACAGAGACAAGTCGTAATCTTCTCTAGCCCATCGGGTGCTGCGGCTCTCCTCGCTCGGGCACTCAACAGGCCGTGTGCCGAAGTTCCTCCATGCGCCGCCAACGATTCCGAGGCAGCACAACAAAACAGACGCAACCTCGGTTTCTTGTAGCCCGTCGGGTTCGCGGCAGTTCGGGCCTTGCGCGCCCCCACGCGCGGCGGCCCGAAACTCCTCCGGCCGCGACCCAGCAGCACGCCTCGCCGCCGTGACCCTCGCTGTTCCCTCCGCTGCGCTCCGGGCCAGCGTCTCCCGGCGCCGATCCGCGCACCGGGTCCCCACGGCCTTCGGAGTGATTGCCGCTTCACCCGACGTGCAGTTTTCCCTTCCACCCTCCCAACCACCACCCGTCCCCCACACACCCAGTTCTTTCACCCGATATCACAATGGCTCAAAGTGTGAATGCGTGGATGACCGGGTGGGGGGCATCTAGATCCGCCCGTCGGGTGCGATGCGGCATTGTCTCCGGAGCGCACGGGCACCGAGCGGGCGGACCGCGGTGGGGTGTCGCTGACGCGGCTTCATGCGGACAGCGAGGGGCCCCGCCGCGGGCCGTCCCTGCTCGGTCGTGCGCAAAGGAGTCTCCGAGCGTAGCCCGTGGGGACGGGCAAGCGAGGAGTGCCGCAGCACCCGACGGGCAAATCAAAACGAGTCGTGTTGATTGTCGTGTTCTGGGGGAGGGATCGCCACGCGGCTGCAAGAGAGGCAAGGCCCGAACTGCCGCGAACCCGACGGGCTACAACAAACCGAGGTTGCAGTTGTTTCCTTGTAGTCTCTCAGGATCTTGGAGGAACCGCGGGGTCGGCATTGGGTGTTGCCGTCTCGGGTGATGAATTGCAGCGCTTGGAATCGGTTCGCAGGTAGACTCGTTGGCGAGCGAGGAGGTGACATGGATTCCCCCCGCAAGGCCCGTTCGACGCTGTTTCTCATCGTGTTTACCGACTTGATCGGTTTCGGCATCATCATCCCGCTCCTGCCTCTCTACGCCGAGAGCTACCACCCCGCCGGCTGGACCTTCGGCTTGCTGATGGCCAGCTATTCTGCGATGCAGTTCGTCTTCTCGCCGGTGCTCGGTCGCATTTCCGATCGGGTGGGCCGCCGCCCCGTGCTGCTCATCTCGCTCGCCGGCTCGATCGCGGGGGCCGTGCTGTTCGCCGTTTCCGACTCGCTGCTTCTCCTGTTTGCGTCGCGCCTGCTCGCCGGGATCTGCGGGGGCAACATCGCCACAGCGCAGGCAGTGATCGCCGACACCACCGAGCCGCACGAGCGCGCACGCGGCATGGGCCTGATCGGTGCGGCGTTCGGGCTCGGCTTCATCGCCGGTCCCGCGCTCGCCGGGGTGCTGGTGCCGATCAGCCCAGCGGCACCGGGGTGGGGCGCCGCACTGTTCTCGACCGTGGCCTGGGTGATGACACTGCTGTTCCTCCCCGAGACCCGTCCGATCGCAGGGGCGGAGGCGCCGAGTGCACCGCGATCCGGCATCGCCCGTCTCGCGTTCGCATTCCGCCACCGGGAGTTGGCGCCGTTGCTCGCGGTCGGGTTTCTCGTCGTCACCGGCTTTGCGGCGTTCGAGGTGACCTTCGCGCAGTTCCTCCACGACCGCCTCGCGCTCGCGCCTCATAGCGTGAGCTTCCTTTTCGTCTACGTCGGCGTGCTCGCCGCCGCGATCCAGGGCGGGCTGGTCGGCCGCGTCACCCGCCTGTTTGGGGAGCGTCGCACCGTAGTCGGTGGGCTCGCGTGCACCGCCTCTGGCCTGATCCTCCTCGCCTCCGCGCACCGACTCGGTACGGTGCTCGGCGTGCTGCCGCTGGCCTCGCTCGGAGCCGGCCTCGTGATGCCGTCGCTCTCCTCGCTCGTCTCTCGCCACGCCGGCGCCAATGAGCAGGGTCTCGCGCTCGGCGCGTTTCAAAGCGCCGGATCGCTCGCCCGCGTGGTCGGACCGTTCGGCGCGGAAATGGCGCTCGGCGCGTGGGGCGTCGCGGCGCCCCAGGTGGCGGCTGGATTACTGAGCGCCGTCGCGGCGGTTGGAAGTGCTGCGCTGTTCTGGCAAAGGCGAGCCGCCGTGCCCAGCGCCGGTTGACGGCGGTGCGCGCCTGGTAGGCTGACATGCAGCGCACGAGGTCCATTCGAGTCGTGCCACAAACAAGACCGGTTTCGAGACGGAATCTGAGATAGAATTGGTATCGGGAGGGTGCAATGGGTGAGCCAGCATGCGAGCTTCCCATCGACAACGCGAGCAACCAAGAGATCGATGCCATCCTTGCCGGCGCGAGAACGATCGCGGTGGTGGGCCTCTCGGACAAGCCCGACCGTGATTCGTACCACGTTGCGGCGTACCTCCAGCAACACGGCTATCGCATCATCCCGGTCAACCCCGCCGCAAGCGAGATCCTCGGCGAACGCGCGTACCCCGAGGTGGCCGACATCCCGAGCGACATCAGCGTCGACGTGGTGGACATCTTCCGCAGGCCCGAATTCATCCCGCCAATCGTCGACCAGGCGATCGCCCGCGGCGCCAAGGCGGTGTGGATGCAGTTGGGCCTCGCTCACAACGCGGCGGCCGCGAAGGCACGTGCCGGCGGCCTGCGCGTGGTGATGGACCGCTGTACCAAGGTCGAACACACCCGCTGGTCAGCCGCACGGCGCTGAACCGACCCGATGACGCCCCGCTTGAGCTGGAGGCGTTCACGCGCGCCCGGGGTGCTGGCGCCGCCGTGGGTTGGGGACGCAAGAAACTCTGCGACCGCGTTGGTGCCCCAGCTCACCAGCGACCGATCGGGGCAAGGCTCTTGCGTTGCGGCCTTTGTTATACTTCGAGCGTCCAGCCGCAATGCTCGGACAAATGGGGAGGGTTGACCTTCCCCGCGAGGAGGATGACATCGCCGACGAACGTGATCGGACAAGAATCAACGAGATGATCCGGCTCTCACCGGTGCGTCTCGTCGATGCCGACGGCAGCCAGGTTGGCATCGTTCCAGTTGAAGAGGCCCTCGCCCTCGCCCATACCCGCGGCCTCGATCTCGTCGAAGTCGCTCCCACCGCCCGCCCCATCGTCTGCAAGATCATGGACTGGGGAAAGTACCGCTACGAGCAGGAGAAGAAGGCTCGGCAGGCGCGGCGCAAGGAGCACCAGATCGAGGTCAAGGAGATCAAGTTCCGACCCGGCGTGGCGGACCACGACTTCCATACCAAGCTCGGACTGGTGCGCAAGTTCCTCGAACAGGGGAAGCACGTCAAGGTCACGATCATGTTCCGTCGCCGCGAGATGCGGCGCCCCGAGAACGGCTACGAGGTGCTCGAGCGCATCAAGGAGGAGTTGGCCGATCTCGTGCGCCTCGAGCGCGACGCCGGACCGCTGGAGGGACGCGACCTCACGATGGTCCTCGCCCCGGGCCGCAAGAGCGCCTGATCCCTACCGCCGCAGGCTGAGCAAGAACCCCACGAACAATTTGGGCGCAGGCGAACGGCGTGTAGCCCGCGCCACAGAAATGGGCGGGAAAGGAAGTGGGGCGGGCGTCCTCGCCCGCCCGACCCTGAACGGAGTGAAGCGGAAGCAGATGGCCCGATATCGGCGGCGCCGGCGTCAGGCCCTTTCGACCTTCTCCGTGAACCGAATTCCCAGCCTCTCGAGCTCGACCAGCGCCGGCTCGTAGATCTCTGGCAGTACCGGTACGAGCACGCCGCGCGATTTGATCTTCCCTTCCAGGATCAGCCGCACGCCGACCGCTGCCGGCAAACCCACGGTGCGGTTCATGCTCGAATCGCCATGCGGAATGCCAAAGTCGATCATCGTCGAGGTGATCTTCTCCTTGTGGTCCGGGAACTCGGCGAGGAACTGGTGCTGAAGGATGAGCAAGTCGCGCTCGCCCGGCGCCAACGACATTTTGGCCAGCATCGTGGCGGTGAGCACGTCGAGCGGCGACTTGCACCCTCCGGGCAGTCGCTCGTCGCTGAACAGCCCCAGCCACTCGAGGTGGGTGATGATGGAGTTGATCGGTGCCAGCCCGAGATGTGCGGCCACGTCCGCCTTGCTCGCCTTTCCGGCCTTGCCGATCAGCTTGGCCATGAGCTGCGCGTAGGTCAGGCCCTCGAGCTTGCCCTCGTTCTCCTCGAGCAAGCCGAGATCAGCGACCTTCTTGAGCGTGGCACACCACCCTTGGTTGCGTAGCGTACCGCGGAACATCGTCCGGGTTGAGGTGATGCCGTAGGTCTCGGCGTACGGCAGGCTGTCACGGTTGGGGTATCCCTCAAACGGGATCACCTTGCCTTCGACCTCGACGGGGACGCACGAGTAGTGCAGGAACAGCTCCGGGCCCGGGATCTCGACGACGTCGCCATCCTGCTGGAAGCGAGCCGCGTTCCGTCCCGCCATCAGCACGCCGCGCGGGCTCCAGGAGAACTTGTACCCAAAGGGGTTGTCGTTCGCCTCGGGCGCGGGCAGACCGCCGCAGTATGAGGTGAAGCGCGTGATTTCGCCGCCCGCCGCCTGAACGCGGTGGATCACCTTCATCGCGGTCATGTGGTCGATGCCGGGGTCCACGCCGCTCTCGTTGAGCAGCACGAGGTCGAGCTTTTTCGCCTCGGCGTCGAGCGCCTGCATCTCGGGCTTGACGTAGGAGGTCGTCGCCATGTGCTTGCGATGGCGCAGGCACGACTTGGCCACGCGGGTGTGGTAGACGTAGGGCAGCAGGCTCACCGCCAGGTCGTGCTCGCGCACGATCGCGTCCAGCCGTTCATCCCCTTCCCGTTCGATGTCGAAGGCAGCGGGCCGTCCGTTCGGGTGGCTGCCCACGATCTCCTTGGCCTTGCTTACCGTCCGGCTCGCCACCGTCACCTGATAGCCATGCTCCAACAGGTACCTGACATGGGCGCCCGCCACGAGACCGGCTCCGAACACCACGACCTTCTTCACGGTTTCCTCCTTGTCGTTCCTTCACGTCTCGCACTGCAACCGGCCCGGCCGCGCGCCGCAGAGCTGGCGCAGGCCTCACGACTCCAGATACTTCGCGATGTACTTGTAGTCCGGGGTGAGCTTGCCGTGGTAGAGGATGAGCGCCCGTGCGATCTCGGACGGCAAGGCCAACTCCTCGAACGGCACGGTGAAGTCGGCCTGGGCGATCGCCGGGATAAACGGCTCGAGGATCTCGCTGAAGTACTCCGACGCCTCGCGCGGAAGCTCGCTGGGAAGGATGTCGACTGCGAGCACCACCGGACCGTGGCCCGCCACGCCCATGCGCGCTTCGCCGGTTTGCACATCCCAGACGTAGACCGGGTCGTCCGGCTCGGTGACCTTCACGTTGCACTCGATGGAGCCCTCGATGTCGCAGCTCGCGTCGCCCACCACCCGCAGCCTGGGCTGCTGCGAGCCACCGTACAGCTCGCGCAGCAACGCTTTGGGCAGCAGGCGCGGGTAGCGCGCATCCCAGTAGTTGGAGTTCATCAGCACCGTCAGATGTGGCACGTATGGCTCGAAGGTCGAGTGGTACTTGTGGGGGTGCAGGAAATAGTCCTGCAGGTTGAAATGGGCGCCGGTCTCGTTCGCCGCGACGGCGTGCTCTTCCTTGAACAGCACGCGGTAGATCGCGTGGCTCGACGCCGCGGGATCGCTCACCACGCGCGCGACATCGGCGGGCGCGATCTCGATGTTGGGCAGCTCGTCCAGCATCTCCTGGATGCCGCGACCGACGTTTCCGTATCCCGCCACGCCCACGATCATCGGCGTGATCTCGCGCGGCAACCCGTCGGAGGCGATGCGCTCGCCAACCCGGTGGAGCTCCGCGCGCGCCGCCGCGAGGCTGTCGTACGTATGCGTTTGCCGGAGTCCCGCGAACGGGTTGTCAATCCCCTCCCAAATCAGGCGCTGGCCCAGCGCCCCGAGGCTCTCCACCACGCTGACCACCCCTGCGTGCCAGCCGAAGAAGATGAGCCGGTGCCCGCGCTCGTCGGTTACCTTCTCGTAGTCGATCAGGTTGCAGCCCAGCTCCATCATCCGCCGCAGCATCGGCATGTTGTACGGCTGGCCCTTGATCACATGCGCGAAGAAGACGTACGTCTTGCCTGGATGAAAATGTTGAGGAGAGATCTCCTTCACGCCGAAGACGACGCGAGTGGGACAGAGGTCCTCCTGGACCTTGGCGCCCGCGCGAGAAAATTCCTCCTCGGGGAACACGCGGACCGGCGAGGGCTGTACGTAGAACTCGATCCCGAACCTCTCGCGCAGCTCACGCGCCTTCGCGGGCGTGATCGGCACGCGCCGCTCCCACCGGCCCTTGTCCTCACGACGAATCCCGATCGCAGCAACCATCCCCGACCTCCGGAGCACTCCCGCACGCACGGTTTCGACCGATTTGAGGAGATCACCGCCGGTGCCGTGTGCGTCCTGCAGATACCGGCGGGACGCCGGATCATACACTGCGGCCAGCCGGCAAGTAAAATGCGAAAATCTGCACAAGCACATCCGCAATTGGCTCGAGCGCATCCGCCCGTCCCTTGCGGGTCGAACCCCGAGCCCCGAGCCCCGGTCGTCCTGCGCTACACTACCCGCGTCGTACCCCAAGATGAGGGAGAAGGAGGCAGTGATGGCCGAAAACTACCCCCCGCCGATCCCGCCTGGACCGCCGAGCATGCAGCCGCCCGGCACTGTGCCACCCCCTCCACCAAATGGCCCTCCGCCGGCAGCGCCCGTGCAGGCCCTGCCGTGGGAGCAGCCGGGCTATCCTTTCCTCGAGGCGGTCTACGAGACGGCAAAACTCTTCCTGACCGCGCCCAGCCAGGCGTTTGCCCGTATGTCAGCAACCGGAGACATCGGCCGGCCTCTCCTTTACGCCGTGATCTTCGGGTGGGTCGGGGTCATCGCCAACCAGGCGTACAGCATTGCCCTGCGCGGCGCGATGCTGGGCTGGCTGTCGAGCTTGCCTGGATACAACCCGAAGCTGATGTTCGGGCTGCCGGTCACCTTCAGCGTCGTGGCCATGGTGATCGCGCCGGTGCTCGTCCTGATCGGCATCTTCATCTGGGCCGCGATCGTGCACCTGTTCCTCCTCATCGTGGGCGGGGCCAACACCGGCTTCTCGGCGACACTCCGGGTGATGTGCTACGCCACCACCGTGCAGGTGTTCCAGGTCGTGCCGATCTGCGGTGGCATGGTCGGCGGGATTTGGGCGCTGGTGCTAGAGATCATCGGGCTGGCGATTGTCCACCGCACCACCCAGGGAAAGTCGGCGATCGGCGTCCTGGGGTGTCCGGTGACGTGCTGCGCCTGCGGGGCGCTCGCTATTGTCCTGGCAGTCGTGCTCGGCCTTACGGCCAACCTCCACCACATCGGCGACGCGATCAGGCAGTTCGCAGGGCAGTAGGTGTTGCGCTGGCGGGATGCCCTCCGGGAGGAGAAACAACTCGCGTGGCTGTGGGGCGTAGCTGCAGCATCGTCGCTGCTGCTGCGGCCTTTCTGGCTCGCGCTTGCGCCGCTGGCGCCCGCTTGTCCGTTCCGCGCCATCACCGGCATTCCTTGCCCCACCTGCGGCACGACGCACGCTGCAGTGGCGCTGCTGCACGGTGATCTGACCGCCGCGCTTGCCGCCAACCCGCTCGCCTCGCTCGCCGGTCTCGCCTTCGCGGTGGGAGGACTGCTCGCCCCGCTCTGGGCGGTGCTCAAACTCCAGGTGCCCGAGCTTCCATCCCCTTTCCCGCTGTGGGCGCGCTTCGGCTTGCTGGCGACACTGGCAGCGAACTGGGCGTGGGTGGTGGCTCGGGGCTAGGGGTTCGAACCCCTAACCCCTACCCCGGGCCCCGGTTCTTGTCGCGATCCTGGCTTGGTCAGCGGCACACCGGCGGCGCACAGCGGGCAGCTCTCCGGCGGGGAGGTAGGCACTTCGACCGTGAGCAGGCAGGCAAATGGGAGCGGAGCAAAAGGATTTTTCTGACCGGAGCGGTTGACGATCGCACCCACCCCCACCACGACGCCGCCGGCTCGAGTGATGACGTCCATGACCTCCCGCGTCGACCCGCCGGTCGTGACGACATCCTCGACGACGATCGCCCGCGTACCCGGCGCAACGTGAAAACCGCGCCGCAAGGTCATTGCGCCCTCGGCCCGCTCGGTAAAGAAGAACGGCACGTCCTCCAGCGCCCGCGCCACCTCGTGGCCGATGATCACACCGCCGAGCGCCGGCGAAACGACGAGTTGTGCCGCCGTGTTCTTCAGGCGGGCGGCAAGCTGGCGTCCCGCCGCCTCCGCGCGCGCCGGGTCGGCGAGGTAGAGCGCGCACTGCAAGTAGCGCGAGGAGTGCAGCCCCGAGGAGAGCTTGAAGTGTCCATCGAGCAACGCTCCCGCCGCCAGCATGTCTTCGAGCGTGATCCCGCCCATCACTCCTCCCGCTTGAGCCCGTAGGTCTCGATCTTCTTGTACAGGTTGGAGCGCGGCGTGTTGATCGCTCGCGCGGTCGCCGCCACGTTCCAGTTGTTGAGCTTGAGCTGGCGGAGCAGGTAGATGCGTTCCGCCGTTTCCTGGAACTCGGCGAGCGTCCTGGCGGCAAAAACCCGCTCGGTCTCGGCGTCGCCGCCGCCAACCGCAGCCGCCCGCACGAGGCCGACGCCGCGGATGTCGTCCTCGAGCTGCATGATCACCGCCCGCTCGACGATGTTCTTGAGCTCGCGCACGTTGCCCGGGAACGGGTAGGCGGCAAGCTCCTGCAGCGCCATCGGCGTCCAGCGCTTGGGCCGCCGGTTGTACTCCTGGCAGGCGCGCGCAGTGTAGTGCTCGACCAGCGCTGGTATGTCTTCGGGGTGGGAACGCAGCGGCGGGGTACGCAGCACGACTACCGAGAGGCGGAAGAAGAGATCCTCGCGGAACCGACCCGCCTTGACCTCCTCCGGCAGGTCCTTGTTGGTGGCCGCGATCACTCGCACGTCGACGTGGCGTACCGCACCCGCACCCACCGGCTCGACCTCGCCGTCCTGGAGCACCCGAAGCACCTTCGCTTGGGTGCGCAGCGACATGTCACCCACCTCGTCGAGAAAGATCGTTCCGCGGTCCGCCTGAACGAATTTGCCGATTTGCTTACGGACCGCGCCGGTGAAGGAACCCTTTTCATGGCCAAACAGCTCGGACTCGATGAGCTCCTCGGGGATGGCGGCGCAATTCACGCGCACGAACTCCGCTCGCGCGCGCGGTGAGAGGCGATGAATGCGCCGCGCGACCAGCTCCTTGCCCGTGCCCGACTCTCCCGCGATCAAGACCGTCGCATGGGAAGGCGCCACGCGGGCGATCTCCTCCCGCAACGCCTGCATGTCGGCCGCCTCGCCTAGCAGCGGCGCCTCTCCCTCCTCGGCGAGCTTGAGCTGGCGGTTTTCCTCGACGAGCCTGCCGCGTGCGGCGGCGTTGCTCACCGCCAGGAGCAACTTGGCGCGCTCCGGCGGCTTGCCGAGGAAGGCATCCGCGCCCGCCTGAAGGCACGACGCAGCGGTGAACTCGTCGCCGTGGCCGGTGAGCACAACCACCGGGATCTCGACCCCGCGTTGCTTGAGGTTCTCGAGCAACCCGAGGCCGTCCATCCCCGGCATCTTGATGTCGAGCAGCACGGCATGGAAGCTCTCGCGGTCGAGGCGGTCGAGTGCGGTGAAGGCGTTCCCCGCCTCCGCAACCTCGAACCCGGCGCCCGTGAGGATCGTGCCGACGGCCAGCCGGTTGGCCGCGTCGTCGTCCACGATCAGCACTCTCCCAGTGTTGCTCACAAGCGGAGAGTCTAGCGCACAAGACAGTGGTTGGTGGGTGGTGGTTGGTGGTCTGTGAGCACCCACGCGCCACCTGCCTTGGCGCCCTCTCGTTTCCCTACCAACCACGAGTCACAACACACGAACCACGGTCTTTAGGCCTCGACGACGACCTTGCCGGTGGAACCACGGCCCTGGAGCAGCGCATGAGCCTCGGGGAGGCGCGCGAACGGGAACACGGCGCCGATCACCGGTCGCACCTCGCCGGCGGCAAGCATTGCCTCCAGTCGGGCGAAGCGCTGCTGCAACTCGGCAGCGAGGTGCGGCACCAGCGAGAGGTTGAAGCCCGCCAAGGTGCGGCAAGACTGCACCATGGCGGCCGGCAACACCGCACCCATGCGGAGGAACTCGAACGCCGCGCGGGGGTAGCGCACGCGCCGTGCGCCGATCGCGGCGGCAAAACCGAACAGCACGTAGCGCCCATCGGGCCTGAGAGCGTTCCACGCCGGACGGAACACCCGCCCACCCACCGAGTCGAGCACGACATCCACGCCATCGGCCACGGCCTCGCGGTAGCGCTCGTAGCCAAACGTCTCGGCCGCGCCGAGGCTCCCGGCGAGCTCGCGCTTGGCTTCGGTCGAGGCAACCGCCACCACCCGCGCACCGGCGCGCGAGGCCATCTGCACGGCCATCGTGCCCACCCCGCCCGCGCCGGCGTTGATCAGCACCCGCTCGCCCGCGCGCAGTCGCCCCACGGTGAACAGCGCGTGGTCGGCAGTCAGACCGGTGACCGCGAGTGCGGCGCCTTCCACGAAGGAAATCGCCTCGGGCAGGACCCGCACCGAGCCCACCTTCACCGCCACCAGCTCGGCGTGGCCGCCGAAGATCGGCACCGCGGCAACGCGCGCTCCTGCCTCCGGCGAAGTCACGCCCTCGCCATGCGCGACGATCTCGCCGCTCACCTCCATGCCGGGGACGAACGGGGTGCGCGGCACCCGCGGGTAGACACCCAGCCGTGCGGCGCAATCGGCGAAGTTGAGGCCGATCGCCCGCACCCGGACCAGAACCTCACCCGGCCCGGGGGCGGGATCGGGGAGTTCGGTCAGGCGCAGGATCTCGGGCGGCCCGTAGCGCCGCGCGACCCACGCCTTCATCCCGCGCCTTGCCATGCTCGGCGCGGCGGGGTCCGGGGCTCGGGGT
>JBIOGJ010000077.1:0-15504 GCA_044447965.1 Thermoanaerobaculales bacterium | reverse complement strand
TACGACTTGTACTCCGACAACCCCTTCAACGATTGCACCTTCGTAATCGCCGCCGTCAACGTCGTCTTCCCATGATCCACGTGCCCAATCGTCCCCACGTTCACGTGCGGCTTCGTCCGGTCAAACTTCTGCTTGGCCATGCCTGCCCCCTTTACACCAGCCCCTTCGCGCGAGCGATCACCTCGTCGGCGATGTCCTTGGGCACCTCGTTGTAGTGGTCGAACTGCATGGTGTAGGTCGCCCGGCCCTGGCTCATGGACCGGAGTTGTGTCGCGTAGCCGAACATCTCAGAAAGCGGCACGAAGGCGGAGATCACCCGCGCCCCGCCCCGCTGCTCGAGGCTGGTGATTCTGCCGCGACGCGCGTTGAGGTCACCGATCACGTCGCCCATGTACTCCTCGGGCGTGACGGCCTCCACTTCCATGAGCGGCTCGAGGAGCACCGGCCCCGCCTTCTTCGCGGCATCCTGGAACGCCATCGAACCCGCGACCTTGAATGCGATCTCCGAGGAGTCGACCTCGTGGTAGGAGCCGTCGTACAGGCTGACACCCACACCGATCATGGGAAAACCGGCGATCACACCGTGCTGCATCGCTTCCCGGATTCCCTGGTCGACCGGCTTGATGTACTCACGCGGGATCGTCCCACCCTTGACGTCGTTGTGGAACTCGTAGTCTGTCCCATCGGCAAGCGGCCAGAGTCGAATCTTGGCGTGTCCGTACTGGCCGTGTCCCCCGGTCTGGCGCACGAAGCGGCCCTCGCCGGGCGCTTCAGCTTTGATCGTCTCGCGGTAGGAGACCTGCGGGCGACCCACCGCCGCCTCGAGTTTGAACTCACGCACGAGGCGGTCAACGATGATCTCGAGATGCAGCTCACCCATGCCGGAGATGATCGTCTGCGCGGTCTCGGGATCCGTGTGCACGCGGAAGGTGGGATCTTCCTGCGCGAGCTTGGCCAACGCCAGGCCCAGCTTGTCCTGGTCGGCCTTGGTCTTTGGCTCGATCGCGACGTCGATGACGGGCTCGGGGAATTGCATCGCCTCGAGCACGATCGGCTGCTTTGGCGAGCACACGGTGTCGCCGGTCGCCACGCTACGCATCCCCACCACCGCCGCAATGTCGCCGGCGAACAGCTCCTTGATCTCCTCCCGCTTGTTCGCGTGCATCTTCAACAAGCGGCCGATGCGCTCGTTGTTGCCGGTGCGTGCGTTGAGCACCTGATCGCCGGTGGCCAGTCGGCCGGAGTACACCCGCACGAAGGTCAGTTGGCCCACGAACGGGTCGGTCATGATCTTGAACGCGAGCGCGGCGAAGGGCGCTTCATCGCTCGCCGGCCTGGTCTCGGGCTCACCGTTCGGGGTGTGACCCTCGATCGGCGGGATGTCCAGAGGCGACGGGAGGAAATCCACCACCGCGTCGAGGAGTTGCTGCACGCCCTTGTTCTTGAACGCCGAACCGCACACCACCGGGGCGATGCGGTGGGCAACGGTCTGCGCCCGCAGGCTCGCCCGAATCTCTTCCGGATTGAGCGTCTCGCCAGCGAGATACCGTTCGAGCAGCGCCTCATCGCCCTCGGCCGCCACCTCGAGGAGCTTCTCGCGCCACTGCGTGACCGTGTCCTGGAGATCGGGCGGGATCTCTGCGCGCTCGAACTCGGCGCCCAGGCCGTCCTCGCGGTACACGTAGGCGCGGCCCTCGACCAAGTCGATAACGCCTTGGAAGCTCTCATCGTTGCCGTAGGGGATTTGCACCGCCACCGGGTTCGCTCGCAGTTTGCTGCGCATCTGCTCGATGGTGGCGAAAAAATCGGCGCCGACGCGGTCCATCTTGTTGATGAAGGCGATGCGCGGCACGCGGTAGCGGTCGGCCTGACGCCATACGGTTTCGGACTGCGGCTCGACCCCGTTTACCGCGTCGAAAACCGCAACCGCGCCGTCGAGCACGCGGAGACTGCGCTCCACCTCCGCGGTGAAGTCCACATGGCCAGGTGTGTCGATGATGTTGATCCGATGGTCGTGCCAGAAGCAGGTGGTCGCGGCCGAGGTGATCGTGATGCCCCGCTCTTGCTCCTGTGCCATCCAGTCCATGGTGGCGGTCCCGTCGTGGACCTCCCCCATCTTGTAGTTCACGCCGGTGTAATAAAGGATCCGCTCGGTAGTCGTCGTCTTACCGGCATCAATGTGGGCCATGATGCCGATATTTCGAGTCCTCTCAAGCGGTGCAAGTCGGGGCATCTTTTCAAAGAACCTTTCCGAACCGTTAGCCTCTGCCTCTACTGCTGCGACTGTCGACCGTCAGCCGTTGACCGTCGACCCCTCTCCCTTACCACCGGTAGTGGGAAAACGCCTTGTTGGCCTCTGCCATCCGATGGGTGTCGTCCTTCTTCTTGATCGCGCCGCCGCGGTTGTTGGACGCGTCCATGAACTCCCCGGCCAACTTCTCCACCATCGACTTCTCGCCGCGCGCCTTGGAGAAATCAATCAACCAGCGGATCGACAGCGACAACTGGCGGCCGGGGGCCACCTCGATCGGCACCTGATACGTCGAGCCGCCAACCCGGCGGGACTTGACCTCGAGCTGTGGCTTGACGTTGTCCATCGCCCGCTTGAACACCTTGAGCGGGTCGTCCTGGGTGCGCTGCTGGATGATGTCGAGCGCCCCGTAGAAGATGCGCTCCGCCGTGCTCTTCTTCCCGCGGCGCAGGACCGAGTTGATAAAACGCGTGACCAACTGCGAGTTGTACACCGGGTCCGGCAGGACCTCGCGCTTGGCAACGTAGTGGCGGCGCGGCATGACCTACGTCCTCCCCTGCTGCTTCTGCCGCTTGGTTCCGTACTTGGAGCGGCTCTTGTTGCGGCCCGATACGCCTTGGGCGTCGATCACGCCCCGAATGACGTGGTAACGAACGCCCGGCAGGTCCTTGACCCGGCCGCCGCGAATCAGCACCACCGAGTGCTCCTGGAGGTTGTGGCCCTCACCGGGAATGTAGGTCGTTACCTCGATGCCGTTGGTGAGCCGCACGCGCGCCACCTTGCGCAGCGCCGAGTTCGGCTTCTTCGGGGTGGTCGTGTACACGCGCGTGCACACACCCCGCTTTTGCGGGCTCCGCCGGAGCGCCGGGCTCTTGGTCTTCACATCGAGAAGCTGGCGTCCGTGACGGACAAGCTGCGCAATCGTCGGCATCGTTCCCTCTCACCACTCCAGGCAGTAAGGGCCAAGCGTACTCCGGTGCTTGGCCCCGGGTCTTTGGCTTGCCAGCCAGCGGCCGGCGAAAGCTCAAGGATTTTAGTCAAGTGGCGCCACACTGTCAACTGCCCTCGATGCGTCCGGGCAGCAACTGGTTTAACTCTTCGTACTCCATCGCATTTTCGCTCTCGGGAATCTCGACCTGGGGCATCTCCTCCGGAGGTACCGGCTCGACCGAGAAATAGTGGTAGTGCTTGGCCCCGGTTCCGGCCGGGATGAGGCGACCTACGATCACGTTCTCCTTCAAACCATAGAGGTGGTCGACGCGCCCGGAGACAGCGGCCTCGGTGAGCACCCGGGTCGTCTCCTGGAACGAGGCCGCCGAAACGAACGACTCGGTCGCGAGTGCCGCCTTGGTAATGCCGAGCAGCACGGGGGCGAAGCGCGCCGGTTGGCCGCCCAGCTTCTCGATCCGCTCGTTTTCCTCCTGCACCCGGTAGCGAGGGACCTGCTCCTCGAGCAGGAACTCGGTGTCGCCGGGATCGGTGACCTTCACGAACCGGCACATCTGGCGGACGATGGTCTCGATGTGCTTGTCGTTGATCGTCACGCCTTGGGTGCGGTACACCTCCTGGATCTTGTCCACCAGGTAACGCTGCAGCTCGGTCTCACCCAGCACCGCGAGAACGTCATGGGGATCCACGGGGCCGTCGGTGAGTGACTCGCCGGTGGCGACCCACTCGTCGTCCTGCACGATCAAGTGCGCCACCTTGGGAATGCTGTACTCGCGGGTGGTGCCTTCCTTGCCCTCGACGTTCACCTTGCGCGTGCCGCGGGCGGGCTCGCCGATGTGCACGACTCCGGAGATCTCGCTGATGACCGCAGCGTCCTTCGGCCGCCGCGCCTCGAACAGCTCGACTACGCGGGGCAGACCGCCGGTGATGTCCTTGGTTTTGGTCGTCTCTCGCGGAATCTTGGCCAGCACGTCGCCGGGGCTCACGCCGCCGCCCTCCGCCACCATCAGGTGCGAGCCGATGGCGAGCTGGTAGAGCTTCTTCTCACCTTTCCTGGTGCGCACCACGATCGCCGGAATGCGGCGCTCGGCACCGATCGGCTCGATGACGATCTTGTTCGAGTGACCGGTGAGCTTGTCGATCTCCTCGCGGACGTTCTCGCCTTCGACCAGGTCAACGAACTCCACTTTGCCGGCCACCTGGGTGAGAACCGACGACGTGAACGGGTCCCATTCGGCGAGCGCGGCGCCGGGCTCCACGAACTCGCCTTCCTTGACCTCCAGGATCGAGCTGTAAACCAGGTTGTAGCGCTCCCGCTCGCGGCCGCGTTCGTCCGAGATCGCGATCTTGGCGTTGCGCGACACCACCACGGTCTGGCCTTCAGTATTGGTGACGGACTGGACCCCGAACAGCCTCACCGTTCCCGAGCGGCTCGCCTGGTGGCGCGACTGCTCGGTGGCTCGGGTGGCGGTGCCGCCGTAGTGGAACGTCCGCATGGTGAGCTGCGTGCCGGGCTCGCCGATCGACTGCGCGGCGATGATCCCCACGGCTTCCCCAAGCTCCGCCAGCCGACCGGTGGCGAGCATCCGCCCGTAGCACATCTGGCACGCCCCTCGGCGCGTCTCGCAGGTGAGCAGCGAACGGATCTTGACCCGCTCGTAGCCCGCGTCCTCGATGGCGGCGGCGATCTCTTCGGTCACCTCGGTGTTTGCCTTGGCGATCACCGTCGCTTCAAGAGGATCGACCACATCCTCGGCCACCACGCGGCCGACCAGGCGGTCGCGCAGCTTCTCCAGCACCTCGCCCCCTTCGGTGATCGCGGTAACGAAAATGCCGTGATCGGTGCCGCAGTTCTCCTCGGTGATGATGACGTCCTGCGAGACATCGACGAGGCGACGGGTGAGGTAGCCGGAATCCGCGGTTTTCAGCGCGGTATCGGCCAACCCCTTGCGCGCGCCGTGGGTGGAGATGAAGTACTGCAACACCGAGAGGCCTTCGCGGAAGTTGGCGGTGATCGGCGTCGGGATGATCTCGCCCGACGGCTTCGACATCAAGCCGCGCATGCCGGCGATCTGACGGATCTGCTCTTTCGAACCTCGAGCGCCCGAGTCGGCCATGATGAAGATCGGGTTGGGCAGGCCCGAGGTCTCGGCGCGGGTGCGCATTTGCCGGAACATCTCGTCGGAGACCCGCTCCGTGACCCGGTGCCAGATGTCCACGATCTTGTTGAGCCGCTCGCCGGCGGTGATGATGCCGCCGGAACGCTGGCGCTCCACCTCGTCGACCTCGCGCAGGGCGCTGTCGATCAGCCCCTGCTTCGCGTCGGGCACCACCATGTCGCTGGAGCCAATCGAGATCCCGGCCTGCGTCGCCCAGGCGAAGCCGAGGTTCTTGAGGGCATCGAGGAGCCGCACCGTGATCTCATGCCCGAAGCGCAGATAGGCGAAGGAGACGAGGCTCTGCAGGCCGCCCTTCTTGAGCTGGCCGTTGACGAACGGCAGCTCCGGTGGCAACGCCGAGTTGAGGATGATCCGTCCCACCGTGGTCTCGAGGTGGAAGTTCTCCACCCACTGGGATTCCGCGTGAAGGATGTCCTGCTGATCGGCCTCCACCGTCATGTCAAGCAGGTTCCCGGTATACGTGACCTCGATCGGCTGCAGGGTGTCGACCCGGTTGTTCGCGTGGGCGAGGAGGACCTCGTCAACCGCGGCGAACAGCTTGCGACGCTGGCCCGCCTTGGTCTGGCGTTCGGAGGTGAGGTAATAGATGCCGAGCACCATGTCCTGAGATGGCACCGCGAGCGGCTTGCCGGAGGCGGGCGACAGAATGTTGCGCGACGCGAGCATGAGCACCCGGGCCTCGAGCTGCGCCACCGGCGCCAAGGGGACGTGGACCGCCATCTGGTCGCCATCGAAGTCGGCGTTGTAGGCGGCGCACACGAGCGGGTGGATGCGGATCGCCTTGCCCTCCACCAGCACCGGCTCGAACGCCTGGATGCCGAGACGGTGCAGCGTCGGTGCACGGTTCAAGAGCACGGGGTGCTCGCGGATCACGGTCTCCAGCGCGTCCCACACCTCGGGAGGGCGCTGGTCAACCAGCTCGCGCGCCATCTTGATCGTGGTGACCAGGCCCTTCATCTCCAGCTCGTGGTAGATGAACGGCTTGAACAGCTCGAGCGCCATCTCCTTCGGTACGCCGCACTGGTGCAGTTGCAGCTCGGGTCCGACCACGATCACGCTGCGGCCCGAGTAGTCCACGCGCTTGCCGAGGAGGTTCTGACGGAAGCGCCCTTGCTTGCCCTTGAGGGCATCGGAAAGCGACTTGAGCGGACGCCCGTTAGAGCCCTTGATGACCCGGCCACGGCGCCCGTTGTCGAACAGCGCATCGACCGCTTCCTGCAACATGCGCTTCTCGTTGCGCACGATCACTTCCGGCGCGCGTAGCTCGAGGAGCTTCTTGAGGCGGTTGTTTCGGTTGATCACCCGGCGGTAGAGGTCGTTAAGGTCGGAGGTGGCAAACCGGCCGCCGTCGAGTGGCACGAGCGGCCGGAGCTCCGGCGGAATCACGGGGATGACGTCAAGGATCATCCACTCGGGCCGGTTGCCGGACTTGCGAAACGCCTCAACTACGCGCAAGCGCTTGGCCGCCTTTTGGCGCTTGACGACCGACGGCTCGGTGCGCATGAGCAGGCGCAGCTCGCCCGCCATCTCGTCGAGGTCGATGCGGCGCAGCAGCTCCTGGATCGACTCCGCCCCCATCTTGGCCACGAAGCTGTCGCCGTACTCTGCGCGCGCCTCACGGAACTGCTCCTCGGAGAGGACCTGCTTCTCCTCGAGGGTGGAGTCACCGGGATCAACGACAACGTAGGCCTCGAAGTACAAGACCCGCTCAAGCTCGCGCATCGTGATATCGAGAAGCTGGCCGATGCGGCTCGGCAGGCCCTTGAAGAACCACACGTGCGACACGGGCGCCGCCAGCTCGATGTGGCCCATGCGCTCGCGCCGCACCTTCGAGCGCGTGACCTCGACGCCGCACTTGTCGCAGACCACGCCGCGGTGCTTCATGCGCTTGTATTTGCCGCACAAGCACTCCCAGTCGGTGACGGGACCGAAGATACGGGCGCAGAACAGGCCATCGCGCTCCGGCTTGAAGGTGCGGTAGTTGATCGTCTCCGGCTTGGTCACCTCGCCGTGCGACCAGGAACGGATCTTCTCCGGCGAGGCAAGAGACACGCGCATCGCATCGAAATCATTGATTGCCTTTGGCTTGGCAAAAAATGCACGGGTTTCGTGTGGAAAGCTGCTCATCAGAAACCCCTCACTCTCCCTCGTGCTTGACGAGCTCCACGTCGAGCCCAAGGCTCTGGAGCTCCCGCACGAGTACGTTGAACGACTCCGGCAGGCCGGGCTGCTCAGGGACCTTGCCCTTGACGATCGCCTCGTACACCCGCGAGCGTCCTTCCACGTCGTCCGACTTGACGGTAAGCAGTTCCTGCAGGGTGTAGGCGGCGCCATACGCTTCGAGCGCCCACACTTCCATTTCGCCGAGACGCTGGCCACCGAACTGCGCCTTGCCGCCGAGCGGCTGCTGCGTGATCAGCGAGTAGGGACCGATCGAGCGCGCGTGAATCTTGTCGTCGACCAGGTGGGACAGCTTGAGCATGTAGATGTATCCCACCGTCACCCGTTGCTCGAAGGGGTCGCCGGCGACGCCGTCGCGCAGCACGGTCTTGCCGTCGTCGGGTAGCCCGGCTCGGTCGAGGAGTTTGTAGATTTCCTTCTCGCCCGCGCCGTCAAACACCGGGGTGGCGAAGCGGAGCCCGAGCGCTTGGCCGGCCCAACCCAGGTGGGTCTCCAAGATCTGCCCGACGTTCATACGGCTGGGCACGCCGAGCGGGTTGAGAACGATTTCCACGGCAGTGCCGTCGTCGAGGAAAGGCATGTCCTCATCGGGGAGTACCACCGAGATGACCCCCTTGTTACCGTGGCGGCCGGCCATCTTGTCGCCGACCTGCAGCTTGCGCTTCATCGCGATGTAAACCTTGACCTGTTTGATCACGCCGGGAGGCAGCTCGTCGCCGGCGGTGAGGAGCCGGATGCGCTCCTCGTTGAGCTTCTCGAGCACCTCGATCTGCGACTCCGCCTGGTTGACCAGCAACGACGCCCGCTCACGCACGGTGGTGTCGGCGAGGGGCAGTACGAGCAACTCGGCGCGGGTCAGCTCGCTGACGATTTGGGCGGGGAGCCTGCCGGTCTTCTTGGCCAGCACCTGCCCACTTCGAGCCGACACCACGTCGGCGGTGACCTTTGCGCCGTCGAGCAGTCCGGCGAGTTTCTTGTTGCGCTCCTCGAGGATGATGCGGCGCTCGTCGTCGGAGTTCTTGCGGATGCGCGCGATCTCCTCCTGCTCGATCGCCTGGGCACGCACGTCCTTTTCCGTTCCGCGCCGCGCGAAGATCTTCACGTCCACCACCACGCCGGAGATGCCGGGCGGGCACTTCAATGAGGCGTCGCGCACGTCACCGGCCTTCTCGCCAAAGATCGCGCGCAACAGCTTCTCCTCCGGCGTGAGCTGGGTCTCGCCCTTGGGAGTGACCTTGCCGACCAGGATGCTGCCGGGGTGGACGTGCGCCCCGACGCGCACGACCCCGGCCTCGTCGAGGTCCTTCAGCGCCGACTCGGAGACGTTCGGGATGTCGCGGGTGATCTCTTCCGGACCCAGCTTCGTGTCGCGTGCCGCGATCTCCAACTCCTCGATGTGCACCGAGGTGAAGTAGTCCTCCTTGACCAGCTTCTCCGACACCACGATCGCGTCTTCGAAGTTGTAGCCCCGCCACGGCATGAACGCCACCAGTACGTTGCGCCCAAGGGCCAGCTCACCGCGGTCGGTATTGGGACCGTCGGCGAGCACCTGGCCCTTGACCACGCGTTGGCCGGGCCGCACGATCGGCTTCTGGTTGACGCACGTATTCTGATTGGAGCGCCGGAACTTGGTGAGCTGGTAGATATCGGCGCCGAAATCGCGCGACTGTCCGGTCTGCGGGTCCTCCGCCTCGACGCGAATGATGATGCGGCGCGCATCGACGGTGTCTACCACCCCGGAGCGGCGGCACACGATGACCGCGCCCGAGTCGCGCGCCACCACCGCCTCGAGGCCGGTGCCGACGATGGGCGCCTCGGATCGCAGCAGTGGAACCGCCTGCCGTTGCATGTTCGAGCCCATGAGGGCGCGGTTCGCGTCATCGTGCTCGAGGAACGGGATGAGCGCGGCCGCGACCGACACGACCTGCTTGGGCGACACGTCGATGTAGTCCACCTTGTCGCGGTCGATGAGGACGAACTCGCCGCCCGACCTGGCGATCACCTTGTCGGAGGTGAGCAACCCCTTCTCATCCATCACGACGTTGGCCTGCGCGATGTTGAGGGTTTCCTCGTCCCAGGCGGAGAGGTAGAACGCGTGCGGCTCCCACCGCGCCGGGCGACTGGAGGCCTTGATCACCTTTCGGTTCGCCGTCTCGGCCTCGTCGAGTAGCACGATCTGGCCGAGCTCGAACGGCGAATCGCCGCGCTGGGTGATCCGCACGTGGTCGAGGACCCGACCCTTCTCGACCCTCTTGTAGGGCGACTCGATGAAGCCGAAGTCGTTGATGCGCGCGTAGCACGACAGCGACGAGATGAGGCCGATGTTGGGGCCCTCTGGCGTTTCGATCGGGCAGATGCGGCCGTAGTGCGTGGAGTGGACGTCGCGGACCTCGAACCCGGCTCGCTCGCGGGAGAGACCCCCCGGTCCCAACGCCGACAGACGCCGCTTGTGCGTCACCTCGGCCAATGGGTTCGTTTGGTCCATGAACTGGGACAACTGCGAGGAACCAAAGAACTCTTTGACCGCCGCGATCACCGGCTTGGCGTTGATGAGGTCCCGCGGCATCGCGTTGTCGATGTCCTGGTGGATGGTCATGCGCTCTTTGATCGCGCGCTCCATGCGCACGAGGCCGACGCGGAACTGGTTCTCGAGCAGCTCCCCGACCGCCCGCACGCGGCGGTTGGCGAGCGAGTCGATGTCGTCGAGACGACCCATGCCCCGCGACAGCTTGAGGAGGTAGCGCACCACCGCGATGAAATCCTCCTGGTCCATGACGCGCTGCTTGAGGTCCTTCTTCAAGCCGAGCTTGACGTTGAATTTGAAGCGGCCGACCTCGGACAGGTCGTACTTCCGCCCGTCGAAAAAGAGGCCATCGAACAGGGTGGTCGCCGACTCCACGGTGGGAGGATCGCCGGGCCGCAAGCGACGGTACACCTCCATCACGGCGTCGAGTTTGGTCCGGATCGCGTCCTTCTCGATCGTCTTGGTAAGGATCTCCCCGACGAGGTCCCAGGCCGGAAACGCGAGCAGCACTTCGGCCTTCCCGAGCTCGCGCGCCCGCACCAACAACTCCGGAGAAACCGAGGTGCCCGCCTCGGCCAAGACCTCTCCCGTGGTGGGATCAACGAGGTCCTCGCCGATAACGGCATCGACGAGCGCCTCGTGGCCGACCTTGACCTCGGCCTTCCCCTTCTCCTTGAGAGTCTTGCGCAGGGTGGCGTCGAGCTTAAGCCCGGCGAACAGATCCGGTGCGGCGGCGCGCCGGCCTACCTGCGCGGTGGCACGCTCCTCCTCCACCGCCAGAATGCGGTCGTCGAGCGTGAGCTTGACCGCGTCCTCGATGAGCTTCGCGCTGAACAGCGTGTAGAAGACCTCGAGGAGTTGCGCGTTGGCCTCGAGGCCAAGCGCGCGCAAGAACACGGTGCCGGGGAAGCGGCGCTTGCGGTCGATGCGGACGTAAAGGATCTGCTTCTTGTCGAACTCGAACTCGATCCACGAGCCGCGATAGGGCACCACCTTGGCCAGGAGCGAGGTCGGCGTCTCGCGCGTGAAGGACACTCCCGGCGAGCGGTGCAACTGCGACACGATCACCCGTTCGGTGCCGTTGATGATGAAGGTGCCGGTCTCGGTCATGAGGGGCAGCTCACCGAAGTACAGCTCCTCCTCCTTGACATCGCGGATGCGGCGCTCCTCGCCTTGGCCCTCGTCGAAGAGGACAAGCCGGAACGTCACCTTGAGCGGTACTGCATAGGTGAGGCCGCGCTCGCGACAGTCGGTCTCGCTGTAGGTCAACCGGAGATCGACCGGGTTGCCGCAGGTGGGGCAGTGCGGCACCGCGTTGGCCGCGCCTTGGCCGCAGGCCGGACACACCACCGTGCTCTCGTGCGCGTCCGCGGCCTTGATGCGCGCCCCGCAGTGCTCGCAGGCGATGCGGAGGCGCTCCAGGCTCGACAGCCGCCCACACTTGCACTCCCAGCTTCCGAGCTCATACCGCACGAAGTGCAGCTCGCACGAGGAACGGAAGTCGGAAAAAGGAAAGACGCTGGAGAACACCGCCTGCAGGCCGGTGAGCACTCGCTCCTCCGGAAGCAGGTCCATCTGCAGGAACTGTTGATAGCTCGACCGCTGCACCGCAATCAAATTGGGCAGCGGAACGGTGGTGCGGATCTTGGAGAACTGCATCCGCTCGCCCGTCTCGACCAAGTGGGTCAGACTCATGGGCACTGACTCCTTCTCTGGCCTTGCGCCAACTCCCGCCGCCGGGTAAACCCGCCGCCCACTGGAGGGATCGGCGTGA
The DNA here is from genome assembly GCA_044447965.1 of Thermoanaerobaculales bacterium. GTDB lineage: Bacteria > Acidobacteriota > Thermoanaerobaculia > Thermoanaerobaculales > Thermoanaerobaculaceae > DATIYW01. Next base: position 3,646 of record JBIOGJ010000077.1, on the reverse strand, counting down.
CTCCCCGACATCGCTCGGGAACTGACACAAACGCCACATGGGGGGCGTGACCCCCCCTTTCCGGGGCGCTGACCGCCAGCCCGGGTGCAATTTGCCGCCGGCGGTGGCTAGGCCACCCGAACTCCTCCCACCGCCATATGCGAGAACCCGACTTTGCCGCCTCTGCTTCCAGTCGCGGCAAGCTAGGCAATTTTGACCTTGGCGCCAGCTTCCTCGAACTTCTTCTTGATCTCTTCAGCTTCCTGCTTCGAGACGCCTTCCTTCACCTTGGCGGGCGCGCTTTCAACCAGGTCCTTCGCCTCCTTGAGGCCGAGCGAGGTCACCTCACGCACCACTTTGATGACGTTGATCTTCTTCTCACCGGCACTCTCGAGAACAACGTCGAACTCGGTCTGCTCTTCGACCGGCTCGGCAGCCGCCGCACCACCCGCCATTGCCACCGGCATGGCCGCCGCGGCCGCCGAAACCCCGAACTCGGTTTCGAGCGCCTTCACCAAGTCGTTGAGCTCCAGCACGGTCATGCCCTTGATCTGCTCGACAAACTCCTGAATCTGCGCCATCGCTTTTCTCCTTTGCTAGGTCTAGTTTTCAGCGCTCACGCGCTCGTCTTTCTTGCCGTCCGCCACTTGCTTGAGCGTTACCGCCAAGCTCCTCGTCGGCCACGCCAGCGCGGTCACCAGGCGCCGCATCGGCGATTGCAGGAGATACAGCAGCCTAGCCACCAGTTCCCGTTTCGTTGGCAGGCTGGCGATCTGCTTCGCCTGCTGCGCGTCAAGCAGTTGCCCTTCGACCAGGCCACCGCGGAAGCGCAGCTTGTCGTGGCCCTTGGAGAAATCCGCCAGAGCTTTCGCCAGCGCCACCGAGTCACCGACCGTGAACGCCACCGCGGCGGAGCCGGTGAGCAACTGCTGCAACGGCTGATTGGGGGTGTCGGCAAGCGCCAGCTTGGCGAGGGTGTTCTTGACCACCCGATAGTTGCCGTTGGCCTCCTTCACCTTGCGCCGCAGCTCCGTCACTTCCGCCACGGTGAGGCCGGTGAAATCCATGACGAAGAGCCCTTGAGCGGGAGTGAAGCTGCCTTTGAGGGCTTCGATCTCGGTTTGTTTCTGTGCCCGCGTCAGCATGCCGTCCTCCCTATTTCGTTTCCAGCGGCGCGATGTCCAGCGCCACTCCCGGCCCCATCGTGGAGCTCATGGTCGCCGACTGCACGTACTTGCCCTTGGCCGCGGCTGGCCGCGCCCGCAGGATCGCGGTGATGAGTGAGCGGGCGTTCTCCTCCAACGCGTCGGCGCTGAACGAAACTTTGCCCACCGGCACATGGATGATCGCCGTCTTGTCGACGCGGAACTCCACCTTGCCGGCCTTGATCTCCCGTACCGCCTTGGCCACTTCCGCGGTCACCGTGCCGGTCTTGGGGTTCGGCATCAGCCCGCGGGGCCCGAGGATCTTACCGAGGCGCGAGAGAGACCGCATCATGTCCGGCGTCGCCACGATGGCGTCGAAGTCAAGCCAGCCCCCCTGGATCTTCTCGATCGCCTCCTCGGCCATGACGAAATCGGCGCCGGCTTCCTGCGCTTCCTTCGCCTGGTCGCCGGCCGCCACCACAAGCACGCGCTTGGACTTGCCGGTACCGTGGGGCAACACGACGGTTCCACGGACCATCTGGTCGGCGTGGCGGGGATCGACGCCGAGACGAAGCGCCACCTCGACGGTCTCGTCGAACTTGGCGTAGCGGATCTCGCGCACCAGCTCCACCGCTTCCCGCAGCTCGTATCGTCGCGCTTCCACTCGGCCCCTTGCCTGCAGGTATTTCTTTGAGTGTGCCATCGCTCGCCTCCTTACGCCACGACCTCGAGGCCCATGCTGCGTGCGGTGCCTTCGATGATGCGGATCGCGGCATCGAGCGAGGTGGTGTTGAGGTCGGGCAACTTCGTCTTAGCGATTGCCTCGACCTGCGCACGTGTGACCTTGCCCACCTTGTTGCGGTTGGGTTCGCCGGAGCCCTTTTCCACGTTCGCAGCCTGCCGGAGCAGGAATGACGCGGGCGGGGTCTTGGTGATGAAGGTGTAGGTGCGGTCCGAGTAGACCGTGATCACCACCGGGATGATGGTGCCGGTGAGTTTCTGCGTCTTGGCGTTGAACGCCTTGCAGAAGTCCATGATGTTGAGGCCGTGCTGGCCCAACGCCGGGCCCACAGGGGGCGCTGGCGTGGCCTGGCCGGCCGGGATTTGCAGCTTGACGAACGCGGTTATTTTCTTTGCCATTTGACCTACCTCATGCGGTCTTCTGCACCTGGCTGAACTCCAGCTCCACGGGGGTTGAGCGACCGAAGATGGTCACCATGACCTTGAGGGTGGAGCGGTCGAGGTTGACCTCCTCCACCACGCCTGTGAAGTTGGAGAATGGCCCGTCCGTGATGCGAACTTGCTCTCCTTTTTCGAACACGTGTTTGGGTCGCGGCTTCTCTTTCGCGACCGTGACCTGGTGGAGAATCTGTTTGACCTCCTCTTCTGTCAGCGGGGTCGGCTTCTTCCCCGAGCCGACGAACCCCGTCACCTTCGGGGTGTTGCGCACCAGGTGCCAGGCTTCGTCGCCTTTTTCGCCGGCCAGATCGATCTGGACGAGCACATATCCGGGGAAGAACTTGCGCTGGACCTCACGGCGCTTGCCGTTGCGCATCTCCACCACCGTCTCGGTGGGGATGCGGACCTCGCCGAAAAAATCTTGCATCCCCAGCGCCTCGATGCGCTGCTCGAGGGTCTTTTTGACCCGCTCCTCGAAACCCGAGTAGGTGTGGATGATGTACCACTGCTTGTCCATGCTTCCCACCCTCGCTAGGAGAGGAACCTAATCAACCAGTCCACCAGCCGATAAAACCCCAGGTCACAAACATAGAGAAAGATTCCAAACACGAACGACGCCGCGATGACCACCGCCGTGGTGGCCACTACCTCATCACGGGATGGCCACGTTACCTTCTTGGTCTCGACAACCACCTCGTGAATGAACGTCTTTACCCGTTGCCACGGATTCATCGGCCGCGCCTCCCTGCCACACGACGGTCTTGGCAGGCCAGGAGGGACTCGAACCCCCAACCACCGGTTTTGGAGACCGGGACTCTACCAATTGAGCTACTGGCCTTCACCGGACGCAACCTACTTAACTTCCTTGTGCAGTGTGTGGCGCCGGCAGAACTTGCAGTACTTCTTCACCTCGAGCCGCTCGGTTTGCACCTTCTTGTTGCGGCTCCCGGTGTAGTTCCGACGCTTGCACTCACCGCACGCAAGTTGGATGTTATCGCGCATTGTTTAGACCCTTCGCGCCTTGATCGGGCGTCTACTCTACGACCTCGGAAATGGTGCCGGCGCCGACGGTACGGCCGCCCTCACGGATGGCAAACCGCAACCCCTTCTCCATCGCTATCGGCGTGATCAACTCCACCTCCACCCCAATGTTGTCCCCGGGCATCACCATCTCCACCCCAGCGGGCAACACCACCGACCCCGTCACGTCCGTCGTCCGAAAGTAAAACTGCGGCCGGTAGCCCTTGAAAAACGGCGTGTGCCTCCCACCCTCCTCCTTCGTCAAGACGTAGACCTCCGCCTTGAACTTGGTGTGCGGCGTGATACTCCCTGGCTTCGCCACC
>JBIOGJ010000076.1:0-15581 GCA_044447965.1 Thermoanaerobaculales bacterium | reverse complement strand
GCCTGAGCGGCCGGCCGCGGGCGCTGCCCGAGCGCCTCGTCCGCGTGCCTTCGGCGGCCGCCGAGCCGGAGGAGCCGGTCGCCCCGCCGCTCCCCGAGGCCGGCCTGGCCCGCCGTTTCCGCCTGGAGCCGCGGGTCCGGGAATGGTTGCTCGAGCTCCAGGTCCGGGTTTGCAGCCACCGCACCAACGCCAGGTACGCGCACAAGAAGGAGTGGTACGTCCGCTACGGCCAGGCCTCGACTCTGGCCGAGCTGACCGGCTTTGAATTCAAGCGCTACCTGGCCCAGGAGCAGTCGCGGGGCATCTCGGACAACAGCCTGCACGGCCACTTCCAGGTCTTGAAGGCGTTCGGCAACTGGGCCTGCCGCGAGGGCTACCCGGTCGACGCTTCGTTCCTTCGGGTCCGGGCACCCAAGGTGGCCCAGAAGGAGATGGAGAGTTTCACCCCGCAGCAGATCAAGGCCGTACTGGATGAGACCACCGAGGGGTGGTCACGGATCGCGGTCGGGATCTTGCTCGGGACCGGGATGCGCGTCGGTGAGCTGAGCGCTTTGACCCTGGAGGACATCGAGGATGACGGCGACGCCGCGTTCTTGAAGATCAAGCGGGGCAAGGGAGCCAAATTCCGCCGGGTGCCAGTGAGCCGCCAGCTCCGGCGGGAGCTGATCCGCTACGTCAACCGCCTGCGACCCGAGTGCCAGTCCGATCGGCTTCTTGTCCTGTCCGACGGCACGCCGGTAACCGTCGGCTGCGTCTCCCATCTCTTCGGTCGCCTGCACCATCGGCTTGGCTTCCGGGTCTACGCCCACAAGTTCCGCCACACCTTCGCGACCGAGTACCTCAGGCGGGGCGGGGAGATCGAACGGTTGCGCCGGATTCTCGGCCACACCACCTACGTGATGGTCATGCGCTACGTCCACCTCGACAAAGGCGACCTATACCGCGACTTCGAAGCATGCGCACCCTTCTAACCGAGGTCGGCGACAGATGGGTTTGATGCAGGCGGTTTACTACCGGGCGCGCGACGGCTCGCAGCCGGTGCGTGATTTCGTGCACGGTCTGCAGCCGCTCGCGGCCAGAGTGGTGGTCGAGAATCAGATCGACCGCCTCAACCTCTGCAGCCAGGACGGCCCGCCACTGCCGTTTCCCCACTCGTCGCAGGTTGAAGGCGAGCTCAGGGAACTTCGCTGCCACTACGGCAGGCACCACTACCGAGTCCTGTATCGGCGCTCACGGAATCTGTTTGTCCTTCTCCATGCCTTTCCCAAGACAACTGCGACGATCCCTCAAGCCGAGATCGAAGCAGCCAAGGAGCGCTGGAATGACTTCGTGGCCAGGATGGGCGCCAAGCCCCGGATCCCACCGCGGGCCGCGGGCCACGACGCGCCGCGGCCTAGGAGCAAACGTGATTAGCACGGCGCAGGTTACCAAAAGTGGTAACATGCTGATCATGCCTCGTAGCCCAATAGGAGCCGCCGTCGCCGATGACATCCGCCGTCAGGAAAAGGCGGATCCCGAGTACCGGAAGGTCCGGGCTCGGTTTGCGCGAGCGGAGGCGGTTGCCCGCTTGCTCATTCAGTTCCGGATGAAGCACAACCTGACCCAGGAACAACTGGCCCGACTGATGGGTACCTCAGCGCCAGCAATCTCACGACTCGAGAGCGGAACTCACGTGCCCAGCCTGACAACCCTAAGTCGGTTGGCTGAGGCCGCCGGGGAGCGGCTGGTAATCGGCTTTGAGAGGGCCAATGCCGCCTCGCACAAAGGGGATCGCACATTGGTCGCTGTTTAGCTCGGCGCGCACGCGTCGATTTGGCCGACGCATGACGGCGACGCGAAGCTGGACCGCGATGAACTCGACCCATCTACCTCCGCGGTAGGTCCGGACTGGCGAATGGGCAAGAGGCTGGGGGTGTTATCTGGCCTGACCGATCTGCTTGGTAACCGGGAAACCGCCCGTATGGCTTATCGCCGAAGCATCGCGAGTCCGGAGGGATCCAACCGGCGGCAACGCCGGCCAGCGAGAAAGGCTACCCTCCTGCGTCCGTGTGCCTCGGTAGCGCCATTACGGGGGCACCTCGGGCAACTCATCGATTGGTGCCATGTCGATCTGTTCGGCCTGTGCTTCGCCGTTGCCGGCCTCACCGCTTGTCTTCGCCAGCGGCTTCTCACCCGGGAACGTCCAAATGCCTTGCACCCATTTGCCAAGTTCACGCTGACGAGCGTCGATCGCTGCCGAGTCCCACCCGTCCAACTCAAGAAGTTGCTTCGTCATTACGATGTCGGAACCTGCGTATCCCTTCGCCTGTTTTGTTGCGAAGTCGGCGTTCTTAATGGACGTATTCAAGCGTTTGCCTAGCAGAGTCAGATTGCCAATTCGGTTCACGACCTGAGCGTGGTTTGGCAATTTCGCTCCGTCCGGCGTCTGCGGATAAATGTGTTCGACGTGAACTCGGTCGGTTCCCTCAACCGCGACCTCTTGAGTCCGCCGCATCGCGTGCTCGATCTCTCGCAAGATGTAGCGTGCCGCGGCGATTCGACTCACGCTGGCCCGCTCAAATCGCCCAACGAAGTCCTTTGCATCTGGTGCGAAGTTCGTCAGCGAGGTGATCGCTGCGTCGAAGTCTTTGGATTTCCTGAGCGTGGCGGCTATCTCATAGACCGCGGCCTCCATTACGGTTGTCTCGCCGCCACCAATGACGTTGTATCGAACGAACATCGCCGTCAACGCGCCCGCGAGCAACCGGAGTTTCTCTTTGGCTTCATCTCCATCGGCGACCGCGTAGCCGGCCAACATGGCGGGGTAGAGAGCCTTCGCGTCGAGAGCGCGTATCCCCTCCAACAGGCGACGGAGTTCTGGCTCGTCCTCCCGCGCACGGACGATATCCCGGTAAATGGGGGCGGTCTCAGCCAGGTCAATCGACATCGCCAAAGAATCGATGGCCTCGTCAATGATTGTCTGCTTGATCTCGCGGTACAGCTTGCGGGCCTTGACATCTCCACGATGGCTGACCCAGTAGTGCCGCAGAAACTCTTCGACGCTTGCCTCGTCGTTGATCGCCAGGACGGTCTGCCAAGCCGCCACAATGCGTCCGCGCGTGGCGTCGTCCGGCGCACGTCGCAACAATTGATTGCGCAGCAGATCGGGAGTCGAAAGTCCAATCCCACGATCGTTGAGTGTTTCGAACACCGCAGCAGCGTTGTCTTCGTCTGAAGATGTCACCGCTACGACTGACATGTGGTCGCACAGGACTCGGCCAAGACGCAGATTGCGCTCGAAGGCCGCTTTGCCACCGCCAACCTTGGCGCTCTCTTCGTTGACGCGAGCAGTAAAGAACTCGCGAGCCTTTCTGATCAGAGCATGCGATTTGAGTATCGGCTTGAGGCGAACCGGTGGCTCCTTGGGCTCATCCTGAATCTCGCTACGAAAGAAGTCGCGGTCGTAGAAATTCAACGTCACGACATGCGTCGCAGTGCCCTTGGCATCATCGAAGTCCGAGATGTACTTGTTTTGGAGTCGCGTGGCGGCGTCGCCCTTGTAGTCTCGTCGGGCATCTCGGAGGACAGACAAAAGGATCGTGGCCGTGGCGAGGCGCTGTTGGCCGTCCAGAAGCAGGTTGGTCTCGCCACCCGTTACCAGGACGATTGAACCGAGGAAGTATTCCTCCCCCATAACGTTCTCGTCCGGATACAGCACATCGAATGCAATCAGGTCTTGCCAGAACGCGCCGACCTCCTCTGATGTCCACGAATAGGACCTCTGCCAATCTGGCACCTGGATTCGCGGACTCGTGGTGCTCAGCAACGCCCCAAGCGACTGGCGGCCGGCTTCATACCGCTGCTCTGGCATGGCCCAGAGGCTACAGGACAGCTCCTAGTTGGGTGACCGCATTCGGGCTGGCCATCGCGACGTATCGGCGCGAGGTCGGTCAAGTCGGGTTAGACGTCGATTGAAAGCGCGAGCGCACCCACGTCGAACGCGTGCTAGACTCCCGCCAAACCGCAAGAGATGGTTCGGGGCAATGGTGCCGGCACAATGTCGGTGCTCCCCGGGTCCACGAGCGCGGTCGAGGTAAAAGATGGACCTCCAGTATCCGTTTGTCCCGTGGCCCGGGGTCATCCGGCCGCACGCTGATCCTGGCTTGGCAACGTGCCTCCAGGAGCGCCGCCTCTGTCGAGATGGCATTCCACTTCCGGTTTCCAGACTCGAGGTAGAGGCACTCTCCCTCGCGGAATGGGCAGTCGCGCGGCGCCGGGCGCTCGTGCTCTGCCCCGCCGACCCGCTGGCACCTCTCACCGAGCTGATCGCCGCCGCGGTGCACGTCGCCGACATGGCGAAGCAGTACGCCGCAACCGGGATCGCGAGCGGCAGTTCGCGTCGTGTGGCCGTAGTTACCTCCGACTTTCACGCGCGCGGCCTCTACCGCAGTCTGGGCGTGAGGTACCCCCAGAGCCGAGGGATCGCGACCCTTCGCGACGTGGTCCCGGCGGCGACACTGGGGAGGGACGGCATCGTCCGAGTGCTCGGTCGGGACCCCGGGCACGGCTGGTCGACGGTGTTCGTGGGATCGGTCGGCGAGCTGCGAACGATCGGCCGGATTGACCTGGCCGTGGTCGAACTGTCGGCCCCGGGCGCGGAGACGGTGCTTGACATCGGCGTGCCGGCGATCGTTGTCGCCCGCGATCCGGCCGACTATCGCCTTCTCCGCCTCGCGGAGAGGGCGTTGGTCATCGGGTGGGGCGCCGCCGATCTCAGCCGGATTCGCGAAGACGAAGGGTTGCCACCGCGGCTCGCGGCCCGGGCGAGCAGTACCACCTGCGAGGTAATCGCCGTGCCGGGTCACAGCGTGTGCGAGAACGCCGCTCTCTTTTGGCAAGATGTCGGGGCGCTCGTGCAGTCGGGCCGGGCCTCGGGCCTGGTCCGTGAACTCTCGCGCCTAGCGTTCGTCCTCTTCCACGACCTGCTCGGCCTGGCATTGCCGCTGTCGTCGTACGAAGGAATGAGCGAGCCGGTTCGGGTCCGCCTGGCTGCGATCGGGTCAGCCGCCAGGCTGACCCACGGGCAGACCAGGGACCTGTACCTGCCGATGGTGGAGCTTGAGTTGCGCGACCTGGCATCCGCAATCGGCGAATCCCCGCCCAAATACCCGGCCTTGCTTCGGACCCTGGGACAGCTGCTCGACGATCACAGAGACGTGATGTTGGTTGCGCGGACGGCGGAGTTGGCGCGGCTGTACGCATCACGGATCGCGGGGGTCAGCAGCCTTTCCCGCGTCCGCGTGACCTCATTGAGCGCGCTCGAAGGTGAGTCGCCGGCGGATGTGGCGGTGCTCACCGGGATGGCGCCCTCCTGGGCACGCTGGGTCTACCGGTCCGGGGTCGCTCGCAAGATGGTGGTCCTCGCGTACGCACCCGACGGCCAGATTGAGTCGGTGGCGAAGGGTTTCAGCGAAGCCGATATGGTTCAGAGGCTGATAGCCGACCAGACCGCCCGCGAGGCGTGGTTGGCCCGCCCGGCTGCGAAGGATCGCGTCTGGTCGGAGCTGAGCGGTGAGCCCAGGCGCATTCCGGACGACTCAAAGTCCTCGCCCGCAGCGAGTCATATCCCAGCGGTGTCGTTCTTGCCCTCGCCGATGGAGGTGCCGCCGGGTCTCTGGGACGGCACCGGTTGGCTCGCTCCACTTGAGCCTGGTCCGACTGGCACCGCGGCTGCCGATCGCGCGGGCGGCGACGAGGCGCGGACGTCCACGACCGTGGACGCCCTCAAAGTTGTCTTCGAAGGCGGGAGATGGGTCCTGTTGGATGCCTCCGGGACGGTCACTCGATTTCGGGCCGGCTCGGGAACGGCCCAGCCGGCCTTTCCCGTTTCGGGCCTCGGCAAGGGCGATCAGGTGCTCTTCTTCGACGGCGACAGTCGAAAGGACATCCTGGCCAAAGTGATCGAGGTGGCTGAAGAGGTCCCCGAATTGGCGCTCGCCGGAGCGTGGCTCGGCCATTGGCGAAGGGTTCTGGCCCGCTCATATCGGAGGTTCGGTACCTATGTGGCATTCACCACCGCCCTGGCGCGGGAGGGATGCTCGGTGCAGCCGCAGGCGGTGCGCCTGTGGGTCATCGGCAACACGATCGGCCCCGACGATGAGGACGACGTAAGGCGGGTCGCGGTCGTTTCCGGCGATCAGGCCCTTCTCGGCGCCCAACGCGAGGTGTGCCGTGCGATCCGGTCCTTCCGCGGGGCACACCTTCGGTTGAGCCAGCGCGTGTCTGACATGGCCCTCCGGGTGGGTCCGGCCGCCGTTGCCGGCCTGATCGCCCCTGACGAGGTCGTTGACGAGCGGAGCGGCCTGACTGCCGCCGATTTCCAGGATTCGATCGATCTCTTGACTGTTTCCTCGATCGACCCTGCGGGGCCTGTCCCGTACGTGATTGTCGGTCGACTCAACGACCCTGAAAGGAGTGACTCCAGTGAGTGATCAGTTCGAGCCCACCGTCGACCAGCAGACCGCCATCGCCGACCACTTGACTCGGGCTGTGGTCGACGACGCCACCGGCGAGGCGGACGGAGACCGCTGCGTCGGAGAACCGCCTTCGGCACGCTACTACCTCGCCGCGCTTGCACCACGCGATCTGAACCTGGCCGCCGGAAAAGAGCGGCGCGGCCGGGAGACGCCGTCGTCCGCCGGTTTCGAGTTCGAGGTCTCCGACCCGCTCGGCGTGCTAGAGGTGGCGGCGACCGTCAGCGCTTACTACCGCGTCCTGCCCACTTATGGCGAGCAGCTCGAGTTCGCCGGTGGCGGAGATGCTCCGGATGATCGCCTGGGCCGTGACTATCGTCTTGCCCCCGCATTTCAACGTGTGGAGGTCGTCACTGGCGGGATCCAAATCGACCTCAATCCAGACCTCCACCTGCAGCACGTGGGCATGGAGGAGTTCGCCGCAGGATTCCGTGCCGTCCGCGAGGCGGCGGCGGCAGATCCGCGCGTCGAACGCCGAGACGGGGACGACCGCAAGGACAGGTTCGTCCCGGGGGCCTCGCTCACGTCGCACGAAGTTTTCGAGGGTTGGCTTGCAACCCTATCGGGGACACCGGTGATTCCGGAGTGGTCAGCCCAAATCACCGTCCTCACGCGGCCCGTCGCCGCCGGCCGGGTCAGAGTCGCCTTGAGCCTCGAGAACCTCTCCAATGATCCCGTCGTCGATCGTGTCAGGCGAGGCGAGCGCGTGCACCGGCACGATGACGCCCGCGATCACTTCCTCTTCCGCATCAGGCTTGAGGCCGCAGCCGATCCCGGCGTCATCGTCCCCGTCCATATGTATCTTGGACCCGACGCGTACCGATACGACCCGAGGCTCCCCGCCTATGCCAACAACTGCGGCGTGGCGGCGGAAGTGGACTCCACCGGCGAGATCATTAGCCGACTCTGGTCGGTCCCCGCCCCGGAGCACCAAACCAGGCGGTTGGTCTCGAAACAACACCCGGCGACTTCATTCGAGGCCCTGGCTGCCGACCCTATCCCCCTGCTCGATGCCCTCGCTGGCGACATGCGCGAGTGGATGGCTTCGGAAGCATGGTCGTCGACCGACCTCGCGGCCGATCTGGCGGCGCAGAAGACTCAGGACCGCAGTTCCTTCCTCGATGAAATCAGGCGATTCGAGGACGGTATCCGGTGGCTCACGATGGACCGCCGGCTACTTCTGGCATTCAAGTTGGCAAACCGGACGATGATCAAACTCGGCGAGATGACCGGCAACCGGCACGCTTCGTGGCGGCTGTTTCAGATCGTGTTCGTCGTCTCACAGCTCTCCGCCCTTGCGTGGCGCGAGCACCCCGCGGACGAATTCGCCAAGGGCCTGTGGGGCGCAGTCGATGATGCCGACCCGACCGCCGCGGCGACGGTGCTCTTCTTCCCGACTTCAGGAGGGAAGACCGAGGCCTACCTGGGCCTCATCGCCTGCGGGATGTTCTACGACCGGGCACGCGGTAAGAAGAGGGGCGTGACCGCCTGGTGCCGGTTCCCGCTGAGACTGCTCACGCTGCAACAAACGCAGCGGCAGGTCGAGTTCATCGTCGCGGCTGACGAGGTGCGATTGGCATCTGTCGCAGAACTGGAAGCCGAGGGTGGGGGCCTAGGTGACGTCTTCAGCCTGGGCTTCTATGCCGGCGGCGACAACACGCCCAACTCACTCAGCCGCGACCAAGCCGTGCTGGATCGGCTCATCGCCGACGAGCAGCGGAGAAAGGCTGTCCGGGTCGTCGACCATTGCCCGTACTGCCAAGGCAACTCGGTTGAAGTCGCGGTCCCAAGCGCCACGGCGCTACGCCTGATCCATGTGTGCCGAGACTGCAAACGCGAGCTGCCCGTCTACGTAGTCGATACGGAGGTCTACCGGTACCTGCCGGCCCTCATAGTCGGCACCCTCGACAAGCTGGCGAACATCGGGCTGACAGACCGTTTCGGCGCCCTTCTTGGCGATGTCGACTGCGAGTGTTCGCTGCACGGCCTCGGCCGCGGCGGGAAATGCCACGAGCGGCGCGCCAAGGGTCATCCAACGAACACCGTGACGAAGCTCCCGGCGTCCTTGTACGACGCGAGCCCGACCCTCGAGATCGTCGACGAACTGCATATGGTGGACGAGGAACTCGGAGCTTTCGCCGGCCACTACGAGGGCATCCTCGGGGTGGCCCAACGCCGGCTTAGTGCCCGCACCCGCCCGGACGGTCGCGGTGTCCGGATGAAGGTGATCGCCACGACCGCGACCATCAAGGGCGAAGACCGCCAGGTCGAACACCTCTTCGGGCTGAATTCGGTGCTGCTGCCGCTGCCGGGTCCGTCGCTGGAGGAGTCCTTCTACTGGAAGCTGGTCGACCGCCCGATGCGGCGTTTCGTCGGAATCCAGCCCAACCGGACGACTGCAGAGCAGGCACTGGTGCGAATCCTTCAGGCTCTCCATGAAGAGATTCGTCGGCTTGAGGCAGTCGGCCCCGCGCGGGTGGTTGGCCTCGCGAGCATGGCGCCGGGCGACTTCGAGTCGCTGCTTGACATGTACAAGGTGTCCCTGACCTACGTCACCAGCCTCATCGACTTCGGCAAGTTGCGGCGGTCGATGGACACCCAGGTCAACGAGTATCTGCGGCGACACCACGTCGACGAGATAAAGGTCAGGGAGCTGAGCGGCGACACGTCGTTCGACGACGTACGCATCACCCTCGACCACCTCAACGGGGCTGGGGACACCGACGCGGTGATCGCCACCAGCATGGTCTCGCACGGCGTCGACATCGACCGCCTCAATCTGATGGTGTTCAACGGCATGCCCAAGTCGATGGCCGAGTACATTCAGGCCTCGTCCCGGATCGGCCGCAGGCACCTGGGCGTGGTGTTCATGATCTTCAACCCGATTCGCGAGCGCGACCGCTCGCACTTCCGATATCACGCCAAGTTCCATGAGTACCTCGATCGGATGGTCGAGCCTGTCGCAATCAACCGATGGAGTCGGTACGCGGCGCGGAAGACTCTGCCGGGAGTGCTGATGGCGGAAATCCTTCAAGTGGGCAACCGGGAATTTTGGGACGCCGGGAGAGCCCCGGCGCACCTTCATGACCTGGTGCGGATGAAGGAGGCTCTGCGACCGCCGGACGCTGGTGGTTTGGAGTCAGTCCGGCCAGACGCGCTGCTCGCTGCGCTCGGTGAGGCATACCTCACCGACAGAGAAGACGCCGCCGAGCTGCGGTCGGACCTGGATCAACGCGTGCACTCGGCGGTTACTAGCATCCGCGCCGCCGGGGCGGCGGCGAGTGCGGCTCTCGGTGGGCGGCCGCGGTATCGCGGGACAGGAGATTACCTCGGGCTCGAGTACACGCCGATGACCTCGCTGCGCGACATCGCCGAGGGGATTCCGTTCTATGTTCTCCCCGAGAAGAGGCGCTCATGAGCGGCTTCATTCCCGGCGATATGGCGCGCAGCCGCGGACAGGCCCTGTACCGCTACCGTCCGGGCCAGACCTTCGACCACCCGGGCGGTTACGTGGCTCAGGTCCGCCAGTACGGACGCGACGATGCGTATCAAGGCCTTGCACTCGACCCGGCCTACCTGATCGACGAAGCCATGAACTTTGTGAGCCGATGGAGGGTCGAAGGCCGAGATGCGCAAGGGGCCGAAGCAGGTTCGGACCGGGCACCGGAATTTCCCGCGGATGAACCCCTGGCGCACCAGCACTACGAAGTCGTCATCCCGGGAAAGGTCTACTGCCGAGTTTGGCCGCTCATGTTCCGCTGTGCGAGCGGGCGGTGCGGCGCGGTGTGGGAGGCCGACGACCCCCGACCCGGTGTTGACCACTGGCCGCCGCTCTGCCCCCGGTGCGGCAACCCCCGGGGAAATCGGCAGCTGCAGTACGTGTTCGTGCACGGCTGCGGGGAAATCGCACCAATGGCCCCGCCAGCGCGCGGTTGTCCGCGTGGCCATACCGCCGGCTTCAGGCTCAACGACCAGGTTTCGCGGTTCCAGGATTTCAGATGGGAGTGCCTTCAGTGCGGTCTGCCGCAACCGGTGATGGCGTTTTGCCCCAACCGAACAGGGTGCATGTGGACGGAGAAGATGATGTCGCCCCAGGTGCACACGTCGTCCTCGTCCTACTCCGGTCACGGACGGACGCTCGTCAACGTCCCTCGGGAGGAATTCGCAAGGCAGGCGCAGACACCGGGATTCGTGGTCGGCACGCTCGGACGGTGGTTGGACATCTGCAGCCAGGAGGAGGCCCGCGCGCTCATCAGTGGGGGCGGCGCCGAGATACCGAAAGAAGTGCTCGATTCCATCCGGGCGATGCAGGCGAGCGGCCAACCTGAGCTGGTCGAGCAGGCGACCATGCTCAGGCGTCGCTTCGTCCAGGTCGATCTCGACGAGCTTCGGGAGACCGTCCAGCAGGCGCTTGGTTTCGACCCGCTGGGCGGCGACCTCCGTGGTAGGCGCCTGGCCGAGCAGGTCGGCGTTTTCGAACGCGTTCTCGATCTTCCAAGGTTGACCCTGGACAGACTCACTCGAAATGCCGTTAGTGCGGGCCGCGCGAGCAGATACGCGAATTACCCGAATGCCCTCTGCAAGGGTGGGTTCGACCCAGAGAGATGCATGCTGGTGAACGAATTCCCGGTCGCGTATCTGGCGATCGGATATACGCGCGGAGGCTTCGGTGCGCGTGAGGCGGACCTCGTCTCGTACAAGGGACGGTCCTCGCGCGGCCAGGCGATCACGAATCTTCTCTACGCTAGCCCGACCACTACGGAAGCCCTTGTCTTCGGGCTGGACCGCTTGCGGGTGGAGCGCTGGCTGGTCGCCAACCAGGCGGCGACCGCGGAGGATCTGGCTCGAGCGGGCGGTGCCCATCGGTGGTTCGCCGCGCATCTCGATCCGTCGGACGGGCAGCTGCCTCGCTGGGACCCCGACCGGGAACCCGTGATCGGTGATCCGGAGTACGGACCGCGCGCGCTGTTCAGGCTCTTGCACTCGATGGCCCATCAGGTTCTTCGCGCCCTGGCTGTTGACAGCGGATACTCCGAGACCGGCCTGTCCGAGTACCTGTTCCCGTATGAGCTCAGCTTTGCCATCCATCCGAACGGCGGCAGCGAGTTCACCATCGGCGGCTTCAGAACAGTGCTGGAGCAGAACCTCGACGAAGTCGTCGCCCGGGCCGTGGGTAACGCCACATGCATCTACGACCCGAACTGCATGATTGCCAACCGGGGTGCCGATCACGGGTGTCTCCTACTGCCCGAGACCGCATGTCAGTCCTGGAACAGGTTCATCAGTCGGTGGGACCTGTTCGGCTCGCCAGAGGGGGACGTGGTCGGATACTGGTCCCCGGGCCTCGACCCGGCATGAACGTCGCGCTCCGGGCCGTCCATGACGCGCTAAGGACGACCGGGCATCCCGACAGGCGCTGGCACGCCCTCGTGGAGGCGCTGCGGGAGTGCGCCGGAGTGACCGGCGTAGCCGGACCCCAGCAGCTCGCAGGGGCTCTTCGGGTCGCCGGGATCCGCGGGGGGAGTTCGGCAGAGTGGATATCGAACCTGCGTCTGCTCGGCGTGATAGGTCCGGCAGATCATGTCGACGCAGGCCGGGCCGACATCGTCGAGTCAGCCCTGGGGATGGTGGCAGATTCATTCGATCCCGTCCAGACCGCAGAGTCGTGGTGGCCGGTGGCGACGCTGCCGCCGCAGCTGCACGCCATGCTCCATCCCCCTCCCATGCGTCAAACCGCGGGCGTCCTCCTGGAACTCATGGACGCAGCGCACAGTGAGATCATCATCGCAACACCCTTCGTCGATGACCGGGCTGTTGACTTCCTGTCCGAGTCGCTCGTCGCGGCCGGCCGGCGAGGCGTTGCTGTGAGAGTCGTGACGAGCTCGGGACAGGCGATTCCTTTCGTTGCAGTTGCCAAAACATGGCCGTCCGACGCGCCAGGCACCTTGCGCGTCACCGAGATCGTGACCGACCTGTCTCCGCTCGGGTCTCATGCCAAGGTCTTCGTCGCGGATCGGGAACACGGTTATGTCGGCTCGGCGAATATCACCGGGGCAGGTCTCGGCAGGCACGTAGAGATAGGCGTGGAGCTGTCAGGACCGCAGATCGAGAAGTTTGTCCGAGTGCTCGTCGCGTTGGAGCACGCTGGGACTCTTGTTCTCGTGGCGGGGCCTAATCGCTGATGACCTCGGATCTATCGGCGCACCGGGCCCACGCCGATCCTCGCCCGGGCGAACATCGCGCCGAATCCTGGGCGACGACCCTGGCGATACGGCGAACGATGCAAGGCTGCCGAGGACGGAATACCTCGTCCGAACTGGCGCTGCGATCCGCCGTCCACCGACTTGGCCTCCGCTACTCGGTCGATGTGCGACCGCTCGACGGCGTGCGCCGCAAAGCTGACCTGGTGTTCCGGAGGGAGCATCTCGCGGTGTTCATGGACGGCTGCTTCTGGCACGGATGTCCGCTCCATTACTCGGCTCCCAAATCGCACTCCGAGTTCTGGGAGACCAAGCTCAGAACGAATCGACTTCGAGATTCGGAGACCGACCGAATACTCGGTGCATCAGGATGGACCGCGCTCCGCGTCTGGGAGCATGAGGATGCCAGCAACGCGGCGGGTCGCGTGTGGGACGCCTTGATGGAACTCCGAGCGCGACGCGCCGCTTCGTGAATTGTCCGGGCTAGGTCGAGGCTACAGCTCTGTGATCAGGACGCAGGACGCGAGCAATCGCCTTTGCGTGTGCGGTGACGAACGGAGGAGGCAGAGCATTCCCGATCATGGCTGCGACCGCCTCTTTCCCCTTGGTGATGTCGAACTTGTACGTCCTCTCGAAGCCTTGAAGAACGGCAGCCTCACGAAGCGTGATCGCACGATCCTCGTCGGGGTGCAGGAATCTGCCCTTCGAGGGATTCGTGCACCCACTCGTGATCGTGGGTGCAGGACGGTCCCAGGACATCCGGCCGTAGATGTCGTAAAACCCCGCCGTCTTCCGGTGGCACTCCAATTGGCGGTCTGGGCCAAGACTCGCCCTGCTACCGCCGTCCTTCGGGATGAGCCGAATCAGCTCCACGATTTCGGGACGACGTCGCTCACCGTGGTCATGAACGGGATCGCCTGATGTGCCCGCTTTCGGAATGTCGGTGAAGGCGTCCCTGACAGTCGCCTCAGTCTCGTTCGGAACAGGGAACGGAACGGTCTTCCCCTTGACGGACATCATGACCATCCGCCGCCGATGTTGGGGGACGTCGAATCCCGCGGCGTCGACAACGCGCGTGCCTGACTTCACGGGGTAGCCGAGCCGCTCAAGAACGTCAAGCGCGTCCGCCATGCGCGGGTCGCGTAGGAGGCCGGGCACGTTTTCCATCAGCAGCGCCTTCGGACGCATCACGCGCACGAAGCGTACGTAGTCCCTGATCAAATCGTTACGCGGGTCGTCGATGCTGAGCGATCCGTTGAGCGTCGTCAGCGTCGAGAAGCCCTGGCAGGGCGGGCACCCAGCAAGCAGGTCCAGATCGCCCGGCTTGAGTTCCAGTACACGCATTACGTGTCTGACCGACACCTTCCGGATGTCGCTCTTGAAGACGCGCACACGAGTGTGGTTTGCCCGGTAAGTGGCCACTGCGTCCGGATCGATCTCAACCGCGCCGATGACACGGTATCGGGCGGCCTTCAAGCCTGCTGTCATGCCGCCGGGCCCCGCGAACAGATCGATGGCGGTGAGCCAGCGCCGTTGGGAGCCGCCCCGACTCGACAGCGCCGCCGGTGGTGTGCTCCGGGTCACCGACCGGTCTCCATGAGCCGGCCTATTGAGCATCCGAGCGCCCCGGCCAGCTTGCCCACCGTGCTCGACTTCGGATCTGCGATACGTCTCTCTTCAAGTTTGGCGATCGTGACCGTGGCGAGCCCCGCACGACGTGCGAGTTCCTCCTGACTTAAGCCGCTGGCGTGCCTCAACTGGATCAGGGCATGTGACGAGAAGAGGACGTCCAGCTTTCGGACCGTTGCTGCTGAAGCCATATGCGGATACTAGTATGCCGGTACAGGAGCTGCTGTGGACAGCGTCCCTGACCCCGGCTGTCCGGGCCGGGGCGGGCACCCCAGTCGGGAGCGCCGGCCAGTAGGAGGGTCGGTTGGTGAAGCCACGCCTTCGCGTGATCAACAGCGAGGCCCGAATCCGGCCGTCGCCTGGTGCGGCGGGCCGCGGTTGGTGGTGATCCGCCGAGGACACCGGACGCTCACACGGTCGCCCGGCGTGCGGTCAGCGTGCGGTCAGCGTGCGCCGATCGAGCTGCTGAACTCAAAGCGCGTCGCCTAATGGAGTGCAGCGCCTATCCAGCAGACGCGTAGCGGACACACAGCGTGCGGTCAGCGTGCGCCTCGTTTCTAGGCTGCCCGTCATGGAACTTTCGCGGAACTCGGCCGGCGCCTCCTCTGCAATCTCGTCTCGGTCGCACCGGCCAACACACGGAAAACAACGGGCGCCCGACGCTCGTTGGCGGCTCTCGGCCTTTCTGGGAGGGCCTCTGGGTGGGATTTTCTAGACATATGGGCGTGGGAACGCGCCCGGCGACGGTCGGAAGGTGCCCGGCGACGGTCGGAAGGTGCTTTGGCGACGGACGGAAGGCGGACGGAGGGCGTCTCGCGGATTCTGCTTCCCAGGCTGAATTCAACGCCCGCCCTCGGATTGCGCGGTCACCGGCCCAGAAGGCGCCCGGGAAGGCGGTTGGAAGGCGGCCGGTTTGTAGGCTCGCTCGCGAAATGCCTGCGTTCGCACCGGCTTCCGATCGGCGGCTGACACCAACGGTCCGGCGTGCCGGTTCATTCGCTGCCAAGGTCGCGTCCCTCGCTCGAAGAGGACGCTCCACCGCCGGCGCTGAATTCAGCACGGTCCCGAAAACCGCCCCCTACACGAGGCTCAGAGGACACCCGAACTGCCCCTCTCGCGTGAGGCGGACGGTCACCTTAGCAACCCCGGAAGGCTACCGGCGACGGACGGAAGGTGATCGGAAGGTGGATGGCCGATTTCGCCTCCAAAGCCGAATTCAAGGCCCTCCCGCTGTTTGCCT
>JBIOGJ010000075.1:0-16354 GCA_044447965.1 Thermoanaerobaculales bacterium | reverse complement strand
GCTAGGGGTTGCCTGAGCGCGGACACCCGCGTCACGCCCCCGCCCATCCCCCGCGCGTCTCTGCCGCGCTGGCGGGCGTACTCGGGGCTCGAACCGTGCCGCCGTACTGAACGGTACGGCTCCGGTTCTCGCCCCTACGTTCGCCCACCATCATCGGCGTCTCCGCCCTCTCGTCACGAACCCAACTGGGGTTTCCGGGCCTACGCGATCTCGAGCCGGCGGAACAGCAGCGAGGGCGTGGTCACGGCGCAGGTGAGGGAGAAGCTCGCGGGATCGTCGCCGACGGCCTCGAGGCCCGCAAGCAGGCGGCGGAACGAGCCGCGCAGCTCCACGAGCGGGTGGGCCGCGACGGCTCGCCCCTGGCGGATCACCACCGCGGCCGCCCGCATGGCAAACCGGTCGCTGCCGGCGTCGAGACGGACAGAGCCGGCGGGGAGGGCAAGGTAGCAGCCATCCGCGAGCTCGTTGAGGAGTTCCTGCGGGCTCGTCCCGGCAGTCGCGAGGACCACAAGGTTGGCCGGGCCCGCGGTGGGTGGGTGGCGGTAGGAAGGGCGAACAGCGCCCCCTGGCGTGAGCCCATTCCGTTGCGCGTCGGCCCAGGTGGCAAGGCGCTCGCCGATCCGTCCCTGGCCGAGCAGCTCGATGCGCCGTGCGGGAAGGCCCTCGCCGTCACACGGCAGGGGCAGCAGGCCTCCCGGGCCCGCGCGCTCGTCGACCAGGTGCCACGCTCGACGCACGCGGGTTGGACGCGTTCCGGCCGGGAGGCTGCAACCTCCGCTCGCGACGTGCTCCGCAAGTGCGACCACGAGGGGAGCCGCCACGGCGGGAGCGAGCACGACATCGGCGAGCGCACGCGGCGGCTGCGAACCGCGCACGGCCAGCAGCGCGGCTTCCCGGGCGCGCGCCGCGAGCGGGAGCGGATCGAACTCGGCCAGGTCCCGGGCGGCGAAGTGGAAATGTCGCCACGGACCACTCGGCGGCGCAAGCAGGAGCTCCACCACCGAACCGGTGGCATCCGCGCGGGCAAGGTACCCCTCGCCGGTGGCAAGTACCGTCGCGGAGGTGCCGATGAGGGTGCGGAGCTGAACGAGCCTCACGCCGGAGCCGTCGAGGTCGGACGCGAGCTCTTGGGCGAAGGCGGTCTGCCGCTGAGGATCCGGGCGAAGCGCCGGCGGTGGCGTGGATACGGTGCCGAGTACCTGTCGTGGCGGTAGGGGATCGGCGCCCGGGAGGAGGCCGCCCAGAGCCGCTTGGGCGGCTTCCCGGCCGGCTTTGGCTCCACTTCCCGCGGCGGCGGCGAAACCCACCTCACCGCCCCGTGCGACGCGGCAAGCTACCCCTACCTCGCGAGTGTGCCGCTGTCGCCAAACGCCGTCCGGGTCGCGGACCAAGTGTGTGCTCTCGCCGAGGCGGGCGAATACCTCAAAGCGCGCGCGACGCCGCGCGAGCTCCTCCCCTGCGCTGACCACTGCCGCGTCGAGCGCCGTCTCGGTTTGTCTCACCGCACCTCCAGGCCATCGACGAGCAGCCACGGAGCGTATGCCCCAGTGGCAACGACCTCGCCTTCTTTTCCGCACCACCCGGGTTCCGCGCTGGAGGCGGCGGGCAGCGCGCCGGCAAGCAGGCCGCGCCGGAGAGCGGGCAGCGCTCCCACCAGGGTGAACGGTCGCAGGAGACGCTGGCGCTCGCCACGGCGCAAGGCGAAGGCGCGTCGGACGGCGAGGTGCACGGTGCCCGATGCCGGCTCGACGGTACCGTTGGCAAAGCTGACCACTTCCGCGACCGCTTCGTGGCGTGGAGGAGAGGACAGCGGGTCGGCGACCGACGCTACCAGGTTGGATACGCGCGGGCGCGGCGGCGCGTGGACCTCGGCACGGCGTGCGTTTCCGGCGGCGACGCCGAGCGCGGCGCCAGTGGCGCGGTCGGCGAGGGCCCCGACCAGCACACCGGCCGCGAGCAACGGCCGCGGCGCTGCGGCTTCACCCTCGTCGTCCGCGGAGAACGCGCCGGGTAGATCCGTCCTGGTTGGGTCGTCTGTCACGTCGAGGGAGAGCCTGGTCAGTCGTTTGCCCTGCTGGCCCGACCAGGGAGAGGCACCGTCCAGCAAAAGGTCCGCTTCGAGGGGATGGCCGAAGAGCTCGTGAATGAGCACCGCGCTCGCGGCCGGAGCGAGCAGGACGCAGCAGCGGCCCGGCCGCAGCCGTCCCGGCGGTGCGGTTTCCTCGTCCTCTGGCGTTACCTCGGTCGGTGGCCACACTCGGAGGCCGCGGCGCCCATCGGCGAACGTCACCTCGGCGAGTGCCGGGCGGAGGACCACCCGCGAAACGGTCGGGGTGACCACGGCGCCCCAGCTCCACCGCCACCGCAATGCCGTGCACGACCCGGGCAGAGACGCTACGACCTCGTCTAGCGCTGGGACCGGAGCGTATTGGGGCGGCGAGAACCCCGGCAGCCCCCGCGCGGACACGCCAAGGAGTAGGGCAAGAACCGTGCGGTCGAGACCATCGGTGGAGTAGAACACGCCCTCCCGCCGCACCGCCGCGCCCTCGCGGAGGAACCCCTCGCGCGCCACCACCTGGCCGCCGACCAGGCGCCAACACACCTCCGCCCGGCGCTCAAGGTAAAGATCGACGAACTCAAAAAGCCGCGCCCGGCTGATCGCCGCCGCAAGCTCGTCGAGTCCCGAAAGATCGCCGGTTCCCATGCCTCTGCGTGCTAGCATAATCCGCTTTCTCGCTGGGGCGGACGAACGACGGCGCGCCGGGGCCCCGGCGGGATGGCGGCCGGCTTCTCGGGGGGCTGAACGTGAGCGAAGACGTGAGAGAGCGGTTGCGCCAGCTCGAGGCCGCGAGTCTTGAAGGCGGGGGCAAGGATCGCGTTTCCAAACAGCACGCTGCGGGGAAGCTGACCGCCCGCGAGCGCCTCGACCTTCTCCTCGATCCGGGCTCCTTCGACGAGGTGGACCGCCTCGTCACCCACCGCTGCCACGACTTCGGTATGGACAAGCAGCACATCCCCGGCGACGGCGTGATCACGGGTTTCGGCCGCATCGACGGCCGGGCGGTCGCGGTTTTCGCCCAGGACTTCACCGTCATCGGCGGTTCCCTATCGGAAGCGTTTGCGGAGAAGGTGTGCAAGATTATGGATCTCGCCGTCAAGTTCGGCGTCCCGGTGATCGGCCTCAACGACTCCGGCGGTGCCCGCATCCAGGAGGGCGTGGTGTCGCTCGCGGGCTACGCGGACATCTTCCTCCGCAACACCATCGCGTCGGGCGTGGTGCCGCAAATCTCCGCGATCCTCGGGCCGTGTGCCGGTGGCGCGGTGTACTCGCCGGCGATCACCGATTTCGTCTTCATGACCAAGAACACGAGCTACATGTTCGTGACCGGCCCCGAGGTGATCCGTACCGTCACGCATGAGGACGTGACGATGGAGCGGCTCGGCGGCGCATCGACGCATGCGCAGGTTTCCGGCGTCGCGCACTTCGCCTGCGAGGACGACCTCGATACCCTCGCGAACATCCGCAAGCTCGTCTCCTTCATCCCCTTGAACAACGCGGCGGACCCGCCCGTGCGGTCAAGTGCCGACTCGCCCGACCGCGAGGACGAGGCGCTCGATCGCCTGGTCCCGGAGGATCCCAACAAGCCATACGACATCAAGGAGATGGTGCGCACGGTGGCGGACGACGGGGAGTTTCTCGAGGTGCACGCGCACTTCGCGCGCAACCTCGTGATCGGGTTTGTGCGCTTGGGCGGCCGGCCGGTCGGGGTGGTGGCGAACCAGCCCGCGCACCTCGCCGGGGTGCTCGACATCAACGCCTCGGTCAAGGGTGCCCGCTTCGTGCGCTTCTGCGACGCCTTCAACGTGCCGCTGCTCATCCTCGAGGACGTGCCGGGCTTCCTCCCGGGCGTCGAGCAGGAGCACGGCGGCATCATCCGCCACGGTGCGAAGCTGCTCTTCGCCCTCGCTGAGGCGACCGTACCCAAGGTCACGGTGATCACCCGCAAAGCGTACGGCGGGGCGTACTGCGTGATGGGCTCCAAGCACATACGCACCGATTTCAACTTCGCGTTTCCCACCGCCGAGATCGCCGTGATGGGTCCGCAGGGCGCGGTCAACATCCTCTACAAGCGGGAGATCGACCGGGCGACGGACAAGGAGGCGCGGCGCGCCGAGCTGGTCCGCGAGTACGTCAACAAGTTCGCCAACCCGCTGGTCGCCGCGGAACGAGGCTACGTTGACGCCGTGATCCAGCCGCGTACCACCCGCCGCCGGGTAATCGCCGCCTTTGCGCTCGCCACCAACAAGCGCGACTGGATGCCGGCGAAGAAGCACGGAAACATCCCGCTGTGAGGATTCTCATCGCGAACCGGGGAGAAATTGCGGTCCGGCTCATCCGTGCCTGCCGGGAGCTCGGGCACGAGAGCGTGGCGGTCTACTCGGACGCCGACCGCATCCAGCCGCACGCGCTTGCCGCCGACCTCGCGGTGCGTATCGGTCCTCCACCGGCGCGCGAGTCCTACCTCGACCAGGAAGCGATCCTGGCGGCCGCCCGCGCCACCGGGGCGAGCGCGATTCACCCCGGCTACGGCTTCCTCGCCGAGAACGCAGCCTTTGCGCGCGCCGTCGAGGGAGCGGGCTTGGTCTGGATCGGCCCGCCAGCGGACGTAATCGAGCTGCTCGGCTCGAAGACCGCGGCGCGCGAGGTGGCGACCCGCGTCGGCGTGCCGGTCGTGCCGGGCAGCGAGCCGCTCGCGGACGGTGGGGCGGCCCGGGCTTTTGCCGCCCAGGTCGGATATCCGATCCTGCTCAAGGCGGTCGGCGGCGGCGGTGGCAAGGGGATGCGGGTCGTGCGTGGCGACGCCGAGGTCGACGAGGCGCTCGCGCGCGCCTCCTCGGAAGGCAAGGCGTTTTTCGCCGACGCGCGGGTTTACGCAGAAAAGCTCATCGAGCGCCCCAGGCACATCGAGGTGCAGATCCTCGGCGACCGCCAAGGCCACCTCGTCCACCTCGGCGAACGGGAGTGCTCGCTGCAGCGCCGTCACCAGAAGGTGTTCGAGGAGTGCCCCTCGGTAGCGGTCGACGCGGAGCTGCGGGCGCGCCTCGGCGCGGCGGCGCTCGCGGTGGCGGGCGCGGTGGGGTATCGCTCGGCGGGCACGGTCGAGTTCCTGCTCACGCCCTCTCGGGAGTACTACTTCCTCGAGGTCAACACGCGGCTTCAGGTGGAGCACCCGGTCACCGAGGCGGTGTACGGCGTGGACCTCGCCCAGCTCATGATCCGCGAGGCGCTCGGCGAGCCGATCCCGCTGCGACAGGAGGCGCTGGTCCCGCGCGGCCACGCCGCGGAGTGCCGGATCTACGCCGAGGACCCCCTGCGCGGGTTTACGCCGTCGCCGGGTACGATCCAGTTCCTCGAGCGCCCCGACGGTCCCGGCGTGCGGGTCGACAGCGGCGTGCGCGAGGGCTCGGTGGTGCCGCTCGATTACGACCCCATCCTCGCCAAGCTGGTGGTGTGGGGCGAGGATCGACCGCGCACGCTGGCGCGGCTGCGGCGCGCCCTCGACGAGTACCGCATCACCGGGATCGCCACCACGCTGCCGCTCTTTCGTCTCCTCCTCGACGTGCCGGAGTTCGTCGCCGGCGCGCTTCACACCGGCTTGCTCGACGAGCTGCTCGCGCAAGGGCCAGTGCAGGCGCAAGAGGCGGCGATGGACCCTGAGCTGGAGCAGGCGGCGATCGTAGCTGCGGCCTGCCTCGCCGTGCAGGAGGCGGAACGCATGCCCACCGATGCGCTCGACGCCGCCGAACGCGAGGGCCGGAACTGGCGTCTCGCCGGACGTTCTCAAGCGCAAGGGCGCAATCCCCGATGATGCGCTGGTGGGTGTCGCGCGATGGCCACCCGGTCGAGGTCACGGCGCGCCGCGTCGGCGAGACCTTCGAGGTGAGGATCAACGGCGCAACGTTTCGGGTGGAGCTTCTCCCGGTTCGGCCGGGGTTGTGCGCCCTGCTCGGCGAGGACGGGAGGAACTATGCGGTCGCGAGCCAACGCCTCGCGCGCAACCATTGGCGCGTGTCGTTGGCGCAGCGCCACTTCGAAGTGCGGCTGCGCGATCCCCTCGACCGCGAGGTCAGCGGCGACGCGGTCGCACACGCGGGCCCGCACGAGGTGCGGGCGCCGATCCCCGGCCGGGTGGTGAGCGTGAACGTCGCACCCGGCGCGACGGTCGCGCCCGGCCAGCCACTGCTCGTGCTCGAGGCGATGAAGATGGAGAACCAGATCTGCGCGGAGGCTGCCGGCACGGTTGAGCGCGTTCTCGTCACTCCCGGCGCCACGGTTGAGGGCGGTCAGGTTCTCGTGATCGTCCAGTGAGATCCAAACGCGCCCGCGGATCCGGCCCGGATCCGGGTGGCGCGTCGTAACTCTTTGCAGACGCATAATGTGAGCCCAGTCACCTCACCGGGAGGTTGCATCGGTGAGACTAACGTTAGGCGTGAGCGCCGGGGGGCGCCCTTTCGCAGGAGGCCAAGCAGTGTGGACCCCCGCCCGAATTGTAACGATGGTTGGTGTCTGCGCGGCGCTTTCGTTCGCCGCCGGTGACGCTTTCGCCCGCCTGGGGACCCCTCTGAATCAAGAGGTCGCTATGGAACTCTCTGGCCCGGTGCGGACCGGAGAGCATGTCGTGATCCCGCGGCTCACCCTTGACGACGGGGCCAATATCTCGCTTGACCTCGAAGCGTTTGAAGTCTTCGCTGCCGGGGCGACCATCATCGACTACACGGACAAGGGAGCGCGGTTGCTGGCGCCACCCGCGGATCGCTATTTCCGCGGCAACGTCGTCGGCGACCTCGACTCGCTCGTCGTGCTCGCGAGCGGACCGACGGTGCGCGGGTTCATCTTCACCGCCGGCAAGCTATACGCCATCGCCCCGGAGCAGAACGTGTACACGGCGGGAGAGTCGGCGCTCGCGGCGAGAGTGCGGCAAATCGACCCCGTGCGCGACCGGCCGGCGGGAATGCAACCGTTCAGATGCGGTGTCGAGGCGCTCCCGGAGAAGCCCGCCGAATCCCCGAGAGCTGCAGCGTTGGGCGCGCCGATCGCGGTGGAACCGCTGTTCACCAACACGGTGTACACGATCAAACTCGCGCTCGAGACGGACTACGAGTTCTACCAGCTTTTCAACTCCAGCGACGGCGCTCTCCGTTTCATCGGTGATCTCACTGCGGCGGCGTCGGCGATCTACCTACGCGACGTTAAGACCGTGTTCCAGATCAGCACGGTTCACCTCTACTCGACCTCGACGAACCCCTGGAGCGGGTCGTACTCGGGCACCGACACGCTGTTGTACGCGCTGGGAGACTACTGGCACGCGAACTATTCGTCGGTCCCGCGAACAACCGTGCACATGCTCAGCGGCAAGAACCTGGGTGGCGGCATCGCGTGGCTCGGCGTCCTGTGCTCCGGCGATTTCACGTGCACTGAACCGCCAAACTCCCCAGGTAGTTGCGGCGCGTTCAAGAACCACTGGGGCGGAGGGTACGGTCTGAGTTCCAGCCTCTCGGCCCAGTTCAGCACCACCAGTCCAGGCCTCTACTGGGACATCCTCTCCTACACGCATGAGATCGGACACAATTTCAACTCCCCACATACCGAGTGCTACACACCGGCGGTCGATACCTGTACTCCTTGTAACACCTTCTCCTGCACGGGGTCCGTGCCGGCCGGAGGCGGGACGATCATGAGCTACTGCCACGCCTGCTCCGGCGGTTACAACAACATCATTCTCTACTTCGGCCAACCGGGCCAGCCCAGTTCGGCCGTCACCGACCTCATGCGGACGTACGTCGAGAGCAACGCGTCGTGTTTGCTCGCGTATGGGGCGGCGCCGACGGTGACGGGTGTCAATCCACCCTCCGGCTCAATCAGCGGCGGGACGCCGGTCACGATCTCCGGCACCGGCTTCCAGAGTTACGCCACGGTCACGATCGGCGGCGTCAACGCGACCGGCGTCACGGTGGTCAACGCGACCACCATCACGGCCACCACCGGCGCCCATGCGGCTGGAACCGTGGGCGTCGTCGTGCAGAACCCCGACGCGCAGAGCGCCACCGGGGCCAACGCGTACACCTACGGCGCTTTGCCCGCTCCGTCAGTCTCGTCGATCTACCCCAATTTCGGACCTACCGCCGGGGGTGCCCTGGTCACGATCAGCGGGGCAAATTTCGTCAGCGGCGCGAGTGTGACCTTGGGTGGCAGCGCCGCCGCCGTGGGGTCGTTGAGCGCAACCACGATCACGGCGACGACGGGCAGCCACGCCGCTGGCCTTGTCGATGTCGTCGTCAAGAACCCGGACAGCCAAGCCGCGACGCTGTCAAACGGCTACACGTACCGTGCCCCGCCCATTGCGACCAAGTTCTTTGCGGTTACCCCCTGTCGGCTGGTCGACACGAGGCACGGCCCCAGGGATGTCAAGGAGCCGGGGAACATCACGCCGGCCGGCTTCCAGCGTGGGAGCTACAGCGACGGTGCGATCCGGAGCTACGATCTCACGCTGAGCACCGATTGTCCTGGCCTACCCACCGGCGTCAAGGCATGGTCGCTCTTGTTCCAATTCACCACTGCGACTCAGGCTTCCTACTTGCAAGCGTGGCCGTACGTCTCGGCCAGCGGGATTGGCAGCCAAGCTCCACCGAATTCGGAATCGACGATGCTGGGCTACACGGATCGGTGGACGGCCAACTCGGCGATCATTCCCGGGGGTGACGATGCCAACGGCTCGATCAACGTCCTGGCCCAACACGCGGGGGATGTCATCGTCGAAGTGAACGGCTACTTCAAATGAGCGCTCTGACGGCGTATAGGGGGGCGTTATGACGTGGCATACGGGTGTCAAGGCAGCGTGGCGGTGGGTTGGTCTACTTACGGTCGTGATTGCGACCGTTCTTCCCGCCACGGCCTGGGCCCAGACTGGCGAGGATTTCTACGCCATAACTCCCTGCCGCTTGGTGGACACGAGGCACGGACCCAAGGATGTCAAGGAGCCGGGGAACATCACGCCAGCCGGCTTCCCGCGCGGGAGCTTTGCCAACGGCGAGATCCGCAGCTACGACCTCACGCTGAGCACGGATTGTCCGGGACTGCCGGCAGGCGTCAAGGCATGGTCGCTGCTGTTTCAGTTCACAACCGCGACGCAGGCTTCCTACCTGCAGGCGTGGCCGTACGTGTCGTCCCTTGGGATTGGCAAGCAGGTGCCACCGAATTCGGAATCGACGATGTTGGGCTACACGGATCGGTGGACGGCCAACTCCGCGATCATTCCGGGGGGCGACGATGGCAACGGCTCGATCAACGTCCTGGGCCAGTACGCCGGCGACGTGATCATCGAGGTCAACGGCTACTTCAAATAACCGGTGCCGGGGTCCGGCGCGCCCGTCATGGCGGGCCGACTATGAGACCAACGGTGACGCTCCATCGAGGCGGGCGAGGCGGTCGAGCTCGAGCTCGAGGTCGTGGAGGGTTACCATGCGCACCACCGTGGTCTGAAGCGACGGCAGGGTTTGCGCCCCGCTGCCTCCCACCCACAGGCGCGCCTCGGCAGGGAGCTTGCTGCGAAGCGCGTCGATGGCCTGCGCCATCTGCGTGCCCACGGCGCTTGCGCTGACGGAGATTCCCACCGCCACGGGATCGAGTTTTGCCGCGGCGGCCCCAATTTCGGAGGCTGGCGTCTCGACCCCAAGGATGCGCACGCGGCGCCCTGCCAGCGCGATGGTGAGCGCCGCCATCTGCAGGCCCATGCCATGACGCTCCCCCGGAAGGGTCGCGAGGAGCACCGCGCGGCCGCGGGCGCTGTGCTCGAGCGGGGCGCGCAGGCAGCGCAAGGTATCCTCGAGGATCTCGGAGAGGAAGTGCTCATGGCCGACGGTAAACTGGCCAACCGCCCAGGCGTCCCCTACCGCCTCGGCCAGCGGCACGAGCCGCTCGCGCAGGAACGCGCGCACGCCGCCGCCTGCGTACGCCTGGCTCAGCTCGGAAACGATCGCCTCGCGATCGAACTCGCGGGCGCGGGCGAGAATCCGCGCCTCCCACGAGGGCAGTGTTGCAGGGAGCGCCTGCGCTGAACGCAACAACGCCTGGAGACGGGACTGCGACAGCGGCACCACGTCGCCGGCGCGGTGGCCGAGCGCAAGCGCCCGGCCGATCATGGTGAGCCGCTCGATCTGCTCGTCGGTGTAGCGCCGGTGGCCGGACGGCAGGCGAAGCGGGGTGGGAAAACCAAAGCGGCGCTCCCAGGCGCGCAGCGTGTGCTGGCCGATGCCGGTGCGCCGCGTCGCCGCAGCCATCGACCACGCCGTATGCGATGGCCGGCCGACGATCGGACCGCGCGCCGTCATGACCGCCGCCGGGTCATCCCGCCCGGGCACGGCGTGGGCCCGAGGCATGAGGTGGACGCAGGTGTTGACCTTGCGCCATGTGCCAAGGCGCCCAAAAGGCCCCGGTTCGAACGCACAATTCTGACCCATGCGGTCACCGCCGCTTCACCTCCCACTACCCAGAATCGCGTTGGCGTGCAGCGCATTTCGCCCGAGGTGGGTTGCCGTGACAAGAAACCGCTTGTGCCACCCCAAGGTTGTGACCTTCACAACGGAGGCCTATGCCGGATTTAGTCCCAGTGCTTCAGCCGAGGCCATGCCTGCTGCAGCGTCCAGCCCTTGGGTTCGCGGCAGAGGAACAGCGTGAAGTGCTCCTGCGCCATCGCATAGGGGTGGCCAATCTCGGCCACACCCTCGACCCGGTTGAACTTGCGCTCGAGCACCTCACGGCTGTCGCCGAGTACGAGCACGATCTCGCCGGTGTAGTCGCGCGGTCCCCAGTACCAGTACGTAAGATGCCCGCTGATCGCCTTGGGCAGCCCCAGCCTCGGGCCGTAGAAGTCAATCGCGCCGGCCTGGCCGTAGTCGTTGCCGAAGATCGCGCACTTCGCTCGCTCCCCGGGCGGGAGGGCAAAGTACGCCTTCGCCACCGCCTGGACCATCTCCGGCCAGCCGCAGCGATCGGCGAAGAGCTGCGGCAGCGGACTTGCCGTGCGGCGGTGCTCGAAGCGCGGCTGGTCGATGTGGAACGTACGCACGAAGCGGAAGTACGCCTCCGGCGGCAACAGCGGGGTGAGCGTCGGCGCCATCAGCGCGGCGGCGGCCACGAACACCCCCGTGTAGGCCGTTCGCAGCCATGCGAGGCGTGGTTGGGCCAACCACCCCTCGACCGCGACGCCGCCCGCCGCCAGCACCATCGGGTAAGCGGAAGCGAGGTAGTAGAACCTTCCGTGCACGGCGAGCAAGAGCACCAGCGCGACCAGGTAGGCGAAGCCCAGGGCGCGATGGGCTCGCCCTTCGCGGCTGCCGAGCAGCCACCACAACCCGCCGAGCCAGAGTGGCGCCGCGAGCGGATTGAGGAAGAGCGCCTGCATCCCCAGGAACGCGAACGGACCGAACTGGACATCGCGGCCGTTGCGCCTGATGTTGGCGAGCATCTCGAGGTGGGGAAAGTGGTGCTGGACCATCCAAACGAGGTTCGGCAGGAAGAACAGGAACGCGACGAGGCCGCCGAGAAGGAACCAGCGGTTTGCCATCAGGCGCCGCTCGGGTGTGAGCAGCAGGCCGAGGACGAACGCAAAGCCGAACAGCAGCATCGTGTGCTTGTTCTCGAGGCCGATCCCGGCCAGCGCGCCGAACGCGAGCCATAGCCGTGGGTCCCCGCCGTTGACCAGGCGGATGAGCACGAGCGCCATTCCCGCCACCAGCAGCGGCTCGACCGCGTTCATCGAGAGGTAGCTGCAAAACGCGAGGTAGCCGGGGGCGAACGCCACCGCGAACGCGGCGAGGCCCTGGGCGAAGCGACGGCCGCCCAGCGCGCGGGCGATCGCGCCGGCCAGCAACGTCGCGGCGGCGCCGGCAAGCGCGGGGAACAGCCGGATCGCGACCTGCGAATCGCCCAACAGCGCCCGCGCGAGGAACGCCTGTGCCGCAGTGAGCGGCGGCATGTCGACGTACCCCCAGGCGAGATGCTCGCCGCACGCCAGAAAGTACAGCTCGTCGATGAACAGGCCGTAGACGCTCGCGCTCGCGAGGTGCAGGGCGAGCTTGGCGAGCGCGATCAGCGCCACGAGCAGCGATCCGCTTGCCCGCGCCGCGCGCATCACCGTGCGCAGGGAGCCGGCTGCGTTGGTGTTGCCCATGGGCGCCTCAACGTTGCCGATGGTCTCGCTCATCCAGCCCTCGTGGCGGCGAACTACGTTGCCATTTGCCACCGCTCATCGTCGGCCGAAATCTCGGAGTTGTCCAACCTCCCGCGAGGCGCATGCGGCGAAGCGCGAGCCCAGCCGTCCTACCACGAGCTGGTGAGCTCTCCGACCTCGGACTCGACGGCGGTGAGAACGTCACAGCGCTCGACCGCGGCCATCATCGCGTTGTGGTCGGGGAACAACGGGCGGTCGACCTCGAGGTGCTCGACGACCTTGCGCACCGCAGCGCGAGCGGCTTGCGTGCCGCGGCCGGGCGTGAACTCGCGGAAGTCGAGCGCCTGCGCCGCCGCGATCATCTCGATGCCGAGCACGCCGTACGCGTTGGTGAGGATCTGCTTGGTCTTGAGGGCGCCGTTCATCCCCATCGAGACGAAGTCCTCCTGGTCGGCGGCGGCGGGGATCGACTGCATGCACGACGGGGTCGAGAGGATGCGCTGCTCGACGATCAGCATGTCGGCGGTGTACTGCGACAGCATGTGGCCCGAGAACATCCCGGCGCCTTTGGTGAGGAACGCGGGCAGGCCAACCGAGAGCGCAGGGTTGAGCAGCCGGTTGAGACGACGCTCCGAGAGTACTGACACCATCGTCAGGCCAGCGCCGACGAGGTCGAACGGCATCGACACCGGGGTGCCCTGAAAGTTGGCGCCGGTGTATACCTTGTTCTCCTCGGCGTCGAAGATCGGGTTGTCGGCAACGCCGTTCAGTTCGATTTCGACCTGCGTGCGCGCGTACGCCAGCGCGTCGCGCAGCGCGCCGATCACCTGCGGCGTCGAACGCATCGAATACGCGTCCTGCACCTTGACCTTGAGCTTGCCGGTGACGAGATCGGAACCCTCCATCACCTTGCGCAGGTTGGCGGCGCATTTCTGGGCGCCGGGGAAGCCGCGTAGCTCGTGGAGTCGGGCCTGGTACGGCCGCATGTTGGCGAGCAAAGCCTCCAGCGACATCGCGGCCGCGATCTCAGCTTGCTTGATCCAGCGCTCGGCGTCGTACAGCAGCAGGCAGGCGATGCCGGTGATGAGGTTCGACCCGTTGATGGCGGCCAGCCCGTCGCGGGCGTGCAAGCCGGGGATGGGGATGCCGGCCTTCTCCATCGCCTTGGCGGTGGGCATGCGCCCGCCCTGGTAGAAGCTCTCGCCCTCGCCCATCAGCGAGAGCGCCAACTGGCTCATCGGCGCGAGGTCGCCGCAGGCGCCGACGCTGCCCTTCTCGCACACCACCGGCGTGACGCCGCGGTTGAGCATCTCGATGTACGTCTCGGTGATCTCGGGGCGGCAGCCGGAGAAGCCGCGGGAGTGCACGCTGATGCGCGAGGTCATCGCGGCGCGGACGTGCTCGATCGGCGCCGGTGCGCCGATTCCGGCGGCGTGATTGTAAATCAGGTAGCGCTGGAACTGCTTGACCTGCTCGTCGGAGAGCACCACCTCGGAGAACTCACCGATGCCGGTGTTGACGCCGTACATGATCTCGTGGGCGGCGATCTTCGTCTTCAACATCCCGCGGCAGGTGACGATGCGTTCGCGGGCCGCCGGGTCGAGGGCGACCTTCTCACCGTGCCGTGCCACCTTGACGACGTCTTCGATCGAGAGCCGGTTTCCGCCTAGAGTGACGGCCATGGTGGAGCTCCTTCGCCGGGCGGTTGGATCGCCAGCGGACTGCAGCCGCCAATAATACCTACTTTTCACAAGCGTGGCGCAGCGCCGTTTTCGCGACCAATTCTCTCCAAGCTAGGAGCCCCTCCGGGACTGCAACGCCGACGAAGCTGGAATGGACACGGCGGCTTGGCGAGTTTGCAGCGGCCGGGAGCGTGCATGGGCA
This sequence comes from Thermoanaerobaculales bacterium, assembly GCA_044447965.1. Taxonomy (GTDB): domain Bacteria; phylum Acidobacteriota; class Thermoanaerobaculia; order Thermoanaerobaculales; family Thermoanaerobaculaceae; genus DATIYW01. Next base: position 2,240 of record JBIOGJ010000075.1, on the reverse strand, counting down.
ATCCAGTTCTCTACCTGCCGGTGGTGACGACCGTGGTTTCGCTCGCGTTTTGCGCCGCGCTGCTGCGGCGCTACGTCCTCCGCGGCAGGCGGCCACACTTGTTGGTTTGGGCGATCGGCGTGCTCGTCTATGGCGTCGGCACGTTCACCGAGGCGTTCACCTCGTTGTTCGGCTGGCATGAGGCGATCTTCCGCGCCTGGTACATCTCCGGCGCCCTGCTCGGCGGAGCGCCGCTCGCGCAGGGGACCGTATACCTGCTGCTGCGCCGCAAGACCGCGCATGTGCTCACGGCCTGCCTGGTGACTGTGGTGCTGGTGGCCTCGGCCTGCGTGCTCGCGTCGCCGGTCAACGTCAGCCTGGCCGAGGCGCACCGCCTCTCGGGCAAGGTTCTCGCGTGGTCCTGGGTGCGCGCGTTCTCGCCGTTTGTCAACACGTATGCGCTCATCTTCCTGGTAGGTGGCGCGGTGCTCTCGGCGGTGCGCTACTCGAGGCAGCGCGAGACGCATCACCGCTTCGTCGGCAATGTGTTCATCGCCGTCGGTGCGCTGTTGCCGGGGATCGGCGGCGCCGCGACGCGCTTTGGCTACGTCGAGGTGCTCTACGTGACCGAGTTGATCGGCTTGTGCCTGATTTACGTTGGCTACCGCTTCAACGTGGGTGGGCCCATGCCCGCGCCGCGTGTCGAAGCTGTGGCGCAGAGCTGACGAACGAGGCAAGTGCGAGGTGCGAGCCCGGGCAGGCAGCCACGCCGGGGCGCTACAATCTCAGTCCTGATCCTGAAGCGGAGCGCAAGGTGGATCGCTGGAGGAGGGCGCAAGCATGGGCTACCTCGATCGCAACCTGATGGAAGGCGAGACCGTTGTGTATCGCACCAAGCTCCACTGGATCGCGCTGCTGCCGGCGGCGCTGCTGGCGATCGTGCTGCTTGCCGGCGCGGTCGCGGTGCTCGTATTCGAGCCAAAGGTTTGGCCTGCCGCCGTGGGGCTAGCGCTCGTCGCCGCGATCGTGCTGGCCGGACCGCTGACCCGCGTGGCGGCCTCCGACTTCGCCGTGACCAACAAGCGGGTTGCGATCAAGGTCGGGTTCATCCACCGGCGCACGCTGGAGATGATGCTCGCCAAGGTCGAGAGCATCGCGGTGGACCAAGGGATGGCGGCGCGGCTGTTCAACTACGGGACCCTCACCGTGCGCGGCACCGGCGGTACTCCCGAGACGTTCGAGCGCATGCGCGCTCCGCTCGACTTTCGCCGCCACGTCAACGAGCAGCTTGCCGCGCGGGAGTGAAGCGGTCGCAGGGTTGCCCGTGGGCGACGGAGCGAACGCGGCTCGCTCGGCCAGCAAGATCGCAGCGTGGGGGGAAATCGGTGCGTTCGTCGCCCTCCTCCTCTCGTACATCTGGATCTGGTCGGACGCGTTTCCCGGGGCGTTCTTCGTGGTGTCGACGCTCTACTTCGCGCTCGGCATCGCTTCGCACCGGCGCTGCCGTGAAGGGCCGCGGGCGATCGGGCTCCGGCGCGACAACTTCGGCCGCGCAGCGGTGCTGGCGCTTCGCCTGCTTGCGCCGGTAGCCGGCGCCGGACTCATCGCGGGCCGCTGGCTGGGTGGGTGGGCGTTCCCGCCTCCTTTGCAGGCGGTGGGCGCTGTTGCCTATGCCGTGGTGTGGGGCACGCTGCAGGAGTACGGCCTCGTCTGCGTCCTCTACCGCCGCCTGCGCGACGTGCTCCCTGCCCCACGCGCGGCGATGCTCGCTGCAGCGCTGCTGTTTTGCCTCTTCCACCTGCCGAACCCCTTCCTGATGGCAGTGACGCTAGTGATGGGGCTGCTTGCGTGCTTCATTTACGAACGGGAGCCCAACCTGTGGGTGCTCGGTCTCGCTCACGGGGTGGTGTCGTTTGTCCTCGCCAACGCGCTGCCGGGTTGGCTAACGTTCGACTGGCGCGTCGGCCCGCAGATCCTCCCCCGTGTCCTCGCGCTGTTCTAGTCGGCGCCGTTCTTGGTTTTGTTGGCCAAGCGGAGCGAATAGCTGTCTCGAGCCACCAGGGACAACGGCAACCGCAACCGCCGGGTTCCTTTGCCCCTCGGGTGCTGCGACTCTCGGCCCTGGCTCGCCCCCGCTCGCTGCGGGCCGAGACTCCTGCGCGCACGACCGAGCAGGGACGGCCCACGGTGGGGCCCCTCGCTGTCCGCATGAGACCGCGTCAGCGACACCCCACCGCGGTCGGTCCGCTCGGTACCCGTGC
>JBIOGJ010000074.1:0-16765 GCA_044447965.1 Thermoanaerobaculales bacterium | reverse complement strand
CGAGTACGCGTACGACACGCTCCCTCCCGCTTGGTTGACCGTGAACGTCTGCCCCGCAATGGTCAGCGTCCCCGACCGCGCGCTCCCGCTGTTGGCATCCACCGAGTACCCCACCGTCCCGTTCCCCGTCCCGCTCGCACCACTCGTCACGTGCAGCCAGCCCGACGCATTGCTACTCGCAGTCCACGCGCAGTTGCTCCCCGCCGTGACCGTCACACCCACCGAGCCTGTACCACCCGTGCCCGCAAACGATTGCGACCCGGACGACAGCGAAAAACTGCATGACGCCCCTGGCGTCGTCTTCTGGATCACCACGTTGTCGACGTACGCGCCTTCGAACTCGGTGCTCGAGTCGGAAGTGAAGATGAGCGCAACCCAAACATTGGGCGCTCCAACGGCGGTGATTTGAGTCACGTCGGAAAAGTTGAGTTTCTCGTGCGTCCAACCCCCGGTGCTGCCGGAGAGGCTAGCGCCGTAGAAGTTGCTGCCGTCCACTGAGATCATCCAGTAGACGAAGTCATAGTTCAGCTCGCTATTGAGCCAGAGGTCGAAATCCAGGCTCGCCGCCGTGGCGCCCCCGAGCGAGAATGGGCCGTAGACGGCAAACGTGCCCTCGTTCGGTAGGTAGTTCCCGCCCGGCGGTTGCGCCTCGGGGCCGCCTCCAGCGCACCAGATGCTCGCGGCACCGCCCGCCGATCGGTAGGTGCTCTTGCCCCAACTGATGTTCGAATCAGTCCCAGACTGCGAGGATACGAACAACTGCCAGTGACCCGGGAACGAGCCTTCGAAGTCGTCCGAGAAGATCGTGACGGTGCCTCCGCCACCTCCGCCGCCGCCTCCGCCCCAGTTGTTGACGAGCGCCGTGGCGTCGACCGAGCCCAGACCGGTCGCCAGATCGTAGCCCGCTCCGCACGAGAACCCCGTCTGGCCCGGAACGGAGTTGTTCCCCGCCGTGACGTCGTGAAAGACCGCCGGCCCGCTGCCGGTGTACTGCGCGTTGCCGAGCTGGTAGAAACGCGGGTTGGCGTTTCCCTGACGCTGCCCGGTCTTCTGCACGACGAGAGCCATGATCCCCGCAAGGGACGGGGTGGCTGCGGACGTGCCACTGGTGCCATTGAAATTTGACGACGGGCTCGCCGACTCCTCGAACACGATGTACGCGTTGTGGCCAGCGGCCGCCAGCGACACATCGGGGACGTATCTCGCGCTGGCCGCTGGCACGCCCGGTGCCACCTGCCAGGCTGGCTTCGGGTACACGATCGAGGCGCCGCCTCCAGTCGACCAGAGCTGATGGCAGTTGACGTCCGGCGGGCAGTTCATCGCCGCCCCGCTCTCGTTCCACGCGGTCTCGGGGATATAGGACAACGCCGATGCCTTGGTGGTGGGATTGTTGGTGCCAGACCAATAGGCACCTGGATTCATCGTATCCAGGAACCCCGTGCCACCGACACAGACGTCATAAGGCGTGGAGCACAAACCGCTCACGGCAGTGCCGCTGGCTGCCGTGCTGGCTGTATCGCTGTCGCAGCCGGCGGCGCCGGAGTCACCCGAACACACAAACGACGTGATGCCCTGCGATGCCGCTTGCGCCCACAGGTTGTTGTAGAACGTGTTGCCCGACGCCCCCATCGATGACTCGCATAGGTAGAAGCTCATGGTCATGACCGGCGCAAGGTTGTTATTCACGATGTACTGAGCCGAAAGCGTATCCCCTCCGGACGTGTTCGTCGACTTGGAGATGACGAACTTGATGGTGGCGCCCTTGGCCACGCCCCCACTCCATTCCACATCGAGGTCGGCCTCCGACTCCTCGCCTGAACTCACAATCCCTGGGTCGGCGCCGTTGAGGATGAACTGGGGGTCGTTGGCCGGGAGGCCGGAGAAGCTGCGGAAGTTCTGCACATCCGATAGCTTGATGTTCGTTCGACCAACCACCGCAACGCTCTGGCCCGTGCCGTCGATTCCGGCGGAATACAGCGGATTCAGGTTGTAGATGGTCGCGAAGTCTGCGGGAGACAGCCAGTGCGCCCCGTTTGTGATGTTGGTGTCCGGCCGCACCGTGTGGCCAGCAGGTTGCGGAAGGAAGTCGTGCAATGACACGATGCCTGCCACGAGGCTCGTCAGAGCCCTTGGCATCGATGGATCGACTGCGTTCGCGTGGTGGACCTCCCCGGCGACAAGGTAGTCATGGATCTGGGTGCGGAATGCGGTCTCAACGTCGGCCACCGTGCCGGTGAAGTTGATCCACGTCCCGCCCTTCCCCACCTCGTCGATGGCGAAGCCGTGCGACCGCAGCCAGCCTGTCACGACGGCGATCTCCTCCGGCGTCGCACCGAATCGGGCGCCGAACTCCTCCGGCGTCAGCCAGTGGTGGAAGTTCGGCGATGCGGGGTCTTGCTGTTCGCTCAGCAAGCGCTCCAACGCGGCCTTCTTTTCCGGCCGCAGCGCAAGCGCCAGGATCATGCGCTCCATCGGCAGCGTGGCGGCAGTTCTGCCAAGGTCGAACTCCGGCCGAGCAGAGGGATGGACGTTCCCTCGCAGCACGACGACGTCGTTGTCGTCGACGAGCTGTCGGAGCCCGCCCGCAGGAGCCTGCGTGGCCACCATCAACAAAACGCCAACCACCGTCGCCGCGACAGCAAATCTCTTAGTCATGTCGTTCCCCCTTCTCAGCTAGGTGACGCAAGAACCTCTAGCCAATTCCCCTGCGATCGCCCGATCGCTTGATGTTGCAGGTCTCGGTTCGTTGCATGTCCAACAAGGCGTCGCCACGCCGCGATTCCCAGCGCCGAACCGGCGCACCAAGCAAGCTGCCCGAGTACCATACCGAGCCTAGGACAGCGCCTGGTTCCCCCAAACCTGTTTCACGCGCCTTCGCAAAATCTGGTGCAAATTATACCGTCGCAGCGCCCGTTGTAAACGACGGCATTCACCCTCGGGGGCGCCGTCCTCGCGAAATGAGGGGGCGAGGTAAGGCCCGGGCACCTCGGGCGCCAGGCTCCGCCTCCGCCCACCGATCGACGGCAATACATTAAAATGAGATTGCATGGGACTACTCGACCTTCTCCGCGGCCGAACCGGCAGCCCCGAAGGCGTGGTGCTCGCTCTCGGCGGCGGAGGGGCCCGGGGCCTCGGCCACATCGGGGTCCTTGCCGAGATCGAGGGTGCGGGAATTCCCGTAGTCGGCATCGCTGGGAGTAGCGCCGGTGCCGTTGTCGGCGCGATGTGGCTGCTTCTCGGCAGCGCGGAGGCGGTGAACCGCCGCTGGCGCGAGTTCCTCGCGGCTGGGTTCCCCCGCTCGCTGCCAAATATTCAGCTCACCAACACGGTCAGAAGCCGCGATAACTTGCTGCTCCAGTTCGCTCGCCGCCTCAAGCGGCACGCAATCGTGGCGCTCGCTCTCGAACAGCAGAGTTTTCTCAATCAGAGCGACCTTGATGAAGCCATTGCGTTCCTCGTCCCCGACCTGCTCGTGGCCGACCTCAAGGTGCCGTTCGCCGCGGTCTGCACCGACTTTGCCACTGGACAACCCGTAGCGCTGCACAGCGGGGCGCTCCGACGGGTGCTCGCCGCCTCAAGTGCAATCCCGGCCGTGGTCCCACCCTACCTGGTCGAAGGCCGCGCCCTCATCGACGGTGGTACCGTCGCCGACGTGCCGGTCGCGCAGGCGCGGCTCCTCTCCCGGCGGCCGGTGATCGCTGTGGATGTCGGCGAGAGCCCAGCAAAGGACGAGATTGCATCCCTGACCTTGCCAAGGGCCCTGCTCCGCGGCTCGACCATGACCCACCAGGCCCTCCGCGAGGCTTCCACCCGCACGGCCGATCTCGTGATTCGGCCCGAGGTGGGGATGGTGCACTGGTCCGAGTTTGGCCGCCTCGACGAGCTCGTCGAAGCGGGAAGGGTCGCTGCGGCGGCCAGCGTTCCCCACCTGCGGGCCCTCGCGCAGCGGCGCTCGCGAAAGTCAGAGCCGGAGCCGGCGGCAGTGCTGGTTCGGTAGGAGCCGACCTCCTGCGCCGCGACGAGCGTCTGCGAAGGAGCGAACATGGACGGGTATCCCTTCTCGTGTCCGATCGAGCTGCGCTACGCCGATATCGACGCGATGAACCACGTCAATAACGCGATCATCGTCGCCTACCTCGAGACCGCCCGCCTGCGACTTTGGCAGGCCCGCCTCGACTTCTCGGGTTCGGCGCGGGACATCCCCATCATCGTGGCCCGAATCGCAGTGGATTACCGTTCCCCGATCTCGCTCGAGGATCGCGTCGAAATCGGCGTGGGCGTCAAGTCCATCGGCCGCACCAGCTTCTCGTTCGCCTACAGGATCGAAGCCTCGGGGCGGCTCGCCGCGGAAGCCGAGAGCATCCAGGTCAATTTCGATTACGCCAACGGCCGGCCGATTCCAGTTGACGATACCCTTCGCGCTAGGCTTGGAGCGTTGGCTCTCCCAACGAACCCCCACGAATAATGCGGGCTAGAATTCCGGTATGCCAACCCTGCTTGCCGCCATCGTCCTCGTCGCCATGTTGCAACCGGCTGCTCTCCCGGCCGCTGAACCCGAGGCGGCAGTGGCCAATGTCCTCGAGGAGTTACGCAAGGGTGAGCTCTTCCTCGACGCCGAGCAGCTCGCCCCCTACGTTGCCGCCTCGTTCACCAGGGTCGACAAGACCGGCCGCATCTCCGGCTCGTTCGCCTTCCTCGAACCGATCCGCCGCCAACGGGAGCGTGGCACCCAGGTAAAGGAGCTGACCCTCGAGCAAACCCTGATCCAGGTTTATGGCGGGAGCGCCATTGCCACCTACCACTATCGCCAGGTCTGGGTTGAAGCCGGCGCGCGCCACCTCGAGCAGGGGTGGTCGAGCGACGTGTTCGAGAAGCGCGAGGATGGTGCGTGGCTGCTCATTCACCGCCACCGGGGGAACTGAGAACGACAGGGCTCGGATCTCAGACCTCAGGCCTCAGACCCCGGACTACGGACCACAGGCTAGAGACTACAGTTCAGGATTTGCCGGAGACTCCCAGAGTTGCTGGCCTTGAGGTGGCCTTGCTGTAGGTGTCGCCGTTGTCTTGCCTGAAGCCTGTAGCCGGTTATTGCTGCAGCCTGCCTTGGTTACGGATGCCGCACCGTCACGACGGTATGGATGCCGCCGCGCAGGCGATAGTCGAGGGTTACCTCCATGCGCCGCGGCTCGCACGCGCGCACGAGGTCTTCGAGCACGCGATTGACAGCATGCTCCTGGTAGATTCCCACGTGGCGGAAGCTCGTGAGGTAGTACTTCAACGATCTCAGCTCGACGCACACCTTCTCGGGCACGTAGCGAACCGTCAGCGTGCCAAAATCAGGCAGGCCCGAGAACGGGCAAACGCAGGTCCACTCGTCGGTCGAGACGACGATCTCCGCGTCCCGGCCCGTGTATTCGTACGCGAACGTCTCGAGCGCGCCCGCTTCGATCTTCTCCTCGCCTTCGAACGGGAACGTTCGTCCCTCCGCCTCAACCATCTCGGCCTCCGAACGTCAAGGCTAGCACTGACGCCGGGTTCCTACGTAGCGAGACGTAACCGCTTGGCTCATGCCCGCCGCCCTAGTTCGAGGCAGCGCCGCAACACCTCGTCGATCATCGGCGGCGTGAGGCGGCCCGTAAACGTGTTCTGCTGTGAGACGTGAAAGCAGTCCACCAGCGATGCTCCGCCTGGTAGGGGCCAGCCGGCTCCGTGTTTGAATTTGCCAACCGCCGTCGCTCCCGTCGTCTCGTGTAGCAAGCCTGCGATCACGCCGTGCGCAAATCCGCCCAGGGCAAGGATCACCTTGAGCTGGCTGCAGCGTGCGAGGTCGGCACGGAGAAAGTCCACACAGTTGTCGACCTCGGCCCGCGACGGACGATTGCCGGGCGGAGCGCAGCGCACCGGCGCGGTGATCAGGACCCCGGTAAGCCGCAGCCCATCGTCGCGACGTTCGCTGCGCGGGGCGCTCGCCAAACCTGCGCGGTGAAGGGCGGCGAAGAGAAAGTCTCCGGAACGGTCGCCCGTGAACATCCGGCCGGTCCGGTTCGCGCCCTGAGCAGCGGGAGCCAGGCCAACGATCGCGAGCCACGGGTCGGCATCGCCGAACGCTGGCACTGGCCTGCCCCAGAAACCGTGCTGCTCCACCCAACTGCGGAAACGCGGCGGCACGCGGTCCGCCTGCGCCTCACGCCACGCGACGAGGCGCGGACACATGCGGCACGAGGTTACCTCGCACCGCGCCTTCACCGGGGCCACGAAGAGGTTTGACACGCCCATGGTCGCATCCTAGGATAACTATTTGGGTTCGTACCGGCGATGAGCTTTAACAACGAGGTTCAACCTCACCCCGTGTTCGCGAAACGGCTGGTCAGCCTTGCCGAGCAGCTCGAGCGCGCCGCGCAGCCGGCGCTCGCCGCCGAGCTTTACGAGTTGGCCGCAAGCCTCACCGCGCGGGGGGAGGCGCTGCGAGCGCGCGCATCGGAGCTGAAGCGCATCGCGGCAACGGCCGACGATCCCCAGCGCGAGCACAAGCGCCACAACCTTGAGGCCTCGCACGCGGTCGGGATGGCGCATGTGCTCGAGGCGCGGGGCGAGCTCTCCCGCGCACAGGAGATGTTCGACCTGGGCAAGCTCCGGGCGCCGTTCCACTACCTAGCCTACGCGGGGGCCGGATACCTCCACCTGCGGCGGCGCGATCTGCGTGCCGCGTTGGAGGAGTTTGTCCAGGCGCGCCGCCTCAACCCGCTCGACCGCAAGCTGGCGATCGAGGCGGCGCGGGTCGCGCTCGAGCTTGAAGACTACCCGGAGGCACTACGACACGGGATCGATGCCCTCCTGCTCGGCCAAGGGCTGGGCGAGGCGGAGGAGATTGGCGCACGGCGCCGCGTAGACACGTTGGGCGCGCTATGTCGCATGGACGAGGACGAGCTGGCCGAGCTGCACCGCCACCGTGCCGCCGCGCTGCAGCGCGCCTCCGAGCAAGTGGCCCTGACTCGGGCGCGCCTTTTTTCCTCCTTCACCCCGGCCGAGGGGCGGTCGTCTCGCAAGGTCGCCGAGCCCAAGCGCGAGGAGCTGCTGCGGGTCGCGCTCGAGCTGCGCCGCTTTCGTGCGTTTCGCCACTTCTCCGATGCAGAGCTTGTGCAGCTTGCCCAGATCGGGCGCCGCGAGGCCTTTCGCCACGCCCAAGTGCTCTGCCGCGAGGAGCAAGAGGATCGCGATATCTTCGTTCTGATGGAGGGGCAGCTCCAGGTCTGTCGGCGTACCCCAATCGGCACTCAGGTGCTCTCGCCTCTGGGCGTGGGCGACATCGTGGGCGAGATCTCGTACATCGACGAAAAGCCGCGTTCCACCAGCGTTATTGGCGTGGAAGCTGGTACCACGTTTCGCTTCGGTGCGGCCGAGCTCGATGCGCTCGTCCTCGCCAACCGCGAGCTTGGGGTCGCGTTGCTGTGGTCGTTCTGGCACTCGCTTGCTGCCAAGGTGCGTGCGGCCAACCGCGCGATGACCGACCTGATCACCCCGGGCGCGAAGGTGCGCCGCGCGGGCACCGGGCAGCCGGGCGAACGGGTGTTCCTCGATCAGTCCGCCAAGGTCAGCCTGCTCACCGAGCAAGGGCTTTCGGCGAGCGAGTTACGGCTGCTTGCGACCTACTCGCGGGAGGAGCATTTCGAGCCCGAGGCGCTGATCTTCGCCGAGGGCGAGCAGGGGGACAAGCTCTACATCGTCATGGAAGGCCAGGTGCGGATTTCCCGCCGCCTGCAGGGCATGGGTGAGGAAGCGCTGACGATCCTGTCACGCGGCGAGGTCTTTGGCGAGATGGCGCTCATCGACGACCAGCCGCGCAGCGCCGACGCGCGCGCCCACACCGGCGGGTGCACGGTATTCACGGTGGACAGCCGCAGGCTCGAGGAAGTTCTGGACATGGATCCTGACGCGGCCCGCCAGTTTCTCACCCTGCTCTGCCAGCTCCTCTGTCGCCGCATTCGCGCCATGAACGACCGCTTGGTCGCGTGGCGTCTCATGGCGAGCCACGAGTAGCCCGACTCGCCTAGCTACCGGTCGCGGCTCCGTGCGCTGCCGAGTTGTCTCTCGCGGCGGCGACGGCGAGACAGACGCCGACCCGCTATACTCCCACCCGACCGGGAGCCGCGGCTTCCGGTCGTTCGTTTAGCGGAGGTAGAGGAGGATGCCGGTAATGCAGCGCAACGATTCGATCCGGAACGTGGCGATCATCGCCCACGTGGATCACGGCAAGACCACGCTGGTGGACGCGATGCTATGGCAGAGCGGGATTTTTCGCGAGAACCAGGCGGTCGCCGAACGGGTGATGGACTCGATCGACCTCGAACGCGAAAAGGGCATCACGATCATGGCGAAGAACACCGCCGTGACCTACCGCGGCACCCGCATCAACATCGTCGACACGCCCGGTCATGCCGACTTCGGTGGCGAGGTGGAACGCACGCTCAAGATGGTGGACGGCGTGATGCTCCTGGTGGACGCAAGCGAGGGACCGCTGCCGCAGACCCGTTTCGTGTTGCGCAAAGCGCTCGAGGCCGGCCTCCCGCCGATCGTGGTGATCAACAAGATCGATCGTCCGGACGCCCGCCCCGCCGAGGTGCTCGACGAGATCTACGACCTGTTCATCGACCTCGACGCCGAAGAGAAACAGCTCGACTTCCCGGTGCTGTACTGCAACGCGCGCCGGGGCACGTGCCGCCGCACCGCCGACGGCCCCGACGAGACCCTTGAGCCTCTCTTCGAGGCGATCATCCGCTCCGTGCCGGCGCCGGCGTTCGATCCCGGAGTACCGCTCCAGATCCTCGTCACCAATCTCGATTACGACGACTACGTCGGCCGGATTGCCATCGGGCGCGTGTTCAACGGCACCGTCTCACGGGGCGGCGAGGTCGGGTTGTGCCGACGCGACGGCAGCGTGACCCCGGGCCGGATCACCGGGCTATTCGGCTATGACGGCCTGAGCCGCGTTGAAGTTCCGTCCGCAGGTCCAGGCGACATCGTGGCCATCGCCGGGCTCGCCGAGGCAGGCATCGGCGAGACCGTCTCGAGCCGCGAGGATCCCCGGGCGCTACCGCATATCCAAGTCGACGAGCCCACCATTGCGATGATGATCGGCGTCAACACCTCTCCGCTCGCTGGCCGCGACGGTCCCCACGTCACATCACGGAAGATCAAGGAGCGCCTCGACAAGGAGACACTCACCAACGTCTCGATCGGAGTAGAGGCGACGGATGCCCCCGACACGTTCAAGGTCGCGGGCCGCGGCGAGCTCCAGCTCGCGATCCTCATCGAGATGATGCGCCGCGAGGGGTTCGAGCTGTCGGTCGGCAAACCGCAGGTGCTCCTCCGCGAGGTGAACGGATCCCTTCACGAGCCGATGGAGGTCCTGGTGGTGGACTGCCCGGAGGAGTTCATCGGGGTGGTCACGCAGAAGGTCGGCACGCGGCGTGGGCGCATGACGAAGATGGTCAACCACGGCACCGGCCGCGTCCGCATGGAGTTCCGCCTCCCTTCCCGCGGTCTGATCGGCTTCCGCTCCGAGTTTCTCACCGACACGCGCGGCGCCGGCATCGCCAACCACATTTTCGACGGCTGGGAGCAGTGGCAGGGCGAGATCGCCAGACGCGGCACCGGGGTGCTCGTCGCGGATCGCGCCGGGCGCTGCACTGGATTCGCGATCGAGCACCTGCAGCCGCGCGGCGAGCTGTTCGTCTCGCCCGGCGACGAGGTCTACGAGGGAATGGTCGTCGGCGAGAACGCCCGCGAGAAAGATATCGACGTCAACATCACCAAGGAGAAGAAGCTCACCAACATGCGCGCTTCGACTGCCGACGAGGCGATCCACCTCGTGCCCCCGCGGGTCATGAGCCTGGAGCAGGCGCTCGAGTTTCTCGTCGACGACGAGCTGCTCGAAGTCACCCCCGCCGCACTCCGCTTGCGCAAGAAGATCCTCCCGGCGGTGCGCCGAAGGTAGCGCGGGCGCCCCCGCCCGCGACACGTTGGGACGGGTGGGAGCGCAGGCTGCTACGCTTGGCACAGGAGGTCGCATGAGCACTCCCAGCGAACACCCGCATTCGGCAAACCGAGCCGGCGGCAAGAACAGCCCCCTTGGCAAGGCGTTCATCGGCATTGCCGGGATCATCGGCGCAGGCAAGACCACGCTCGCCACCGCGCTCGGCCAGCATCTCGGGCTGGACGTCCACTACGAGCCGGTGATCGACAACGAGTACCTCGCCGATTTTTACCGCGACACGAAACGCTACAGCTTCGCGATGCAGATCTATCTGTTAAACCGTCGCTTCCAACAGCACCAGGAGATCATCTGGCGCGGGCGCGGTGGCGTGCAGGACCGCACCATCTACGAGGACGCGATCTTCGCCAAGACGCTGCGCGACATGGATCTGATGCATCCCCGCGACTACGAGACCTACGTCAGCCTTTTCCGCAACCTGTCGAACTTCATGTGCCGGCCCAATGTGATCATCTATCTCGACGTGACGCCGGAAAAGTCGATGGAGCGCATCCGCGGGCGCAGCCGTGGCGTCGAATCGGGCATCACCGTTGATTACCTCACGCGCCTCTACCAAGGGTATGAAGAGTTTCTCCACGAGATCAGCCGGCTGATCCCGGTGCTGCGGGTGCGCTGGGACGAATTCTGGGAGGTCGAGCGCCTCGCCGAGGCGGTCAGTCAGGAGTACCAGCGCGGCAGCTTCCTCCGCGAGGTCGCGCAGCTCGCGTGAGTGCGCCACCGATTCCGGACCATCCGCCGTGTTCTCCTCGGGCGGGCGAGGGCCTCCACACTGTCGCGGGCTTGAGCGCCCGAACTTCGGCGGGCGAGGGCGCCCGCCCCACTATGTTTTCGTTTGTGTCTCTGGCGCTGCCGTCCTCGGCCGCGAAATCTGTGTCCTACATCCCGCCCAATCCAGGCTAGATCAGCTCGCCAGGCGAGAAGCAAGACGCGGGTCAATCGGAGGTTCTTCTCGCTATCAGCGCCACCGTCCGGCTTCCGATTCGGAGCTGGACGTACGTGGCCGGCGCCCGGCTTGGATCTTGCCGTCCAGGTCGGTCATTGCGGCACGCGTGAGATTCGCCGGCGCGCACGCTGCATGATCTCGAGATTGAAGATGGCATCACTCACATCGTTGACGGCGGCGTTCGAGGCGTCACTGACCCGGACGAGACACGACGCCGAGGGCGTGTTCGGGACGGTCCAGGTGTAGCTCCCGTCGTTGGCTGTCGAGCCGATGACCGTGGTGTAGCTCGCCCCCGAGTTCGTCGAATACTCGATCTTGACGTTGGCGATGGTGCCCAACGAAGTCCAGGTGATGGTGTGGCTCGAGCCGACCATCCAGCTCTCGCCGCCGTTGGGAGAAAGCAAAGTAATCCCGTCTGGAAGCAACTCGTACTGCGGGCCTGGCACTTCGCTTCCCCCCCGCTCGTACGCCCCGATGTCCGGACCTGAGCCAACATACCCGTCCGTGATCCCCGGGACCACCACGCCCTTGTCGATCATCGGCGAGCCCGCAAGCAACGAGAAGTCGTTGCCCGTAGCGTCGACGAATCGCGGGTTCCCTGTCACGCCCGTAGCCTCAACACCCTGGTTGTTGCGCCGGTCGTTGTTCGACGGGTTGTAGTAACCGTTGTGGTGGTAATCCGGTGTTTTGCCATCGAACTTCATGCACCAACCCGACCGGCCGTCAAGCATCACCGCCAGGTTGTTCGCCACCACCGTCCCGTCCACGCCGACGAATCCCTGGCCCATCGACGGCGCGGCGAGCACGTCCCCCCAGCCACCCCCGACTCCGCCTGAACCCACCGCCGTGTTGTTGTACACCAGGTTGTTCCGGCTCGGCTGGTTCAGGCAGATCGCATACGCGGCGGTCCGGTACGCCACGTTGTGGTGCACCACGAAGCCCGAGCTGCCCTCATCAAGGTAGATACCCTCGCCCAGCGCGAGTGGCCCGTACTCTAGGGACTCCTTGGGCCAGATGTCGTGCACGATGTTGTACCGGATCACCGTCCCCCGACCATCTGTGAGACTGGTGTAGAGCCCGCCACAGTCCTTGCCGATGAGACCGGTGTTGTAGATCTCGCTGTGCTCGATGATGCAGCCGCTGATATCGATCCTCTGTACGATGTACACCCCGTCCCGCCCCGTGTCGTGCAGCAAGCAGCCGGCGATCGTATTCTGCGAGCCGCCATTCATGGATTCATGATTACCGAACTCGACAATCGCGTTCCAAGTACCAAAGTAATCGCAGTGGTGCACGTGGCACTTGCTGAGTGTGTTGCGGGTGCCGGACAGCCTCACGCCCGTGTAGCTCGCGTACGCGATCTCGCTTCCGGTGATCACGTTGTCCGACCCGCTCACCGATAGCTCAGTAGCTGGGTAGAGGTGCCGCACGCCCTCCACCAGGCAGCCGGTCGCGTTCTGCATCTTGATGTCGCTGCTCATGAGCTTGAAACCGGCCACCCGGATGTACGACCGGTCGGTGAGGTCGAACCCCCCGGACCCGCCCGGCGCCTCGACGAGGTGATCATTCGGGTCGCCGCCATCCGGCAGCCACAGGTAGACCGTGTGCGCGGCCCGGTCCAGGAACCACTCGGACGGCGCGTCGAGCAGCGACAGTAGGTCGTACAGGAAGTACAGGCTGTATTCGTCAGCGTCGATCCATTCAGAAGACGAGATCGCCGGACTGAAGGTGATCCGGTGCCCCGCAGGGTCGTAGCCGATCACGTCGCGCTGGTCCGCGCTCCAACCCAAGCCGGCCACCATGAAGATCTTCGCCCCGCTCCAGTACCCGCTTGGCTGCGTCAGGTGAACGGAGTCGATGATCGACGTGTCGCCGCCGTTGGCCGTGGCCTGGTAGAAGTTGGGCCGGTAGATGTCGCCGGTGGTCAGGTTGGGCCAGCGGGCGAGGACCATCCGCTGCCTGTCGACGTACAGCTCGCCGAAGTCCGAGGCGACGCTCGCCTTCCAGATGTTGCCGCTGTGCACCGTCCAGCCGGTGATTCGGCGCGCTCCGTTCAGCTCGACAGCCTGTCCCTCGGCCACGAATGAGATGTACTGGCCGGCAGCTCCAGAGTTGGCCGGCCGGACCATCTCGCTGTACTCGCCGTCCTTTACGTGACAGGTGTCGCCGGCCGACATCGCTTCCGCGGCTTTCTGGATCGTCCGCCATGGCCGGCTCTGACTCCCGTAGCGACTGGCGTCGTCTCCGTTCGGCGATACGTAGTACTCGGCCGCGCCCGCAGGAAGCGCAAACGCGAGACGGACCACGAGAAGCGCGACAAAGAGCCATGTTCGATTCATGGTTCCTCCTTGGTCGGCCTCTACTAAGGGCAGGAAGTGAGTTCAGCGTAATGGAGACTGCTCGGATTGCCGAGGCTGGCTGGGAGGGTTCCGAGCAGGATATTACTGTCTATGGATAGGAATCTGCTTTCCACTGGGTTCCAGGGTGCGCCCACTCAACGATGGAGTCAAGGAGAATTTCGCGATCTCAGGATCCCCTTGGAAAAGGGACGACGGCGCTCTCGGACCTTGGCGCCACGGCAAAGCCTCCCGCCGCCCCTCTTCTGGTAGAGCCTTGGCACGGTCTCGTCTTCCTTAACCACCGCCCTTTCGGGGCTCCACCACCACCGCGCTTTCAGCCGGGAACGTCCATTGACTCCACTGTATCCAGCGCTATCATGGAGCAAGGTCGAGGAGAAGGGTTCCATCCACAACACAGCAGGGAGGTGGCCTATGCTGCGGTCCAGTCGCGCCTCTTCGATGCGGCGCCTTCTAGGCACCCACGCCGTTGTGCTCGCCATGATCTCGGCTTCGGCGCTGTCCCTGATAGTCGCTGCGACACCGAGCTGGGGCGATCCGGGCGTGCTGCGGAAAGGGATTTCTTTCCCATCCTGGTCCTCGGGTGAGCTCTCCAGCCGCTATCCGGACTTTGCGCTTGCTGATCTCGCGGGCACTGGCGCCGATTGGGTCGCGATCATGGTCATCGGTTTTCAAGACACGCTGACTTCCACGACACTCAACGGATCGATCATTCCAAATGATGCAGACCTTGTTCACGCGATCGCCCTGGCTCACAACCTGGGTCTCAAGGTGATGCTTAAGCCCCACGTCGACCTCACCGGCTTTTCGGATTGGCGAGGCTTCATCGGTCAGGGGTTCGGTGACGACCAATGGAGGCAGTGGTTTGCTTCCTATCAGGCCTTCGTCAACTCCTATGCAGGATTCGCTGAAGATCACGGCGTTGAGCTGTTCTGCATCGGCGTCGAGTTGCAGGCGACCCAACACCGCACTGACAACTGGCGAGACGTCGTTGCCGGCGTCCGGAGTCGTTACCACGGTCCGATCACATATGCGGCAACCAACGGTTGGCCCCAAGTCCCCGGTGCCACCCCCGCGGCCACGGATACCGACATCCGCTGGTGGGATGCCGTGGACTACATCGGGGTCGATGCCTACTATGGGCTGACGAATGAGAAAGACCCCACACTGGAGGAGCTGAGGTCGAGCTGGCGGTCGATCTCGGGGAAGCTGGTCGAGCTGGCGGCCTCCTGGAACAAACCCGTGATCTTCCCTGAGATCGGCTACCGCAGCTTGGGTGGGGCTAACCGGAACCCTGGCGACTATCAGGTCAAAGGTGAGGTCGACGTTCAGGAGCAGGCCGATTGCTACCGTGCTGCGTTTGAGGCCGTTTATGACCAGCCCTGGTTCGGGGGCATGTTCTGGTGGTCGTGGGACACGAGGACCTCGTATGGTGGTCCATGCAATGACGACTACACCCCCCACTTGAAGCCTGCCGAGGACGTTCTTCGTGAATGGTACGGAGGACCGCCGAGGGCCGGTCCGGGCGTCGCGCTGCAACCCGACTACAGTCGAGTCTTGGAGGTCTACGACGATGAGTTGAGCGCAGGCTGGGCCGACTGGTCATCGGGAGCCACCGTAGATCTAGCCGCCAGCGACAAGGTCCATGGCGGCTCACGGGCGATCTCCGTAGCGTCTCAAGCCTGGGGCGGCCTCTACCTCCACCATGACCCGATACCTGCCGGGCCCTTCTACTGGCTGGAGTTCTTCGTCTTTGCCTCGACTCCAGCCTTGCGACTGCAAGTCAGTGTGGAGGATGAGGAAGGGATGAGACCTCCCGTCGTCCTCGATTGTCGCCATGTCGAAGGCGGCACAATCGATCAGGGCGTCTGGAAGCGAGTGATGGTTCCACTTGATGATCTCAGCGCACGCGGAATTTCGCTGGTCAGGCTCAACATCCAAAACTTCACCAGTGCAGCCGCGGCTTTCTACATTGATGACATCAGGTTCGTTCCGGGGGTGCCATTGCGAATACGTCGCAAGCTCCATTCCACGCCATGATCGAGATCTCGACGCCGCACCCTTCACCTCTCGTCCTAATGGATAGGGATTTACCTTTCACTCAACTCGACGATGCACCCGCTCAACGATGGATTCAAGGCGAACTCGGCAGTTTCAGGTTCCACCTGAGACTTGGACGACGGCCGGTTGAGGTGGCATCTGGGTGGCAGGCACGCGGTTGCCGCAGTTACGCCGAGCGGCCCGCGCACGAGCTGCGGGTGCGCTGGGACGAATTCTGGGAGGTCGAGCGCCTCGCCGAGGCGGTCAGCCAGGAGTACCAGCGCGGCAGCTTCCTTCGCGAGGTCGCGCAGTTGGCCTGAGTTGCGTCGCCGATTCCGGGCCATCTGCGTTGTTGCACTCGCCGGCTCGGATGCTCACGTACCGCAAGGGTACGCTCCGCTCCGGCCGGCTCGTGCGCCTAGCATCTGGCCCAATCTCGGCGGCGCCGCTACACGCGCCGTGCCCACGCCCTGCTTGAATCCCAGCGGCGCCGTGATGATCGCGACATCGCCCATGGCCAGCGTGCCCCCACGTTTTGCATCCGGGCGTTGCTGTCGCTGTCGTTCCTGGAGCCTGTGGCCCATACCTGAAGCCCGTGGTTAGATCAGCTCGGCGGACGAGAAAAAGAACCCCACCTCGATGCGGGCGTTCTCGGGAGAGTCGGAGCCGTGAATGGAGTTCCGTTCAATGTTGGTCGCGAATTGAGCGCGGATGGTGCCCTTGTCGGCCTTCGCCGGGTCGGTGGCGCCCATGATCTTGCGCAGGTACTCGACCGCGTTGTCGCGCTCGAGCGCCATCACCCAAACGGGCCCCGAGGTCATGAACTCGACCAGCGGCCGGTAAAACGGCTTGCCCTCGTGCACGGCGTAGAACGCTTTGGCCTGGTCCTCGCTCAAGCGCAGCTTGCGCGCCGCGAGGATCTCGAAGCCCTCTTGCTCGAGCCGAGCGATGACCGCGCCGCAGTTCCGCCGCGCCACGGTGTCGGGTTTGAGAATCGTTAGCGTCCGTTGCTTCATGTGCACGCCCCTTCTCTCGTTCGCAATCGCGCTTGGTTCGCTGCGTGGAGGCCGCGGCCGCGGTGGCCGACTCATCCCCATTTCCTGCCCGGGGTTCGGGGCTCGCGGCTCGGGGTTGGAACAGCGAAAGTCCGCATCGGCGCTCCTTCCCCGGGCCCCGGACCCCGAGCCCCTAGCCTCGGTCGTTTCATGCCCGTCCCAACGCCTGCGCCATCGTGATGCCGATCTCCGCAGGCGAAGCGACGACGTGAATCCCGGCGGCGGTGAGCGGGGCGATCTTTTGTGTGGGGGTGCCGGGGCGGCGGGGGGGGTTGGCGGGGGGGTGGGGGGGGGGGGGGGGGGGGGGGGGGGGGGGGGG
>JBIOGJ010000073.1:0-17414 GCA_044447965.1 Thermoanaerobaculales bacterium | reverse complement strand
CCGCGCTGGCGGGCGTACTCGGGACTCGAACCGTGCCGCCGTACTGCACAGTACGGCTCCGGTTCTCGCCCCTACGTTCGCCCGCCATCATCGGCATCTCCGCCCTCTCCCAACGAACCCAACTGGGGTTTCCGGGCTTAGCGGTGGCAGCCAACGCAGTCATTCATGGCCCCCTTCTCGATGTGGCAGCCGACGCAACGGTCCATCGCCACGGGCACGAGCTGCCTGGCCACCGGCTGCGTGCGGTCGCCGATGCGGCCGTGGCAGGTCTCGCACTCGATCTTGCCGAGCGTGGTGTGCCGGCGGTGCGAGAAGTAGACGTGATCCGGGACCTGGTAGACCTTGCGCCACGGGATCGGTTGTCCGCTGCGGACGTGCTCCACCACGGCGGCTTCCGCGGCCGAATGGCCTTGCGCTTTGTCGTGGCACGGAGTGCAGACCTCGACGTTCGGGATCGTCGCGCGCACGCCGTCGAGGGCGTGGACATGGCAGTCGGGGCAGGCCATCCCGGCATCCTTGAGGTGAACGCGGTGGTTGAACGCGATTGGCTGGTGCACTGAGGTCCGCGCCAGGATCACGGCCGCACCTGCGAGGAGCAGCACGACAATGAGCGAGAGTCCGGCCCAAAGCTTGACGCGCGTCATCGTCGTTCTCCGGGAGCGACGGCGCGATCGGTCAATTTGCGCAAACGACGGTTGGCGCTCTCACGACCCTCGGCGCGGCTCATGGAACGTGCCGCTCTGCGGTCGCAAGCTCGATGTTGATCTCGCGTTGGTCCACGATCAACGGCGAGTACCGATAGGAGAGGGTAGCGGTCACTTTGATGGCTCCGGATCCAGGGGCAGAGAAGAAGAACGACTCAATGCGCTGCTCGCGCGGAGCGATGCGGTTGTCGGAAAGGATCTTCGCGCCTCGCAACAGGATTTCGAAATCGCGGGAGAGGACCTGCCCGTCCTTGTCGGCGACCACCTTGCGGTAGTGCCGATCCTGGCTTGTGATGTTGCCGCCCGCCTGAACGGCCACGGTGAGGACGATCTCCCGACTCGGAATCCCCGTTGGCACCATGTGGCCCGAGCCGACGTTCTCGACCTGGACCCTCACCATCACCCCGCCCGGAACGCGCTCCGCCGTGGTCACCCTCGCGCTCAGCGCGCTGCGGAGCTGGTCGGTGTCGTGAATGAGGTCGTGGCGGTTGATCTCACCGGACTCGGTCAGCTTGATGTCTGCGGACACGACCTTGCCGGCGCCGCGCACCATGTGGCAGTCCTGGCAAGGCACGCCCTTGCGCGCGTACGGTCCCTGCTTCCACTCGTCGTAGGTGCCCATCAGCAGCGTGCCGTCGGGTAGGACGAAGTTGTGACAGCCGCCGCACAGGTCCGCGCTCTGATGCAGTTCCGAGAACACGACGGCGTGGGCCGGTGAGACGGCCTTGCGCAGTACGCTGCGTTTGACGAGCCCCGGTTCCATCGAGAACGGCTGCGCAGGCTGGTCGAGGTGGACCGCCGTGAGGGTGTGGCAGAAGTCGCAGCTCACGCCTTCCTTGGTGACGTCGTTCTTAAGGTCGTAGTCCTGGTTGGCTTGGGTCAGCGGCGCGTGGCAGCGCAGGCAGAGCCGGCGCGCCTCGTCGCCGGCCTCCTTGACGGCCTGCATGTACGCGGTGTCGAACACCGGGTCCGAAAGCGAGAACGCGTGAAGGCTGTTCTTCCACGAGTTGTAAATGTCAACGTGGCAGGTACCGCAGACCCGCGAGCTCGTATAGCCGCTAGGGTTGATCAGGTTGTCATATTGGCCGCGCGGCTGAGCGGTGGTGGCGGGGGTGGCCTGGCTGTTCAGCTTGCTCGGCGGCGACATCGCCGTGGCACCAACCGGATCCGTCGCACGTGCAGGTCCGGCGGGCTGTTCGGCCCTTACCGCGAGCGCGAGAAGGGAAACCAGGGTGAGTGCGCCATACCCCCAAGCCATTGCGCCCCGCCGTGCCGGACCTCCTGGGTGAAACCCTCGCGCCCCGTTCATGTGCCCCCCAAGCCGCGCTGTTTCACGTTCCGCTAACCGCCGCCTTACTGCGCTCACCCCAGTTTCCGTTTGCGTTCAGTGCAGAGGACGTGCCAATCGTAAGGACACGGTGTAACAGATTCCAGAGAAATGAGTTAAGAAAGCGGGGAGGGATCGAGGCGGCCGCCGCGCCCGGTCAGTTTCGGCAGAAGAAGTGCGGTTTCCGGTGGATCATGCTGGGAACACGACGCTTAAAAGGACTGTCATTCTTGTCAGGTAGGGTTCCGACCGATGTCAGGTGCGACCGGTTTTGATGCCGCGGAGCTTGCGGTAGAGGGTGCGCTCGCTGATGCCGAGTGCCGCCGCGACCTTGCCCCGGTGGCCGCCGAAACGGTCGAGCAGCGCCTGGAGGTAGCGCAGTTCCACCGCGTTGAGCGAGGGCGGCTGATCGCCTGCCCATCCCGCCGCGACCGCCGGCTCCATCGCGAAATTGGCCGGGAGGTGCTCGGGTCTGATCGCACCGTTCTGGGCGAGGATGAGGCCCCGTTCGATCACGTTGCGAAGCTCGCGGACGTTGCCCGGCCACGGGTAGGCCATCAGCGTGGCCATGGCCTCCGGCTCCACCGCGGGCACGGCGCGCGGACGGAGGCGAGTGAGGAAGTGCGCGACCAAGGCGGGGATGTCCTCGACGCGCTCGCGCAAGGCAGGCACCTCGATCGTGAAGACGTCGAGCCGGTAGAAGAGGTCCTGCCGGAACCGGCCCTCTCGGACCAGGTTGGCCAGGTTGCGGTGGGTCGCGGCGAGGATGCGCACGTCCACACGGATGGGCCGCTCCCCGCCGACGCGGTAGAACGCCCCGGTCTCGATCACCCGCAGCAACGAGGTCTGGAGCGCCAGGGGTGCATCGCCGATCTCGTCGACCAGAATCGCCCCCGAGTCCGCCAGTTCGAACAGGCCGTGCTTGCGCCCGGTCGCGCCGGTATAGGCGCCACGCTCGTGGCCGAACAGCTCGGAGAGCGCGAGGTTGACCTCGGTGGCGGCACAGTCGAGCACGACGAACGGCCGGTCGTGACGTGCGTTCAAACGGTGGATCGCCCGCGCCACGACCTCCTTCCCGGTACCGCTCTCCCCGTGGATGAGCACCGTCGAGTTGGTCGGTGCGACCTTCTCGATGAGCGACCGGACGTGGCGGATCGCCTCGGAGTCGCCGATGAGGTCATCGTGATCGGCGCGCCGGCTCACGTCGTGGCGCAGCGCCTCATTGGCGGAGCGCATCGAGCGCGCCTGCGCGGCGCGCTGGATCACCGACTCGAGGTGGTCGAGGTCGCAGGGCTTCTGCAGGAAGTCGAAGGCGCCGAGCTTGAGCGCTTCGACCGCGCTCTCCACCGAGCCATGGCCGGTGAGGAGCACGACCTCGACCAAAGGGCGAGCCTTCTTGATCGTCTCGAGGGTCGCGAGGCCGCCCATTCCGGGCATCTTGAGGTCCAGGACCACCACGTCGAACGTGTCGGTGCGTAACGCCGCCTCGACGTCCTCGCCGCGGGGGAGCGCCTCGACACGGAAGCCGGAGGCGCGCAGCTCGCGCGTGAGCACGCCGCGGAAGACGTTGTCGTCGTCCACCACGAGCACCGAGAGCGGTTGTGCGGTCATTCCTGGCCTTTCGTCGCCGTGCTTGGAGCCGTTGGGAGCACGACCGTGAACCGCGTTCCTTGGCCGGGGGTGCTGGCCACGGCGATGGAACCGCCGAACTGCTCGACGATGATCTTGGTGATGAACAAACCGAGGCCGGTGCCGCGGCCGTCCGGTCGGGAGGAGTAGAACGGCTCGAAGATCTGCGTCAACTCGCGGGGCGCGATGCCGACGCCGGAATCGGCAACCTCGATCATGGCGGTGCCGGGATCCCCGGCTCGGGTCGAGACTCGCACCCAGCCCGGCCCCTCGACGGCCTGGATCGCGTTGAGGACGAGGTTGAGGACGACCTGGCGGACCTGCTGCTCGTCGGCGTGCGCCGGCGGAACGTCCGCGGCGGCATCGAGCTCGATCGCCACCTCACGATTCTCGGCGAGGTAGCGGACTAGCGCCAGGGTGTCGCGGATCGCCGCACCGACGTCGACCGCCTGCGGTGTTGGCCGGGGCCGGTGTCCGAGCACCTTCAGGCGCTCGGTCAGCTCGCAGCAGCGCGCGACCTCGCCGCGGATGAGGTCGAGGTACTCCGCGAGCTCCGCGGCCGGCGGTCCGCCTTCGTGCTGGCGCATGCGGCGGCCAAGCCCGTCGAGGCACGTGGTGATCGACGCGAGGGGGTTGTTGATCTCGTGCGAGACGCCGGCGGCGAGCAGCCCGAGCGAGGCGAGGCGGTCCGAGTTCGCGAGCTGCGCCTCGATCTCGCGGCGCCGGGTTATGTCGCGCCACACCTCGATAACCTGCCGAGTGGCGCCGTCGAGGTGGATCGGCGAGCAGGAGATCTCGTAGGTGTGCTCGGCGCCATCGGAGGCCGTGACCGAGCGCACCCGGTGCGTGACCTCACCGGTGTCGAACGTGGTCCGTGCCGGGCAGCGGTTCGCGTCGACCGTAAGGCACGAAGTCACGCACTGGCACGGCTGGCCTGCCACGCCCCCCGGCGCCCCGCCGAGCATCTGGGCAAAGGCGCGGTTGGCCGTGACCACCCGCATGAGCTCGTCCACCACCACGATCCCGTCGTCGGCCGAATTGATAACCGCGTCAAGGAACGCCTCGCGGTCGCGCAGGTCGCGCAGCGACTGATCGAGGGTCGACGCCATGCCGTTAAGGTGCTGGGAGAGCTGGGTGATTTCGTCCGCGCCCCGCACCTGCGCGAGCCCGTCGAGGTGGCCGGCCTCGATCGAGTCCACCATCTGGACGAGCGTCCGCAGCCGGTTGAGGACCAACCAGCGCATCAATCCGATGATCACCACCGTGATCCCCAGCGCCAGTGCCAGTGCCGACACCCACATCTTGCGGGCGCCGTTGTCAAGGCTGGCTTGAATCCCCGCCATCGAGTAGTCGACGATGAGCACGCCGTTCACGCGATCGCGGCTCGGGTGACAGCCGAAACAGGAGTCGCTGTTGAGGATGGGGTTGACGTTGCGAAACACGCGGCGGCCGCCGCCGGTGGCGAAGATCACCGTGCGCCCGCGCACCGCGGCGTCGGTCTGGTGGCAGATCATGCAGGTTGGGTCGGTCGGGGAGAGGACTCGTCCGTGCTCCGCCGGGTTGGACGAGTAGCGGATCACGCCCTTCTTGTCGAGGATCATCACCTTCTCGACGCCCTTCTGGTCGCCGAGGCTGCGCACCATCTCCGCGAGCAGATCAAGCGAGCGCGTGTGCATCGCGTAGCGCAGGCTCTGCTCGACGAGCTTGCCGTGCACGGTCGTGGAGTCGGCCAGCGACTCGATCATCTGGCGGCGGTAGAAGGTTTGGAGGAGCCAGAACGAGCCGCAGCCGATGACGAGCACGGTGGCGACGACCCCCACCGTGATCCTCGCGCTCAACGAGCGCAACGGAACTCCCAGCATGTCCCTGGCCCCCCGTAGGAACCTCCGGTCACAAGAGCCGTGCGCTGGGCGCGAACCGACTCGACCCACCGCCCAGGTACCGCCAACACCTCACCACCTGGTGGTATGGCTCGGCGCGTTGGGCGCTCCGACCACGGCCTCTCGCTGAGGGTGTCCCCCCCTTTGCCTGCCGCCATTATGATCCAGTCCAAGTCCGTGCGTCGTCTTTGCACAGGAGGGCGTTGCGGGAGCCCGCCCGGACGCCGTTCGACTCATACGACTTGCGCCCTTCGGCGCAGGGGCGCAGCCAAGCGGACATCGATCGCGGGTCGGTGACCGGTGGGGAAGATCGTGGCCGCCAGAGGCTCGGGCGGACCTGGGCCCGGCGCCACGCCGATGCTCGTTTGGATCGGGGGCAATGCTCGGTCGGCTCGTTGGGCGCTCTGAATAAGTCATTGACTTTCAAAAACATTCGTGTAGACTGGCAGCCTCTGCCGGACTTCGCGCCAACGGGCGCGGCACCGGCCTCGCCTCCGAGCGGCACCTTCCGCGGGTCCGAGGTGGGATCAGCAGTGCGGAAGATGACCGGTTCTGGAAGTCGCAGGGCCACTAGGAGGCTTCAATGTCTGCAAAGCTTTATGTCGGCGGTTTGTCGTATTCCACAACCTCGGAAGCGCTGCGCGCCCACTTCGCCCCGCACGGGACGGTGGTGTCCGCTGCAATCGTTACCGAGCGTGACTCGGCGCAATCGCGCGGTTTCGGCTTCGTCGAGATGTCGAGTCAGGTCGAGGCGGAGGCGGCGATCGCCAAGCTCAACCAGCAGCCTCTCGACGGCAAGCCGCTCACGGTGAACGTCGCGAGGTCCAAGATGGACCGCTCTCCGCGTTCGTAGTCAAGCAGGAAAAGGTCACAAGAGCCCGGGGTCCCGCGTGTCGTGGGACCCCGGTTTTTCTTTGCCGCGGCCCGTGCCTCTACTGGAACGCTTCGGCGACGAGCCGCTCCTGCTCTGCGTGGAAGATCCGTGCCGAGCCGGTCGCCGGGCTCGGGCTGGCCGGCCGGCCGACGTACGCGAGTGGCAACTCCGGCGCGAGCGAGCCGAGGCGCGGCGCGACAAATGTCCATGCGCCTTGGTTGGCCGGCTCCTCCTGCACCCAACGGAGCTCCCGCACGCTCGGCACGCCGCGCAAGAGGGCGGCCAGTTCGGCTTCGGGGAACGGGTAGAGCCGCTCGAGGCGCACCACCACGCTTGAGGTGTCGCCCGTCTTCGCACGGTGCGCGAGCAGGTCGAAGGCAACCTTGCCGGAACAGAGCAGCGCGCGGGCGGGCTGCGCCGGCGGCTGCGGGTCGGCGAGCACCGGCTGGAAGGTGCCGGCGAACTCCGCGGCGCGGCTGGCGGCGGCATCGGCGCGCAGCAGGCTCTTCGGTGTCATGACGACGAGCGGCACGCCTTGGTCCCAGTGCGCCTGGCTGCGCAAGAGGTGGAAGTACTGCGCCGAGGTCGTCAGCACCGCGACGCGGAGGTTCGCGCGTGCCGCGAGTTGGAGGAACCGCTCGAGCCGCGCCGACGAGTGCTCTGGACCTTGCCCCTCGGCACCGTGCGGCAGCAGCAGCACGAGCTTGCTGCGCTGCCCCCACTTCTCCTCGGCGGAGGCGATGAACTGGTCAATGACGATCTGCGCGCCGTTGGCGAAGTCGCCGAACTGCGCCTCCCACGCGACCAGGCCCTCGCCGCGCACAACCGAGTAGCCGTACTCGAAGCCCAACGCCGCGTACTCGGAGAGCAAGCTGTCGTAGACGAGAAACGGCGCCTGGTCGGGGGCGAGGTGCTGCAAGGGCGCGTACTCGCTCCCGTCGGTCTGATCCACGAGCACCGCGTGGCGCTGTGAGAACGTGCCGCGGCGCGAGTCCTGCCCTGACAGTCGCACAGGCTTGCCGTCGAGCAGCAGCGAGCCAAAGGCGAGCAATTCCGCGCTGCCCCAGTCGACCGCATCTTTGGCGAGCATCCCGCGGCGGTGCTCGAGCATGCGCGCGAGCTTGGGGTGGACGTGGAATCCTTCGGGCACCGTGGTGGCGGCCTGGAGGACCTGCTCGAGGGCGGTGAGGCTGACCGGCGGTGCCGGTGGCGCCTCGCGCTGCGGCTGGGTTATCGTCGGCGGCAGCACGACCTCGGAGGGATTGGTTTCATTGGTCGCCTCGAACGCGGCCTCGAGACGATCCTGGAAGTCCTTGAGGGCAGCCTCGGCCTCCTCGACCGAGAGGTCGCCGCGGTTTACCAGTCGCTCGGTGTAGAGCTTGCGCACCGAGCGCCGGTCGCGGATCTTCGCGTACATGATCGGCTGCGTGTAGGCGGGCTCGTCGGCTTCGTTGTGGCCCCAGCGTCGGTAGCCAACGACGTCAACCACGACATCCTTCTTGAACACGTTACGGAATTCGAGTGCGAGGTCCATCACGTGGACCGAAGCTTCGGGGTCCTCGCCGTTGACGTGGAAGATCGGTGCCTGGACCATCTTCGCCACGTCGGTGGCGTACACGGAGGAGCGCGCGTCGGCGGGCGAGGTGGTGAAGCCGATTCCGTTGTTGGCGACGATGTGGACGGTGCCGCCGGTGCGGTAACCGGAGAGCGCGCTCATGTTGAGGGTCTCCGCGGCGACGCCCTGGCCTGCGAGTGCCGCATCGCCGTGGACGAGGATCGGCAGCACCTTTTCGTGGTTCGCGTCGCCCGCGAGGTCCTGCAGCGCGCGGGCCATTCCCTCGACCACTGGGTCGGCCGCTTCGAGGTGGCTGGGGTTGGAGGCGAGGCGCACCCGGATCTTGGCGCCGGTCGGGGTGGTAAACGTGCCGGTGGCGCCGAGGTGGTACTTGACGTCGCCCGTACCTTCGCGCGAAAGCGGGTCGAGGTTGCCTTCGAACTCGCGGAAGATCTTCTCGTAGCTCTTGCCGATGATGTTGGCGAGCACGTTCAGCCGGCCGCGGTGTGCCATTCCCATCACCGCGTCCGCGAAGCCGGCCTGCGCGGCCGCGGCGAGCAGGCGGTCGAGCATGGGGATCAAGGACTCCATGCCCTCGAGCGAAAAGCGCTTGTGGCCGATGTACTTGGTGTGGAGGAAGCGCTCGAACGCCTCGGCGGCGTTGAGCATCGTGAGGGTGCGCCGCTTCGCCGGCGCGTCGAGCCAGCCCGCCGGATCGACGCCCTCAACGCGCTGCTGGATCCAGGCCTTCTGGTCGGGCTCCTGGATGAACATGTACTCGACGCCGAGCGTGCCGCAGTACGCCTCGCGCAGGACCCGCACGATCTCACGCAAGCTGGCTCTATGCATCTGGCCGAGACCGCCGGTGTAGAACTCGCGGTCGAGGTCCCACAAAGTGAGGCCGTGGTGCTCGAGCTCGAGCTCGGGGTGGGTCGGGATTTCGGTCGAGAGCGGATTGGTGTGCGCGACGAGGTGCCCGCGCACGCGGAACATGTTGACGAGGTGTAGCACGCCCGCCTGCTTCTCGATTAGAGCCTCCACCCCGCGGTCGGAGAGGTACGGGTTGGTGTCGCGCGCCAAGCGCACCGGCTCGTGGGGGATGTGCAGCGAGCCGAACACCTCCTCGTAGAAGCCGTGCTCGCCGGCGAGGAGCCCGGCGATCAGGCCGAGAAAATCGGCGCTTGCGGCCCCCTGGATGACACGGTGGTCGTAGGTGCAGGTGAGGGTGACGATCTTGCTCACGCCCAGGCGCGCAAGGGTGTGCGGGTCCGCGAGCTGATACTCGGCGGGGTAGCCGATTGCGCCGGCGGCGAGGATGAGGCTCTGCCCGCTCATCAGACGCGGCACGGATTGCGTGGTGCCGAGCTTGCCGGGGTTGGTGAGCGACACGTTGGTGTCCGCGAGGTCCTCGGGGGTGAGCTGGCTCGCGTTGGCCTTGCGCAGCAGCTCGTTGTAGGCCGCGAAGAAGCTCGCGAACTCGAGTGTCTGGGCGCGCTTCACGCTGGGCACCACGAGCGAGCGGCTGCCGTCGCGCCGGGTCACGTCGACGGCGAGGCCGAGGTTGACGTGTTCCGGGCCGAAGCGGTACGGCGCGCCGTCGACCTCGACGAAGATCGTGCGCATCTCCGGCATCGCGATCAGTGCCTTGACCAGCGCCCACGCGACCAGGTGCGTGAACGAGAGCTTCCCGCCGGCCAGCTCCGCGAGGTGCTGGTTGGCGAGGGTACGGTTCTCGTCAAGCAGCTTGACCGGGACGGTGCGCACCGAGGTGGCGGTGGGCACAGCGATGCTCGCCTGCATGTTCTCGACCAGGCGCCGCGCCGGGCCGACCAGCGGCGTGGCAGCCGGCGGCGCCGGGCTGACCGGCGACACGGTCGCTGCCGCCCGGGCCGGTTGGGGAGCCTCCGCGCTCACTGCGGCGGATGAGGCCGGCGTCGGCGCCGCCGCTGCCGGTGGGGGCGCCGCGCGGCCCACCACCGGCTGGTAGTCGGAGAAGAACTCCCGCCAGCTTTCGCTCACCGACTCCGGACGCTCGCGAAACTCCCGGTACATTTCATCGATGAGCCAAACGTTGGGACCGAACGGCGCCGGGCCCTTGGGCTTGTCACTCATGGCGCTCCCTACCCGATATCGAGCATTGTACCAACAGGATCGTCGCCGCTTGTGTTCCCTCCGTTGGTGCAGCCGTTGCGACCGCTGCGGTCGATACTCTTGGGTCCCGCGGGGTGGTGAGGGCCAGCGAGCGACTGCGCCAACACCGCGGTCACGTCGCTCGTGGCGAGGTCGCCAGGACGGTGTTTCCACCTTCGGTACCTCGAGATCGTTAGTCGGAGCCTCAAGAACCCGTACAATGGTCGCGCCATGGCTGACACATCGCTTCTTCTCATCGGGCTAGGGGTGTTTGGCGTTCTCGGCGTGGGGCGGATCGTGCGCTCACACCTACTGCGCCAGTTGGGCGTTCCTCTCGTGTTCGTGGCGATCGCGGCGCTGGCCCGCTGGGGGGTCCAGATGGCCGGCGCCGGCGGGGCCTGGGGCGAGTGGACCAGCGTGGCAATGCTCCTCGCTTTGGGCTACCTGGTCGTCCGGCTCGTGGTGCTTGCGGTGTTCGAGTGGCTGATCTCACATCGCTTCGGCGTTCACCTGCCACGGCTCGCTCGGGACGTTGTGGCGCTCCTTGCGTATCTCCTGGTTGCCGCCGCGATCCTGCACAGCGCCCTTGGCATCGACGTCAAGGCGTTGCTCGGCACCGGCGCGATCGTCACCGTGGTGGTGGGGTTTGCGCTGCAGGAGACACTCGGGACGCTGCTTGCCGGCCTCTCCCTCGCCTGGGAGCAGCGACTCGAGACCGGCAGTTGGGTGGAGATCGACGGGGTGGTGGGCGAGATCCTCGAGTTGGGCTGGCGCTCGCTGTTGCTGCGCACGCGCCTGGGAGAGCGTGTGCTCATCCCCAACTCGATCGTCGCTCGGGCGCGGATGAAGCTCCTCGGCGCGGGCAGTGACGCGGTCGCGATCCCGCTGCGCTTGGGCGTGTCCTACGCCGCACCCCCACATCGGGTCAAGCGGACGCTGCTGCGCGTGGCGAACGATCTGCCCCTGGTCGCGACGGACCGACCGCCGGAGGTGCGGGTCCAGGAGTTTGGCGACAATGCCGTCATCTACGAGTGCAGGCTGTGGACGCGGGAGCCGTGGCGGACGCCGGATATGGCGGACGACTTCTACAGCCGCGCGTACGCCGCCCTTGGTCGCGCGGGAATGGAGATCCCGTTCCCGCAGCGCACCGTGTGGATGGCGGCCGAGCCGGCGCGGAGGGATGTCGCGGCACAATGCCAACAGGCGCTCAGCAGGTGCCCGCTGTTCGCCGGGCTACCGGCGGACGCGCTCAAGGCGTTGGCCAGCACCGCGCGTTTCCTCGCCTTCGCGCCCGGGGAGGCAGTGGTGCGCGAGGGCGAAGCCTCGAGTGCCCTCTACGTGATTCATCACGGGGAAGTGATGGTGTTGCATGGGGGCCAGGCGGTGGCCCGGGTCGCGGCCGGGGAGGTCTTCGGCGAGATGGCGTTTCTCTCCGGCGCCCCGCGAACGGCCACGGTGCGTGCTGCCGGCAGCCTCACCGTCGTCGAGGTCGATAGCCACGCGCTCGGCGCCCTGCTTGGGGTCCACGCCGAGCTCGCCGAGGAGCTGGCCAACCGCATGGCCGCGCGCCAGCGCGAGCTGGAAGTGCGCGAGCATCGCGCTGAGGCCGCGAGCACGCACCGTGGTCTGGCGGCCATGCTGCGCGAGAGGCTCATGCGCCTGGTCGGAGGCTAGGGGCTATGTCTTGTCACGAGGAGAAATTGCTCCTTCATTGGAGTGAGGAGTTCTCGCGAACTCGGCTATGAAGACCTCTCCCACCGTGCTGTTTCACCTTCCCCTCACAATCAGAGATTGAATCCCAAGCGTTTCTTCTGAGTTGACTTTACGGTGGGTGACGGTATAGTGACGCGCGGAGGGGGGATGAACGAATACATACCCGTCCTGCTCTTCATCGTGGTCGCGGTCGCGTTTCCCATCGTCACACTGGCAATTACCAAGTTGCTTCGCGCCGGCCACTACGATCCGATCAAGGCGGAGCCCTACGAATGCGGCAATCCGATTACCAGCGAGGCGTATGACCACCGCTTTTCGGTCCGCTTTTACCTGATCGCGGTGCTGTTCGTGGTGTTCGACGTGGAAACCGTCTTCCTGTTCCCCTGGGCAGTGATGTTCCGCAAGCTCGCGCTATTTGGGTTCGTGGAGATGGTCGTGTTCCTCGCCATCCTGGTGGTGGGGTACGTGTACGCCTGGCGGCGGGGGGCACTGCAATGGGTCTGATCGAGAACCGCTTCGCATCCAACGTGCTCATCACCACCTACGACACGATCTTTAACTGGGCACGCCGCTCCTCGGTGTGGCCGCTGCAGTTTGGCCTCGCCTGTTGCGCGATCGAGATGATGGCGGCGATGGACCCGCGCTTCGACCTCTCCCGCTTCGGAATGGAAGTGTTCCGAGGCACGCCCCGGCAGGCCGACCTGATGCTCGTGGCGGGTACGGTCTCCGAGAAGATGGCGCCCATCGTCAAGCGCCTCTACGACCAAATGGCGGAGCCAAAGTGGGTGTTGGCGATGGGCTCGTGCGCGACCTGCGGGGGTCCGTATCGGACCTACGCCGTCACCCAAGGGGTTGACCGACTCATACCGGTCGACGTCTACGTGCCGGGCTGCCCTCCGCGCCCCGAGGCGCTGATTTACGGACTGATGCAGCTCCAGCGCAAGATCGATCGCATGACGATCGCGCGCAAGGCGAGCTAGGAGGGAACGATGGAGGAGGAGCAGAAGGTGGTGCCGCCAGAGCCGGTCGCGCCCAAGCCGCCGTGGGAGGAGAAACCGGTTCCACCCGCGCCGGCGGACGCTCGGGAGCACGCCCTGGTCAAAGAAATCGCCGCGATCCTCCCCGACCTCGGCGTGGACGCGGTTGAGTTCGCCGGCCAAGTGACGCTGGTGGTTCCAGTCGGGCGCATCTTCGAGGTCTGCCGCGCGTGCAAGGACCAGCTCGACTACAAGTACCTTGTGGACCTCACCGCGGTGGACTGGCAGGAGCGCCCGGAAGGGCGCTTCGACGTGGTGTACTGGCTGCACCGCCACGCCGATTCCAAACGGCTGCGTCTCAAGGTGCGCATCGCCGATGGCGTGGAGCTGCCCTCGGTGACCCCGGTCTGGAAAGTGGCCAACTGGATGGAGCGCGAGGTGTTCGACATGTTCGGCATCTACTTCGGCGGCCATCCCAACCTCGAGCGCATCCTCACCTGGGAGGGGTTCAACGGTCACCCCCTGCGCAAGGACTTTCCGATCGAGGGGATCGACACCGGCGCGGCGATCTACCCGGATGTGTACCCGCCCGGCGGTGGTCCCAAGCCCGAGGGAGGAGAACAAGCATGAGCCTCGAGGTCGTCAAGCCGTTCCCCGACAGCGAGGAGATGGAAATCTCTTTCGGGCCGCAGCACCCCGCCACGCATGGCGTGCTCAGGGTGATGGTCAAGCTCGACGGCGAGCGGATCATTGACGCGAAGCCGATCATCGGCTACTTGCACCGCGGCACCGAGAAGATCTTCGAGCGCGAGACGTACAACGGCGCCATTCCCCACACCGATCGCATGGATTACACCGCTGCCGCGACCAACAACCAGGGGCTGGTTGGTGCGGTCGAGCGCATGATGGGAATCACCGTCACACCACGCGCCGCGTACATTCGCATGCTGCTGGCGGAACTGCAGCGCATCGCCTCGCACGCGATCTGGCTCGGTACCCATGCGCTCGACATCGGGGCGCAGACGCCGTTTTTCTACACCTTTCAGGAGCGGGAAAAGATTCTCGACCTTTTCGAGGAGTACTGCGGTGCGCGGCTCACCCTCAACTGCATGCGGGTGGGCGGCCAGCCGTTTGACCTGCCGGAGGGCTGGACCGAGCGCTGCGGCGCCTTCGTCGACCAGTTCCCCGCCCGCGTCGCGGAGTGGGAAGGGCTGCTGACCAACAACCGGATCTGGAAGCAGCGCACGATCGGCGTCGGCGTGATCTCGGCGGCGGACGCGATCGAGTGGGGGCTTACCGGTCCGCCGCTGCGTGGCTCCGGCATGAAGTGGGACATCCGCAAGGTGTTCCCGTACGACCACTACGACGAGATCGAGTTCGACATCCCGATCGGTGAGCACGGCGACACGTACGACCGCTACCTCGTGCGCATGGAGGAAATGCGGCAGTCGGTGCGGATCATTCAGCAGTGCCTGGACCGACTTCCCGACGGGCCGGTGATGGCCAAGGTGCCGAAGGTAATCAAGCCGCCCAAGGGCGAGATCTACTTTTCGGTCGAGGGCCCGAAGGGTGAGCTGGGCTACTACATCGTCTCCAACGGCGAGGCAACCCCGCACCGCCTCCACGTGCGGCCCGCATGCTTTATCAACTTGCAAGCGCTGCCGGAGATGGTGCGCGGCTATCTGGTCGCCGACCTCATCGCGGTGATCGGCACCCTCGATATCGTGCTCGGCGAGATCGATCGGTAGGGAGCGGCGATGGCGAACCCCTGGATTGCGTTCCTGCTCGTGCCGCTGGTCAAGATCGTGGTGATTCTTGGCGTGGTGATCCTGCTCGCCGCCTACTTGAGCTACTTCGAGCGCAAGATCCTCGCCTACATGCAAATTCGCATCGGCCCCAACCGCGTGGGGCCGCGCGGATGGCTGCAGCCGATTGCCGACGCGCTCAAGCTGTTCGTCAAGGAAGACACCGTTCCGGCACGCGCCGAAAAGTTCGTCTACTTCCTCGGGCCGGTGCTGGTGACCGCTCCGGCGCTGTTGATCTTTTCGGTGATTCCATTCGGGCCGCAAGCAAAGCTGTTTGGCTACGAATTCACGCCCTACCTTACCGACGTCAACATCGGCATCTTGTTGCTTCTCGGTATCTCCTCGGTGGGGGTCTACGGCGTGATCCTCGGCGGGTGGGCTTCCAACAACAAGTTCTCCCTGATGGGCGGCCTGCGTTCGGCGGCGCAGCTCGTTTCCTACGAGGTGCCGATGGGCTTTGCCGTCGTGACGGTCCTGCTGATGGCGAACTCGCTGTCGCTCGTGCGCATCGTCGAGGCGCAAAAGGAACAGGGCGTCTGGTTCGTCGCGCCAGGCTGGTTAACGGTGTGCGGTCTGGTCGCGTTCTTTGTCTACTTCGTGTGTGGCGTGGCCGAGACCAACCGCAATCCGTTCGATCTCCCCGAGGCAGAGTCGGAGCTCGTGGCCGGATTTCACACCGAGTATTCGGGGATGAAGTTCGCCTTCTACTTCCTCGCCGAGTACGCCAACATGGTGGTCGTCTCCTCGGTCGCGACCGTGCTGTTCTTCGGCGGGTGGCTGCCGCCGTTTCCCAACTGGCTGGCCGGAGTGTGGGCCTCCCCGGCGTTCGCGTGGGTGCCACCACCCGGCTGGTTCCTCCTCAAGGTGGCCGCTTTTCTGTTTTGCTACATCTGGTTCCGCGGCACATTTCCGCGCTACCGCTTCGACCAGTTGATGCGGCTGGGCTGGAAGGTGCTCCTGCCCGTGTCGCTGGCTAACCTGCTCGTGACGAGCGCGGGAGTATTGCTGCTGGGAGGGCCGCGATGACGTTCTGGGGCTTCCTCGCGTCGGTGCTGCCGATCGACCTGCTCCAGGGTCTCGGCATCACCGGGCGCTTGTTCTTTCACCGCAAGGCGACCATTCAGTACCCCGAGGTCAAGCCGGTGCCCGCGGATCGTTTTCGCGGCATGTTTGGCTTCTCGGAGGAGCGCTGCATCGTGTGCTACGCCTGTGCGAAGGCGTGTCCGATCGATATTATCCACATTGCCGATCACTTCGAAGAGGTCGAGGTGGAAGGCAAGCGGCGCAAGAAGAAGAAGCTCGATCGCTTCGACATTGACGTGAAGCGCTGTATGTTCTGCGGCCTGTGCGAGGAAGCGTGCCCGACCACGCCGCTGTCGATCTGGCTCACGACCAAGAGCTACGAGGCCGCTGCCTACGAGCGCAACGAGCGCCTCTACTTCACGATGGATCGGCTGCAAAACTGGGACGGGGTGCACGCCTACCCAGGCGTGGTCTCGCCCGATGAGGGGCAGATGCCCGACGACCCGACCGGGAAGAAGCCTGCCGAACCCAAGGAGCCGAAGTAATGGACTGGCTGCTCGTCCACTTTGCCGAAATCGTCTTCTATTGCCTCGCGACGGTGGCCATCGCAGGCGCGGTGGGCGTGATCGGGTTTCGCAGCCCGGTGCACGCTGCGCTCTCGCTCCTGGGCACGTTCGTCGCGGTGGCCGGGCTGTTCGTGCTGGCGCACGCCGAGTTCCTCGCCGCGGTGCAGATCTTCGTCTACGCGGGCGGGATCATGGTCCTGTTCCTGTTCGTGATCATGCTCGTAAACGTGCGGACGATTCCCACCGAGCCGCAGTACCTCGTGCGCCTCGCGCCGGCGGCCGTGGTGGTTGGCCTGCTGCTCGCGGGGTGCGTGGCGGCGGGCCTGTGGGCGGCGGTGCATGGGGCACCGGCGTCGGCCGCCGCGCTGACCCAGGTCGAGGGACAGGCCGCCGGCAACACCGAGGCGGTGGGATGGAGCCTGTACCGCGATTACCTCCTGCCCTTCGAGGTGGTCTCGATCGTGCTGCTGGTGGCGATGATCGGCGCCATCGTGATGGGGCGCAAGGAGCCGGGGAGGGAGGGCGCATGATCACCACCACCCACTACCTGATCGTTTCACTCGCGCTGTTCACTCTCGGCGTGGTGGGGATGGTCGTGCGCCGCAACTTCATCGTCGTCCTCATGTGCGTGGAGCTGATCCTCAACGCCGCGAACATCAACTTCATCGCCTTCTCGCGCCAGTTGGGCGGGTTGACCGGGCAGGTGTTTGCCGTGTTCGTCATCACGATCGCCGCAGCAGAGGCGGCGATCGGCCTGGGCATCATCGTCGCGCTGGTGCGCCTCAAGCAAACCGTCAACCTCGACCGGGTCAGTGAGATGGAGGGCTAGCGATGAAGGACCTCCTGTGGCTGATCCCGCTGCTTCCGCTCCTCGGCGCGGTGGTCAACGGCCTCATAGGTAACCGTCGTGGCTGGCACCACCAAACGACCTCGCTGGTCGCGCTGACCGGATCAGGCCTCGCGATGCTGGCAGGGTTCGCGGCGGTCATCGACTGGGCGAGCACGCTCGGCACCCATGCCGTGCACGTCAACCGCGTCTTCACGTGGATCCCTGCCGGCCTCGGCCAGACCAGCGATGGCCTACTCGCCAACCTTTCGATTGACTTCTCGTTGCGGTTGGACGCGCTTTCGGCGGTGATGCTGTTCTTCGTCACCTTCGTGGGGTTCTTGATTCACGTCTACTCGGTGGGGTACATGCACTCCGAGAGCGAGCGCTCGTACGCGCGGTACT
>JBIOGJ010000072.1:0-17584 GCA_044447965.1 Thermoanaerobaculales bacterium | reverse complement strand
GTGCTGAGCAATGCCAAGGCGGTGGGTGGGAGTGCTGGGGTCAAGGGTGGAGCTGGGACGGTATATCTGAAGGGTCCATCGAGCACGTACGGGGATTTGATCGTTGACAACGGTGGGGTGGATGGGCAGGGCACGGAGCTGCCGTCGTTGGGGAGTGGGGTGGCGCAGGCGGGGAGTGGTGGAGCGGCATTGGTCACGGACCGAGCGGTGGTGATCCCTGCCTATTTTGTGGGTCATTGGGTGGAGGTCTCGACCTCGGCTGGCACTCTCAAGGGGACGTGGCGGATTGCTTCGATTGCGGCGGATGGGAAGACGGTGACGTTGGTCTCGGATCCGGCAGGTCAGACGATTGACGTGCAAGCGGGGGATCGATGGCAAGGGGTGTACCGCTTCGACAGCGTCACGGTCAAGGGTCACGCAAGCGCGGGTTCGCAAGATCCGATCGAAGCGGGCACGACGACCGTAGCGCCCGGATCGTCACTCTACCAACCTAACTCCTCCGCCCCGAGGATCAACGCGTCCGCAATCGTGATCGCCGCACATGACGGCGCGTTCTGGGTGGGTGGAGGCGATGGAGCAGTTACGGACCCCGACGGGATCGCGTCTGCAGCTGTGGTCAACGCGACAACCGGCGCGCAAAAGACAATCGCCGTGTTGGCGAACGGATCGTTTGCGGCGGTCTCCATTGGCGGCGCTGGGGGCCAGGGCGTGAACCTCACCGCTACTGACGCCAACCACTGGCCTCTCACCACGATAGCGCCGGTAGGTACGCTGCCGGCCAACGCCGGGCCGCCGCAGTTCGCGCCGGATGCGCAAAGCCGCATCAGCTTCGTGGCCGCCGGGCCATCGACTTGGCATCTCCGGGGTGTGGTCGGCACGGTGGGCGATCCGGAGCCGCCAATTCGTCTTCTCGCCACGAACCAGGCTACAAGCGCACAGACCTCCGGCTTCGCAAATGGCGATGGCTCCTTCGATTTGCTTGTAACCGCGGGCCCTGGTGTGAGCTTTACACTGGTGGCCACTGATGGTCACCCACAGCCGCAATCGGTAATGTTGACCGGCCTGACAACGCCATCCAATCCCCCGCCGGTGATCGATGTCGCTCGGATCTCGCTGACGGCTCACGATGGTCGCTTCTGGGCTACCGGGACCGCGGGCGCGGTCACCGACAACGACGGCATCGCAAACGCCGTTTTCTGGAACCGAACAAGAGGTTGGAACTTCGGCGTCGTGGTGGCTGGCGACGGCTCGTTCGGGCCGGTTTCAGTGCTTGGGTGGAGCGGTGATGTTTTCCAACTCGAGGTCACCGAGAGCGGCCCCTTAGGCCAAATTACGACAGCAACTGTAGGAACGCTGCCGGTCAACGCCGAGGCGCCGACAGTTGACCCGCAAGGGTGGTCACTGACTCGGGAGGCGTGCGGCGTCCTCTTCCTCCGTGGTGCACCGGGTGCGGTGAGCGACCCGAACGGCGTCGCCAGCGTTCTTGCCACCAACGAGCGCACGCAAGAGACGTACCACCCTTTGCAACCCGAGGCGGGGGGTTGGGAGTTCTATGTTTCGGGGGCTGGGACCGATTCGTTCTCGATCACGGCCACCGACGGCCATCCCGAGAGCCGCTCCGCAACCGTGCGAGTTGCAACGCTTCCCGCCAACCGCGCGCCCGTGGTCGACGACGGAAAGCTCAAGATTGTTTATGGCCCGCCCCAGCCTATTTTGGCCGCCCGAACGGTGCGGCGGGGATCCACTGGTTGGGTGTTTCACGTCGAAGCGGCGGAAGGCGCCGTGACCGACCCGGACGTGAACCGCTACAAGCTCTCCGCAACTGGACCGTCATCGAAGCAATGGTCGTCGGAGGACGCGTTCTGTTCAAGCGATGAAAGCAAGCTTTACCTGCCGGGCGCGCAGACTGGCGACGTGATCGAGCTGCACGTGACCGATGACGACGAGCTAAACCCGCTCACGACCTCGGTCACGCTTCCACCGGTTCCTGTGGCTGGGCTTGATTCGTCTCTAGTTCGGCTGGTCCCGCTCGGCTACGGGTACCAGGTGGTGGGGGATGCCGGCGCGGTTCCGCAGGTCGATAGCGGAACGCATGTCGTGCTGTCGAATCCGACCACGGGCTGGACCGGCGCGGAGATACCTGTCGCAGCCGACGGCTCCTTCTACGCGCGGGTCGAGGGCCACGAGGGCGACGAGATTCAAGGAATGGTCGTGAGCGGCAGCCAGACGAGCGACCCAGTCTCGCTTGGGTTGCTACCGACGATCGGCGTGGACGCCGAGGAGGTTGGCCTGGATGGGCACACGGTGAGCGCCATCAGCGCTGGATTCATCCTGGTCGATGGCGGAGCAGCGTTGGCGGCACTCGGCGAAGGTTTGGATCTGACGTACACCGGGTTGCTCCACGCCCGCGATGTTGTGTTCAACCCGGCAACGGGGATGCCGATGGCCCTGGATGGCGGAAACATTGTCGGCTGGCATCAGGATTCGGGCGGCGCGTTGCAACCGGTGCCGTTGAGCGTGTCATCCGGCGCGCTGGTCAAGGCTCAACGCCTGGGCGATGACCTCTACCTCGTCGCAGAGGAAACGACCGGAATCGGAGTGATTCGCCTCGCGATGCCGCGATGGGAAGAGGCGAGTGGCGCCTGGGTTCCCGAATGCGGCGCGGCCGCTCAATCGCTCACGCTACCGCACTCGACTGGCCTTCACGCCTTGGCCCTGCTGCCTGCGCCGTCAGGCGACGCCGCGGTGCTCACCGACGACCCGGCCGGCGAGCTGCGGCTTTTCAACATTGCCGACCCCGCGGAGTTGGCAGGTGGCGCCACGGTCGATCTGCCAGGGTCGGTTGCGCCCGCGTGGGGTTCGTGGCAGGACGGCGAGCTGCTCCTCGGCCGGTCCGACGGCAGCGTCGAGGTGTACCAGTGGTCGGACTCGAGCATGGCACGTCTGACCTCATGGGCGCCATCGCAAGGCGCGGTGAAGGCCGCAGTCCGGACCGGCAACCAGCTCTGGGTAGGTCTCGACAACGGCCTGCTTCAGCAGGTGGACCTCGCCGATCCCTCGCAGCCGCATTCCCTGGGTCAGACGGCGCTCGACAGCGGCGTGGTGGCAATGGGCCCGCACGACGGGGCGCTCCTCGTGGCCACGGCGGTGCAGTTGTACCTCGTGTCCGTCTCCGACATGCCCCCGGCGTTCACGCCAACGCTGGTGAGCTGGAACCACGGTGCAAGCGGAAGCTGGATCAACGTGGGTGGCATGAACGGTTCGCTGTGGCGCATCGCGAGTTGGGGAACGATGACCGACACCGCCTACTGTTCCGGCTCTTACTTCGAGACGCCGGACGACATAGGCCAGGCGCCAGTACTAGAGATAACCAGCGACGGGATTCACGGTACGCCGTTTGTACCGAGCGCGGCGCCGCTGCGGGATTTCGACCACGGCTCAGGTCCCGCGTTGGTCATCAGCGGCTCTGATGCTCGGCCCGCCGCAGGCTGTGCGACGAACCGGGGTACGGGTTCCCAGTTCTGGTCCAGCGCTCTCAATGACACGCTCATCTGGGCGGCAACGGCGGTGAATGGGCAGCCTGGCGTGGACTACGTCTACGAGACTGGTCGGAGCGGCGCTGGAGGCCGCGTCGAACTCACCACCGACGGTCCGGTCGCGCAGGTATTCGCCGAGGGCACGAGCCTGCTCGTGGCGGACGGCGGCCTCCAGGAATGGAACCTCGACGACACGAACGGTGGCAGCGCGACGGCCCCGGTGCTGGCGCGACAAATCGAGCTGTTCGGACAGGATTCGGTCGCTGTCGCTGTTCGGACTTACTTGAACTCCAACGACACCCTCGTTTTCGCGGCCAACAACCCACCTCGCTTCGCCCTGGTGACGCTCGATAGTTCGCGTGATGTCGTGGCCGACAACGTGGCGCTTAGTTTGGTCGAAGGCCAAATCCTCGATGTGACCGCCTTCGAAGTGACGTCGGGCGTGACGACCAACCAACGCCTCGCGCTCCTGACCAACGGTGGCGCCTCCGGGCGGCTTTACACCTTTGACATCTCCCAGCCTGCCAGCCCGCAGCTCCTGGCACAGCGCGACCTCCCAGGGGGAGCGCCGGCTACCGCGTTCGACTGGGGGTATGACGGCGATGGCGCGGCTTACCTCGTCGTGGTGCGTCGCGGCTGGGGCATCGAAGTCTACGGCGGTGACCTCACGCCCGTGACGAGCCTCGCGATTCCCGGCGACGCGCAGGACGTCGCGTGGAACTGGGTTGCGCTTGGCGAGGCCGGTGTGGGCGTGCTCACAGGGCTGCCGGCGAACCCCACCGTGACGTTCGTTCCGGCCAACGCCACCGAGACCGGGACCGTCGTGCGCGTCAAGGGAGCCGTCCTGGGGCCACCAGGCATGGTCTCGTTCGACGACTACCTGTGGGATCAATGCCAGACAGACGGCGGGGGGTCAAACGCGGCGGCGACGGTTGTATCGACGCCGAGACCGCGAAGACCGGCGGGCGCCACAGCGCTGCGCACGCCACGACAATTGCTGCGGCAATAAACCACACCAAAGGAGAGTGTCGAATGACAATCCCCACGGGCAGAGTTCGCGTTGTGCATTGCCGCGGCTGCGCACGGCGAGTCGGGCCGCAGCATCGTGGTTGGTTGGCAGAAAGCCCGATGACACGCAAGCTTCCTCAAGCACAACTGCCGGGGCGGTTGGTGGCGCTTGCAGGGATCGGCGCACTGCTGGTGGTCAGCTCGCCGGGGTGGTCGCAAGCCACCGCGGCGCCCCTGTTCCCGCGCCCGTTCGTGGTCGAGCACGCGGTAGCCGGGCGGAGCGCCGACGGTACTGACCTTGGCACTCCATCGGTGATTGACTACTACGGCGGTTCCTGGATTGTTTCCGTCCGGCCCGACAAGAGCCGCCTCGTGGTGGACTTCGACAGGCGCGAGATCACCGAGATCAAGCCGAAGGACTCGACCTACTCGATTGTGAGTTTTGATCGATTTGCCGAACTGCGCCGTCGCCTGCGTCAGGCGCAACAGCCGTCCGCAGGGACGATGAGCGGAACGGTCTCCTCGAGCACGCTGGCGGCCCCGGCAAAGG
Organism: Thermoanaerobaculales bacterium; assembly: GCA_044447965.1. GTDB lineage: Bacteria > Acidobacteriota > Thermoanaerobaculia > Thermoanaerobaculales > Thermoanaerobaculaceae > DATIYW01. The sequence goes on along the minus strand of JBIOGJ010000072.1, from coordinate 12,490 downwards.
CGCCGGAGTTCGTGGTTGACGAGGTTACCGCCAAGGAAGACATGGCTGCCTCAACAATGGCCGCAGGGAGTGAAGCGGAGGCACTCGCGGCGCGAGCCGGGGTCCGCCATCTTCGTGTTTCGGTTCATGCCGAGGCCGCGAGCAAGCACAGCAACGGCCGGGGAGTCGCGGGTCCGTCGTTAGAGGTCTGGCTGGACCCCACCGTAACTCTGGCTGCTCCTGCGATGGCGGCACTCGCGCGGTTCGATGTCGAGGTCCTCAATGCCGGCGCGTCGGCCAACCGCGCCTCCTTCTCGGGGATGCTCGCGGCGGCGCGTGAAAAGACAGGCGGGGCATTTCCGATCAGGACCCTGCATCCCGCGACGCTGACCGGCGGCGCCACGACGGCCGGCGGCGTGGAGGACGTTGCTTCGCGCCTGGCCTACGTCGAGAAGTTTCCCCTCGATTTGCTCAAGGTGCCATCAGGCTACAGACGGGTCGCCCAGCCGCTGGAGGCGATGGTCGCCTACCTGGAAGCGGAGGCACAGCGCGCCCTGACAGCCACGAAAGCTCCGGCTAAGTAACCATGATAAGCGCGGCGCGGAACGAGTGCGGAAATTGGGGTGAAAAGATGGACATGCACAGCCATCTGAATACCGCGTTCCAGACTGGGTTGAGGAGGTCGGGCTTGGGCTGGCCGGCACGCAACGGGTGCCTGGCCCATCGGCGCGGCTCAGCCCGGATCGTGATCGTCCTCCTCGCTCTCGCCGTGCTCGTGGGTTGGAGCGGAACGGCACGTTCGGATCAGGTGAGCGACGGCTTTGCCCTGGTGCCTGCGCTCACCGGCCAGGCCGTGTTCTCCTGCCAGGCACTCAACCTAAATGGAAACTGCTTTACCGATTCAGAGGGAAGCTCGGCGGCTCCGAGCAAGGCCAACGCGGGCCATGTCCGCAGCAACGGAGACATCACCCTCAACGGGGGCTCGGAGGTCCACGGCGACGCCACCGCAGGCCCCGGCAAGCAAGTGCGGGTGGTGGGGAACTCGAAGGTAACGGGGAACGTGTCGGCGGCAGCGGCACCTTTCAACTGTCGACCGATCGACCTTTCGACGCTCCTCACAGCGCTCCAGGCACACAACGACAATGGCGGGATCCCGCGGACCAAGAGTGGCAAGAACCCCCTCGGTGGCGGCGATGGGCGGGCATTTACGCTCAATGGCAACGACGCGCTCACGCTGCCAACGGGCGTCTATCTCTTCAGCTCGTTCACCATCAACGGCAATTCCTCGCTCGCGGTGAGCGGTGATGTCTTCATCCTCTGCACGGGTGCCGTGACCGTCAATGCCAACCACGACGTGAACTCCGCCGGGCTGCCGGGCTCGTTGCGCCTGTGGTGTTCGGGCACGGTGGTGGCGGTCAATGGGCTCGGCACGCTGCGGGGCTACATCTACGCCCCCAATGCGCAGGTGGCGCTGAACGGCACGTGCCGCATCAGCGGCGCAGTCTTTGGCAAGACGGTCACGCTCAACGGTGGCGCCAAGGTCTACCGCTGGATGGAAGAGCCGGCCTCGTTCAGCGTGGAGATCACCTCGCCAACTGACGGCGCCACGGTCAGCACTTGCGAGATCCCAGTAACCGGCCAAATTCACGGGGACCTTACCGGTGTGACGCTGACGATCAACGGCAACGCCGTGCCGGTTAACACGGATGGCTCGTTTCAAGCGCAGGTAAGTCTGTGGACTACGCCGCCGGGAGACATTCTCGCCCAGGCGCACAACCAAGCCGGCGGCACAGCCACGCGCGAAGTCCATGTCGTGGTGCCGCCACCAGTGGTCACCTTGGTGTCGCCGCCGCCGGGCTCGGTGGTCGCCATGCGAGTGCTGACCCTTGGCGGCAGCGCCGGTACCGCCGCGACGGTCACCGTGAACGGCATCGCCACGGTAGTTGCAAGCGGCGCCTGGTCGCTGCGAGGGTTTGACCTTGGTGCTGATGGCGTGAAGCCGCTACAGATCGTGGCGACCAATTGCGGCGGTTCTTCGACCGTCACGGCCTCGCTCGACCTCGATACGACCCCGCCGGTCATCGCCATCGACACGCCGACTCAGGGCGCGATCATCACTGGCTCCGCGACCACCGTGGCGGGTCCGGTTTTCGACGCGCACCTCGCCGGTGTCACCGTACAGGGCGTCACGGCTAGCCTCGCGGGCGGTCGCTTTTCCGCGCCAAACGTGCCGCTGAGCACTGGCGCAAACACTCTCGTTGCGACTGCAACGGACCGCGTGGGCCTGACTGCACAGGCCTCGGTGACGGTGTTCACCAAGCTCTTGCCGTCCGTCATCACCCTGGACGCGCCCTCGCTAGCTCTCGGTGGATGTCTCGCTGCCGGGCAATTGAGGACCGTGTCGGGGACCCTCACCAACCCGAACGCTGCCGGCACCCCACCGCCGACCATCCAATTGCAGGTGGCGCCTGCGGGCGGTGCTGCCGGATCGTACCCTGGCGTAATTGCGGCCGACGGGAGAAGCTGGTCGGCGGCCAAGGTGGACCTCGGCAGCGCGGACGGCACCGCGTTCGCGACCGTGACGGCCGCGGATGGAAGCGGCAACGCGGCGCAGGCCACGAAGTCGTGGCCGATTGACGCACGCACTCCAGCAGTACAGCTCACGCTCGACGGAGCGCCGTTTCCGGGGACGACGGCAGGGACCACGCCGCCGGCAGGAGGCCAGCCGGCGCTGTTCGGGCGCGCGATAAGGCCCCGCGCCAGCGTCAACGACCCGGGCGGCGCAACGGCACCGGTGGCAGTCATGACGCTCGATGGTGCGCCCTACACGGGTGGCACACCGATCGCGGCGGAGGGCGACCATGTGCTCGTCGCGCGCGCAACCGACTGCGCCGGCCACGAGGGCGACGCCAACGCTCGCTTTCGCATCGACTTGACACCACCGAGCCTGACCTCGACCAACCCGGCGGACGGCGCGGTGCTCACGAGTGGTCCGACTACATTCTCTGGAGTCTCTGACCCTGACCTGGCGACGGCAACCGTGAACGGCAGGCCGGCGACGCTCTCGACTGGCAGCTTCGTGCTGACGCCGTACCCGTGGATCGAGGGTCAGAACGAGGTCGCGATCGTGCTTGTCGACCAGGCCGGCAACCAGGCCTCGTACACGCGGCGCTTTCAGGTCCACTCGATTCCCCTCACGTTGCAGATCCTCGAAAGCGGCATCCCCGTCGCGGACCTCGCCACCTTTGCGCGCGTGGTGACCCCCGAGTTGGTGACGAACGATCCCAAGGCGAATATCGTCGCAACGCTCAACGATGCGCCGTTCGTGAGCAAGACCACGATCTCCACCTCGGGCAGCTACACGCTGCAGGCGACGGCGACCGACGCTGTGTCGCGTAGGACCTCGGCCGGCGTGCACTTCCAGGTTGACCTGTCCGGCGGACCGACGATTACCATCACGTCGCCGGCGACCGGCACGGTGGTGGCGACGCCGACCCTGGCGGTAAACGGTACCGTGTCAGGTAGCAATCCGACGGTGAGCGTCAACGGAGCAGCCGCGACCGTCACAGCCGCCGCGTGGACCGTGCCCGCGATCCCACTCCAGCCAGATCTGCCGACCGAAATCCTCGCGATCGCGACCGACGCGGCTGGCCGACATGCGAGCGCCAGCGTCACGGTCACGCTGCGCGGCAGCGGGCCGCAAGTGATCATCGTCGAGCCCGCCAACGGCCTCACCACCAACCGCACCAAGATCGACGTCGTCGGAGGTGTGCTCGGCGGGAAGAGCGCCACCGCGGACGGTACGGTGAAGGTGTCCGGCGTCGTTGCGTCGCTCGATACCAACGGCAGCTTCCGCGCGCTCGACGTGCCGTTGGTGGAAGGGTCCAACATCATCGTTGCCGAGGCCACCGACACCCAGGGCCGCACCGGCCGGGCTTCCGTGGCGGTGAACGCAGACCTCACCCCGCCGAACATCGTGCTGCTTGCCGACGGCCAGCCGCTCGCCGAAAGCGCAACGTTCTCGCATGCGATCACGCTCCACGTCGAGACGACCGACAACTTTCCGCCGGTGCTACCACCGGCCGTGCGCCTCAACGGTCAGCTAAAGCCGACCACGACGCCCGCGATCGATATGCGCGTCGCGGACAACGGCGGCTACGTCGTGTCTATCGTCGCGCAAGACCGCGCCGGCAACGAGGCGAGGATCGAGCGCAGCTTCACGCTCGACGTCCAAGGGTGTTCCCTGGCGGCGATCGAGCCGGCCTCAGGCTCGACCGTGGCAGCAGCTACGGTCGAAATCCGCGGCCGCTCCGGTGCAGCCAAGACGATCACGGTACGCGTACCAGTCCCCGGGAGCGACCCGGTGCAGTACAGCGAGTTCCCCGTCCGACTCGCGGATGGAACGTTCCTGGCGAGCGGCGTCGCGCTGCCGGTGGTCGGGGACAACCGTCTGCAGATAACGTGCGTCGACCCCGCGGATGTGAGTCACACGCAGGACATATTGCTCAAGCGTCTCGGCGACGCGGGTCCGGTCGTGGTCATTCAGGCGCCGACCAACGGCGTGTGGACCGCGGCCGACTCATTGCCGGTCACGGGCACCGTATCGGATGCCACCGCCACCGTCACGGCGAACGGCCTCGCGGCCACGGTGACAGCGACGACCAGCGGCGCCGGATCGTTTGCCGTTGCCGCGCTGCCGCTCGTGGAGGGGCCAAACATCATCGCTGCGCGCGCGACCGATAGCGTTGGCCGCAGCGGCGCCGATCGCGTTACCGTGTGGCGCGACTCGCTCGCTCCCAAACTCCAGATCACTTCGCCCGAGGCCAACGCCCGACTGGGTAGGGCGGGCGCGGCGCCGGCGAGCGTCGACGTGAGCGGGCTCGTTGACATCGATACGGAGCCCAACCTATCCACCGTCGTGGTAGCGAGCGCCAAGGGTTTCGTCACCGCCACCGTGGACGGGGGAACAGGCGGGTTCTTGGCCACCGCGGTGCCGCTCGACGATGCGGCAGGGGCGAACGTCGCGCAGGTCATCACCGCCACCGCGACTGACACTCTCGGGCACGTAGGTACCGGCCAGGCCAGCGTCTTCTTCGACCCGACCGGCCCGGCGATCACGCTCGGGACGCCGCCCGACCTGGCACGTTACAGCGAGACCTCGCCTCCGCAAATCGACATCAGCGGTGAGGCGTGGGCCGCCGATGGTGCGTTGGTGGCCGTGAACGGCTCGACGCTCGACCCCGCTTCGCTTGCCTGGGACGCCGCGGGTGCCGACGGCCGGCGCCACACAACGTTCCACGCTGCGATGTCGCTGCCCAGCGCCGACGGCGACTTTGGCGTCGTCGCGCGCGTGAGCGAGCCGGCGGGCCGCGTCGCGCAGGTGCGGCATCTCCTTTTCAAGGACTCCACCGCTCCCACCGTGCTGCAAACCGCGCCCGCGGACGGCGACACGGGCGTGGACCCGAACGCGATGTTGCTCGTGCTGTTCTCCGAGCCCGTGCTGCACGCTTCCCTCGCTGGCGTGGACGGGGTGACGCTCGCACGGGTAAGCACGGGCGAAACGTTGACCGGCGCACTGGCGATCGCGGGGAGCGCCGTCGCGTTCGTGCCGGAACATGCGCTCGTCGTCGGCGAGAGCTATCGACTGAAGGTTGGCACAGGCGTCACCGATCTCGTTGGACATCACCTCCAAGCGGCGGTTATCGCGACGTTCACTGTGGCGTTCTCAGGCGCCGACGCGCCGCCGGTAGTGGACCCGTTGCCGCCGGTCGTGTGCCCGGCCGGCAACAGCATCAACATCACCGGGACGACCGCACCCGTAGCCACCGTGCAGGTGCGCGACGCCGATCTCGTCTTTACCGGCATCGCGGATCAGGCCGGCCACTTCGAGGTCACGCTGCCGCTGTCGGCGAACGGCTACCACCTGCTCCACGTTTGCGTGCTTTCCCGCAGCGGCGTCCCCGGACGCGAGGTCGTGATCGTGCTGCACGTGGACTGCAGCGCGCCAGCGGTCAGCGACGCCTCGTTCGATCGCGGCACGGGCGTCGTGACTGTCACCTTCAGCGAGTCGATCGACTCTGCCAGCTTGACCGTCGGCGGTGCAAGCGCCGCGTTCCGCCTCGCAATTGCCGATGACCCTGCGAGCACGCCGCAATCGGGCGCTCTCACGCTCTCGGCGGATGGCACGGTCGCGAGCATCGCGCTGGCCACGGCAGCGGATGCATGGTGGCAAGGCAAAGCGGTGCGGCTTACCGTGGGACCGCCGGCGGCCGACCTGCGCGGCAACGCGATGGCCGCGGCGTTCGAGACGGTGTTCTTCCCGAGCGGCGAAGGCGGCCTCTCCGGCGCCTTCCTCTCCGGCGAAGCGTATGACGACGCGTCCGGTAGGCCAATGGCGGGCGCCACCGTCCGCCTGTTTGCCTCGGACGCCGCGCTGCCGGGGACCGGCCTCACCGGCGGCAGCGCCGCCGCCACCGCGACCACCGACGGGCGCGGGCGGTACACGATGGCGGGCGGCGTCGCCTCCGGCCGCTACGTTCTTCTCGTCGAAAACAACGGTTACACCAATGCCGTGCGGCGCCTCGCGCTAGAGCCCTCGACCGGCGCGGTGCCGTTTGACGTGCGGCTCACGCCGCGCTCAGACGTTGCCGGCAACCTCGATCCAGCGCAGGGCGGCAGCGTTGCGCTGGCCTCGACGCCCGACCTCAACCTCACGGCGTTGGCCGGCGCGATCCCGGGAACTACGAGCGCGGCCGTTCGCCTGACGCCGCTGTCCGAGCAGGGCCTGCCCGACTTCCTACCGCTCGGCTGGACCCCCGCCGCTGCTGCGGAGGTTTATCTCGAAAACGCGGCTGCAGCGTTGCCGGAGGGCGCGGCGTCGCCGTTTGCGGCGGGCGCCGTCAAGCTCACGCTCTCGTTGTCGTCGTGGGTAAGTTCCGCCGATAGCGTGACCACGGTGCGCTACGAGCTGGCCACCGGCGTGTGGATCACGCTCCCGCCCGCGGAACGTTTCGCCAGCGCTGCCGGCGAGCCACTCGCGCGCGTCACGCTCGATGGGCCGGGCACGGTGGCGCTCGTGGTCGCGGACGCAAACCCGCAAACGCAACCTCCACTGCCCGCAGGCGCCGGCAGCGTGCTGCTCGGCGTTTCCCCGCCCGCCAGCGTTTCGCCGATGTCGGCGACGCTGCAGCTCAACCCGGCAGTGGTGCCGCCCACCGGGCGCTCCACTGCGCGCGTGGTTGCGCAGTCTGCAGACGGCGTCACGGCGTGGCCTTCCGGGATTGCCGTGCAGGCGTACCTCGAAGAGCGGCTCGATCTCGCCGACGGCAGCGAGCTGCTCGAGGCGCCGTTCTCGACAGATCTCGTGCTGTACCACCCGCGGCTGTCGGGCGGCGAGCAGGGGACGAGCGCGGTGGGCAGCGCGGGCGCGATGGAGTTCCACGTCAGCCCCAGCCCGCGGGCCGCGCAGGTGCTGCTCAACGTGGGTTGGGAGAACATCACCGTTTATCCGTTCCCGGAGCAGATCGAGCGCGGCCAGGTGCTCGGGCCTGCCGGCGGGTCCGTCGCGTCGCCGGACGGCGTCGAGCTGTTCCTCCCCGAGGGGGCACTGTCGGAGAAGACCGTGGTGCAGGCGCGGCTCCTCACGCCGAGCGAGCTGACCGCGCTCACCACAGTGGCCGGGTACACCACGCTTGCGGCGGTGCGGGTTGATCTCGCCGGTCACGCCCTGGCCCGCGCCGCGACCCTCAAGCTCAACTCGCCGCAAGGCACGCCGCCCGCGGTTCCCGGTGATCCGCGCGTCGTGCTCGCCGAGCTGGTCACGGCGCCTGCGGACCAGCGGGGCAGTTTCCCGCGCCTCGCCGCGCGCACCAGCCGCATCGCGGCGGCCGGCGACGGACCGGAGCGCATCGTCGCCGCGCCCGAGGCATCGGACTCCACGTTGCCGCTCGAAGGGATCGTGCGCGAGGGCACCTACCTCGTGCTCGCGGCGCAAAGCCCGATCGGGTTCGCGACCGGTTTCGTGCGCACCGCCGGCGGCACAGGTCTCGCGAGCGCGCGGGTGAGCGCGGAAAACCTCGGCACCGCCGATGTCTCGGCCGACGGTGGGCGCTACTCCGACGTGGTGCAAGCGGGCGCCAACCGCATCGTGACCGCGCTGCACCCCACGGTGGACCAGCAGGGCAGCGCAGCGATCGCGAGCCTCGCACCCGGCGAGGTCGCGCAGCTCGACATCGTGGTGCGAGCCACGCCGCCGACGATTCTCTCGCTCTCACCCGTGCCATCGACGCCGGCCATCCCCACGGTGGCGCCGGTGTGGACCGCGGTCTCGGTGCTCTTCTCGAAGCCGCTCGACGCCACCACCGTCACGGCTTCCACGCTCACCCTCGAGCTCGCGGGTGCCACGGGCCAGCCGACCGGCGTGTTCTTCAACGGCACGGTGAGCCTCACGGCGGACGGGGCGACGATCGTGTGGACCCCGAGCCACGGCTTGCCGCCGGGGAGGACGTACATCGCGAGCTTCGTCGGCGGCGTGCGCGATGCGGGCGGGACGGCGTACGCGGGTCCCGTCCCGGTGATCTGGCAGTTCAGCACGAGCGACAGCGTCGCGCCGAGCGGGCAGGTGCACCCCGAGAAGTTCCGCATCACGATGCCGGCGGGCGGGACGGCGCAGATCATCGGCGACCCCGGCGCGGTGCCCGCCGCCGCGTTGCCGGACCACCCGTGGACGATCTCGCCGGTGATCGAGGGGTTGGTTGCGGACCCACAGCGCGAGAGCTTCCCCGCCAATCCGGGCGATGGGTCGTTCACGCACGCGATCGGCAACCCACCCGCCTTCCCGGTGACGATCGCGAGCAAAGTGTGGGTCACCGTCATCGATCCGTATGGCAACGTCGCGGCGAGCTTCCGGCTCGGGCCGTTCACGATCCCCGATGGAAAGGGATTTGTCGCCCCGGCGGGCGAAGCAACGACCTTCACCAGCACGGACGGTTTCACGATCGACGTGCCGGACGACGCGTTCACCGCGGCCACGGTGGTAACCGTCACCACGCTCGATCCGTCCGGCATCGGCGTCGCCACGCCTCCGGGCGTCGGTCTCGGCGCGTACGTCAAGGTCGACTTCGCCGGCGAGGCGAACGACACACTGCGCCTCAGGGTGCCGGCGCCGGCCGATGCGCTGCCCGGCGCGAAGGTATTCATCGCCGCCCCGATGGCTTTCCCGTGGGGCGAGAAGCTGCGCCTGCTCGACGTCGGCGGCGTGCTCGAAGAAGGCGGCAAGCGGTATCTCTCCAACGACCCGTCGCTGCAGCCGGAGCCCGGTCTCTCCAGCCAGGGCGCCGCGGTAGGGGCGGAGCTTGTCTCCGCCCGTCAAACGGGAGCAGGCAAGCTGCTCCCGTACACCGCCCGCACGTTCGGCTCCGGCTCGAACACCTCTTGCGCCGATGGGAAGAAGCAGGGCCTGTCGCGGTGCTTCCTGCAGAACGTGTTTATGGAGCTGACGTATGCGACGACCGCTGCGTGGTACTACAGCATCGGCACCCCGTTCGCCCTTCTCAGCGGGGGCGCGTCCGACCCGAGCGCGGCGTACACCGGCATCTACAACACCTTCGCGGACGCGTGCGTGTTCGTGCCGCCGACGCACAACTGGAATGGGCACTACGTGCTGCCGGTGCTGCTGGGCTCGCCGGTGCAGATCGTCGAGAGGGACATTGCTACCGGCTGGATCACGAGCCAGCACGGCTACGACCCGATCTCTTTCGATCCCGGCGGCCTGATCGACCAGGGGAAGCTGCCCGGCGCGCCGCCGTCTCGCCCGCTGCTGACGGATACGCGGCCGTTCGACCTCATCCGTTTCCGCACGCCGAGTACTACCGCGCCACAGCAACTCCGGCTTGAGACCCAAGCCAGCGCCGATGTCAACGGCAAGGTGACCGTGAGCTCGACCGGCGGGTTCGCGCTGCAAGACGGCGCCGTGGCGAGCGTCTACGATCTCGCGCCGGCGCTCCCCAAGGACGGCACGACGCCGCCGGCCGCACCCACCAAGCAAGCCGAGGTGCGCATCTGCGGCAACAGCGCGAGCTGGGCCACCCAACCGTTCGTGGGCAGCGATGAGCTGCTGCTCGTGGTGACGCCGGGAGACGTGGACGCCGAGACGCTCGATGCCTTCGAGTTTTCTTTTGACGAGGCGCTCGACGGCACGATTGCGCAGCTTCCCGCCGGGCAGGTCGCGACGCTGCGGGACCTCGGACCGACCGAGCCGTGTGGGAGCGCGAGCAACCCCGTCACGATCCCTGTCTCGATCGAGCTCGACCAAAACGGCCACCTTCTGCGCATCAAGCCCGCCGGCACGCTCACCGCCGGCCACCGCTTCAGCCTCACGCTCCAGGCAGGCAAGATCTACGTCAAAGGCGCCGATGGCAACCCGCTCACGTATTGGCCGACCGCGCCGACCCAGTTCGATTTCGCCACCCGCGCGATCACCGGCCAACCGATCGGCGGCAGTGCGCCCGGCACCCCTTCACTTGGCGACACCAACGATGCCCGCGACCTCATGCAGTTCGGCAACCTCATGCTCGTGGGGTCCACCGCCGGACGCATCCTCGCGGTGGACGTCACCGACCCGGCCGCCGACCACGGTTTCAAGCTCTACGCGATCGCCAACACGTACTCGGCCGCGCAGGTGCGCTCGTTCGCGACGGATGGCCACAACCGGCTTTTCTTCACCGAGCTGGTCGGTTCGATGATGTGGGCGGTCAAGACCCTCCGCGTCGAGGACGCGCGGGCGGCCACCACGACCGCATGTCAGGCGCAGCCGGGATGGGCGGCGAGCCTGCCGTGCTTTGACGTGGCCCTCGGCGGCGCGCGCATCGCATACATGCTCGGGGAGGAGCTCGACATCACGGACGAAGAGTGGCTCGCGATGGACACGCTGCCCACCGGCATCCCGGAGGAGCTGCAGGTCCTCGTGGAGGACGAGACCGGCAAGACGCTCGACCTGCCGGGGTTCTTCGCCGCGTACACGAAGGGGTCGTTGGATTCGCTCAGCCCGGATGCGAAGGGGATCTACACCTTCGACCTGCCGCTCGTCTCGACGCTCGTGCGCTCGCAAAGCGGGCTGCCCGAGCCGAGCACCGGCAACCCCACGCCGCCCGGCATTGCATGGCGCACGGAGCCGTGCGACGAGCCGACGTACGACCGCTACCAGCGTGTCACGGTGGACAACGTCACCACCGGGCAGAGCTGGTCGCTCGACATTGAGAACACCTGGACGGGTGGGAGCGGAGGCGGGACCGCGACGCTGCACGGACTGCGGGCGCGAGCCGGCGATCAGTTGCGCGTGCGCTACAACCTGCGCGCGCTCGGCTACGTCGCGCTCATGGGCTCCGGCATCACCGTGGTGGACCTCAACCGGTATTACGGCCTGGCCACGCCTCCCGGCCCGGCCTCGGATCTGAGCCAGTGCGCGCGGCGCCTCGGCAAGTACGAGGGCCAAGACATCACGTGGCCGGACTGCGAGAACGGGCTCATCTACGGCATCGACATGACCAGTTCGGTGGCCGTGCACTCGGGTACCGGGTGCGCCGGCGGCGCGTGCGCGAGGGGTTCGACGAGCATTGACATCTACTCGCCGCGGGTGAGCACGGGGGTCATTCACACGTCTTCGCCTGTGGCCCAGCCGGGCAACATCCTTGAAGTAGGGCTCGAGGATTACAACTTCCCCAATGCCAGTTGCACGCGCAACCCGCTGCCGATTTCGCTGCGAGCGGTGGCGCTCGCCAACGACGCGACGTGGTGGAGCCGCGGCATCAGCGGCACGGTGGAGGGCGTCTTCGCGCTCCCGAAGCAAGCGATCACGCTCGCGGCCAAGCAAGGCGATCTGCTCTTCGTCTCCCTGGGACGGGCGGGGGTGTTCGTCTACGACGTCTCGAACCGGACGATGGTGCTCATCGGGCGGCTGGCCGTGGACGGCCACTCGATCTACCGGCTGCAGGTGGACTCGAAGAACGGCCTGCTCTTTGCGGGCGGCTTCGATGATGCGTTTGCCTCGATCATCGACGTATGGAAGATCGCTTCGGTCAACGGCGCTCCGGACCCGGACGGGAAACTCGGCTACACCCCGCGCCCGCTCGTGACGCTCCACGCACCGTGGAGCACGGACCACCTCGCGCTCGATGCCGTGGGCGACGGCCTGCTCTTCACCTGGGGCGGGGCCAACGGCCCGCAAGCGATTCCATTCGGGGCGCCGGAGTTCATCCTCTCCGGGATGTACCGGCCCGAAGCGAAGGACGACACCGCGCCCGAGGGCACGCGCCCGCGCCCGTTCGTGGAGAAGGCGACATCGGGATTTGTGCCGCTCGGCGTGCCGATGGAGCTGAGCCAAGCGGCCGAGCAGACCAACCGTGCGGCCAACGAGCGCAACGGCACCGCCGCCTTCAAGCTGCGGGTCGCGCTGCCGGGCTCCTTGGGCGATCAGCTCACCGCGAAGGTGCAGTCGCTGCGGGCGCTGCCGCCC
>JBIOGJ010000071.1:0-17887 GCA_044447965.1 Thermoanaerobaculales bacterium | reverse complement strand
GTGATGGGCGGGCGGGTGGTGAATCCGCCCGTCGGGTGAAGCGGCGATCACTCCGGAGGCCGCGGGGAACCCGGCGCGCGGATCGGCGCCGGGAGACGCTGGCCCCGAGCGAGCGTCCTTCCTCGCGAGGGGAACAGCGAGGGTCACGGCGGCGAGGCGTGCGGCCGGGTCGAGCCCGGATGAGTTTCGGGCCGATGCGCGTGGGGGCGCGTGAGGCCCGAATTGCCGCGAACCCGACGGGCTAAAAGAAGCTGAGGTTGCATTTGCTTTGTCGTGGTCTCCGGGATGTCATCCGTCGCGCCGAGGAGCTGCCGCGCACGGCGTGCTGCGAGGCGCCAGCGAGGAGAGCCGCAGCACCCGAGGGGCAAAGGAAAGCCAGTAGTGGCTTTGTCGTGCTCTCTGGGACGAGTTGTCCCACTATACTGAAAGCTGAAGGCCCGAATTGCCGCGAACCCGACGGGCAAGAGAAACCCGAAGTTGTCTTTGCCTCTCGCGGTACCGCTGGAAACTTCGGACTTGGCTACGGTGCGATCTTGAGCAAATCGTGGAGCTCCTTGACGCCGCTGGTCTCTTTCGCGATCTTCACCGCAAGCTTCTCCCGCGCCTCGTCTGGAACCGCGCCTGAGAGACTCACCACCCCATCGGTCGCTCCCACCTCGATCTTGAATGCGACCTTGCCGAGCTCTTCGAGCAAACGTCCCTTGATCCTGGCTTGCAGCAGCGCATCGTCAAGGCCGCGCTCGACCTTGCCCACAAAGCCCGCCACCGGTGGCGGGGAGGGCTGGGCGCCGGTCGCGACGGTGATCCGGTTGTGGAGCTCTTTGACGCCATCCACTGATGCCGCCACCTGCCCGGCGAGCTTCTGGTTGGCCCTGCGCTCCACCTCACCCGAGAGGTCCACGATCCCGGCGCGTACGTCGATCTGGACGCGCAGGCCGTCCGACTTGAGGTGCTCAAGCATTGCGACCCGGATCTTGGTCTTGACGATGGCATCCGCTAGCTCGTCGCTCATCGCGTTCCAGGCTCGGTCGATCGCGCCGCCAGCCCGGGTGGCGACTCCAGGGGTAGGCGTCGAAGTCGCGGCGCGCACGGGAGCGGCGAGAGCGAGCACAACGCCGATCACGACAGCAAACGCATGGGCAACGGGTCGGGAGAGGTGCGCGAGTCGCATCACTTTTTCTCCGGATGCACCGCTCGTCGGATCGTCGCGTAGCCAGCTTGGTTGGTTAGCTCGTCGCGAACGCCCACGGAGATCCGATAGGTGCCTGGTTCGAGCAACAGCGAGGTGCTCACCGTGAAGTACTGCCTGCGCGCCGCGTCGTAGTCCTTGCTGGGCATGCGCACGGTCTGCTCGATGCGCTGCAGGTCGGACTGCTTGCCGTCGTTGTCGCGGGCGGCGTAGTACACCATTAGGTAGCCGACGAGATCCGGTCCGTCCGGGATCAGCGCAATCTTGTTGAGTGGGACGTGCGCCTCAACCGGGAGCGTCCACCGTTCGTTCTCCGCGGGGGAAGAATCGGCCGTTTTCAGCTCGATGCCAAGGGGGTTGTCCTCGAGATCGAACTCGAGGCCGCTTACCACCCGATCGCCGATCGTCGACTGAAGCGATTTCTCGATGAAGGTGCGCCGGTAATTGAGCTTGTACTCAGGGTGCCCCTTGACCTTGACCTCGATGCGGTGACGGCGATCCTCACCGGACGGGATCAAACGGTACCCAAGCGAATAGAACGTCTCCAGGTCTGCAGCGATATGGTTTAGGCCCACAATGGGATCGTTGCTGTTCAGCACCGCAATGCCGCCGGTCTGCTCGGCCATGAAAATGAGGGAGTCCTGGTAGTTAGACACGGCAACCGAGGCCGCGAGGCTTGATCGAGCGGCGCGGTTTTCCGCCTCGATCCCCGATTCGGACTCGAGCCCACGTGCGTCAATGGTGTAGAAGGTCACGCCGGCCGCGGTGGCGGCCGTGACGAGACCGCGCATCAGGTCGGTGGCATCATTGTCGCGCGCGAGCGAGAGCACGTTGGGGTTCTGGTAGCGGTCTTCGATCTCGTAATATAACTCCATACCAGGCGCCATCGGCAGGCCATCAGACACGTAGATCACGGCCTTCTTCCCCGGCAGCCCGCTCATCATCGCGACTAGCTCCTTCAGCGCACCGACGGTAAACTCCAAGTTGTTGCGCTGCTCGCGCGCGAAGCTGTTCGCCTCATCGATGGCCTCGCTCACGCTCCCCGGGTTTGAGCCGGCGTTTTGGCTGATGAAGTCCTCGACTTGCTTCCGGCCGTTGATCGCATCAGTGCGCGCACCGGTGAGCTTCTTCGTGGCGCGAAGGGCGCTCGCAACTTCTTCGGGGTCGGAAGTGAATGGCTGCAGGATCTTGACGCTGCGCTGGTAGGACACCACCATCGCCTGGTCCGGCGGCGAGAGATGGTTGCCAACCCACTCGACCGCCGAGTTGATCACCCGGTTGCGGTTGAACGGCAGGATGTTCTCGCTGTCCACGTACATCGTGATGAACCGTGGTTCCCGCCTTGGCGCCGGCAGCGCCCCCGCCAATGGCGTTGGCGACGGCGACGGCGCGGAGGTAGGCGCGCCAACCGTTGGAGCCGGCTTGGCGCCCGAGATCGGCGCACCGGTGGGCGCACTGGCATTTTGGCCCGACTCCGTGTAGAGCGCAAAGTTGGTGATCGGCTGTTCTCTGCCGTCTTGGAAGACGGAGAAGTCCGAAGGTTTGAGAGTGAGAACGGGGCCCTTCTTGTCGGCAATCGCGACGTCCACGTTTACGATCGTCACTTCCGCGACGTCCACGAACTTGAGGCCGCCGATCTGCTGCGCTGGTGGCTTGGCTGCGGCGGGCTTATCTTCCGCCGGCGCAGAGACACTGGGAACCGGCGTGGGGGGCTGCTGTCCCAATCCCGGCACCGCGAGGGCGGCGATCGCCACCGCCAGGTACATCATCGGGTCGCTTCTCAAGCTTCCCTCCTTAGCCCGGAGTCTAGCAAAATCGACCGAGGACACCGTCTGGCGGCACCGGCGATCACCCGCACACGAAACCCCGAGGAGTCGAACCGGTCAAGAGCCTCCCATCGTCGGGCCCTCGGCCGCTTCCGCGGCGACCCGGTCAGCCCGAACGCTTCACGGCTTGATGTCGACGATCACCGCCGAGGTCGAATGGGCAAGCACGTCGTCCACCCCGATCCGCAGCGAGTGGGAGCCGCCTTCAATCTCGAGCGGGAAGCGGTACGCGAAGTAGCCCCGTTGGCGAGCCTCGTCAAGCTTGTCGGCTGGGATTTCGATCGGCAGCTTACGGTGGTTGAGCTCGGACAGGTTGCCGGCCGCGTCGCTGACGACGGCCACGATCAACATCTCGCCCCACGCTTTCGCTCCGCGCGGCAGCATGGTCAGCTTGGCATAGGGGATGCGCACCTCGACACCGATGCGATAGACCTTCAGCCCTTGCGCTCCCAGCTTGAACTTGCCGACCGGCTTGTCGAGCACGAGCTCGACCCCTAGCGGGTTGTCCGTCTGGCCGGTGAGAAGCGCGGCGCGCGATTGTTCCGCCTCTCGCTGCTCCGCGGATCGATCGACGTAGCTCTTGCGGTAGCTGAGGTGGTAGTCGGGGTGGCCGATCACCTCCACGCGCAGGGTGTGCTCCTTGCCGTCACCGGCATGCTCAGGCTGGAACGCGAGCGAGTAGTAGCTGGAAGTCAGCCGCTCGACGTCGGCGAGCGCCGCGCCGCCGTTGGTGGTGAACATCGCCTCGCCGCCGGTGAGCTGCGCGGCCTTGATCAGGTTGTCCTTGCGATCCGCCTCGCGCCAGAACCGCGCGTTGGCGACATCGTTGAAGTTCGTCACCCGCGCCCGACTCGCGTCTTGGGTGGGCGCGCCAATCCCTGACGGATCAACTGTGAAGAGGGTGAACTCCAGCTCACTGGCAAGCTGGGCGGCGTGCGCCAGCAGGCCCTCGTTCCGGTAGTCGATCGGCACCGATGCCCGGAAGAAGTCGAAGCTGCGGTACGACGGCACGTTCTCCGCACGAGGGAACCCAGGCGAAACGAGAATCACAACCTTGCGCCCTTCCACCTTGGCAAAACGGTCCACGCTGGCGGAAAACGCCGTCTCGACCTTGCCGACGATGCGCCGCATTTCGTTCCAGTACTCCTCGTTCAGAGTGCTGCGATAGTCGTAGGTCGAACGCGGAGACACGTTGAAGTTTGACAGCGTGATCTGGTGCTGCAACCCGGTCGCGGGTGTGCGTTCGACCTCCTTGAGGGCCGCCAGCAGCCGCTCGCGGCTGTTCGTAGGCGGCGTATGGACGCGGACCGTGCCGTCGAAGCTGACGATCGCCACCGTTTCGGCCGGAGGCAAGCCGACCGCGACCTCATCGCGGAAGGAATTGAGAATCAGGCGCTTGTCTGACTCGATGAGCTGGTAGAGGTCGAAGAACACGAGCACGGTGCGCGGCGAGGGTTGCCCCACGACCGCCGCATCCTGCGATTGGCTGATTTCGCCCCCGGCCACGGCGAAGTAGTTGGTCACCCGTTGTTCGGCGTTGTCCTCGAAGATGCGGAAGTCGTCTTTCTTGAGCGAATCCACTGGAACACCGTGAGCGTCCGTCACCTGGACATTGACGGTAACGTTGTTGACCCTTACTTCGCTGATGAACGACGGCACTGTGGCCTTGTCCTGGCCTGCGGCAGTCAGGGGTAGCAGGCCAAAGGTCAAGGCGACAAGAACGCGACTCCGCATGGTCATCGACCTCCACGGTATGCGACGAGCAAGCTGCGTGCCAAATCCGATCTCAACGGCACGCCGGCCCTCGCCAGGCAACCGTGCCATTGTAGAGGACGTGCCGTCTCGCCGGCGAGACAAACGACCACGGCGCACCGAGGAGACTGCACCGAGCAGGTCTGTGGCCCCCCTCTATCGGGCATCCAGATTCGGGCGCCGGCCCGACCGGCGCTCTCGACCGCCCGGGCACGGTAGAATCACGCCGCCGCCAACGCGGCGCGAGGTGCGATGTGGCCTTTCCATACCGCTACGCGAAGATCACAGAGGCGATGCGCCCCTCGCCGATCCGCGAGCTCTTCAAGCTAACACAGCGACCGGGGATGATCTCGTTCGCAGGCGGTCTCCCCGACCCAGCCATCTTTCCCGTCGCCGAGTTCGCCGCGTGCGCCACCGCGTTGGAAGAACATGGGAAAATCGCGCTCCAGTACGGCGCCTCCGAGGGATACGGACCGCTGGTCGAGGACCTCATGGCGCGGATGGCGCCGCTGCTCGGGCGTTCGATCGATCCCGATGAGGTGGCGATCGCCTCGGGGTCGCAGCAGGCGATGGACATGCTCTCGCGCGTGCTCATCGACCCCGGCGACGTGATCGTCGTCGAGGCCCCCACCTACCCCGGCGCGCTCCACACCTTCCGCAGTGCCGGCGCACGCTTCGCGTTGGTCCCTTGCGACGCTGACGGGATGCAGGTGGAGCGACTGCCCGACGTGATCGAGCACTGTCGCAGGGAAACCGGCAAGGAGCCGAAGCTCATCTACACCATCGTCAACTTTTCGAACCCCTCGGGCGCCTGCCTGGCGACCGAACGCCGCCACGCGCTCGCCGCATTCGCAGGGCAGAGCGGCATCCCGGTCTTGGAGGACGATCCCTACGGCGAGCTGCGCTACGCCGGCGAGCGGCCTCCGACCGTGTTCTCGCTCGCAAACGGTGGCGTCGTGTTCGCGTCGTCGTTTTCGAAGATCCTAGCTCCCGGCGTCCGCGTCGCCTGGGTGGTCGGCGACGCCGGGCTGATTCGCAAGATGGTGATCGCCAAGCAAGGCATGGACCTGTGCACCTCGATGGTGGCGCAGGTACTGGTCGCAGAGTACTGCCAACGGGGCTTCCTTGACGCCCACCTCGCCAAGATTCGAGCCCACTATGCCGCCAAGGCGCGGGCCATGGCTGCGGCGCTGCGCAATGAGCTGCCGGAGGGTGCCGCAAGCTTCAGCGAGCCCGAAGGGGGCTTCTTCTTTTGGCTGCGTTTGGCGGCCGGCGACGGCCGGCGGCTGTTCGATCAAGCGGTCGAGCGCGGCGTTGCCTTCCTTCCGGGCGTCACCTGCTATCCGGATGCGGGCGAGGTCGTCGGCGAGATGGTCGACGGTCGTCCTTTCGCGCGCCTTTGCTTCACCTTCGCGCAGTCGAACGAAATCACGGAAGGCTGTCGCCGCCTCGCAGCCGCATTGACGGACGGGTAACCCGACCGGCCGCACAGCCCCCTAGACGGTGGTTTGCGGATCGACGTCGATGACGCGATGGACGTTGCGCGGCACCTCGAGTGCGGCAATCCTCGCCAGCGCCTCCCGCAACGGCTGGCGCGTCGGCGCAAGGAGCAGGAGCTGGACGCGCCACTTGCCGCGCAACTGTTCGAGCGGCGCCGGTGCTGGACCCACCACCCGTAGGTCCAGGGGCGCCGGAGTGAGGGCACGCGCCGCCGACTGGCCCGCCGTCACCGCGGCGGTTTGCCGGGCCGCCTCGAACCGCACGAGGACGAGCCGAGTTGCGGGCGGGTAACGAAAGGCGCGGCGGTAGCGCAGCTCCTCCGCCGCGAATCCCTTCACGTCGTGCGTCAGGGCAGCTTGCACTGCGTAGTGCTCCGGGTGGTAGCTCTGGATCACGACCCGACCGGGACGCTCACCGCGCCCCGCCCGACCCGCGACCTGGGTGAGCATGTGGAAGGTACGCTCCGCACCGCGAAAATCCGGGAACCCGAGGAGGTTGTCGGCATTGACCACACCGGTAAGCGTGACCGCGGGAAAATGGTGGCCCTTCGAAACGATCTGCGTCCCCACCAGCACCCGGCACTCGCCGGCGGCAAAGCGCTCCAGAGTGGCAACGAGCTGGCCTGGCGAGCGGGCGGTATCGCGGTCGAGAATGTCCACGGGCACTTCCGGATGGAGCTCGCGCACGCGCGACGCGATCTTCTCGGTGCCCGCGCCGACCTGGTCGAGCACCTCGCCGCCGCACCGTGGACATACCCTTGGGATCTCGCGCCGGAACCCGCAGTAGTGGCAGAGCAACACCCCTTGCCGCCGGTGCACCGTCAGGGGTATCGAGCAGTCGCGGCACGCGGCCTGATGGCCACACTCACGGCACAACAGCACCGGCGCCCAGCCGCGCCGGTTGACGAGCAGGATGGCCTGCTCACCGCGCGCCAGGACCTCGGCCAGGCACTCGCGCAGCCGACGTGAGAGGAAACGCTGGCCGTGCTCGCCGGGTTCCGGCGGCTCGCCCTTGAGGTCGACGACTTCGACGTCCGGCAGCCTCCCGCCGGCCACCCGTTCGGGAAGCTCCAGCACCTTCACCCGGCCCTGCTCGGCGAGCGCGAGCGTCTCGAGCGACGGGGTTGCCGAAGCCAGCACGACCGGGATGCCGAGGCGCTGCCCGAGCACGAACGCGAGGTCGCGCGCGTGGTAGCGCGGCTCCTCCTCTTGCTTGTAGGACGAGTCTTGCTCCTCGTCCACCACCACGAGTCCGAGGCGCACCAGCGGCGCCCATAGCGCCGAGCGCGGCCCACACACCACGTCCACCTGTCCCCGCCGCGCCCGTTCCCACGCCGCCAGGCGTTCCCCATCCGCCATCGACGAGTGGAGCACCGCGACCCGCTCACCGAACCTCGCTCGCAGCAAGCCAGCCAGCGCAGGGGTAAGGGCGATCTCTGGCACGAGCACGAGCGCCTGAAGGCCGCGCTCGATCGTGGCGGCGGCCAGCCGAACGTACACCTCGGTCTTCCCGGAGCCGGTTACACCCTGGAGCAGGAAGGAGGTAAACGCGCCACTCCCGAGCGCTGCGGTCACCGAGGCTAACGCCGCTTGCTGGTGCGTGGTGAGGGTGGTCGGCGCGGCGGGTGGTGCGAGCTCCCAGCGGTGCGGATCGCGGCGTTTGTTCTGGCGAAAGCGGCGGACGACCCTCTTGCGCACCAGCTCCGCGACGACACCGGGCGAGCACGCGCACGCCGCAATCAGTTCCTTTTCCAGGACCGGCCGGCCAAGCTCCTCCAGCCATGCCGCGACACGACGCTGCGCCGGCGCCGCCCCTATTCGCGCGGCCCTCTCCGTTTCGCTTAGGTCGGCCAAGGTGAGGCCGGCAACCGTGGCGCCGGCGGGGCTGGGCGCGCCGCGCTCCGCAACGCGCACGGCGTGTCGTGCCGCGAGGCCAGCGAGCAGTGCGGTCAGCTCCTCGCGCGCCCATCCCTCGCTGCGCAGCCGTGCCACGGAGATGCGCCGCGCCTCGACAACCCGTTCGAGCAGGCGCCGCTCAGTAGGAGCAACAGTGCTCAGGAGCTCGTGCGCCCGTGGACCCACCTGGACCAACGGCGCCGGCAACCGGAGCAGCGAAGCGGGAATCGTGGCACGTACCACTGCCCCGGGGGGCGCGACGTAGTAGTCCGCCGCGAAGCGAACGAGCTCGAGCACGTGGCCCGGCAGGAGCGGCTCCGGGTCGAGGACCTCTTCGACCGGGAGCAGCTTCTCCTCCGGTATGTCCGTCCGGGCATCCCGCTCGATCACCAACCCAACCCGCGCCTGGCCTCGCAGCCGCACCCGTACGCGCACGCCGGGCACTCCAAGTTCGTCGAGTGCCGGCGGCAGGCGGTAGGTCAGCAGGTCAGGAAGCACGCCAGGAAAGGCAACTCGGACGAACACGACTGGCGATGATACACTTACGATGTGGTCAGCAGCGGGGAGTTGCAGCACTGGCGCGAACTCGTCCAGCGACTCCATCGCGGCCCGGCCCCGCGCGGCGAGCAGTTCGATCTGTGTCGGCGCGTGATCGTCGCCGCTCCCTCAAGCACTGAAGCTGTGCAAGCCGCTCGTCTGCTCCTCGAAGGCGCAATGGCCGACGCCGCCACAGACATTGGTGACGCGCAGGACGTCATGCGCCTGCTCAAGGCGATCGGCCGCGCTGAGGTCGCCCTCGAGCAGTT
Source organism: Thermoanaerobaculales bacterium (assembly GCA_044447965.1). GTDB lineage: Bacteria > Acidobacteriota > Thermoanaerobaculia > Thermoanaerobaculales > Thermoanaerobaculaceae > DATIYW01. The sequence goes on along the minus strand of JBIOGJ010000071.1, from coordinate 8,919 downwards.
GCTTAGCCCTCCCTGACCGGTCGACACGTTGCGGTCATGACCGCGCCGATTGCAAGGCTCGCTCGTGCCTGGCCAGCCGGTTCGCGCGCACAACCGTCGCCAACATCGAGATTCTGCGGTTACCGCTGCCGTCGCTATGACGGCGACCTCGCGGCGCTCGAACGGAGCCGGCCGCCAACCGATTTCACCCTTCGTGACTTTGGACTGACGTGTTGCATAAACGATCATGAGATCGTATACTCAACACAAGTGGCCAGCCATTCGATCCGGACCGAAGCCATAGTCGCGGCCGCGCTGGAGATCGCCGAGGAACGGGGTGTCGCGGGGATCACCACCGGTGCGCTCGCCCGGCGATTCAACTTCACCGAGGCGGCCCTCTACCGCTATTTCCCTGGCAAGGCAGCCATCGTTGCGAGTGCACTCCAGCACCTTGGTGAACGTGTCTTCGCCACGATGTTGATCGAGCTGATGCCCGACGCTGCCGGTCACGGCCAGACGATCGAGGCGCAGCTTGAGGGGCATATCCGCCGGTTCGCATCCCGGCAAGGCCTGCTGCTCGAGCTGCTCGTCGCCGCTGCCGCCGGTCGCGACCGAGAGGTGCAGGAAGCCGGCGATGCCTTCCTCCGGGAGTACGCGACGCGCATGGATGGGTATTTCTCCCAGGTCCAGAAACGCACGCTGATTGCCGCCACGCCGAGCGGCGTGGAGCTTGAACGGCTGTGGATCTGCCAGCTCCTCGGCGGGTTCGTGCGTTGCCGCCTTACGCGCGAGCCTTGGGACCCGACCACGCAGTCGGGGTTCGAGGCATTTCTGGGCCAACTACGCTCACATTCGCGCAGCGCCGAACGGCAAGAGGCGAAGTTGGAACCGACAGGTCCTTAGTACACCCGCCCGTAAATACGATGGCATTCGAACGCCGCTGCATCCGCGCCCACGGCGTTGCGCTCCCTGCGGCGTATTGCCTGATACGCCTCGGTCGCGCGCCTTGTGGCCGCGGCGCATCGGCGTTCTCTGTGCGTCACCGTATTTGTGGGCAGGTGTACTTAGGCCGCGCACCGGCCCCGCAGATGGTACGCTATCGGCGGCGCACTGTGGCAACGAACCAAGCAGGACCTAGTTCAACGGCGCGTGCCCGCGCCGCCGAGAGTGGGCCAGATGCAAGGAAGGCGAGGGGGACGCAGCGGAGTGTAGCTGGAGGCTACATGAGCATGCGAGCCGCAGCAGCCTGACGCCGCAGATGGTCCGCTATCGGCGGCGCACTGAGATAGGCTCTACGCCGCCGCGTGCTCGACCCACACCTGAAGCAACTGCACTACACACTCGCTCGCCTTCGCCATCCACTCGAGCGAGACCCACTCCTGCACGGAGTGGAAGTTCTGTCCGCCCGCCCAAATGTTGGGGGTGAGCAGCCCCATGAACGAGAGCCGTGAGCCGTCTGTGCCGCCCCGGATCGCCCGACGAACCGGCTCCAGGCCCAGCCTCCGCACCGCCTCGAACGCGTACTCCAACACCTTGGGGTCCGCGGCAATTTTGTACGCCATGTTGCGGTACGACTCCCGGACGTCGACCGTGATTCGCGCACCGGGGAACAGCTTCCTTACCTCGTCGACGACCTCGCGGAGAGCGTCCTCCCGCTGCTTGAGCTCCTCCTCCGAGAACGCCCGCACGAGGAACTTGACTTCGAGCTTGGTCACGTCGCCGCGGACATCGTACGGGTGCAGGTACGGCTGCCGCTCGTCGGTGGTCTCAGGCAGGAACTCCTGCTCGAGACGCTCCACGATCGCCGCCCCGACTCGGACGGCGTTGGTCAGCTTGCCCTTGGCGTAACCGGGGTGAACATCGTGGCCTTCGATGGTCACGAGCGCCGAGTCCGCGCAGAACGTCTCGTCTTCGATCTCCGCCAAATCGGAGCCATCGAGGGTATAGGCGTAGGCGGCGCCGAATGCGGCCACGTCGAAGTGCTCGGTGCCGCGTCCGACCTCCTCGTCGGTGGTGAAACCCACCCGAACCGGACCGTGCTTGAACTCCGGGTGTTGCGCGAGCCAGGCGACCACCGTCATGATCTCCGCGATGCCCGCCTTGTCGTCGGCGCCCAGCAACGTGGTGCCATCCGAGGTGATGATGGTGTGGCCCATGCACCGCGCGAGGTTCGGGTTGCCGGCGAAGGAGATCACCTGGCGTGGATCGCCGGGGAGCGTGAGGTCTCCTCCGCCGTACCGCTCGACCACCTGCGGCTTCACGCCCGCGCCGAGCGTGCCATGGTACGAATCGACGTGGGCAATCAACCCAATCGTCGGCACCTTCCCTGCCGCCGGATGGGCGCCGGGCAGGTTGGCAGGCACGGTGGCGAACACGTACCCCCACTGGTCCATCTCGGCGTCCGCGCAGCCAAGCGCTCGTAGCTCTTCGGCGAGGAGCCGCGAGAGGTCCTTCTGCTCTTCGGTCGAGGGGCTGGTCGTGGAGTTCTCGTCTGATTGCGTGTCCACCTGCACGTAGCGCAGGAACCTCGCCAGCATCTCCTGCCGATCATTGGCGTCGAGGGCGGTGGCGGTCATTGATGGCCTCCTTCCGGGTAGGGCACCGGGGAGCAAAGTGTAGCGACTACCAGTGCCGAAGCAAAGCGGGTGGCGGCTTGACGATGCGCGAGGAATAACGCTACGATCATGTGAATTTGGGCACGAGGGGGAGGAGATGACAGCCCAATACATCCCGGTCTTGCTGGCGTTTGCCTTTGCAGGCACGGTTGCCGTCGCGATCGTCGGTCTGTCTACGCTGTTCGGCCGGACCAGGCACGCGCGCAAACGTACCCGCGAGACCTACGAAAGTGGGATGCCACTCCTCGACAGCTCCCGAAAGCGGGTTTCGGTGCGCTTCTTCGTCGTCGCGATGGTCTTCATCGTGTTCGACGTTGAGGTCGCCTTCCTCTTCCCTTGGGCGGTGTGCGCGCGGGGTTTGCTGGCCGAGGGCGACACGAAGGTGCTGCTCGATGGCCTGATCTTTCTTGTCCTGCTCGCGGTCGGCTACGTCTATCTGTGGCGAGAAGGCGCCTTTGACTGGTCGCGACGCGGGAGCCAGTCGTGAGCCCTCGCCCGATCGTGGCGACCGCACCTGAGGCCATTGCATCCGTGAGCTTCGAGGCCACGATGGAGGCGCGCATTGCCGAGCTTCTCCTCCGCTACCCGACGCGGCGTGCCGCGATTCTCCCGGTGCTGTGGCTGTGCCAGGAGCGGTACGGCTGGATCTCGCCCGGTGTAATGGAAGCCGTCGCCGCGCGGCTGGGTGAGAGCCCGGCGTTTGTCGAAGGTGTGGTGAGCTTCTACACGATGTTCTACACCTCGCCACCGGCGCGCTTCGTGCTTCAGGTCTGCACCACGCTCTCCTGCGCGGTGTGCGGCGGGAAGGAGCTTGTCGACCACCTCAAGCGGCGCCTTGGAATCGGTTTCGGTGAAAAGACGGCTGATGCGGCGTTTCAGCTTGTCGGCGTGCAGTGCCTGGGCGCGTGTGGCGGTGCACCGGTGATCCAGGTCAACGACGACTACTACGAAAACCTCGACACCAAACGCGTTGACACCCTCCTCGACGAGCTGAGGGAGACCGTGTGAGCACCGAGCCCGTGCTCCTGCGTGCCCGCGGGGTGGCCGACTCACGCACGATTGCGGCCTACCTCGCTGCCGGCGGTTACGAGGGATGGAGGAAGGCACTCGGGATGACGCCGGAGGCGGTGACCAAGGAAGTATCCGACTCCGAGCTGCGCGGCCGCGGAGGAGCTGGCTTCCCGACCGGCCGCAAGTGGGGGTTCGTGCCCAAGGACCATCCCGGACCCCGCTACTTGATCTGCAACGCCGACGAGTCCGAGCCGGGCACCTTCAAGGACCGTGAGCTCATCGAGGTGGATCCTCACCTCGTGATCGAGGGTGTGGCGATCGCCGCGTACGCAATCAAGGCGAACACGGCGTATATCTATATTCGCGGCGAGTTCGTGCGCTGGGCCAAGCTGCTCGAGGACGCCATCGCCGAGGCGCGGCAACATTCCTTCCTGGGCAAGAACGTCCTTGGCAGCGGCTTCGACCTCGACATCTGGGTCCACCGCGGCGCCGGCGCCTACATCTGTGGCGAGGAGACCGCGCTCATCGAGTCGCTCGAGGGAAAGCGCGGCTTCCCGCGCTTGAAGCCTCCCTTCCCCGCCGTGGTGGGCGTGTTCGGCAAACCAACCGTGGTCAACAACGTCGAGACGCTCGCTTGTGTGCCGCACATCATCACGCGCGGCGCGCACTGGTTCGCCTCGATCGGCCGGCCGCGCAACACTGGACCCAAGCTCTACTGCGTTTCCGGCCACGTCAAGCGCCCCGGCGTGTACGAGCTGCCCCTTGGCGTTACCTTCCGCGAGCTGATCTACGAGCACGCCGGCGGCATCCGCGACGGGCACAAGCTCAAGGCTTTCTTCCCCGGCGGCACCTCGGCGCCGATCATGACCGCGGCCGAGGTCGACGTCAAAGCCGATTTCGACGCCTGCGCCGAGGCCGGCACCATGCTCGGCTCGGCGGCCATCATCGTGCTCGACGAGACCGTCGACATCGTCGAGGCGGCCGCGAACGTTGCGCACTTCTACGCCCACGAATCGTGCGGCCAGTGCACGCCCTGCCGCGAGGGTGCGGATTGGTGCATGGACATCCTGGATCGAATGGCGGCCGGCCACGGGCGCCCGGGAGACCCTGACACGCTGCTGCGGATCTGCAAGTTTGCCTCGGAGGGGATGACCATCTGTCCGCTCGGCGACGCGTTCGCACTGCCGATTTCAAGCATAGTGCGAAAGTTCCGCGCCGAGATCGAGCACCACATCGTGACCGCCACGCCGCTGCCACAGAAGGCACGACCGGTCTTGCCATGGGCCGGGCCGCGCCCCGGGTTTGGAAGCTAGGAGGCCCGCCGAGCATGCCTAAGCTGACCATCGACGGACGCGAGATCGAGGTTCCGCCCGGTACCAACTTGATCGAAGCGGCTCGCGCTGCCGGTGTCGAGATCCCCTACTTCTGCTACCACCCCTACCTCAAGGTGGTGGGCCAGTGCCGCATTTGCATGGTGGAGATCGTGGGCCAACCACGCCTCGCGATCGCGTGCGCAACGCCGGCGGCCGAGGGAATGGTGGTGAAGTCGGAGACCTCGGCACGGGCGAAAGAGGCGCGCGAGGCGGTGATGGAGTTCCTGCTCGAGAACCACCCGCTCGATTGTCCCGTCTGCGATCAGGCCGGCGAGTGCTTGCTGCAGGACCACTCGATGAGTGAGCAGGGCAGCACGTTCGCAACACACATGGTCGACTCCCGGCGCACCTTCCCGGGCTACGAGCGCCGGCGGATCGGCCCGCACATCGTGCAGAACCAAAACCGCTGCATCTTCTGCTCGCGCTGCATCCGCTTTTCCCAGGAGGTCTCGGAGACCTGCGCGCTGACCTACAAGTCGCGTGGCAACCAGACGTACATCGACACCTTCAACGGCATGCCGCTCGATGACCCGATGTCGGCGTGCGTTGCCGACGTGTGTCCGGTCGGCGCCCTCACCGTGCGCGAGTTCCGCTTCCGCAAGCGGGCGTGGAAGCTGCGCTCCACCCCCTCCGTCTGCCCGGGGTGCTCGATCGGCTGCAACCTCTGGATCGACCATCACGAGCGTGCCGTCTACCGCTTCACGCCGCGCGAGAACCGCGAGATCAACGCCTCCTGGCTTTGCGACCACGGCCGCTTCCTCGCCGAGTCGCTCAACGAGCAGGCGTACCTCTACCCCCACCACCGGGTGGGCAACCAGCTCGCGCGAGTGTCCTGGGGCGAGGCAATCAGCGCACTCGCGCTCGATCTGTCGGCCGCGGCACGGATCCGCGTCGTGGCATCGGCCAACCTCTCCAACGAGGAGCTCTACCTCGCCCGGCAACTGTTCCGCCGCCAGCTCCGGGGCGAGGTGGTGGTGCCAGTCTTCGCCGGCGAACCGCGCCGCATGAAGAACGGGCGTAACGAGTGGATCACCTCCACCGACGCGCACCCCAACGCCGCGGGCGCCCGCCGTCTGGGCCTCGAGACCGTGGACGCGGAGGGCCTCTCCCGCTTCCTCTACGGCGCCGCAGACCTGACCATCATCCTCGACGCGGCGGCACACCCGTTCCTCACCACGCAGGAGGCTCTCCAACTCTTGCGGGTGGGGCCCTCGATCGCGTTCGTGCGCACGGAGCACCCGCTCGCGAACGTAGGGGGATGGCTGCTGCCTATACCTTCACTCGCGAGCAACGAGGGGACCTTCACCTCCTCGACGGGCGCGGTCCAACGCTTTTCCCCGGCGTTCGCCCCGCCTGGCGTCGTGCGCCGTACGCCGACCGGTGGGATGTCGCCCACGGTTCCGACCATAGCCTCGCCGTGGGGGCCGCCGGGCGAGGCGCGGCCGTTGTGGCTTGTGCTCACCGCGCTGGCGCGCGCGTTGGGCTTTGCAGCTCTGGACTTCCCGCACCCTGCCGAGATTTTCGACCAAATGGCCCGCATCGAGAAGTCGTTCGCCGGCCTCACCTGGGATCGTCTGGGCGGGGCGGAGCGAAATTCGTTCCGGGAGCGCCAGCATGTGGGCTAGCGTCATTCTTGCCGCCGTGAAGCTGGTCGTCATCGCCTCCACGGTGCTGACGCTGGTGGCAGTCATGGAGTGGGTCGAGCGAAGGGGCGCCGCCTTCATTCAGGACCGGCTCGGCCCGAACCGGGTCGGTCCATGGGGCCTCTTCCAGCCGCTCGTCGACGCCGTCAAGCTCCTCTTCAAGGAGGACGTGACGCCGACCGCGGTCAACCGCCTCCTTTACTACCTTGCGCCGATGATCTCGCTCGCGGTTGCTTCCCTCACCTTCATCGTCATACCGTTCGGGGCGGGCAGCGACGTGAAGGTCTTCGGCGTACCGTTGGACGGTCTGACGATCGCGCCGCAACTCGGGGTCGGGGTGCTGTTCCTGCTTGCTATCGGCTCGCTCGGGGTATACGGCATCGTGCTCGCCGGCTGGTCTTCCAACAACAAGTACTCGCTGCTCGGCGGCCTGCGCTCCTCGGCGCAGCTCATCTCGTATGAACTCTCGATGAGCCTCGCGGTGCTCGGCGTGCTGCTCGCCACCGGGTCACTGCGCCTTGACGCGGTGGTCGCGCGGCAGGCACAGGGCTCCTGGCTCGGGTTCGTCCCGCAGTGGAACTTCATCCCCCAGTTCCTAGGCTTCGTGGTCTTCCTCATCGCGGTGTTTGCGGAGACCAATCGTTTGCCGTTTGACCTCGCCGAGGCCGAGACCGAGCTGGTCGCGGGCTACCACGTCGAGTACTCCTCGATGAAGTTCGCCGCGTTCCTGATGAGCGAGTACATGAACATGGTCACTGCCTCGGCTCTCGTGGTAACGCTCTTCTTCGGCGGCTGGACGTTCCCCGGCATGAGCCACTTCTCGGGCTGGCCGCTCCTCGTCCTTTCGGTGATTGCATTCGGCGTCAAACTCGCCGTGTTCCTGTGGCTGTTCGTCTGGGTGCGTTGGTCGCTGCCACGGTTCCGCTACGACCAGCTCATGCGGCTCGGCTGGAAGGGGCTGCTGCCCCTTGCCACGCTCAACCTCGTTTGGGTCGGCGTCGCCATGACGATGAGGTGGCTGCGATGACGACCGGGGCTCGGGGTCCGGGGTTTGGGGTCCGGTACAACCAGGACTGCTGGTGCGGTCTCCGGACCCCGGACCACGGACCACGGACCACAGTCTTTGGAGCGACGGCATGGAACTAGCGGTCTTCTACCTAACCGCGGTCGCAGGCGTCGCTTCGGCCATCGTCGCGGTGTCGCACCGGAACCCCGCCGTCAACGTCCTCTCGCTCGTGGTGACGCTCTTCTGCATCGCGGTTGATTTTGCGTTGCTTGGCGCCGAGTTTCTCGCCGCCGCACAGATCCTCATCTACGCCGGGGCGATTCTCGTGCTGTTCCTGTTCGTGGTGATGCTGCTCAACGCTCCCGAGGAACCGCCGAGCGGCGAGCCGCGCGCCTTCCAGCGCGCCGCTGGATGGGCGCTCACGGTGGTCGCCGGGCTCGGCGGCGCGACGGTTTTCGCGCGCATGAAGCTCAGAGAATCCACGAGCGAGGCCGCCGGGACCGCCGCGGCGCTGGGCCGCTTGCTGGTGGGCCCCTACCTGTTCGCCTTCGAGCTGATCTCGGTCGTCCTGCTCGCCGCGCTGGTCGGTGCGCTCGTGTTGGTGAAAAGGAAACATTGAGATGACGGTCCCGACCACCCACTTTGTCGTCTTCGCCGCGCTGCTCTTTGCCATCGGCGCCGCCGGCGTGTTGCTGCGACGCTCGGGAATCTCGGTACTCCTCGGTCTCGAGCTGATGCTCAACGCGGCCAACCTGGCGCTCGTCGCGTTTGGGAGGCAACACGGGCAGATCGACGGGCAAGTTTTCGTGTTCTTCGTCATGGCGGTGGCGGCCGCCGAAGTAGCGGTCGGGCTTGCCCTGCTGGTCGCCATCTTCCGCAAGCGGCAATCGATCGACGTGGACCGCCTCAACGTGCTGCGCTGGTAGGAGGGACGATGCTTTCGTTGCTCTGGCTGATACCGGTCCTCCCCCTCGCCGGGGCGGCGATCCTCCTCGCCGGCGCGATGCGCTTCTCCCATCGCACTGTGTCAGCAGTGGCGCTGGGCTCGACCGGGCTTAGCCTCGCGGTAGCCCTGGGCGCCCTCTGGCAGTTTGCGAGCGGCCACGGAGCGTTGTTCGTCCTCGATGTCTTTCGCTGGATCAGCGCCGGGGACCTTTCGATTGACTTCTCGTTGCGGTTGGACGCGCTTTCGGCGGTGATGCTGTTCTTCGTCACCTTCGTGGGGTTCTTGATTCACGTCTACTCGGTGGGGTACATGCACTCCGAGAGCGAGCGCTCGTACGCGCGGTACT
>JBIOGJ010000070.1:0-18564 GCA_044447965.1 Thermoanaerobaculales bacterium | reverse complement strand
GGCTGCGAATGCGGGGACGAACCGCGAGATCGGGTTCATCGCGCAGGAGGTCGAGGCGGTACTGCCGGAGGTCGTGCACGTCGAGGCGGACGGCTATCGCTCGATGGATTACGCGAAGCTCACCGCGCTGCTCGTCGAGGTCGCGAAGGCGCAGCAGACGGAGATCGAGGCGCTCAAAATGGCGCTGGCCGATCGCGATGGGCGGCAAGCCGGAGTCGACGCCCTGACCGCTCGCGTCGCGGCGCTCGAGGCGTGCACGGCTGCGAAATAGGCATTGCTCTCGGCCCTCAACACGTGACGCGAACCGTGAGTCGCACGGCGAGACCGCCGATCTTAGCCCGGAACCCCCAGTTGGCTTCTGCTGCGAGGGCGAATGCGGGAGCATCGCCCGCGGGTTGCCACGGCCGCTGGGAGCCACCAGCCGAACCACCGCAGGACCTTTGGGAGGCACGGAAGCCCGCGTCACGCCGCCCTCCCAACCCCCGCGTGTCCTTGCCGCGCTGGCGGGCGTACTCGGGGTTCGCACCGTGCCGCCGTACTGTGCAGCACGGCTCCGGTTCTCACTCCTATGTTCGCCCACCATCATCGGCATCTCCGCCCTCTCGCAACGAACCCAACTGAGGTTTCCGGGCTAAATGCGGCGCAGGACGTCGGTGAGGGTGGTGAGCGCCTCGTCGATGTGCGTCGGCTCGATCGTGTACGGCGGGAGGAAGCGCACGACCTCGCTGCCGGCTGGGATGGCGAGGACCTTGCGTTTCTGCAGGCCGCGCAGGACGTCGTCACGGTGCTCGCGCACGACGAGGCCGAGCATGAGGCCGCGGCCGCGCGCGCCGGCCACGAGCGGGTGGCTGATCCCTCGTAGCGCCGCAAGGAACGTCGCACCGAGGTGCGCGATGCGTTCGAGCATTGCGTTATCGAGAGTCGCCAGCACGAAGCGCACGCCGGCGAGTGCGAGTGGGTTACCGCCGAAGGTAGAGCTGTGCGAGCCGCGCGTGATGCGATCGGCGACGGCCTTGGTTACGACCGTCGCGCCGATCGGGATGCCGCCGGCGAGGCCCTTGCCGAGGCAGACGACGTCTGCTGAGACACCCTCGTGCTCGGCGGCGAGGAAGCGCCCGGTGCGGCCGGTGCCGGTTTGCACTTCGTCGAGGATGAGCAGGATCCCTCGCGACGAGCAGATGTCCCGGACGGCGCGCAGGTAACCAGACGGCGGTACCACGATGCCGCTCTCGCCCTGGATCGGCTCGAGGATGCACGCGGCGGTGCGCTCGTCGAGGGCGGCTTGGATCGCCGTCGGATCGCCGTACTCGACGTGCGCGAACTCCCACAGCAGCGGCTCGAACGGCTCGCGGTACTTTGCGCCCCAGGTCGCGGAGAGCGCGCCGAGCGTCTTGCCGTGATACGCGCCGCGGCAGGCGACGAAGCGCCTCTTTCCGGTCGCGATCGCCGCGAACTTGAGCGCCGCCTCGATCGCCTCGGCGCCCGAGTTGGACCAGTAGACGAGGCCGGGCTCGGCCGGATTCACGCGCAGCGCGAGCTCCTGCGAGGCCGCCGCGCGCACGTCGTTGGCGAAGCTGCCGTGGAGGGTCGGAAGTGCGCGCCACTGGTCGACGATCGCGTTTTCGAGGCCGGGGTGACCGTAGCCGAGGATGCTCACGCCGTAGTTGGTCGCGAGGTCCAGGTAGCGCTCGCCAGTATCGCTGATGAGGTGCACGCCCTCGCCGCGCACGAGCGTCAGGCCTCGAATCGCGTAGAGGTTGACCGTGAATTCCTTTTGGAGGCGTGCGGCGTCGCTCATGTTTCGCTCACGCGTTCCCGCTCGCGGCCCGGTTGGTGGCCGCCGCGTGAATCGCGGTGCCGAGTCCCGTGAGCGCGTCCGCAACCGGGCGCGCAGTGCGGCCATCGGCGATGATGATGCGCGGTGCGCGACCATCGCTCAGGCGCCGCAGCGCGTGGAGCTTGCGCTTGAGCCGCCCGGAGGCACGCTCCTCCCACCGTGCGAGCTCCTCGGTGCCGAGCGCCGCGATCGCGGAGGCGGGATCGGCGGGATCGCGCAACAGTCCGGGCGCCTCGATGAGCTGGATCACCGTGTCAGCCTCGAGGTCGCGCGCGAGCACCGCGACGATGTCGTCGTTCTCGGCGTTGATCGCGGCGCCGGTCTCGTCCGCAATCGGTACCGTGAGCACCGGCGTGTGGCCGAGATCGAGGAGCGCGCGCAGCAAAGTGACGTTGGCGGACTGCGGCTTCCCCGAGAGGTCGTGGAGGACGCGGGTGCGTCCGTTCTCCTCGACGCGGATGCCGCGGTTGCGCCGCCCTTGGATCACCTGCCCGTCGAGGCCGCACATGCCGACTGCGTTGACGCCCGCTTGCTGGAACGCCTCGACGATGCGCTTGTTGCGTAGGCCGGCATACGCCATGAGCAGGAGATCGATGGCCACGGGATCCGAGAGCACGCTTGAATACCCGGAAGCCGACGTCACAACTTGCGGCGGCTGGCCGAGTCGGCTCGCGAGCTCGTCGCGCGCGGCGTTGGCGCCGTGCACGACGACGGTCTGCGTTCCCAACTCCGCAAGGTCCCGCGCGATGCCGGCGAGGTTGATCGTGGCGCCGCCACCGATTTTGAGGATGATCACGAGAGCACCTCCAGGGCGCCGTTCGCCAGCGGCTGCCACACCTCATCGCCGGGGAGAGGCTCGGAGCACACCGCGACACGGCCATCGTCGCGCGCGACGTGCAGCGTGAAGTACTCGGGCTGCTCGCCAAACGAGGAGTGCACCAAGATCCGCTCCCCGTCGGCGAGCACAATGTTCATCGCCCTGACGTAGCGGGTGCGCGCGCTGATGAACAAGGTGGCGGTTGCGAGGCCAGTGGCGAGGTCGCCGTTGGTCAGGCGGCGGATCGTGTTGAACACCTTCTCGGCGCCGATGCGCCCCTCCTCGCGGATGCGCACGCCGTGCAGCTCGCCGTTGAAGACAAATGCGACGCCGTTGGCGAGGAACGGCATGTTGTTTTCGATGCAGATCCCCTCGTTGCGGAACGCCGAGCGGGCGTGGGCGACCAGCAGCGAGGTCGCACCGAACCGCTCGAGGTCGTCGTCCCAGATCGGGGTAAGGCTGCGATACACCTGCCAGCCGCGCCCATCGTTCCAGGCGCAACCCCACCCGTCGCCCTGGTACTCGCGGCTCGCGCGCGCCATCGCGGCGAAGCGCCGTAAGAGGGGCGCGATTGGGAAGCGCGTGCGGTCCTTGACGGCAAGTAGGCGGCACATTGGGTCACACCGGAAAGAGGCCGGCAAACTCGAGGCCGGCGGTTTCGGGAAGACCATGCATGAGGTTGAACGCCTGCACGGCCTGACCGGCCGCGCCCTTGCCGAGGTTGTCGAGGGCGCTCATTACGACCAAGCGCTGGCTCTCCGCGTCGCGTTCGAAGCCGATGTCGCAGAAGTTCGTGCCGGCAAGCAGCTTCGGCTCCGGGTAGCGGAACGCGCCGTCGCGCTCCTTGACGATGCGCACGAACGGCTCGCTGCCGTACTCGGTGCGGTACAGCTTCCAGATCTCCCTTTCGCTCAGCTCGTCGTTGAGGAACACGTGGCAGGTCGCGAGGATCCCTCGCACCATGTCGATCGCGGTGGCCGAGAAGTGGATGCGCGAATCGCCGTCGAGCCCGAGTTCCTGGAGCATCTCTGCGGTGTGGCGGTGTCCGGTCGGCTTGTACGAGCGCACGCAGTTGGCGCGCACCGGGTGGTGCGAGGCGGGGGAGACCGACGCGCCGCCCTCGCTCGAGCCGACCTTGGCCTCGATCACGGTGGAGCGGGTGTCGGCCACGCCGGCGGCGAAAAGCGGGTGGAGTGCCAAGATCACCGCCGTCGCGTTGCACCCCGCGCTCGAAACGAAGCGCGCGCCGCGCATGGCCTCGCGGTACAGTTCGGGGATGCCGTACACGAACTGCTCGAGCAGCTCGGGGCGCGGGTGGGTCCAGCCGTACCAGCGCTCATACGCCTCGGAATGCTTGAGGCGGAAGTCGGCGGAAAGGTCCACGATCCGTTCCGCCTTCGCGATCGCGGTGTCGATCACCTCGACCGTGCGGCCGTGCGGCAGGCAGAGGAACGCCGTCTCGCACGGCTGCAGCTCTTCGATGCGGGAGAACTTGAGTGCCGTGACCTTGCGCAAGTTGGGGTGCAGCGCCGTGGCCGACTCGCCAGCGTGGCTCTCCGAGGTGACCTGCCGCACCTCGACCCCGGGGTGGGCAAGCAGCAGGCGGAACAACTCGCCGCCCGCGTACCCCGAGGCGCCGACGATCGCGACGGGGACCCGGCTCATAGTTTCGTCCCGAGCGGAGCGAGGGATCCGCTGCTCTCTGCTTGGCGAGTGGGCGGGGACAAGCAAGAAGCGGATTCCTCCGCGCTGCGCTCGTCGGAATGACAACTTTGGCGAACTCGCATCACGCGGCCACCCTCGCCGCTGCGCTCGCGCGTGCGAGCACGAAATCGGCGATCTTGGCCGGGATGTTGACTCCGGTCGGCGCGATCGAGTTCTTGAACTCCATCGTGTAGTTCACCTCGTTGACGAGAAAGCCGCCGGCAGTCTCGAAGATGTCGAGCGCGACCACGCCACCGCCAACCGCTCGCGCGCCCGCGAGTGAGATGTCGGCGAGCTCCGCGGTGATCGGGCAGTTGGTTGCAGCGCCGCCGCGCGCGGTATTCGTGATCCAATGGGCGGAGTTGCGGTAAATCGCGGCGATGCACTCGTCGCCGACCACGAAGGCACGGATATCGCGGCCGGGCTTGGCGATGTACTCCTGAATGTAGAACACCGAGTGGTGGTAGGAGCCGAGGGTCGTCTTGTGCTCGAGCAGTGCCTCGGCGGCGTCGCGGTCGTTGACCTTGGCGAGCAGCCGCCCCCACGAACCGACCGCGGGCTTGAGCACCACCGGATAGCCCATTGCCTCGATTGCCTCAAGCGCGGACTCCGGCGTGAACGCGACGCGCACCTCGGGCTGGGGCACGCCGTGCTCGGCGAGGGCGATCGACGTGAGCAGCTTGTCGCCGCAGGTTGCGGCGACCGCCGAGGTGTTGACACAAACCACGCCTTGGCTCTCGAACAGGCGTAGCGCGTGGAGCGCGCGTGAGTGGTTGATCGAGCGCTCGACGACCACATCGAGGTCGTTGCGCGATTGGCCGAGCGTGAAGCTGATCTCGCGGTCGTCGATCATCTCGACCTCGACCCCGGGCCGCGCCGTCAGCTCGTCGAGCAGCAGCTTCTCGTCCTTGCGGATCAGTGAATGCAGAAATCCCACTCTCATCGGTCACTCCCTTACCTCGTGGCGCATCTCCCTGGCCGACGCATCTGAGCCTCGTGCGAGAGTCCTCGCCGGCTGTCGTCCCCGGCCCCGATCAGAGTCGGGGCCAGGCTCCAGCGGGGAGCCAGGAAGCTGTGAGAAGACTGGATTCCCGCGTGCGCGGGAATCACGGCTCGAAGGGCCTTCCGACGGCTTTTCAGGCGACTCATCTCGCCTCCATCCGGTCCCCCTTCGCGGGGGGCCGGCCGCCGCACGCCCATCCTCCGCGGCCTTGCCCCCCGAACCCCCGCGCGAGCGCCGGCGAAGCCGGTCGCTCGCTCATCTCGCCTCCACCCGGTCCCTGTTCGCGGGGGGCCGGCCGCCGCACGCCCATCCTCCGCGGCCTTGCCCCCCGGAACCCCCGCGCGAGCGCCGGCGAAGCCGGACGCTCGCTCATCTCGCCTCCACCCGCCCCTGCGAGAGTCGGGCAGGAGGCAGCGAGTTGCCGTACCTGTTCTCGTGCTCGAGCACGGCGAGTACGATGTAGCGCAGCTCCTCGAGGTCGACGGTGCGGCCACTCTGGCCGACCTCCTTGACGCGCTTGAGGACCAGCCTGGCAAACCCGTCGGGCATGTGCTCGTGTCCGATGCGCGCGAGCGAAAAGCGCAGCGCCGCCATCCCGGCCATGTGGTCGAGCGCGATCGTCGGCTCGCGGCCCACGATCGCGGGGTCGAGGCTCTGGTAGTGCATCGGGTTGCGGATCGCCGCCTGGGTGTGGACGCCGGCGCAGTGCGTGAACGCGTTCTTCCCCGTGACCGGCAGATTGACCGGCACCGGCACGCCGGCGTACTGGCTGACGAGACGGTACAGCTCTGGCAGGCGCTTGAGCTCCCACCGTCCGTCATAGCCGAAGTCCTGCGCGAGCACCGCGAGCAGCGTGCCGAGGTCGACGATCCCCGCACGCTCACCGAGGCCGAGCACCGAGGCGTCGATGATGTTTGCCCCTGCGCGCATCGCGTCGAGCGCGTTGGCCAGCGCGAGACCGCGATCGTTGTGGCAGTGGACGGCGATCTGCGGGGCGAAGCCGCGCGCCGCGAGATCATCCCGCAACCGGGCGACGTAGTCGTAGAAGCTCCGTGCGGTGCCCGGAATCATGAAGCCGGTGGTGTCCGCGATGCTGATCACGTCGGCGCCCGCCGCGCACGCCGCCGCCGCGGCGGTCACGACGTTCGAGAATGGCGAGCGCACTGCGTCCTCGGGCGTGTAGCGGACGATCAACTCGGGCTTGCGCGCCTTGGCCAACCGAACTACCGCCGCGATTCGGGCGACCGCGTTGTCGAGGTCAGTGGCGCGGTCCGCGAGGCGCTCCTCCGACACGCAGTAGAAGATGCCGAGAAAGCCCACCCCGCACTCGAGCGCCATCTCGACGTCCGCTTCGAGCGAGCGCGCGTGCGCTCCCACGAGAGGACGCAGCCCGCGGCCGGCGATCATCCGCACCGCCTGGTGGATCTCCTCGGTCACGGCCGGGTGGCCAGCCTCGATGATATCGACGCCGATTGCGGCAAGCAGGTCGGCGATGGCCAACTTGATGTGCAGGTCGAAGCAGACACCGGGCGTCTGCTCGCCCTCCCGTAACGTGCTGTCGAGGATGCGCAACATCACTCCCCCCAGTCTTCTTCCTCGGCGGGCGCCTCGATGAGGAGCGGCGGGTCGAGCGAGCTGACTTCGAGGTCGGAGCCGCAGTCGCCACAGCGCACGACCTCCGCCGCGCTCACATCGGGCGGCAGCTCGACGTTGGCATCGCACACCGGACAGGCACTGTGAAGTGGACTCATTCTTCCTCCCCAGGTTCGCTGCAGAGATAGCGGGGCGGGGAGCGGCTGTCAAATTTCTTCGCGTAATTGACGAAATTAGCTCATCACGTTAAATTATTAACATGCGAACAACGGCCACCGCCGTCGAAGAAATCGTCAGGGAGTCGCCAATGCTCGAGGAGGGGCTCGCAACGGGAGTGCTCAACCTCTCGGCGCTCGCGCGGCGGCTCCGGCCACAGGTGGAAAGCGCCCTGCACAAGAACGTCTCCGAGGCGGCGGTCATGATGGCCTTGAAGCGGCTCGCCCCACGGGTGGCCGCGCACGACCGCTCGATCGTCAAACTGTTACGCCAGATGCGCGACCTCACGGTGCGCTCGAGCCTGGTCGAGTTCACCTTCCGCATCTCGCCGACGCTGCTTGAGTGCCAGCGCGATCTGCTGCAGACGATTGCCAAGGAACGGGATGCGTTCCTCACCTACACGCAGGGGGTGTTCGAAGCGACGCTCATCGCGAGCGCGCGCCTGGCGGGGCGGATTGAAGCGACGTTCCGGTCCGAGCGTCTCGTGAGCCGCCTCGACGACCTCTCGGCGATCGTGATCCCGCTCCCGCCGAAGAGCGTGCAGACGCCGGGGGTCCACTACACGCTGCTCAAGCAACTCGCGCTTGCCGCGCTCAACGTGGTGGAGGTCGTGTCAACGTACGGGGAGCTCACGATCGTGCTGGCCAAGGACGATGTGGATCGGGCTTTCTCGATCCTCAAGCGCTTCCTCTGGCCCTGATCTGGCGCCGCCGGCGCCGGAGCGCCAGTTGGGCGGGCGCCCTCGCGATTTGCCTGGGGGCGGACGCCCTCGCCCGCCTGCTCGTGAGCGCCGTCGCGCTGTGCTTGTGGGCCGGCATCCGCCGGCCGTTTCGCTGCACGAAACCTCCGCGGAGCCTTGTCATCCCGACCCTGAGCCCGAGCGTAGCGAGGGATGAGGGGAGGGATCCGCTGGGCGGGTGAGAGACCACGGCAACCGATGGTTTCTTTCTGCCGTCGGGTCGCGCGAATGGGTACCAGGCGTGCGGTTGCCGCCGTTGATATCCGCGGAGTGGCCCGATCGGCTCGTGGCGCCGGCCGCGGTGACGGCTCGCACGCAGTAGAATCGGTCTCACGATGCGCGAGCGGGCCAGGGCGATCGGAATTGCCTGCTTCGTGGCCCATGTGGCACTCGTCGCAGGCTACGTTTGGATCGCTTCGTCCGGAGGCACTGCGCCCGTTCCCGAGCCCCCGCGTGTGTTTCGCGGCCACTACCAGCCTTGGCACCCGGTTTTCGACCTTCAGCGGTGGGACGCCATCCTCTACGCCGAGATCGCCGCCAACGGCTACGCCTCGCCCAGCGACCCGCACCGGCCTTCACATCTGGTCAACTGGTTCCCCGGCTTGCCGCTCCTCGCGCGGGGGGTGCGCGCAGTGACGGGCTGGTCGTACTCCGTGGCTCTTGCCTCGTTGGGCCTCGCGTGTACGCTGGCGTTCTGGCTGGTGCTCTGGTCGAGGCCCGCGCGTGCCATCTTCGGGAGTGAGACGGTGGCAACGACCAGCGCCTTGGTGCTCGTCTGGCCCGGCAGCTTCTTCTGGCTGGCGGGTATGACGGAAGCGCCCGTCGCGCTCCTGAGCCTGGTGGCTATCATCTGGTGGGCGGAGGAGCGCTACGGGAGGTCGGCCATGCTCCTGGCGTTCTCAACCGCGGTCAAGCAGCTCTTCGTGGTCATGACGGTGGTGTTCGCCGGGCTGCGCTGGATTCATTCGCGGCCACGTGCGCTACGCGCGGCCCTGGAACTGGCCGTCGGTACCAGCGGGATCCTCGCGTTCTGCGCCTACTGTGCCTATGCCTTCGGCGACCCGCTCGCGTGGCTGCACGCGGGGATGCGCCTCTTCAGCGCCCTCGCCCCTCGTCCGCTGTCCGACGCCCGCGGCTTCCTCGACTACGCTTCCACCGTCAACGGGTGTGTCGCACTCGGAACCGTCGCACTGCTCGCGGTCACGGGGGCTCTCCTCCTGCCCGCCTTGAGGCGGGACGGGCTGCGCGTCGTTGCCAACCGCCCGTTGTCGCCGACCGGCGTGGACGTTCTCCTCTGGACGCTCGCCACGAGTGAAACGGCTCTTTTCCTCGCCGGCAACTTCGTCTCCGCGGCGCTCTGGAGCATGTTCCGCTACCAGACGGCAAACGTCCCTCTTTTCCTGTTGTGCGGGCGCGGATTGGCGCGCCTGTCGCCGCGTTGGCGGTACCCGCTGCTCGTGGCGCTGTTCGCCGCGGCGTCCTGGCTCGGGGCCCACTTCACCGCAGCCTACTGGCGTTGGGAGTGGGTTTCCTGATCCCGGGCGCCTCAGCTCGGCCGCTCGCATGGGCGCCGCTCACTCAGCGCAGATGTTCATGATTCGACCTGCAGCATTGGCCGGCCCGAGGCGCCGCGCCTGGTGACAGGTCTCGGGCCTGGCGGGCTCGAGGGAGCTGGGGCCCGGCAGATCTTCGGGAGCGCGCGGGCGGTTCGGCTCTCGCTACCTGCCCTCGTACGCCTGCTTGAGGCGGGCGATGTCGAGCTTGACCATCTGCATCATCGCTTTCATGACCCGCGCCGATCGGGCGGGGTCCTTGTCGAGCATCATCTCGCCCAGGATGCGCGGGACGATCTGCCAGGCGAGGCCGAACTTGTCCTTGATCCAGCCGCACTCGATCTCCTTGCCACCGGCGCCGAGTTTCGCCCACAGCTCGTCAACCTCCGCCTGCGTCTCGCAGTTGACGAGGAGCGAGATCGCCTCGTTGAACTTGAACTGCGGCCCGCCGTTGAGCGCCATGAACTCCTGCCCTTCGAGCAGGAAGGTGATGACCGCGACCGAGCCCTTCGGCCAGGGGCCGACGTCGCCGGCGCGTGCGACGTTGAGGATCTTTGAGTTGTTGAAGACGGAGACGTAGAAGTTCACCGCCTCCTCGGCGTTGCCATCGAAGCACAAGCAAGGTCTGATCTTCTGCTTTGAAAACACGTTCGGCCTCCTTCCGCCTCGAGTGGTTGAACGCGGCTTCGCCACGGCTGATTTCGGCGCAGGGTTGGGGCGGTTCGCCGCGGCGGCCCGGGGGCGGAATACTGGATCCGACTCGGTGTTTAACCAATCGGTAAAGTACGATGCCGGGCGAAACCCTCAGCCGCACGTTTGCCGCGCTCGCCGACCCGACGAGGCGGGCCATCCTCGCTCGCCTCGCGTCCTCGGGAGAGACATCGGTCACCGAGCTGGCGCGTCCGTTCGACCTGAGCCTGCCGGCCATCTCAAAGCATCTCAAGGTGCTGGAGCGCGCCGGGTTGATCACGCGCGGTCGCAAGGCGCAGTGGCGTCCGTGCACGCTCGAGGCGGCGCCGCTCAACGAGGTCGCCGAGTGGGCCGAGCACTATCGCCGGTTTTGGGAGGAGAGCTTCGAGCGCCTCGACGAGTACCTGCACGAGCTGCAGAAGAAAGGGGAGAAACATGGCAAGAAAAAGTAGTGCTGCGTTGAAATCAGAGCCGCCGTCCGGGGGCGAGCTGGTCCTCACCCGCGTGTTCGATGCGCCGCGCCGCCTCGTGTTCGAGATGTGGACCAACCCGGCACACGTGGCGAGGTGGTGGGGACCGCGCGGGTTCTCGAACCCGGTTTGCGAGCTGGATGCGCGGCCGGGGGGTGAGATCCGCATCGACATGCGCGGGCCCGACGGCACGGTCTATCCGATGACCGGCATCTTCGAGGAGGTGATCGAGCCCGAGCGGATCGTCTTCACCAGCGCCGCACTGCACGAGCAGCGTCGCCTCGTCTTCGAGGTGCGGGACACCGTAACGCTCGTCGAGCGGGGCGGCAAAACGACCCAGACGATGCGGGCTCACGTGGTTTGGAAGACCGACGAAGCGGATCGCTATCTCGGCGGAATGGAGCAAGGCTGGAGCGAGAGCCTCGATCGCCTTCGCGCGTGCCTCAAAGACGCTCGGGACCAGGCGACACCGGCCGGGGGGAGTGAGATTTCGCCACGCGGCGGCACGGGGACTCGGGAGATCGTCGTCTCGCGCGTGTTCGACGCGCCACGCGAGCTCGTGTGGAAGGCGTGGACCGAGCCGGCGCACGTGGTTTCATGGTGGGGGCCGCGCGGCTTCACCACCACAATCGAGGAGATGGACGTGCGGCCTGGCGGGGTGTGGGCGCAAGTCATGCACGGTCCCGACGGCGCGCACTACCCGAACAAGAGCGTGTTCAAGGAGGTTGTCCGACCCGAGCGCATCGTGTTCTCCCACGGCGGGGGCAGGCAAGGCGGACCCGGCACGCGATTCGAGTCGACGTGGAGCCTCACGGCGCTGGGCGAGCAGACCAGGGTGACGATCCACATGGTGTTCCCATCGGCCGCGGAGCGCGAAAAGGTAGCCAAGGAGTTCAACGCGATCGAGGGCGGCAGGCAGACGCTCGAGCGTCTCGCGGAACACCTGCCGACGATGCGCACGTCCGCGCGGTAGCTGATCGGCTCACGTGTTCTCGATGCGCTGCCTGAGCTGCTGTGGAAGGCATAGACTAAGCCGGAACGTCTCAAGCGGTGGTTTGGGCCGAAGGGGTTCAGGATGCCCGTCTGCTCGCTCGACCCGCGACCAGGTGGCGTGTTTCACTACTGCATGCAAACACCTGACGGCTACACGAAGTGGGACACGTGGACCTTCCGCGAGATCGTGGAGCTCGAGAAGCTTGTCGACGCCGGTTCGTTCTCCAATGCTAAGGGCGGCGTGACGCGGCACCCCATGAGCCCTTCGTGGCCGCTCGAGATGCTCTCGAAGGCCACCTTGACCGAGGACGACGGCAAGACGACCCTTACGATCACGTGGTCGCCACTCAACGCGACGGCGGAGGAACGCAAGGCGTTCATCGAGGGTCACGAGGGACTGCGAATGAGCTGGACCGGGACCTTGGACCATCTCGCCGACTACCTCGCGAGGGCACAGAACTCGCGAAGAGTTTCGGCCGGAGCATCCGGCGAGCACTCACCACGCGTTTCGTCCGAGCCAGCCTGAGGCTCGCGCGCGCCGTGCTGGGAGCGGTGCCTGGCGCTGGCCCCCATCCGCAGGGCGCAAGTTTCTTGGGGGTCCGCAAACGGAAATCCAAGCTGCCGCGATGCGGTCAGCGGGCCGTGCTGCGCGACCTCAAGTAGGCGAGCAGATCGCGGAGCTCGGCGCCGGTCAGCTCGGGCCAGGGGCGGCCCTCGCCGAGGATTGCCTCCTTCATCACCGGGGCGTGGTTCCACATCGCGGCGACGAGCGCCTCGGGGGAGTTCGCGGCCGGTGAGCCGGCGAGCGCGGGTCCGTGATGCGCCGCCTCGTTGCCGCCCGCGTGGCAGGTGGCGCACGAGCGGGTGGCGAACACCTCGGCACCGCGGGAGGCGTCGCCGGGCGGGTCGGAGAACGGGATGAAGTAGAGGTACGCGATGAGATCGGCGAGCTCGGGGGTCGTGAGGTGCGGCCAGCCGATCCCCGCCTGCTCCATCCGCGGCGCCATCGCGAACGCGTGGTTCCACATCGCGTCGGCGATCGCCTCCGCCGGGCGGTGGAGGCTGGTATGGGCGAGATCGGGCCCGCTGCCGCCTCCCACGCCGCGCACCGGATGGCATGAGGCGCAGCCCTTGGCGGCGAACAGCGCGCGGCCCGCATTGGGGTTGCCGGGGGCGATCAAGATGTGCTCCTGCGGCCCCGCCTGCGCCGCCTGGCGGATGAACGCGGAGAGGTCCGCGAGGTCACCCTCCTGGAACGTCGGCGGCTTGATCTTCGAGTGCTGGAGGGTCTCGAGCATTTTCGGACCATGGTTCCAGATCGCCTGCGCGACGAAGAGCGGCGAGGCAAACCGCTTGAGCTCGGCGAGGTCGGGACCGGCGCGGCCTGAACCCTTGCCGCCGACCTCATGGCAGGCGCCGCACGCCTTGGCCTTGAAGAGATTTGCACCCCGGCCGGCGTCGCCGGGCCGGCCGAGGTAGTCGAGGTAGTAAAGAAACGAGGTCAGCTCGAGCGCCTCCACTGCCGTCATCTGCGGCCAGGCCAGCTCGCTCCCTTCGAAGCGCTCGCGCATGCCGGGCACGTGGTTCCACAGCGCCGCGCCGAGGTCGAGGAAGCTGCCGCGGAAGCGTCCCTCCCCCAGGCTCGGCGCGACGCCTAACGATAATCCCGCGATGCCGTGGCACTGGTTGCAGCGCTTGGACTCGAACAGCAAACGGCCGAGCAGCGGGTTGTCCGGCAGCGCGGGGTGGTCCTCCGCCAGCGCGGCGGAAAAAGCCATCAGGGCCAGGCCGACGCCGAGAACCGCACGGGCGACGCGCGTCACGGATTTGGGTGCAGGCGCTGCAACGGAACTGGCGCGGTCCGCCCTCATCGCTCCTCCTCGCTCTGCCCGGGAGCGCCGGCGTCCCGGCGCCCCCTTCGCAGCCCGATGAAGACGTAGGTCAGCACGCTGGCGCCGGTAATGAACACCGGTATCGCCACGATCGAGATCGCCACCGACGCGGAGGGAACATCGTGCAAGCGGTGGGAGAGTCGCAGCAGGTGGATGATCCAGATCGCGATCGAGAGCACGAAGACCCAGATCATGCCCACCGAGATGACCTGGAGGGCGGCGATGACGCGGTGACGGAGCTGTTCCATGGCGCGCCCTCCTACGTCCTGCCCATGCCGCCAGCGGTGGCGGTCGGCGCCGGCTCGGGCAGGTAGCTGCTGACCCGTTCGACGGTTTCGGCCACCGAGCTGCGCCGCCCTTCCTGGATCTCCCAGATCGAGATGAGCGGGAAGAACCGGGAGAACACGACGAAGCCGAGGATGAAGGTGGCGATGCCGCCGACGAAGAGCCCCCACTCGGCGAGGCTCGGCACGTAGAAACCGGTCGGATATGGAAGCCGCGGGTTGGCCAGCGACGGGATCACGATGTTGAGCCGCTCGAGCCACATCCCGACGACGACCGTGGCCGAAGCGAAGAAGATGCCAGGGATGCGGCGGGTCCGCTGGAAGCTCAGGATCGCGACCGGGATCACGAAGTTGCACACCACCATGCCCCAAAAGTAGGGCGCGAACGGCCCGGTGAACTTGTAGTAGAAGACCCGCATCTCGGTGGGCTCGTTGCCGAAGAACGCGGTGAGGTACTCGGAGAACGTGAAGTAGAACCAGAGCAGCGACATGATGAGGAGCAGCTTGGAGAGGTGCCCGAAGTGGATTTCCTTGAGGTAGCGCTCAAGGTGGAACACCTTGCGCAGCACGATCATCATCATGAGTAGCGCGGCGATCCCGGAGAAGATCGCGCCGACCACGAAGTAGGGTCCGAAGATCGTCGAGTGCCAGCCCGGCTGCAGCGTCATGGCGAAGATGTAGGAGATCACCGTGTGGACCGACACCGCGATCGGGATGACGAGAATCATCATGATGCCGATCGCGCGCTCGAGCACGTGGCGCTGGCGCGGCGTGCCTTCCCACCCCCAGGCGAGGAACTCGTAGAGCCACGTCGGCCATACGCTGCGGTCGCGCAGCACCGCAATGTCCGGGATCATCGGCAGGTAGAGGTACACGGTGGACGCCATGAAGTACGCGGAGATCGAGGTGACGTCCCACAACAGCGGCGACTGCAGCCGCCCCGACGTGAAGATGTTGAGCATGCGGTCGGGACGCCCGAGGTCGAGGACGGGGTGGAAAGCGCCGATCGCCAGCACCACCACGGTGATGACTTCGGCCATGCGGGTGATCGGCCGCCGCCACTCGGCCTTCGACAGCCGCAGGATCGCCGAGATCAGCGTTCCCGCGTGGCTGATGCCGATGAAGAAGACGAAGTTGACGATGTAGAACCCCCACGCCACCGGCTGGTTGAGTCCCGTGACCCCGAGGCCGTAGAGGATCTGTCGCCCGTAGAGCAGCCAGCCGCACACGATCACGAACGCGAGCGCTCCGAACGCCACGCGGAACCCCGGGCCGGGGCGCTCCAGCGCGGTGAGGAGATCGGCCTCCTCAAATTCGGCACTGCCCGTAGGCTCCGCTCGTCTCTCAAGCTCTCGGCTCATCTCGTGCCTTTCCATGGCTCTCGCTTTGGCGTGGCCCGTCGCGTCATGCTTTCTCACCCAGGTAGATGACCTTGGGCCGAGTGCCCAGGTCGTCGTGGAGGCGGAACGCCCGCGGGTCCTGGGCGAGCTGGCTCACGCGGCTGTTGGCCAGCTCGAGGTCGCCGAAGATGATGGCTTGGGTCGGGCAACTCTCCGCGCAGGCGGGCGTGACATCGCCATCGCGCAGGCCGTGGCCAGCGATGCGAGCATCCTCGCGCGCCTTGATGATGCGGTGGTGGCAGAAGGTGCACTTCTCGACCACCCCCTTGGGGCGCAGCGAGACATCGGGGTTGGTGCGCTTCTTGGTTTGCCCGGGCCAGTTCGGGGCGTACCAGTTGAACACCTTGGCGCTATAAGGGCACCCCGCCATGCAGTAGCGGCAGCCGATGCATCTTCCGTAGATCTGGCCAACGATCCCCTCGCTGGAGAGGTAGGTGGCCTGCACTGGGCAGACCCGCACGCACGGCGGGTTGTCGCAGTGGAAGCAGGGCTGGGGCAGGAACCGCAGCGACACGTTCGGGTAGGCGCCGGAGCGCTGCGGCATCAGCTTGATCCAGTGGAAGGCCCGGCTCTCCTCGACGGTCTCGGAGCGCCCCGCCGTCGGGAGGTTGTTCTCCTGGTGGCAGGCGGCCATGCACGCGCCGCATCCGGTGCAGCGCTCGAGATCGATCACCATCCCCCAGCGGGCCATCAGACCTCTCCTTCGCCAGCCGGCGCCGGGCCACCATGCTTGCGCCGGCGCACCAGCCGCAGGTGGACGCGGGTCGAGGCGAGCGAGCGCGTGCCGGACAGCGCGTCCGTCGCGCGTTCGACGATCTTGACCGGGTTGCCGCCCACACCTTGGGCGCCGGCAAGCTCGGTGTGGCCGAGTCCGAGCGGCACGTGCACGACACCCGGCACCGCGCCGGGCGCCACGTAGACGACCGCTTCCAAGCGTGTGCCGTTCCCCTCTACCGCGACGGTATCGCCGTCGCCGAGGTCGAGCTTGCGCGCGGTCTCGGGGGCAAGCTCCGCCCAGGTCTGCCAGCCGGAAAACACCGGGTAACCGAACATCTCGAGCACCATCGGTGAGACGGCGCCAACGTCTCCGCGCGCCGTGGCGGGGCGGAACGGGACCATCGCCACCTCGCCCTCGCCCGCGAGAGCGGGGGGCTCGAAGTGGGGCAGGCATGCCTCGTCGCCCCGCGCCGTCAGACCAATGGCTGCGGCACCTTGCGCCAGCGCCGCTTCATCGTCGAGCGTGCCGGGACGTGCGGCGCGCCCGACCTCCGCGAGACGGCGCTCGAGCGCGCGAGAGAAGAACTCGAAGCGGCCCGACGGGGTGCGGAAGAGTCGCGCCCAGTCGCCCTTCACCCGCACCGGGTTCCACCACCCCCCCTCCTGCACGAGGTCCTTCCAGAACTCGTTGACGTCGGTGTGGCCGAGGAAGCGCCAACCGCGGTCCTCGAGGAACTGCACCCAGGTCTCCTCGAACGACCCGGAGATCACTGCGCCCTGGCCGGAGAGCACCAGGCCCTCCTGGCGATGCTTCAGGTAGTCGGGGTAGGTTGCCCAGGGCAGCGCCGCCGCGACCGGCCCGCCGAGACGACGTCCGAGCTCGAGCACGACCTCGCCCGGACCGCGGGTATCGTAGAGCGGCTTGATCACCGGCGACCCCACCGTGAGCACGCTGAACGGGACCGAAGCCGGTGCGGTGGCGTCCTGCCAGCCCTCGAGGAAGGTGCCGGTCGGGAGCACGAGCGAGGCATGCGCAGCGGTCTCGTCACGGAACGACGCCAGCGCGACGACGAGCGGGATGCGCTCCATCGCGCTGGCGAGCCGCTCGCCGGCGGGACTGTCGAACACCGGATTCGCGCCCACGACGAACAGCACTTCGAGTGGGTGGGAACCGTCGAGAACCCGCTCCGCGAGCGCCTCGACCGGGTCAGTACCGAACGCGGCGCCGCCAGGCGCCGGGGAGAAGATCGAAGGTGCCGGCGCGGTCGTATGCTGCGGCGGAGGCGCAAGTGGCGTGAACGGGATCGGCGGTGGGAGCACGACCCCACCGGGGCGATCGAAAGCCCCGACCAGCGCGTTGAGCGCATGGACCGCGACTACGGTGACAGTCGCGTTGGAACCGCACACCGCCTCCCCGCCGGCAATCGCGACGGGCGCGGCAGCCTTGGCGAAGCGTCGCGCCACGGCGCCGATCTGCGCCGGCTCGCAGCCGCACAGCTTCGCGACGCGATCCGGGTAGTAGCGTTCGAGGAGGAGCCGGCGGAACCCCATCCGGCCACGCCCCTTCTCATCGGTCCAGTCATCGAAGCCGAAGGTGCGCTCGGCCACGAAGGCGCGGTCGAAGCTGCCCTCGCGGACGAGGAAGTGGGCGACCCCGAGGGCGAAGGCGCCATGGGTGCCGGGCAGCACCGGTACGTGCGGGCGCGCCTTGGCTGCGCTGGGCGACAGCCGCGTGCCGACGTGCACGAGGCCGGCGCGCTTGTCGGTCGGACGCGAGCCGACCAGCGCGGCGGTGGCGTGGATCGGGGCATCGCCGTCCTCGAAGAGGTCGAGGCCGAATGAAAGGACGAGGTCGGAGTGAGCGAAGTCGTAGGCGGGTCGCTCGGGGATCCCCTGGGTGAGGAAGGCGCCGAGCGCCGCGCCGTCAGTCGGACCCATGACGTTCGGACCGCCGAGGGCGGCGGCGAACTGCCCGATCAGCTCGCGCTGGAGCGCGCCACCCTCGCCGACGAGGAACGCGATCTGCTCGCCGCGTCGGCTGCCGTCGAGACGCTGGATCCGCTCGGTAATCTCGCCGAGCGCCTTCTCCCATTCGACGGGATGGTGGGCGCCATCGGCGCCACGGCGCAGCGGGCCCTGCAAGCGGTCGGGGGCGTAGAGGACGTCGAGCGCCGCCATCCCGACCGGGCAGAGGCCGCCGCGGCTGAGCGGGTGGCGCGGGTTGCCCTTGACGCCGACCGGGAGGTCGTCGATCAGCCGGACCGTCAGGCCGCACGCGCCCGAGCACAGGCCGCAGGCGGTGTGCACAAAGGTCTCGAGGCCGGGACCGCGGAGCGCGAGTTCGACCAGTCGATCCGGCACAGACCATTGGCCGCGCGCGCACCCCAGAGTGGCGGCGCCTGCGCCCGCTCCGAGCAGCCAGAGGAACTCACGCCGGCCGACGATCATCGCTGCTCCTGCCTTCCGCCGAGCGGCCGCACGCCGGCGCCGGCGAGGGCTCCCAAGCGGAGGTCCGTGCGCTTAGCCTGGAAACCCCAGTTGGCTTCTGCTGCGAGGACGGATGCGGGAGCATTGCCCACGGGTCGCCACGGCTGGTGGGAGCCCCCACCCGGATCCCCCGCATGTTTATTGGGAGGCACGGGAGCCCGCGTCACGC
>JBIOGJ010000069.1:0-18656 GCA_044447965.1 Thermoanaerobaculales bacterium | reverse complement strand
GTGAGCCGCGGACAGGCGGTCGTGCAAGACGCCCTTGATCGCCACCTTGCGCTGCAACTGCCGGTCGTAGCCTTCGAAGACCTCGCCCATCCCGCCGCTGGCGATGAGGCGGATCACCTCGTAGCGCCCGATCTGCTTGGGGGTCACGACTAGGAGCCTGTCCGAGTAAGCGGGTGCGGTCGCGTTACGAGCGCCGCGGGGCCAGATGCAAGGCGTCGCGACGAAGGCGATGTTCCCCCATCGGCGAGGAGCGACAACGCTGCAGATGGCCCCGCGCCGCCGTAACCCGAAGGGCGCAGCGAGCGAGCCGAGGCTTTGCCTTGGCGAGCGTGGGGGCGCGGGGGGCTTAAGGCGCCGGGCGGGCGGCGGAGCGGCGCCGTGCCCCCCGCATCAGATCGGGCGCGCGCATGCTGCGTTGCTCGTCGTCGACGATGCTCGTGCATCGACTTCCTCCTCCGGCCTTGCCTGCGCCTCACAAGCCCCCTGCGCGCGACTCGCCCCATTACTCGGACAGGCTCCTAGGAATGGTATCGCAGCGCCTGGCGGCAACGCCGCTGCGCTTGGTCGCGGGTCGGCAATGGCAGCACGGCGAGCGAGTCGAGCGCTCGGGGTCTACCGCCGGCGAGCGTCGCCAACACGCGCCGGTACTCCTGCTCGGCGCGCCGGGTATCACCGAGGCGGCGCAGGGCATCAGCGAGGAGGAGGCGTACTTGGAACAGCTCCTCGTCGAGGAACAGTGCGGCGCGGTACGAGGCGAACGCCTTCTGGGTGCGGCTGCTAAGGTCGTGGAGCAACCCCTCGAGGGCGTGCGCGGCGGGATCCGTGGGGTCGGCCAACAATGCCCGCTCGATGACCGTGACCGCATCGGCAAACCGGTTGTCCGCAACGTGCCGGGCCGCCTCCGCAACCAGCTCCTGCGTCCCCACCCTCAACGGCCGTGCTGTCGCCTGCCCTCCTACCGCCTTCACTTCATTTGGGCGGCCCGAGGCCGAGTCACCTCCGGGTGGATTGGCGGGGGGGACGTTCGACTGGTGACCCTCCACCGGCCGGATGGCGGAGGTTTCCTTTCTTGGCAGGAGCTGTGAAAGGTTCGACTTTCGATCGTCAGCGGTCCTGGGGGGGGCATGTCGGTAGCAGAAACAGCCTTCCAGGTCCACCGGCTCGAGCTCCTCGGAGAGTTGCCAGAGCGTCTCCGCCGGCCCCAGGAAGAGATAGCCGTCGGGGGCAAGCGAGCGCGCTGCCGCCGCAGCGACCCGGCGCTGCGACTCGATGCGGAAGTAGATCATCACATTGCGAAGGAAGATCAAGTCGAATGGCCGGCCTGGTGTTGAGAACGGCTCCCGAACCAGATTAAGGGCGCGGAACTCGATGCGCTGGAGCAACTGAGGGTGAAGTTGGAAAGCACCGTCTTGGCGCGCAAAGTACCTGGCGAGCAGAGCGGGAGGCACCTGAGCCACGGCGCGCTCGCCGAAGCGGGCGAGGCGACCCGCCGCGAGCGCGTCCTCATCTACGTCCGTCGCGAGGATGCGCCAATCCCAGCCTACCAAGGAAGATTGCTCGGCGAGAACCACGGCGAGGGTGGCCGGCTCCTCCCCGCGTGCGCACCCCGCCGACCAGACCAGCAGCGTCCGCTCATGCTCTCTCGCGGACGCCAGGGCTGGAAGAATGGTCGCAGCGAGCGCCGCGAACTGTTGCGGGGTGCGGAAGAGGTACGACTCCTTGACCGTGATGTGCGGCAGCAGCCAACGCCACTCGTCGGCGAGGTCACCGCGCGCGAGTGCCCGCTCGTATGCGCCGACGTCATCGAGTCCGAGAGCCACGGCGCGTCGGAATGCGATCTCAGCGAGGAACCGGAGGTTTCCGGGCGGCACCACGTTGCCGCTTACCTTCTCGACAAGCGCGGCGAGTGCGGCCGCTTCCGCAGACGCGACGCTCACGGCCGCACGCAGTTCCGCCCCGCCGACTTGGCCTGGTAGAGACGGGTGTCGGCAAGGGTGACCAGTGAATCCGCACTGACGCCCTCGCCGAGCTCGGTCGCGGCGGCGACGCCGAAGGAGGCCGTGACACCGATGGTTTCATCTCCGGGGAGTGGGACGCGGAGCGTGCTTAGCCCCCGGCGTAACCTCTCCGCCGCTTGGCGCCCCGCCTCCAGCTCGGTCTCCGGGAGCAGCGCGAGGAACTCTTCGCCCCCGTAGCGGCCGAGCGCGTCGCTGTCGCGCAGTGTCCGGCGCATCGCCAAGGCGGCCCCGCGCAGGACTGCGTCCCCGGTGAGATGACCGTGCGTGTCGTTGACGCGTTTGAAGAAGTCGAGGTCGGCGAGCACTACGGTGACCGGGTGATGGTAGCGGCTGGCTCGTTCAAGCTCCTCGCCAAGGCGCTCGTGGATGGCGCGGTGGTTGAGGGCGCGCGTCAGGCCGTCGATGGTCGAGAGCTCGTGCAGGCGCTGTGCGAGGCGCGCGTTGTCGAGGACCAGCGCGAGGTGCGGCACGAGCGATTCGACGAGTGGCCGCGACAGGCTGGCGAACTGCTGGGGATCACGGGGCAGCACCGCGAGCACGCCGCCGGCCCCTCGCAGCGGGAGGGGGAAGAAGGCCAGCTCGTCGGGATTCGCCGTTCCAACGCCATCCTGCTCGCCGGTCACGATCGTATCGATGATCACCCCGGGGGTGGGGTTCAGAGCCGCGAGCACGGCGCTGGCACAACGCTCCATCGGTTGGAGCGAAAGTGGCCGCCCGAGGACGAGATCGAGCGTGACGGTGTCAGGCTCCGCAAGCGCCACCGCCAGCAGGTCCGCATCAACCACCTCCGCCACCACTGCGGCAGCCGCCTGATTGGCGCCGTGCACGTCCGCGGGCTGCAGTCCCTTTTCGAGCAGCGCGTTGACCAACGTGGTACGCAGCAAAGTGGCGTCGAGCTGATGCGCGACGCGGGCGAGTACCTCGAGCGGACTCGTCGGCGCCACACTTCCGGGCGGCGGAGAAGGCGCCGCCTGGCGCGCCAGCCGGCTCACGGTGGAGACCAACTCGGCGGAGTCGTAGTTCTTGGTGAGGTAGGCGTCCGCACCGGTGTGCAAGCCCCAGAAACGCGACGGCGCCTCGCCGTGACTGGTGAGAATGAGGACCGGGATGGAGGCGCTCGCCGGTTCGTGCTTGAGCAAACGGAGCAACTGATAGCCGTCCATCAGCGGCATTTCGAGATCGGTGACCACGACCGCCGGCCGCTCCTTGAGTGCCACCACCGCGCCCTCGGCGCCGTCCTTGGCGGAGATAACGGCGAACCCCGCGCGCTCTAACGTGCGGACGAGCAGGGTTCGCGTGACCTCGCTATCGTCCACGACCAACACGCGTGGACCGCTCACGGTTGTCCCCCATGCCAGTGGCGCGCCAAGAGCCGCGCCAGCTCCGCGGGAGCCAGCGCGATTTCTGCGGCGCCGCGCTCGAGCGCCGCGCGAGGCATGCCGAAGATCACGGATGACGCCTCGTCCTGAACCATGGTTAAGCCGCCGGCTCGACGCAGCGCGAGCAGGCCATCGGCGCCGTCGGCTCCCATGCCGGACAGAAGCACGCCAGCCACTTCATGCGGGCAGGTCTCGGCGCATGATAGGAACAGCTCGTCGACCGCTGGGCGGTGGCCGCCGCGCGGCGGCGTCGCTGTGTCAAGGCGGAGCACCCCATTTGCTGCCAGGCGCAGGTGGGCGCCCGGGGGGCCGACTCGGACCGTGCCAGGCTCGGCGACCTCGCCGTCGCGGGCCACCCGCACGTCCCGCTGCAAGTCCTTGGCCAGCCAATCAGCGAGGCCCTCCTCAAACCCGGAGGCGATGTGCTGCACCACCAGCACCGGCGCCGGCGGGGCAGGCGGCAGCGCCCCGAGGAAAGCATGGAGCGCGCTGGGACCCCCGGTTGAGGCGCCGATAGCGACAAAGCGCACCGGCCGCCCTGGCCGCAACTCCGGCGTGACGACCTGCCCACCGGCGCGGTGGACCAACTCCGACCAGGGCGGGGTGGCCGCGCCAGAGGGTCCGCGCGCTGGCGCGGAGCGAACCTGCGCGGCGGCCCGCACGGTGACCGGCAGCGTCGCGGCAAGGTTCTCCCACCCTGCGGTGTCCTCGGGCTTGGCCAGCACCTCGAGCGCGCCGTGTCGGATCGCCTCGAATGCGATCTCCACCTCGTTGCGGTTGGCGCGCGAGGTGAGGACCAGGATTGGCGTGGGCTTCACCGCCATGATGCGGGAGGTGGCCACGAAGCCATCCATGATCGGCATTTCGATGTCCATCAACACCACGTCGGGCGCCAGGCGTACCGTCTCTTCGACCGCACGCGCGCCGTCGCTCGCCTCGCCCACCACGGCGATGTCGGGGGTGCGACCGAACAGGCGGCGCAGCACGGCGCGGACGGTGGTGGAGTCATCGACCACCAGCACACGCAATGTTCTTGGCTGGGGCATTACCGCCCCCCCAGCCGCCGCACCAGGCCAGCGAGTTCGGTGGAGTCCAGGCCTTGCTTGGAAAGATAGGCATCGGCGCCGGCTTCGAGGCCGGCGAGCCTATCCTCGGGGCGGTCGTGAGTGGAAACCACCACCACCGGCAGGCGCGCGAACGCGGGAATGCCGCGGAGATGGCGGACCAACTCGAACCCGTCCATCCCCGGCATCTCGACATCGGTGACCATACAATCAAATACCTGCTCGCCGAGCTGCGTAAGGGCCTCGGCAGCGTCGCCCACTGCCGCGACGTCAAAGCCCATCTCCTCCAGCAGCCGGCGTTCCATCTCGCGCGTGACCAGCGAGTCGTCGACCAAGAGCACGCGCAGCTTCTTGGGCGTCGTGCGCAGCGCGGGCGCGGACATCGGCCGGCCCATCTCGGCCTGCGCTAGCGCCTTCGGCGACAACACCCCAAGAGGCTGGCCCGAGGCGAGCAGGGCGACGCCATCGAGGAACGCCACGCCCGCCGCGGCGCGTGCGATGGGCCGGACCAGTACCTCCTCCGCACCCTCGACCGCGTCCACGGCGACGGCGAGCGCTTGACCTGCGTGCTCACCCTGAAGGAGAAGCGAGGTCGTGGCGGATGGCTCGCCCAACGCCTTGGCAAGCGGTACGAACGGCACCAGACGGTCGCCGAGGCGTGCAAGGAAGCGCCGGTCCCGTTCGACGATGGCGTCCTCCCTGAGGCGGTGCACGCGGCGCACCGCGCCCGCCGGGAGCGCGAGGCGCAAGCTCCCGACTCGCACCAGCAGCACTTGCTCGCCGCGGCGCGCCATCGGTACCTCGATGGTGACAGTCGTGCCACGACCGGGCTGCGAATCGATCGTGGCGCTGCCGCCGACCCGGCCGGCGGTGCCCGCCACGACGTCAAGGCCGACGCCTCGACCGGAGACCTCCGATACCTCGCTTCGGGTCGAAAACCCGGGGGTGAAAAGCAAGCGGAGGGCGTCCTCACGGCTGAGGGTGGTTGCCCTTTCCGCGTCGATCAGCCCGGCGGCCAAGGCCGAGTCGCTCACGCGCGCGGGATCGATCCCCGCGCCGTCATCGGTTACCGATAGCCGTACCCGACTGCCGGCGGTGCTGGCTTCCAGGCGGATCCGGCCGATCCGTGGTTTGCCCACCTTCTCGCGCGCCTCGGTGGCTTCGATGCCGTGGTCGACCGCGTTGCGGATCAGGTGGATCAGCGCGTCCTCGAGTTCCTGCGCAATGCGACGGTCGAGGCGCGTGTCCTCGCCGCGCAGCTCGACCTCGACCTCGCGCCCGAGCGACCGGGCGAGCTCGCGAGCATGGCGAGCGAGCGAGAGGAGGAAACCGCGCAACGGCTGAACCTGCAGGGCAAGCAACGCCTCGAGCTGTTGCTCCGCCGTGCGGTGGAGGCGTTTTTGCCCCGCCTCGATCTCCACGCCGAGCCGGCGCAGCGAGGTGGCAAGGACAGCCAGGGCCTGCGCGGGCTGCGCCTCGTGCACCGCGTCCTCCGCGAGGCGCGCCAGCTCGTTGAGGCGGACCACCGACTGCACCGCGCCCAGCGAGAGGATGCGCAACTGTGTGGCCCGGTCGGCCATCGCATCGACAGCCTTCGCCTCGAGGCGGACCTCGTCGACCAAGGCGAGCCGAGGCGGTGGAGCGGCGGTCGCCGCCGGAGCCGCACTGTCCGCCTCGACGGGCGCAGACCGCGCCGCCGGCACCGCGAGCGTTCGCAGCAACTCGGCGTCGACCTCGGCCACCTCGTCTCGCCCGATCGCCTCGATCGTGGCGGCGATCGCGTCAACCGCGCGCAGGAGGAGGCTTCCCACTCCGGGCCTGACGGCCTGCAAGGCGCCCTCGGTTGCATGGCAAAGCTCGGCGAGGGGACCCAAGCGGAGCATGCGGCCGGCGCCCTTGAGGGTGTGTAGCTCGCGGCGTGCTTCGGTGACAGCCTGGGGTTCTGACTCGACTGCGGCGGCGAGGGTGAGAAGGCGCTCGACTCGCCCCCGGGCTTCCGCAACGAAGAGCGGGATCAGATCGGCAAACTCAGGATCCATCTGAGGAGGTCGTGATCCCTTGGCCGTGGTCCGTGGCGCGTAAGTGCCAGTTTCTTGCGGGCGCTGTGGCGCCTTGCCAATCACACAGATGACGAGGGTGGGGAAGCCGCTCCTCTCCAAGCCATGGGCCGCCGGGCGCTGACCACGCCGTCATATCTTCGTCCAGCTCTTGGCGTTGACGTCGAGTCCGAACACGCCCACGAAGCGATCGCCGGCGTCCACGATCGGCGCAGCAACCGTGAAGCACTTCTGCCCGGTGAGGAGCGAGTCGTAGAGCGGGGTGAGGATGGAGCGGCGATCGCGTGCCGCCGACTGGAACCAAGGCCGATCGGCGAGGTTGGCGCCCACCGCTACCCCCCCAGGGCCTTCGCGACCGCCGGTGGCTTCGCGGTTGACCGCGATGGAAACCAAGGCGCCATGGTCGTCGGTGAGGAAGGCGACTTCGAGGAAGGGATTCCGCTTGACGATCTCCTCCAAGCTGACCTCCACCGCCTCCCAGTGGCCTGCGCGCGCCGCAAATTCGCCGGCAAACTGGCTGACCAGGTGCTTGAGGGAGCGCGGCGAGTCCAGGTGGAACGACTGCGTGAGGAGCTGGATCGAGAGCGCGAGCTGGTTGAGCCGCTCGGCGGTGCCGGAGAAATGGTTGAGCCCCTCCGCCATGCGCTGGATGACCTGACTGACTTCCTTGAGCGTCAGCACCACCTGGTCGGACGCGGTGCGTTGCTGCTGCGTGGCGAGGGAGATCTCTTTCGCGGTGCGGGCCGTGTCGGAGAGCGCGCCGCGCAGCTCTTCGATCACCCCGGCCGCCGCGCGTGCCCGCACGAGCACGCCGGACGTTTCCTTGCCGCCTTCTTCAGTGGCCACGACGGTGGCGCGGATCGAGCTGGAGAACTCGTCGAGCAGGTTGCGCACCGATTCCACCGATTCCTGCGACCGCTGCGCGAGACGCCGCACTTCGTCCGCAACGACGGAGAAACGGCGACCGTGCTCGCCGGCAGCGGCGGCCTCGATGGCGGCGTTGAGCGAGAGGATGTGGGTCTCCTGCGCGATCTCGGTGATGAGGTCGAGGACGCGATAGATCTCCTTCGATCGCGTGCCGAGCACGTCGCCCCGGCTGGCGATACCGGAGATGCGTTTCTGCACCTCCTCGACTCCGGCAACCGCCTCCTCAACCGCCGATGCACCAGAGTTGCCGCTCGCCTCCGCGCGCGCCGCGAGGTCCGCTTGCGAGGCGGCGTTGGCGGCAATCTGCGCCGCGGTGCGCGCAAGCTCCTCCATCGTGGCGGTGATTTCCACCACCGCCGCGGCCTGCTCGGATGAGCCGGAGGCCAGCTCGGAGGCGGTGGCGCGTACCGCGTTGCCCGATCCGGCGATCTCGATCGAGCTGTTCTGGATCTGC
The DNA here is from genome assembly GCA_044447965.1 of Thermoanaerobaculales bacterium. Classification (GTDB taxonomy): domain Bacteria; phylum Acidobacteriota; class Thermoanaerobaculia; order Thermoanaerobaculales; family Thermoanaerobaculaceae; genus DATIYW01. Next base: position 10,757 of record JBIOGJ010000069.1, on the reverse strand, counting down.
TGAACCAGTGCACTCAACGCCTTGGCGGCCGCGGTGAATGCCTCGGCGAGGACGTGCGGCAGCCGGGCCGCAATGCGCAGCATCGCCACCAGATCGCCGGACTGGAGCTGGCCCGAGGTCTCGCCTAGGAGCGCTTCGAGCGCGGCGGCCTGACGCATCGCCTTGGCATGCTGCCGGTGGAGTCCCCGCGCCGGCACGAAGATGATCGTGGCGTAAACCACCGCCAGGATGGCGGCGACGACGAGAAAGCCGTCGTATAGCCAGCTCGGCGCCCCGTAGGCGGTCGCGGCCATCAAGGCGGCGGCGCCGAATAGGCTCACCACGACCATCAACGCCATCCCCAGCAGGGCCCGGTTGGCGGAGCCAATGGGTTCCTCACGCATGCTCGCTCTCCCCTTCGTCATGTCGTAGCGGGTGTGGCAGACGAAGCTCGTCCACCACGACCAGTGGCGTGCCGGCCCAGACCGCAAGCCCCGCGCCGGGCTCTGGCCAAAAGTGGCGCAGCACAACCCCCAGCGGCGTCACCTCCAGCGGCGCGTCGACGCCGAGAATGGCATCGGCCCCGATCGATCCACCGTCGGTGTGGATTGCGATTCCGCTCCCTCTCTGAGCCACGGAGCGGACAGCCGCGCTTGCCATCCCCCAGGTAACGGCATCTCGCCGCCACACGAGATAGTTCTTCTGTCTCATCACGCGCCCAACGCTTCGAGGTTGAGAACCCGCGCCGCCCCGGCCGTGATGGCGGCCTCGCCGCACACGATTCCGGCCTGCGCGGGGACGATGGCGGCAGGCGGCAGCTCGATGATCTCGAGCGCGGCGTCAGCCGCCAAACCGACGGACTCGCGCGCGTCCGGGCGGCCTGCCCACGCGACCACCGTGACGGGATACGGGGGGTGGGCGCCGGGTGGGGCGCTGATGAGCTGCGCGAGGTCCAGAACCGGCAGCGGTTCGCCAGAGAATTCAGTGAGCCCAAGCAGTTCGCTCGCAGCCCCCGGCAGCGGATGCACCGGCAACGCCCGCACCACGCGCCGCACCTGACTCAACGGTAGGGCGCAGAGCAGATCGCCCGCTTGAAGCAAGAGGTAGCGCACGGCTCCCTCGCTGCCACTGCTCGGAGACTTCATCAAGCTAGAATAACACCCGGTCACGCAACTACGCCGCCGGATTCGAGGAATGCGCCTCCGATATCGGACCATCTGTTTCAGGCTGCATGATCTGAGGTAGGGGCGAGGCGCCGCCTCGCCCGCGGGCGACCCGCCGGGTCGCCCCTACGACATCTGTGACCGCCTCGTCCTTCTAGCATCTGGCCCAATCTCGGCGGCGCGCCCACGCGCCATGGGTGTGGTCGTCTTGAATCCTAGCTTGCGCTCTGCGCCTGACCGGTCAGCAGCGCCATGACCGCATCCTTGCGCAGCTTGCCTCGCTCTGAGACCGGCAGCTCGTCGACGATCACGACGCGGCGGGGGACCTTGTGCGGTGCCAGGCGCCTCCGACACGCGGTGAGCACGGCGTGGACGGAAAGCGCGGCGCCCGGCTCGACGGCGACGAGCGCGGCGACGAGCTGGCCGCGGTGCGGATCAGGGAGGCCGGCCACGACCGCACTCCGCACCCCGGGGATCTCCTCGAGGGCACGGCGGATCTCTTCGGGGTGGACCTTATTGCCGGCGATGTTGAGGAACTCCGCTACCCGGCCGGTGAGGATGAGGGGCTCGTCTTCCCCTTGCACGCCGAGATCGCCGGTCAGGAACCGGCCGGGCGCGAGCTCGTCCGCATCCTCCGTGGCCGGCGCCGTGCCGAGCGCCACGCCGCGCGAGTGCACGAGGACCCTCCCTTCCTGGCCGGGCGGCAGCGGACGGAGGCACGAGTCGACCACTTCGACGCGCACGTGGTCCATCGGCGTTCCGACTGCGCCGGGAGCATGGACAGGCGCCGCCGTGCGGTCGTAACTGATCCCACCGCACTCGGAGCAGCCGTAGAAGACGTGCACCTTATGGCCGGTCGCGGCGCAGAACGCTTGCGCGTCCGCGGGGGCGAGCGGGGCGCCGGCGGTGAGGCACACGCGAAGCGCAGGGAGGTCGGGAAGACCGCCCAGCGTGGCGAGCGCGCGGATCATCGCCGGCACGGCGGGAAAGTGCTGCACACCGGCTGCGGCGAGGGTGTGGGCGAGCGCCGCGGGTAGCGCGCAGGTGGGGAACGCCAGGGGAAGCCCAACGAGGTAGAGCGGGATCAGGCAGTTGCCGATGCCGTACGAGTGTGTCAGGGGAATCACGGCCATCGTAACGTCGTGGGGCTGGATGCCCATGGTGGCGAGGATCTGCACGCTGTCGGTGACGAGCTGCCTCACACTCAAGGCGATTGCCCGCGGAGAGCCGGTCGAGCCGGAGGTAAGCTTCAGCAACGCGGTGCCGACCGGCAGCGCCACCGGCTCCGGATCGGCCTCGAGAGTGAGGGCGGTGACGTCGTCCCGCACCGCGACCTGGCGATGGGGCGTGCGGTCGGGCGTGGCCACGACCGCGGACGCACCAACCGCCCGCGCGCAACGCGAGAGCTCCTCAGCCGGCGCGGCGGCGTCCACGAGCGCGACGCGCGCGCCAAGAAGTCGCAGCGCGCCAAACGCCAGCGCCAGCTCGAGGCTGTTGGGCAACGAGAGAACGACCGTGGATTGCGGGCGGACAAACGGCAGGTAGGCGGCGCGCTGGGCCTCGATCGCGGTGGCAAGGGTGGCGCGAGTGGCGAGAATCTCCCCGTCAGCGCCAAGAATGATCGGGCGCGCGGCATCGTGCTGCGCAAGCGCCAGGAAGCGGCGCACGAGCGGGCACTGCTGGTCACGCATGGCCGCCCCGCAGCCTGGTCAGCATCGCTTCCGCGGTCGCCTGCGCGCGCTCCTGGTAGAAGCGCTGCAGCACCTCGCGCACCTCCGGATAGTGGGTCGCGACCCGATCGAGGGTCGCGCGCGTGATCTCGATCGCGCTCACGGCTGAGCGGGCGATGATCGTGGCAGTGCGCGGCTTGCCAGAAAGCACGGCAACCTCGCCGAAGAAGTCGCCGGGTCCGAGCTTGGCGAGCACGAGGAGCTGGCCGGCCTGGTCGGTCGTCTGTACCTCCACGGTGCCTTCGTCGATGAGGAAGAGGGAAGACCCGGGCTCGCCTTCGCGCATGATGGTGGCGCCCTCCCGGAAGATGCGCAGCGACGTGGTGGCGAGGAGCTGCTCGAGCGCGCCCGCCGGGAACGCGGTGAAGAACTGGGAGGCGGCACGTTCCTTTTCGGCTTGTTGCTGTTCGGCGCTGGGCGGGGGTAGGGCCGGTTCCAGCGCGCGGGCTGAGCCGGCGCTGGTCGCGCGCTTCAGCTTGGCCTCGGCCTTTTTCTCCTCCTCCTGTTGCGCGGCGATGAAGCGGGCGAGCTCGTTGGTCACGTCTTGCCGACTGGGGTCGAGGCGCAGGACCTTGTGGATCACCGCGATGGCGCGCGCGTAGAAGCCCTGCTCCGCGTAATGGTGTGCCAGCTTGCGGCACACGGCGATTGCCTTGTCGCGATCTCCGGCAAGGGCGAGGATCTCGGCCTGGCGCAGCAGGAGGTTGAAGTTTTCCGGTCGGCGCTTGATCTCTTCCGTAATCGCTTCGAGCGCCGAGGTGTAGTCCCGGGCTACCAGGTATTGGTCGAGGAGGTCGAAGCGGGGCTTGCCCTTGAACATCACGTCCAACCCAAGCGAGCCGACACCGCTGCCGCGGCCGTGCGCGCCTCCCCTCGGATCACGCCCTTGTCGCCGCTGGCGAGAACCCCGTCTTCCACTACGACCTTGCCGTCGATGACCACATGCCGCACGCTCCCGGCGCCTCCGCCAAACACTACCATGGCGGCTGGATCGCCGGCCGGCTCCATGGCGAGCGCGCCGCCGTCCACGACCACCACGTCCGCCTTCCAGCCGGCCTGCAGGCGACCGGTGTCGGCCAGCCCGATCAGCTCGGCGCCGCGCCAGGTGGCCAGCTCCAGCACGGTCCAGGGGTTCACCGCACCAACTCCGCCCGCGAGGTTGTGGAGGGTGCCCGCGAGCGCCATCTCGTGAAACATCGACAGGCGGTTGTTGCACGGCGGGCCATCGGCGCCGAGGCCGACCCGCACGCCCCGCGCGAGCAGCCCGGGAAGGTCGGCGATCCCGGACGCAAGCTTCAAATTCGCGCCCGGGCAGTGCGCCACCCCGGTCCGATCGGCGGCGAGCAGCTCGGCCTCTCCAACGTCAAGGTGGACGCAGTGGGCGAGCACCGTATCGCTCCCTGCGATGCCCACCTCGGCAAGAGCAGCCACGTTGCCGGCGCCCATTTGCTCGCGCACGCGTTGCGTCTCCTCGCGGTTCTCGCTCGCGTGGGTGTGCAACAGCCAGCCGTGCCGGCGCGCGAGATTGACCGCGCCTTCCATCATGCGGCGCGAGCAGGAGAGAACGAAGCGTGGCGCGACCGCGTAGCGCAGCCGCCCCTGGGCGGCGCCGTGCCAGCGCTCGCCGAGTTGTTCGGCTTCGGCGAGCGAGGCGTCGCAATCCTCGATGAGTCCGGCTGGCACACCCTCGCCCTCGTCCATGTGGCACTTGCCGGAGGTGAGGCGGATCCCCAACTCGGCGGCGGCGGTGAACACGGCGTCCTGATCGTGGGTGGTGCCCATGTCGAGAGCCGCGGTGGTACCGCCGCACAGCAGCTCCGCGATGCCGAGGCGCGCGGCGGCCGATACGTCACCCGTCGTGAGCGCCGCTTCGTACGGCCAGATGCGCTCACGCAGCCAATCGAGCAACGCAAGGCCTTCGGCCCGGTAGCGCGCCAGGCTCTGCACGACGTGAACGTGGGCCTGGACGAACCCGGGCAAGACCAGGCCATCGTGGGCGTCCAGCGTGGCGACGGCACCGTTGGTCGCGAGATCGGTACCGACGGCTGCAATGCGATCGCCCTCGATCAAGACGTCGCCGGTAAAGAACGTGCCAGGTTGCGTCACCGGCACAACGGTACCGCCGCGGATGAGCAGGGAACGTGCTCCTTGCATGCCGGCGCGTATTCTCCCGGTGGGCCGCCCGGGTGTCAAATCAGGTGAGGCAGGCTGCAGCAAAAGCAGGCTACGGGCGACAGGCAAAACGACGACAGGCTGTCAGGAAGAGCAGGCTTTCAGGAAAGACCAGGCAGGGAAAAGAACCGAAACCGGAATACCCAGTCGCCACCAACCTCTCCTGCCCCGTGCCTTGGTTTCCGTGCCTCGCGTCTTCCGTCTCGTCTCTTGCGTCTTACCTCTCCCGTCTACCGTCTCTCCTGCTTTTGCCTGACGGCCTGATGGCCTGAGAGCCTGTAGCCTGAGGTCCGAGGCCTGACGTTCTTCCCGACCCGCCTATACTCAACACCGTGCGCGGCGCAATCCGCTTGGGGCTCGGGCATTTGGTGGCGTTCGTTGCGGTCGCGTTGGTTCTCAATGGACAATTCACTTGGTGGGTGGTCCACTCGCTGCGCGACAACCGGGAGCGCCTCGATCTGCAGCGTGCCAACCTCGCGATGCGAGCTACCTCGGCGGGAGCGCGCTTGCAGGAACAAGCCGAGGAAGCCGCGAGCGCCCTCGAAAACCTTCCACCCGGCGTGATCCCAGCAGCCACACCGCCGTTTGACGAGGTCCGGGTCGTGAGCGTGGGTGCTTCCTTTCCGTCCGGGGCGGGATGGACCCCGTATCAAGGTCGAATCGTGTTCGTCCGCTCGCTGGGGCGTGAACGCGAGGCGCTCGCGTTTCTCGATCCGCAGACTCCGTACCGATGGCTTGCGGCGCTCGATCCCGAGCTGCAACTGGTGGAGAAGCCGGAGAACGAAGGCGGCCGGCCGCACGTTTCCCTCCGAGCGCCGTTCGAGCATTTTGTCGTCACGCCGGATTTCCAGCGCTGGGCCGAGCTCCTCGATCGCTATCGCCAGCGGGTGTTCGTCGTTCTTGGCGAGGGGAGCTTTTTCCTCGCGGCCATCATCACGGCGGTGGTGCTGCTCTGGCGAGTGCTGCGCCAGGAGAGCGAGCTCGAGCACCAGCACCAGAACTTCGTCTCCGCGATCACCCACGAGCTCAAGACGCCGATCGCCGGCATCCGCCTGGCGCTCGAGACGGTGCTCGCAGGCAGGGTGGATGACGAGGGCAGGAAACGCTTCCTCACCAACGCCCTCGCTGATTCTGAGCGACTCGGGGATCTGGTGCAGAAGGTGCTGGAGGTGACGCGCTACGCAGGCGGCGCGCATCGCTTGCGTATCCAGCCTGGTGATCTCTCGCAGCTCGTTGAAGACGAGGTCATGGTGGCGGAGCGGCGGGCCGCGGCACAGGGGATCGAGATTCAGCGCGAGGTGGTGGAGGGCATCCAAGCGCCGTTCGACCCTGAAGCGCTGCCGATCGTTGTCTCCAACTTGATCGAGAACGCGCTCAAGTATGCGCAGGGGAGGCCGCCGCGTGTGTGCGTGCGACTCCTCCTCGACCGCGGGGAGGCGCTGCTGGAGGTAAGCGACAATGGGGTCGGCATCGCGGCGAGTGACCTCGACGCGATCTTCAAGGTGTTCTACCGCGCCAACGACGAGGTTACCCGTCGCACCCCCGGCACTGGGATCGGGCTCTACGTAGCGCGGGAGATCGTTGTCGCTCACGGCGGCAGGCTCACGGCTGCCAGCGAAGGGCGTGGGAAGGGGGCTACGTTCCGCCTTGTGTTGCCTGCGGCTGGACTGCTAGCGGAAGACGATTTTCCCGAGTACAGTAGTGCAAACTGAAGTAAGGAGAGGTGGACCATGCCGAGTCGCGTGTTGATCGTCGAGGATGAAAAGCACCTTGCTGAGGCGCTGGCGCACAACCTCAAGTTCGAGGGGTACGAAGCTGCCGTGGTGGGTGACGGCGAGAGCGCCCTCGAGCATCTGGCCGCGCAGGATTTCGACCTCTTGGTGCTGGACGTGATGCTCCCCGGTATCTCGGGCTTTGACGTGTGCGAGCGGTTGCGGGAGGCGGGCAACCGCGTCCCGGTACTGTTTCTCACCGCGCGCAACACCGACGCCGACCGCATCGCCGGGCTCCGTCACGGCGGCGACGACTACATGACCAAGCCGTTCCTGCTCGAGGAGTTGGTGCTGCGCATTCGCGGCATGCTGCGGCGGCAGGAGTGGTACCAAACTCCGGTGGCGGAGCGCGGAATCTTCAAGTTCGGCAACAACGAGGTCAACTTCCGCACGTTCAAGGCCAAGGGGCCGCGCGGCGAGTCTGAGCTCACCGAGAAGGAGTGCATGTTGATGAAGCTCATGGTCGAGCGCCAGGGGCAGGTCATCTCGCGTGAGCTGATCCTCGAGCGAGTCTGGGGCTACAAGTACGGCTCGTCCTCGCGAACCATCGACAACTTCATCGTGCGCTTGCGGCGCTACTTCGAGCTCGACGCGCGCCGCCCGAAATACATTCATTCAGTGCGAGGGGTGGGGTATCGGTTCACACCCGAGGGCGAGCCCTCCTGACCGGGGGCGCCGCCGGCGTCGGACCTCTCGCGGCGTTGCGCATCGCGGCCGCGCATCCTCGTGTAGCCTACGGCTACAGTCCGGTGCGGGCCGCTCGCGCGCCTTGCGATAGGCCCAACGGCGGCGGCGCGGCTAGCGCCAGGTTTGTTCCGCCACCGCCTCGCGGCCACCGGCGGCGCGGCTACTATTCGCATGAAGCTCGACTTCGCCTAGCTCGCTTTGCCCTCGTGCATCTGCATCGCGAGGTAGTTCTCCATGCCCATCTGCTCGATCTGGTCGCGCTGCTGCTCGCCCCAATCGAGATGACGCTCCTCGTCCTTGAGGATTGACTCGAGTATTTCGCGGCTCGCATTGTCACCCACCTCGACAGCGAGACGGATCGCGTTGTTATATGCCTTGATCGCGCCACTCTCGGCTTCGAGGTCGTTGAGGACGATGTCCTTGACGTTCTTGCCGATTTGAATGGGGTTCAGCTTGGAGACCACGGGATGGCCTTCGAGGAAAATGATGCGGCCGATGTGCGATTCCGCGTGGTGCATCTCGTCGATGGCCTGATGCTCGATGGCGTGGTGCAGCTTGTCGTAGCCCCAGTTCGCGCACATCTCCGAATGGACCATGTACTGGTTGATCGCGGTCAGCTCGTCCGCCAGGAGATCGTTGAGAATGCCGATCAGCTTCGCGTTTCCCTTCATTGCCTGCCTCCTGACCCCAGAGGGGTCCACGCGTGGGTTGGAAGCGCCTTCGACTAATCAAAAAGTCTAGCACCGCAGCTCGCGGTCCGCCGCCGGTTTCGGATCGATCGCGGCGTCGGGTTCGGCGGTGCGCCTCTCTGTCCGCGTGAAGCCGCGTCAGCGACACCCCACCGCGGTCCGCCCGCTCGGTGCCCGTGCGCTCCGGAGAGAACGCCGCATCGCACCCGATGGGCGGACTCATTACCTCCCACCCAATCCTTGCACTCGCTTCGAACCTGATAGATCTTGTGTCTGAGCTTTGGGTGGGTGGGGGACGAGTGGGCGGTGATGGGTGGGTGGACGGCAATTCCGCCCGTCGGGTGAAGCGGCGATCACTCCGGAGGCCGCGGGGAGCCCGGCGCGCGAATCGGCGCCGGGAGACGGTGGCCCGAAGCGCAGCGGAGGGAACAGCGAGGGTCACGGCGGCGAGGCGCGCTGCCGGGTCGCGGCCGGAGGAGTCTCGGGCCGATGGGCGTGGGGACGCGCAAGGCCCGAACTGCCGCGAACCCGACGGGCAAGAGAACCCCGGTCGTTGTCGTGCTGTTTCACCCTCTCGGGAGATACCTCGCTGCGTTCGGGAGGAGTCGCCGAGCGAAGCCCGTGGGGACGGGCAAGCGAGGAGAGCCACAGCACCCGACGGGCAAAAGAAGACCAGAGGTTGGCCTTGTCTTTCGCCTTTCGGGAGGTTTCGTTGCGCCGCTTGGACACAGGCTGCGTGTGCGCTTGCGTTGGGACGTGCCAGCGGCGCTAGCCGTGAGCTTTCATCTCCTCGGCTGACACGTCACGGACGTGCTGGGCAAAGTACCAATGGTGGCCCTCGGGGTCCTCGGCGGCGTAGCGGCGGTCGCCGTAGAACTGGTCCTCGGGTGAGGCGAGGATCTTCGCCCCGGCTTTCTTCGCGCGCTCGTAGTGGGCATCGACGTCGTCGACGTAGATGTGCAGGGCTTGCGTAACGTGGCCGACGTGCTTCGGGTTTCGGTATTGCGGGGCAGGACAACCCATCATGACGACCCCGTCCGCGAGCCTCATCTCGGCGTGAGCGACCTTGCCGTCGGGTCCGTGCAAGCGGAGGCTCTCGTGGGAGCCGAACGCCCTCGCGAGCCATTCGAGCGCGGCCGGGACATCCTCGTAATACAGATATGGTGTGACGCGTGGTGTATTTGCCGGCGGGTTCGATGGCATGCTGGCGCCTCCGGCGGTAGAACCTGCCGGCTCGCCGATCTAGTCCCGGTGGGAGGGCAACGGCCGTGTGGCGCACCGCATGTGAGCTCTGGCGAAGGGCCATAGCGGCTTCCCGGCCGCGGGAATGATGAACGCCACGAGCCGCGGTCTTGACTTGATCTTTTTGCGCGCTTAGCATGCGAATGTGGCCTCGCGGCCAACCCGTCCACGCGGAAAAATCAAGGAGAGGTGTCATCATGGCTGAGTACAACGCTGAAAAACTGAAGGCGTTAGAGACCGCGATTGGACAGATCGAGCGCCAGTTCGGCAAGGGCGCGATCATGCGCCTGGGCGCCCAGGAGGCGGTCAACGTCAACGTCATCCCGACTGGCTCGTTGGGCCTCGACGCCGCGCTGGGTGTGGGCGGCATCCCACGCGGACGGGTGGCCGAGATCTACGGGCCGGAATCGTCGGGCAAGACGACGCTCGCGCTCCACATCATCGCGCAGGCGCAGAAATTGGGCGGCCTCGCCGCCTTCATCGACGCCGAGCACGCCCTCGACCCGGAGTACTCCGGCAAGCTCGGCGTGGACGTCGACAACCTGCTCGTGGCGCAGCCGGACAACGGCGAGCAAGCACTGGAGATCGCCGAGACACTGATCCGCTCCGGCTCGGTGGACGTGATCGTGGTCGATTCGGTGGCGGCGCTGGTGCCGCGCGCCGAGCTCGAGGGCGAGATGGGCGACGCGTCCGTCGGCCTGCAAGCGCGATTGATGTCGCAGGCGATGCGCAAGCTCACCGGGATCGTTTCGAAGTCGAAGACCTCGGTCATCTTCATCAACCAGATCCGCGAGAAGATCGGCGTGATGTTCGGCAATCCCGAGACCACCACCGGCGGCCGCGCGCTCAAGTTCTACGCTTCGGTGCGGCTCGACATCCGCCGCATCGGCGCGATCAAGTCGGGCGAGGAAGTGGTTGGCAACCGGACCAAGGTCAAGGTGGTCAAGAACAAGGTCGCGGCGCCGTTCCGCGTCGCCGAGTTCGACATTCTCTACGGCGAGGGGATCTCCCGCACCGGCGAGCTGCTCGACCTCGGACTCGAGCACCGGCTGATCAGCAAGTCCGGCACTTGGCTTTCGTACGGCGAGACCCGTCTCGGCCAGGGGCGCGAGAACGCGCGGGCGTTCATCAAGGAGCACCCTGAGCTCTCCGCCGAGATCGAGGAGAAGCTGCGCACGATGCTGCCGACGCTGGCGCGCCCGGCGGTCGGCGGCGAAGAGGCGTGAGCATCGGGGCTCGGGGTTCGGGGCTCGGGTTCCGGGAGAACCTCAGGGGTTCGCGTGGGTCGGCTGTCTGCGTTGCGCGATCCCCGAACCCCGAGCC
>JBIOGJ010000068.1:0-18988 GCA_044447965.1 Thermoanaerobaculales bacterium | reverse complement strand
GAAGATGAGCCAGTGGGAGCACCTTCCAGGTGCGACCGAGCAAGGCTCTCGAGGGCCGACTGGTCGCGGCAGGATGCCGCTCCCACCAAGTTCCTTCTTCATTCTCCGTGGTGCTGGCCCGCCAGCATGAATACTCCTAGGTGTGACTGTCGTCACGCCCCGCCCGCCGAAGTTGACGTAGCGTCAACGGCAGAGACGTGACTGGCTGACGATGGGGCGAACCGAGAACCGGCCGACGAGCCTGCCCGCGCGAGGCCCAGGGCGTGTCGTGGGGACCATGGCGGTTGGTTTCTGGCTGATCGCGCTTGCAGTCGGGGCCGCCTCGGACGTGGCGGTCTACTCCGACTCGCTGGCGGCTGGTTGGGCCAACTGGTCGTGGGGCGCGACGGTCGACTTCGCTGCGACGGCGCCCGTCCATGCCGGCAGTGCCTCCATCGCGGTCACGTACACCTCCGCCTGGGGCGGCCTCTACCTGCATGTGAGCCCCAACCTCGACGCAACGGCCTACGCGACGCTGCGTTTCTTCATCCACGGCGGCAGTGCCGGAGGACAGGAGCTCTGGGTCGTGCTCTACGACGGGAGTGGCGGTTCGGGTCCGGGCGTCGCCGTCACGCCAACCGCTGGCTCATGGCAGGAGATCGACGTGCCGCTATCATCGCTCGGCAGCCCAACAGCGATCAGCGGGATCGTGTGGCAGGACACCAGCGGCGGCGCCCAGCCGACCTTCTACCTCGACGACATCACGTTGCTCGCCGCCACGGGACCGCCGCCTCCCACGCCCACCCCCGGCGTCGGCCCTGCGCTCTCAGTAGACACCGGCGCCGATCTCCACGCAATCAGCCCGGACATTTACGGGATGAACTACGCAGACGAGGCATTGGCGGCCGACCTACGCCTACCGGTGCGCCGTTGGGGCGGCAATTCGACCAGCCGCTACAACTGGCAAAACGACACGACCAACACCGGCAACGACTGGTATTTCGAGAACGTGCCGCAAGACGCCGGCGCCGCCGACACGTTCGTCGATCAGGACCGTCGCACTGGGACGAGGACGCTCATGACGGTGCCGCTCATCGGCTGGGTGGCCAAGCGCCACCTTGACAACCACCCCTACGATTGCGGGTTCAAGGTTTCGAAGTACGGCGCGCAGCAATCGGTGGATCCCTGGGATTCGGATTGCGGCAACGGGCTCAAGCCCGACGCAAGCGAGGTCACTGGCAACGACCCGCTCGACACCAGCGTGGCCATCGATCCCTCGTTCGTGACCGGCTGGATCAACCACTTCGTCACGAAGTACGGCACGGCGGCGGCGGGAGGCGTGGCCTACGTCGACCTCGACAACGAGCCGATGTTGTGGAGCAGCACGCACCGCGACGTGCACCCGCAGCCCAATTCGTACGATGAGATGCGCGACCGCACCTGGGCATACGGAGCAGCGGTCAAGGCGGCCGATCCCACGGCGAAGACGCTCGGCCCAGCGGAGTGGGGCTGGACCGGCTACTTCTGGTCGGCACTCGACTGGGCCGCAGGTGGCAACTGGTGGAACAATCCGCCCGACCGCCTTGCCCACGGCAACGTACCGTTCGTCGAGTGGTACTTGCAGCAGATGCAGGCGTACGAGCAGCAGCACGGCGTCCGCATCCTGGATTACCTCGACGAGCACTTCTACCCGCCCACGGTGGCGCTCGCGTCCGCGGGCGACCCGACCACCCAGGCGCTGCGCCTGCGCTCGACGCGGCTGCTTTGGGACACAAGCTACGCCGAGGAGAGCTGGATTGCGCAGCCGGTGTTCATGATCCCACGCATGCACGGATGGGTCGATGCAAACTATTCGGGAACCCGACTCGCGATCTCGGAGTACAACTGGGGTGCGCTCGACAGCATTAACGGTGCACTCGCCCAGGCCGACGTGCTGGGGATCTTCGGCCGCGAGGGGCTCGACCTCGCCACGCTGTGGGGACCTCCGTCCTCAACCGACCCCGGCGCGTTTGCTTTTCGCATCTACCGCAACGCCGACGGGGCGGGCCACGGCTTCGGCGAGTCCGGCGTGCACGCCGCGAGCGCCGACGAGGGCCAGCTTGCCGTATACGCGGCGGTTCGCGCCTTCGACGGCGCGCTCACGGTGGTCGTGATCAACAAGACCGGCGGCGACCTCACGACCTCGATCAGGATCGGGACATTCTCATCTGGGCCGACCGCAGAGGCGCTCCGCTACAGCCCGGCGAACCTCGGAGCGATCGTGCGGGCGCCCGACCTCGCGGTAGCGGGACGAGCGATCAGCACGACCTTCCCCGCCAACTCGATCACCCTGTTGGTCGTGCCTCCGGTCCCCATCGTCACGCCCCCGCCGCCCCCACACGTTCGCCGCCACCTACGCTCCGGCACGCCGTAGCAATTTCTCGGTGGCCACACCGTTGCCGGAAGGAACAATCCTGTCGGCCCGGTGGGTTAGACTCCGCGACGGGGGTGAGCTGTGCGTCCGCACGAAATCCGCGCCGAACTGGAGCGCATCCTGCCGTCAGTGCAAAAGCCGGGGCGCTATCTCGGCCTCGAGCGCAACCTCGTGCGCAAGGATTGGGACGCGGTGGACGTGCGCCTTCTCCTCGCCTTCCCCGACGAGTACGGGATCGGGATGTCGCACCAGGGCACGCGCATCCTCTACCACATCGCGAACCGGCGCGACGACACGCTGGCAGAGCGCACGTTCGCGCCGTGGCCGGACATGGCGGCGGCGATGCGCGCCGCTGCGGTGCCGCTCTACTCGCTCGAGTCGTACCACGCGGCGGCGGACTTCGACCTGATCGGGATCACGCTGCAGACCGAGCTCAATTACGTCAACGTGCCGTACCTGCTCGATCTCGCCGGCATCCCGCGCTTCGCCCGCGAACGCCTCGCGGCGAGCGAAGGAGGGTCGGGTGGAGGAGAGACAAGCGGAGCGGGATCCACTCCCGCGGAGCGCGGGGGGCTCGGGTGGGCGAGGGCGCGGAGGTCGGGCGGGTGGCGCCCGGCCCCCCCGATCCTGATAGCCGGCGGCCCCTGCATGGCCAACCCTGAGCCGGTCGCCGGGTTCTTCGACGCATTCGCGATCGGCGACGGCGAGGTGCTCCTCCCGGCGCTCCTCGACACGATTAAACGGGGCAAGGCCGATGGTGCGTCGCGGCTCGACCTGCTGCGTTCGATCGCGCGGATTCCAGGGATGTACGTGCCTGGTTTCTACCGCTGGCTCCCGGCAGGCAGCCCGGCGCAGGGCGGGCGGTTCGAGGTGCTCGACGACGCCGCGCCGGCCCAGGTGCTGCGCGTCTTCGCGGAAAAGCTCGATCCCGCCGACGTGCCGGATCTGCCGCTCGTCCCCGCCGTCGAGGTTGTTCAGGATCGGCTCGGCATGGAGGTGGTGCGCGGCTGCACGCAGGGGTGTCGTTTCTGCCAGGCGGGCTACTGGTACCGGCCGGTGCGCGAGCACGACCCTGCCACCGTGATGCGCACGCTCGAGGCGCACGTCGACGCTACCGGCTACGAGGAGGTCGGCCTGCTATCGCTCTCCACCGCCGACTACTCGCAGGTCGAGCCCCTCGCCTATCACCTCGCCGAGAGTCTCGCGCCGCGCCGGGTCGGCGTGTCGCTGCCCTCGCTGCGCGCCGAGTCGTTCTCGGTGGCGGTGGCCGACGCGGTCTCCCGCGTGCGCAAGTCGGGGTTCACGTTTGCGCCCGAGACCGGCTCCGACCGACTACGGCGCGTGATCAACAAGACCTTCACCAACGCCGACATGCTGCAAGCCGCCGAGGTCGCCTATGCGCGGGGATGGAACCTCATCAAGGTGTACGCGATGATCGGGCTGCCGACCGAGACCGACGACGATCTCGAAGAGCTGGCCAAGCTCGCCGAGGGCATCCTCTCCGCCGCTCGCAAAGTCGGTAATCGCAAGGCCGAGGTGAAGGTCTCGGTTGGGCCGTTCGTGCCGAAGAGCTGGACTCCGTTCCAGTGGGAGCCGTTCGTTCCGCCCGACGAGTTGCACCGCCGCATCGAGCTGCTGCGCAACCGCTTCAAGCGCATCCGTTGGGCCAAGCTGAGCTGGAACGAGCCTGGAGAGTCCCGCCTCGAGGCCGTGCTCTCGCGCGGCGACCGGCGGCTCGGCGCCGTGATCGCCCGCGCTCACGACCTCGGGGCGGTTTTCGACGGCTGGGGCGAGTGGCTCAAGCTCGACGCCTGGGAGCAGGCGCTCCGCGAGGGCGGCATCGATCTCGAAGGCGAGATCGGTCCCCGGGAGCTCACCGCCACGTTGCCTTGGGACGTGATCGACGCGCAGGTGCGCAAGGGGTTCCTCAAGGCCGAGCGGCGCCGTTCGTTTCTCGAGGCGGAGACGCCTGACTGCAGGTGGGGCGACTGCATGCGCTGCGGCATCCCGGGCGACGGGCTCGACACGCAGCTTACCGCGCCCACGTTGCCGGTAGTCGGCGACCCCGCGCCGGATCTCGCTCGCGCGAAGAACGCCGCGTATCGATTGCGGCCGGCGCCGCGGATCCTGCCTGAAACGCAGCCGCTCACGCAGCCGGAGCGCTTCGCGCGCTTCCGTTTCACCTTCCAGAAGCTCGGCGACGCCCGCTGGCTGTCCCACCGCAACGTCATGGACCTGCTCGAGAGGGCGTTGCGCGCCGCGATGGCGCCGGTCCGCTACACGGAGGGGTACAACCCGCACGTTCGCCTCTCGATGGGGCCGGCGCTAGCGCTTGGACACGAAGCGCTCGCCGAGCCGTTCGACGTCGAGTGCCACGCCGAGGTCAAGGCGGGAGTGCTCTCCCGCGCCAACCGAGTACTGCCCGAGGGCCTGCAGCTCGTGGCCTGCGTGCAGTTGCCCGAGGGTGCGCCGTCTCTTGGCAAGGCGGTGGCCGCCTGTTGCTACCGCGTGCGAAGGACGCCCGAAACCGCGCCGTGGCCGGAACTTGCGCCCGCAGACCCGATCGCAGGCGTCCAAGTGTGGCGGGTCGATGGCGATGATCTGCTCGTCACCATCAACGCACGCGCCGCCGACGGCGGGACGCCAGGCGTCAAGAAGCTGCTCGCCTCACTCGGGCACCCTCCCGCGCTGGCGTCACGGTTCGGCGTCATCCGCGAGGCCGTTGTCCTTGCCGTCGCGGACCGTGCCGTGGCTACGTCGCCAAGCTAGGACACCTTCGCCCTCCTGATCCAAGGCCCGAGACCTGGTCCAGGTGAGAGTTGACCCCGGAGCCGATCGGTGATCTCCTGGCGCGCGGCTGCACGAGGAGTGAAGACGGCAGGGCACAGACGAGAACGAGCGGGAGGAGATCCCGCCCATTCGTCGTCGCGCACTCTCGGCCGGCGCCGGGACTATTTCGGCACCACCTTCAGTGAGGAGATACAATCGTTCCAGCCCGAGTTGGCAAGGTTGGAGAGACCGGAAGGGCCGACCAAGGTCGAGGATGCGCCCTGGTATTTGGCGTCCTTGTAAACGATTAGTGTCACGTTGCTGCCGACGCGGATGGAGGAAATGCGGTCGTTCCAGTTGGGGCTGCCCGGACCGGCGGTATTGTAGTTTGAAAGGTTGGGCGTCTGGGAGATGCCATAGATCTGGTACGCGCCGCAGTAGTTGGCATCCTCGTACACGGCCGCCTGGCTGGAGCTCGGCGCTGGATCAGGCTGTTGCGCGTCGTTGGCCATGATCTTAAACGAGGAGAACCTGTCGTTCCATCCGCTGGGCATGCTCGAGTACTGCCCCGTCCCCGCACAGCTCGACCCGTAGAACGTGATCGAAGAACCACCGAAGTTGATGTCGGCGTAGCAGACGACCTTCTCGTTGACGCCAACCCTGATTGACGAGATCTGGTCGTTCCAGCTTGGGCTGCTCGCACCCGCCATGTGGTACTGCGTCAAGTTCGCCACGTCCTGGTATCCGGTGAAAGACATGTTGTATCCGCCGAAGTTATTGTTCTGGTAAATGATCACCTGGTCCGCCCCCTGGGCCCAGCCCGGCACACCGGCCAGAAAGACGCACATCGCCAGCAGGGCAACCCCAAGCCACACGCCACGCCTTCCCTTTCCTGTTTCTCCTCGCATGAGAGTCCTCTCCTTCTGAAGGAAACTTCACCCCCTAAACGCTTCACGGCCCAAACGGTCTCTACGCCTCCCTCGAGAAAATGCCCCTGTCCTTCCAATGTTGGGCGCCACCCTCCGTTTGTCAAGTAACGTAGCGCCAGCGTCATTACTGTCTCGTATTCTCAGCTCGCGTTTGCGACGATTCCCTTGCGTCAGGCGACGTGGCCCACCGAGCGAGGGAGTCGTTTTGGAGCTTTGACCGTGCGGTGCCGGGGCAGCACGGGCCCGCGGAGTACCGGCTCGACACGTGGACTGAGCATCCAAAGTCAGCGTCCGGGTCAGGCGCACGGAGGAACGGAAAAGGAGGGTCCGAGTATGAGGAAGGTTGTTACAGTTCTGATCGTTGCCACTCTTGCCGTCGCCGTCTCCGCGGTCGCGGAGCAGTGACAAAACGTACCGCTGGTAGACAAGATGTGCCTCAGCAAGGTCAAGGATGATCCGGACTCGCATCCGGCCTCCTGCCTAGTGAAGTGCGCCAAGAGCGGCTATGGCGTCCTCACGAGCGACGGCACATGGCTCAAGTTCGACAAGACCGGCAACGAGAAGGCGCTTGCCGCACTGCAGGCCACCGACAAGAAGGACCACATCCGGGTGAACGTGACCGGAGAGCTCAAGGGGGACACGATCAACGTGACGGACCTCACAATTCAGTAGGCCGAGCGCAGGCCAAAGACACCACGGGCCGTGCGTGACGCACGGTCCGTTTCAGAGTTGTCAGGACAAGCCTAGTGCGGCGAGCAAGCCTCAAGGTGCCAGTAGTAGTCCTCGCCGTGCCGCAGGTCCACGTAGCGCCGCTCGATGAGACGCCCGCGATCGTCCTTGGCCTCAAGCACATGACGCCCCGAGCCCACGTTATCAACCGTCTTGGAGGCCTGCGGCCGCACGCTGCACGCTTCCCAACCGTCAACCGTGACGGTGACCTCGCACTGACTGGCGTTGACCACCACGAGATCGCTCTGGCCGTCGAAAAGGTTGTCGTGGCAGCCGGCGACGACAAATAGCGCGCAGCACCCGACACCAACAGCGACGGTACGAAGCCAATTCACGACGGTAATATAGCGCTGGCGGCAGGCATCTGCAACCACACGCTGATGGCTTGAATCGAATCTGAGATCACGGACAAGTTGCGTTTCCCGGTTCCCTTCTCCTTGGCCACGACCCACGCCAGCCCCATCGTCCAAGCCAGAGGACACCTGCGCTATTCCGTCCGCCGTACCACCATCAGGGTGAGATCGTCACCACGAGGACCGCCTGCGAGATGTCGGGAGAGGTCCGCCAGGCACGCCTCCACCACCGGCTCCGCATCCTCGCGGCCGTGCGCGGCAAGCACGCGCGAGATGCTTTGGGCGCCGTACTCCTCGCCGTCGGGGTTGCGCGCCTCCGAGAGCCCATCGGTGTAGAGCACGAGGCTGTCGCCCGGGTCCAGTTTGATGACGCGCGAAGCGTATCGCACGCCGGCGAAGGCACCTACCGGCAGCCCGGTCGGGTCCACCTCGCTCACGCCGCCCCCTGACACCACCAGCGGTGGGCAATGCCCGGCGTTGCAGATCTCGATCTCCCCGGAGGCCCTGGCGCGGCCGCACACGAGCGTCGCGAGGTAAGGTGCGAGCGCGCTCTCACGGAATACCCGGTTGGCGCGCTCGACAAGCCGATCCACCCGGCGTTCTCCCGCCAATAGGTTGCGGAAGGTGGCGTGGAGGTGGGCCATCAGGATCGCGGCCGCCACGCCCTTCCCCGACACGTCGCCGAAGAGGAAGAAGAGGTCGCCGCCATCGAGGTGCACCACGTCACAGTAGTCGCCGCTCACGACACCAGCCGGCTGGTAGCGGTAGTGCACCTGCCATCCGTCGAAGGTGAGGTGGGGCCGGGGCAACAGACCGCGCTGGATCTGGGCCGCCGTCTCAAGATCCTGCTCGAGCTCCCGTTGCTGCTCCGGGGTGAGGTGGGCAAGGCAGAGGCGCAGCAGAGGATCCGCGATGAGGCGCTCGGGTTCAACCGGGTCATGGCAGACGTCGCACAGGCCGTACGACCCGTTCGCCACGCGGGCCAAGGCGCTGTCAACCTCACCGAGGAGACGCTGCAGCTCGTCCGCCACGGGCGCGCTCGCTAGTGCCATCTCAAGGCGCCGGCGCCGCTCTTGGAGCTGCGGAATGATGAAGGTCTCATGCAGGCTTGCCATGGCTATCCTCCCTGCCGCTACGGTGCTTTTTACGTGATACGTGGCAGAGTGGTTGCTCGCCCGGAGGGGCAGAAGCATTTGCCCCAGGGGAGTGCCGGGACGCGCGTTCGGCAACCGGCAATCAGCGTGACGGAGGCTCCTCCACAAGCACCAGCATGCGGTCCGGTCCGATGGCGAACGCCTGTTGGACCTTGCCCCTGACCCGTACCTTGTCGCCATCCTTCGGTAGCGGCGACTGTGTGACCACGGCGATCTCTCCGGTGCCGTCGCTCACCTTGTAGAACTTCACCACAAACAAGTTGACCGATCCGGTCACCTCGCCGGCGATGGTGACTTTCTCGCCGTCGTACTTGGCCGATGCCCCCTTGATGTCGGCTATCCGGGTCGTGAACAGCCCTCCACATGCCACGGCAAGCACAACGCCCGCCAGGAGCATGCCCCACGCCGCTGCGCTCGCCCCACGCCGGTCCCGTCGCATATTTGCCTCCCGCTGCCTGCGACTCAATCGTAGCAAAGTCGTGCGGCTTCCGCACAACGACGCGTCAGCCCGGGGCGCCGCACCACGCGACACTGCACGGCTACCGGAGCTTCACGCACCATGAGGCTACACTGGGCTCGCGAATCCGGGGGAAGCAATGCTCAACGTGATCTGGCTCGCGCTCGTTGTCGTCGCCGTGGTGGTTGGCGCTGCGAGCGGGAGGCTCGACGCCGTGACCAAGGCCGCGTTCGACGGCGCCCGCAGTGCGGTGGAGATCTCGATCGGCCTTGTCGGCGTGATGGCGCTCTGGCTCGGGGTAATGCGGATCGCCGAGGCGGCCGGGCTGAATAGGCTGCTCGCGCGTGCCATCCGACCTTTGGCGCGCTGGCTTTTCCCCGAATTGCCAGCCGACCACCCGGCCTTCGCCGCGATGCTCCTCAACGTGGCCGCCAGTTGGCTCGGGCTCGGCAACGCGGCGACGCCGCTCGGACTCAAGGCGATGGAGGAGCTGCAGAACGCCAATCCGAGCAAGGACACCGCCAGCGACCCCATGATCACCTTCTTCGCGCTCAACACCGGCGGGCTCACGCTCGTGCCTGCCACGATCATTGCCGTCCGTGTGTCGCTGGGCTCGACGAACCCGACTGAAATCGTGGCGCCTACCATCGTTGCCTCGGCTTGCGCGACCGTGGCGGCGGTGACTGCTGCCAAGCTCCTTTCGCGCCTTGCCGCTTCAAGGGCCGGCGCCCCGGCTTCCACACGGACTGAATCCACCGAGCCGCCGTCACGGGATTCCGAGTCATGAGCCTGGGCCTGGCCGCGCAACTCGTCTCCACCTGGGCCATCCCGACCCTGCTTGTCATCGTGCTCGGGGCCGGCCTCGTGCGCCGCGTCAAGGTCTACGAGACGTTCGTCGAAGGCGCCAAGGAGGGATTCAACGTCGCGGTGCGGATCATCCCGTACCTGGTCGCGATCCTGGTGGCGGTGGGGATGTTCCGCGCCTCCGGCGCGCTCGAGTGGTGCATGCACGC
The DNA here is from genome assembly GCA_044447965.1 of Thermoanaerobaculales bacterium. Lineage (GTDB taxonomy): Bacteria > Acidobacteriota > Thermoanaerobaculia > Thermoanaerobaculales > Thermoanaerobaculaceae > DATIYW01. The sequence goes on along the minus strand of JBIOGJ010000068.1, from coordinate 9,192 downwards.
CGTCACCCCGCTGACCAGCCGCATCGGCATGCCCGCCGAGGTGCTCCCGGCCGCGCTCATGCGCCCGCTTTCCGGCAGCGGCACACTGGGTGTCGTGACCGAGCTGCTCAAGACCCATGGCCCCGATTCGTTCATCGGCCGCGTCGCCAGCACGATCTACGGCTGCAGCGAAACGACGTTCTACGTGCTGGCCGTTTACTTCGGCGCGGTCGGCATCAAGAAGACCCGCCACGCCGTGGTTGCGGGCCTGGTTGGCGACCTCGTCGGAATCATCGCGGCGGTTCTGGTCTGCCGGCTGCTTTTCCTGCGCTGAGAATCAAGTCAGAAGGGTGACGAGCTCGGCGGAGACTTGCGCATCGACCACCTGTAGTCGGGCAACGCTCACCGGCAGGCGGAATCGGCGCGGTCCGGCACTCCCGGGATTGAGATAGAGCACGCCGTCGCGCATCGTCGCCTCGCAGCGGTGCGAGTGGCCAAAGATGACCGCCGCAAAGCCCGCCGCGGCCGGGTCGAGGTCGAGCTTATCGAGGTCATGAAGAATGTTGAGGGACACGTCGCCCAATTTCAGCGTCTCGGTCTCGGGCAAACTCCGAGCCCAGTCGTCGATGTCGACGTTGCCCCGCACCGCCACCACCGGCGCGACCGCGCGCAGCCGATCGAGCACCTCGCGCCCGCCCACGTCGCCGGCGTGCACGATCAGCTCGCACCCTACGAGTGCCGCGAGCGCTTCCCGCCGCAGCAACCCGTGGGTATCGGAGATCACGCCGATCCGATGCACCGTCGGCTTCGCGGCGCGCCTCATCGGGCGACCTCACCGGTTGGCAGCGGCCGCATCACGCGCGAGAGGGCGAGAAACGCCGGAGCAAGCACGAGGCCGGCAGAGCCGACCATCACCCAGAGCACGGTCGGCCCGAGGTGCTGGTAGATCGCGGTTCCGAGCAATGGCGCGAGCACGAACGCCACGGAGAACGCGAGCCAGAACGCACCGAGGTAGCGCCCGGCGCCGAGCCCGCTCACGCGCGAAGCGGCGACCGCATTGATCATCGGAAGCGAGAGCATCTCGCCCGCGGTCCACACCAGGATGGTGAGCGCCGCGAAAGCGAGCGAGTGTCCGAGGGGGAGCAGCGCGAGCCCGCCGCACACGAGCAACGCGCCGACTGCTGCGATCCGAAGGTGGTTGCGGTGCTCGAGCGCGCGAACGAGCACCATCTCGAACGCGACGATGATCACGGTGTTGAGCGCGAGCAGCACCCCGATGGTGTCCTCGCGGAAGCCGTACGCCTGCCGGAAGTAGAGCGTCATCGTGCCACTGATCTGGAAGAACACCACGCCGAGCACGAGCAGCGCGAGGAGGAACATGAGGTACGGGCGATCTCGCCACGGCGACGCCGCCCTCGCCGGCCCGGTTGGGTGGCCGGCGGCGGGTGGGGCTCGCCGCACCAGCGTGACGGACAGCACGGCGGCTGCGGCCCAACAGGTCGCCGCATCGACGGCGAACAGCCAGCCGTAGTGCCGTACCGCGAGGAAGCCGCCGATCGCCGGGCCGAATGTCATCCCGAGGTTGACCGCGAGCCGGATCAGCGCGAACGATCGCGTTCGCACCGGCGCCGGGGCGAACCTCGCGACCGCGGTGGCCAGCGCCGGCCGGAAGCATTCCGCGATCAGGCTCAGGCCGACGAGCGCGAGCGCGACGCCGAGACGGCCGTGGGCGCGAGACAGCACGATGAACCCCGCGCCCGTGCCGAGCAGGCTGGCGACCTGCACGCGGACCGAGTCGTAGCGATCCGATAGCAGCCCGCCCACGTAGCCGCCGGCAATCGCGCCGACGCCGTACAGGCTCAGGACCCGGCCCGCGTCCACCACCGTGAACCCGAGCTTGGTGGTGAGGTAGAGCGTCATGAACGGGAGCACCATCGTGCCGCTGCGGTTGACGAACATGGCGGCAGCCAGCATCCAGACCTCGCGAGGAAGGCCTGAAAACGCGAGCCGGTACGCACTCGTCACCCGTCGCAACACGCTCGATGCTCCATCCGTGAAAGTCTACCGGACCGGATCTCGATCTCACGCACGTGCTACGCTTCTGGCCAGTTTCAGGGAGCAAGTCGCGCCGGTGGCGAGTGAAATCTCGCGCGAGTAAACGGCGCGATCGCGGACCTTTTGCCGTTTGTCGACCGGCGGGCTACGGAGGGCGGACATGCTCGATGGCGTGCGGATCAGCTTCGTGGGCGCCGGCGCGATGGCCGAGGCGATGATCAAGGGCCTGCTCGATCGGCGCCTCGTCACCGCCGACCACATCACGGCGGCAGGACCCCGCCTCGAGCGCGGCGTGGAGCTGCGCGAGCGCTACCGCGTCGCGGTCACCACCGACAACACCGCAAGCGTGGCCGGCGCCGGTATCGTCGTGCTCTCGGTCAAGCCGCAGATGCTCGGCCGGGTGATGCCCGCGCTCAAGGGCGGCATCGCCGGCGATGCGCTCGTGCTCTCGATCGTCGCCGGGGCGCGCATGGCGGTGATCGAGCACGGCCTCGCGCACCCCGCGGTCGTGCGCTCGATGCCGAACACGCCGGCGCAGATCGGCCTCGGCATCACCGTGTGGACCGCTTCGGACGCCGTCACGCCGGCGCAGCGCGAGCAGGCGCGCGCGGTGCTCACCGCCCTCGGCGAAGAGGTCTTCGTCGACGACGAGGACTACCTCGACATGGCCACGGCGCTCTCCGGCACCGGCCCCTCGTACGTCTTTCTGTTCATGGAGGCGCTCGTGGATGCAGGCGTACACCTCGGCTTCCCGCGCTACCTCGCCGAGCGCCTCGTGCTCGAGACGGTGCGTGGCTCCGCCGAGTACGCCCGCCACGCCGGCAAGCACCTCGCGAGCCTGCGCAACCAGGTCACCTCGCCGGGCGGCACCTCGGCCGAGGCGCTCTATTACCTCGAGAAGGCCGGCTTCCGCACCGCGCTCTCGCGCGCCGTATGGGCCGCGTACCAGCGCTCCGTCCAACTCGGCCGCGGCCGCAAGCGCTCCCCAATGGAGGAGGAGAAGCAGTAGGATTGCGTGGCCGGAAAAACAGCTTCGTTGCGTGCAGGCAGTTCCAATCGTAAGCGGAGTGGAACCGGCGATGCGAGCGCAAGCGGCGAATGAGGCGTGGAGGAAGCATGGACGTTAGCGCCCAAGAAGTGGAGATCACCCCGATGTCATGGCCGACGGGCATCGAGATCACGTGTCGGTATTCCTGGACCAGGTTCCTGCGGATCGTTGGAGCTGCTTTATGGGGCGCTGCGCTCGTCTGGTATGCAAGCAGGCCAAACGGGCATCATCTTTGGGTGGCGGCCGGCCTGGTCGGTGCCATTTTCCTCCTCGGGGTGTCCTGGCCAGTCGTCATGCACGAGCTTCGGGCCCCGAAGGAAGTTCAGCTTCGTGATGGCAGAATCATCGCTAGGTGGCGTGGCAGGGAACTGTCGCTGGACCCAGAAACCACCACGGTCGGACCTGTCCGAGAGCCCTGGCTCAAGGGTGTGGAGTATATCGAGGTTCGATCGGGGGACGTCAAATTCCGGGTGCATGCCAACATCTCCAACTTCGAAGTGCTTCAGCATGCATTGCGCGAGATGGTGGGGCAGCGGGCCAAGGAGGAGCGGCGGAGCTCCCAAGCGTAAGCAATGATGTTGGCCCAGATCGTTCGGCGATGCGACTCGGAGGATGGGCACCTCCTTGCATGAGTAGGGTTGTGTTTCGAGCCTGGCCGCGGTTGCCGCGTGGTGCTGATTGTCAGTGAGGTGGGAACGGGCGAGGCGGGTTTGGGGTTACCCGTGACGAAGCGCGAGCGGAGGGCCCCGATGGCGAGCACGTCCACCCAGAGCATCTACCAGATCGAGCAGATTGCCCGGTTGCCGAAGCACCTCAAGCAGCACATCGTCGAGCAGCAGTACGATCGCTACACGCCGGTGGACCACTCGGTGTGGCGCTATATCATGCGCCAGGCGTTCGATTTCCACAGCCGGCACGCGCACGGCGCGTACCTCGATGGGCTGCGCAAGACTGGGATCTCGCTCGATCGCATCCCGCGCGTCGAGGAGATGAACGAGATCCTCGGCCGGATCGGCTGGGGCGCCGCGCCGGTGGACGGCTTCATCCCGCCCGCGGCGTTCATGGAGTTCCAGGCGCACCGCGTGCTCGTCATCGCGGCCGACATGCGGCAGATCAACCACATCCAGTACACGCCGGCGCCCGACATCGTGCACGAGGCAGCGGGCCACGCGCCGATCATCGCGGATCCGGAGTACGCCGAGTACCTGCGTCGCTTCGGCGAGGTCGGCGCGAAGGCGCTCTCGTCGAAGCAGGACTTCGAGCTGTACGAGGCGATCCGCCACCTCTCGATCCTCAAGGAAGCGCCCAACACCCCGGCGGACGAGATCGCCGCGGCCGAGAAGCTCGTCGCGGAGCGGCAGGCCAACCTCGGAGCACCGTCCGAGATGGGGTTGCTCTCACGCCTGCACTGGTGGACGGTCGAGTACGGCCTCATTGGCGAGCTCGACGACCCCAAGCTGTACGGCGCCGGACTGCTCTCCTCGATCGGCGAGGCGGCGCACTGTCTCACCGATGCGGTGAAGAAGCTGCCGTACACCGTGGAAGCGGCCAACGTCGCGTTCGACATCACGACGTTCCAGCCGCAACTGTTCGTCACGCCGAGCTTCGCGCACCTGGGCGCCGTGCTCGACGAGTTCGCGGACACGATGGCGTTCCGCCGTGGCGGCCTCCACGGCCTCGAGGCCGCGATGCACTCGGCGAACGTCGCGACGTTCGAGTACAGCTCGGGGCTGCAAGTCTCCGGCGTGATCAGCGAGGTGCTCACCAACGACTCGGGCGAGCCGGTTTACGTCCGGACGACGGGACCCACCGCGCTCGCCGTCGGCAACGTGCAGCTCCCCGGTCAAGGCCGGGAGGTCCACGCCGATGGGTTCGGAGCCGCGGTAGGCCGCATGCGCGGGCAAGCGTTGGAATCGCTCGACGACGACGGTCTGCGGGCGCTCGGGATCGCAACCGGCAGGACGGCGACGCTCGATTTCCCGGGTGGCGTGCGCCTCACCGGCAGGCTGGATCATCTCACCCGAGCGAACGGTAAGCCCGTCCTCCTCACGTTCGACGACTGCCGCGTCACGCGCGGCGACACGCTGCTGTTCGACCCCGCATGGGGCCGCTACGACCTCGCGGTCGGCGAGCGGATCGTCTCGGTGTTCCACGGTGCCGCCGACAAGGAAGCGTACGAGCAGATCGCGTTCGTGCCCAAGGAGCGGACGATCAAGGTGGAGGCCGACGCGAGGTCGCACCAGCTCCAACGGCTCTACGCCGCCGTGCGGCAGGTGCGCGATACCGGGCACGGGTTCGAAGCGCTTCCCGCGATCTACCTCGACCTGCGCGCGAACCATCCGGACGACTGGCTGCTCTCGCTCGAGATCCTCGAGCTGCTGGTCAAGCACGGAGCGGATGCTGCGCTCCGGGTCGAGATCCGCGCATGCCTGACGGCGCGCGCCGCCGACCCCGAGCTGGCCAAGCTCATACGCAACGGCCTGCGGCTGGTCGAGAATTAGGCCGCGAGCAGCGCCGCTCTCCTCTGTGCCCTGTCCCCTGTCCCCTGCGTCTATATCGGCCCCGAGAGGTCGCCGACCTCGACGGACTCGACCAGCACGCCGGCCGGCCGCGACAGCGCATACGCGACCGCCTCGGCCACCTCCGCTGGTGCGATCATTCGATCGCGCGGCCACGCGCCGGCTACGGTCTCCCACAAAGTCGTGTCCGTCGCCGCCGGGTAGACGTTGATCACCCGCACGCCGCGCCCGCGCAGCTCCTCGCGCAGCGCCAGGGCGAATCCTTCAAGGGCGAACTTCGCCGCGCAGTAGGCGCTCCAGCCCGCGAAACCACGGCGCGCCGCGACCGACATCACGTTGACGATGCTGCTGCCGGGCGCCAGCCGCGGCAGCAGCGCCTGTACGAGTAGAAACGGCGCAGTCACGCCGACGCCGAGACTCTCCTCCCATTCGGCGCGCGAGATCGACTCGATCGGCTTCACCAGCGCGCCGCCCGCGTTGTTGACCAGGGCCGTCAGGGTGGCGTCCCCCACCGCGGCCACGAGGTGCTTGATCGTCTCGTGCTTCGAAACGTCGCCTCGCACGAGCCTGGCGCTCGCCCCCCTGGCGACCACGCTCGCCTGCACCACGGTCAGTGCCACCCCGTCGCGGCCGTGCAGGATCAGCTCGCGACCGGGCGCGGCGAGTCGCTCCGCGATCGCGCGCCCGATGCCACGGCTGGCGCCGGTGATCAGGATACGTTCCATCAATCCCCCCCTGCCTTGCGAAGTGTGAACCGATTGTTGGCGGTCTCGAAAAGGCGCAGCCGTGAGAGCTGGCCGTCGAGCCTCTCGTCGAGGCGCGGGAACAGGCGGAGAACGAGGTTCTCGCCGGTGCTTGGCGCATCGCGGAAGTCTTCGGTCTCGAGATCCAAGTGGCGGCGGTCCCAACTCGAGAGTGACCCCGCAAGCGCGTGCTCGAGACGACCGAGGTGGCACACGGTGCCGGTGCGCGGGTCGTAGGGCGCGGTGACTGTCGCCTGCGCGGTGTAGCGGTGACCGTGCCCGTTGGGGTTGGCACAGCGCCCGAAGAGGGTGCGGTTCTCCTCGTCCGAGAGTCGCGCCACCCGCAGGCGGTGCGCCGCGGAGAACGAGCGCTCCAAACCGAGGCTGACCTCGCCTCCGCCGAACTCCGCAAAGAACGTCGCTGTCTCGTTGAGGCGTACCCGCGTCACCGGCAGATGCCTGACCAGTTGGCCACGGACGAAGCGGGCCAGGTTTTCGGTGGTGAGCGGTTCGCCGACCAACTCGGGGACTTCCACGGTGAGGTTGCGATGGTCGAGCTTGTCATGCAGGTCCGCAAGCACGGCCGCGACCTCCGCCAGCGGCGCGATCAGCCCGTAGCGCTCGTCGACCTCGCCTCGGAGGGTGACGCGCAGCCGATAGCCGTGGCCGTGCCCCGCGGGCGAAGCGGCGCGCCCGAACCACGCGCGGTTTTCCTCATCCGAGAGATGCGGTGAATACGTGCGCCGGCCCGCCGAGAAATCGAGCCAGAAATCGCGCTCAATCTCGCCGGAGACGTACGCCGTCGCCGCGGTCGCTGCCGACTCCTGCAGATGGCAAACCACCGGCCAGACCGACAAGCCCTGGCATGCCTCTTGGGCGTCGCGAAGAAGCTGCCGCGCGACGTGCTCCGCGGTGGGCGGCATCGCGTTGAATGGCGGCGAGTCGAGGTTGAGGAAACAGTGGTCGTAGCGTTCGTCGATGAGTGGTCCGAGCCGGTGCTTGATCTCCACCAGGTTGATAAGCAGGCCGGTGCATCGGTCCACCTGGCCGGCGAACACAAAGAACGCTTCGTAGTTCTCACCGCTGCCCCACTCGCCCTCGCCACCCGCGCCATATACGCGCTCGTTCTCGGTGGCGGACCACCCATGCCTCGCGAGCCGGCGCGAGGCGGAGAACGTAAAACGGCGATTCGCGGTCAGCAGCATGAGAGCACGTCGTTCCTCGGTGTCGGGGAACGCGGCGCCGCGGCCATCTCTTCCGCTTTCAGAGGGCAACGCCGATCGGAAGCTCGACGAGGCGTCCGCGAGGCCCGCGGGTCGCGGCAAAGAGCAGTGCCTCGCCGATCGCGGCCGGATCCACCCACCCGGCAGGATCCGCCTGAGGCATGTCGCGCCGGTTCGCCGGCGTGTCGATCGGGCTCAAGGGGTAGACGATCGCCACCCGCACGCCCCGGGCTCGCACTTCCCGCTCGAGCGAGCGCAGGTAGAAGGTAAGCGCGGCCTTCGACGCAGCGTACAGCGCCATTCCCGCGCCTCCGGCGCCGCTCCACACGAGGTTGGTGGAGATCCCGGCGAGGAAGCCGCCCTCCTGTGCGAGCAACGTCGGAAGGAGCGCAGTCACTGCGTTGAAGAGCGTCCGCATGTTGACGTCGAACATGCGGTTGTACAGCTCCGGCATGCCTGCGTCGGCCGCCGCCGTGGCGAATGCGCCGGCGGTGTGGATCAGCCCATCGACGCGGCCCAGGGCAGCGATCGCCTCGGTCACCATGCGCTGTGCCTCGGCCGGGACGGTCAAGTCCGCGGTGACTGGCACGGCCTCAAGCGTGGCGGCACGCTCGTGCACTGGGCTACCCGCGAGGTCCGCCAACACGATCCGCGCTCCGGCGCCGTGGAACACCTCCGCGACGGCTCCGGCCAGGGCCCCGGCCCCACCGGTGATGATGAACACGTTCTCGCTGTGAAGCGCCATCGTGACCCCCTGCTTGCGCGCTCGCGATTATGCACCCAGCCCAGCCGCCGCCAATCGAACGCGACGAGCGGCTTACCCCATTCCAATCGCGATGGCGGCCGCGACAACGCCCAACTCTTCTCCAATGAACGAGAGCGCCTCGTCCCCGACCTGCGGTCCGCCCGCCAGGCGGCGCAGCCCGGGGACGTGGGCAAACGCGACGTACGCCACGATCAGTCCGGGCAGCAGCCACGACCTTGGCGCGCCGAGCAGAGCCAACACCAGGCACGAGATCACCAGACCCCCGCCACCGCAGATCGCGCCGCCCGCCACGCGCAACACCCGCGACGCGAGTCGGGACTCCGCCTCCCTCACCACACCGGCGAGCGGCAGCGTGAGGACGGTGACGGCGAGCCGGACCAGCCATGACGCAACTGGGTAGGCGATCAAGCCAGCCAAGCACCCAATGACGAGTCTCACGCTACCACCCTGAAAGCGGGCGCCAGCTTTGTCAAGCCGGGAAAGGCCACGACGACCACCGGAACATGAAAATGAACACGACTGGTTTTGATTTGCCCGTCGGGTGCTGCGGCTCTCACTTGGTCGTCATTCCCGCGCAAGCGGGAATCCAGCGCGCCCCTTGTGCCCCTACGACAACGACTGGAACTATTGTGCCCGTCGGGTTCGCGGCAGTTCGGGCCTAGCGCATCCCCACGCGCATCGGCTCGAAACTCCTCCGGCCGCGACCCGGCAACGCGTCTCGCCGCCGTGACCCTCGCTGTTCCCCTCGCTGCGCTCCGGGCCAGCGTCTCCCGGCGCCGATCCGCGCGCCGGGTACCCCGCGGCATCCGGAGCAATCGCCGCTTCACCCGACGGGCGAATTTGCCGCCCACCCACCCAT